>JAHHIB010000096.1 GCA_019359075.1 Kalymmatonema hyalinum WJT4-NPBG1
TGCTCCCTGAAGTTGCTACTTCTTGCGCTCAAAAAGACTTATTGAAAGCTGCTTAATTTTATTGCTTTATTGTTTGATTCAACATCCGGGTGTTTTGCATTTTCTATGCACCCCCTGAACGTTTACGAAAAAAGAGTAGGAACCGTCCACATCTTCAACCGTTGGGTAGGCAATAAGGTAGGAAAGGTAGCGAACAATTTCCGGAGAATGTAAACGGGAATAATCTCCAATGCGTTGTCGAATTGCTCAATGTCGCAAAAGTTGAGACTCCCGTTTAAACAAAATGTTTGACCACAGGGTAAGAGCATGTCAAGCCTAATTGATATGCTCTTACCTTGATTCACGAATGAGTTTGGGACAGTAATGTTGGTGCTGCTGACAAAACAATTTAAAATTCAAAAATGAATCTTAATTTTGATAGTGCAGCGTGCCGTAGGCATATTAATAATTTTGAGTTTGAGCAAAGTGAGTGACACTTCGCGTTCGAGTTTTAGAAGCTTGCTAGCTGTCATTAAACTTACAGTTAACGTGAAAGCCATACTATAAAGGCATTATCTCATTTTTCTTTTTATTTGTTGTTTAAGTCCGGTTAGGGGAAAATCTATCAAATCTATCCGATCATTTATCGGTATAATCTATTTTGATTGTCTCCATTGTTTCTTATAATTCCAGTTTCAGCCTTTTTTTACAACTTTTTCAACCCGTCGAACTTACATGAAAGTAGAGAGGAACTTATGACTCAATTACTTACCATTGCTATTCCGACTTACAACCGTGCAAATTTACTCGACCAACAACTGGCATGGTTAGCTCGGTCAATTAAAGGTTTTGAATCTGTGTGTGAAATTGTTATTTCTGACAATTGTTCAACCGATGATACGTCAAAGGTTGCCGAAAAATGGCAATCTGCTTTTTATCAAACGACATTTGAATATAAAAGGAATCAAGAAAATATCGGTGCAGTGAGAAACATCGCTTCTTGTATTCAATTTGCTAAAAGCAAATTCGTTTGGACAATTAGTGATGATGACAAAATTTTTGATAACTCCATAGCATACATTGTTAAGTCTTTAACCGAATATCCAGATTTAGGATTAATCATTTTAAACTTCTCCAAAAGTGATGCAAAAACAGGTCAATTTTTGGAACAGCGTTGCTTTGATATTGAGACGGATTTCATGAGTTCAAACGGTAAACAGGTGTTTGAACTTTGTGTGGAACAAAGTACTGGAGGGGTAGGGCTGACAACAGCTTTAGTATACAAAACAGATTTGGCGAAATCTGCTATAGCAAGTTGGAATTCTGGTTTAAATAACTTGGCAGTTCAAATATATTGGACTGCTTTTTGCGCTTCCAAAGCTGGTGCTTTAGTTACTAAAGATAATTATTTGGAATGTGTTGCAGGCACTCATTATTTTATGCAAATGCCCAAGCTTCTCGTCACATTAGAATATGCAGATATACCTGAAGTGATGCTCAAACTTAGGGAAATAGGATTTTCTAATAGTTTTAGTCGGAAAATGCTTGTCACGTGCTTTGCTAAGTTTAATTGGAGAGTCTTTGTGGGAGCCTTAAGAAGATGGCCTGTTGTAGCCGTTCAAGCAATGAGTCGTTACCTAAGTTATGTGTACTTATCTACCGTCAGATATTCGTCAAATTCCTTATCGGTTGCTCCTAGTACTCAGGCTAGAACTGATTGATAAGGTGTAGGTTAGTTGAGCGAAGTGCCAATCTCGGCATTGAGTAGTTAGGATTACGAGATAGAATTCTAAAAAAATAGCGATGGCTACGGCGGAGCGTAGCCGATCGCATTCCCCAAAATATCAAATTCTGTTCCACACTTAAACGCGCTGCAATTTCAGGAAACTGGGATTGCAGATAGTTTACTAACAAAGTGCGATCGCATGATTAAGGAAATATGTATGGAGATGAAAAGGTTATCTATGACTGTTGCAGGAGCGGCATTTACGGCTCTCTTAACTGTAGCTGTAGCTCCAGTTCAAGCTGCCCCGCTAGACTTTAACTTTACTACTGAAACCGGTGCAACAGGTTCGTTTACCTTGAACACAGACACTCTTTCCTCTCGTGAACCTGGTATATTTGGACCTGAAAATCCAGGAATTTTATACTCGAATGCTGTTTCTAACTTCTCTTTTTCATCACCACAGCTTCAGGTGAGTGGTGAAACTGCTGACTGGGAAGTTATCCCATCTATTTTTCTTGGTCCTCCTGGTAGTCCGGTTCTTGCTGGTGTTGATTATCCAGCTGGATGTGCAAGCGGAACTAATTTCACCTGTGTGATTAATATTGGTGTAGGCTACGCAGGAAACCTTCCAAAACTTTCCGATGACCCTAATTCCTACCCTTCCGACCTTATAGGTCTTGGTGTTATGTTAATTGACCCCATAACGCGAGAGTCGGTTGGAATTGAGGAATTTACCCAATTTCAAGTTGTCCGTAAGCAAGTTGTCCCTGAATCAGACTCTGGCTTAGGTGTATTAGCTTTTGGTATTGCTCTTGCAGGTTTACTACTGAAACGCAATTTGGACAGAAAGAAGCAGGTAACTATCTAAAAAAATAGCGATGGGCTACGCCGCGCCTTCGGCGATCGCATTCCCCAAAATATCAAATTCTGTTCCACCATCAAACGCGCTGCAATTTCAGGAAACTGGGATTGCAGATACTTTACTAACAAAGTGCGATCGCCTCCAGTGATTGCAACATTACCTTGCGGAAAATCGCGCCACCACGCCTCAATAAAATCTTTGATTCCTGCTACTAGGGCATAGATAACCCCACTTTGCATAGCCTGTTGAGTATTTAAAGCATACCGCTGGGGAAGTTGCTGGGGTAATTCAACTTTTGGTAATTGTCCTGTTCTTGTACTAAGAGTAGCAAGCTGCAAGCCAAGTCCTGGAAGAATTGCGCCTCCCACAAAAGACTGGTTAGCATCAGCACCTGTAAATGTCAGTGCTGTTCCAGCATCAATCACCAGCATAGGAAAACCCCAATTATTCCCAGCACCCCATAAAGCCAAGGCGCGGTCGATTCCCAGTGTGGGATACATCCCCTTTATAGGAACTTGATCTAAGGTAAGAATGCGAACATTAGGATAAGTTTGCCACAAAACTGTTTGATTGGGAACGACAGAGGCGAGGACGAGGGGAACAGGGGGGGATGAGGGAGATGAAGGGAATTCTCCGTTGTCTTGTTGTCGCGATTTCCTTTTGTTAAATGGGAAAATTTCTGGTGGTAGGTTGTGAAGTGTTGGAGATTCAGACAGTTGCTGGACAACATCTGCTGGTAGATAGTCTGTATCCCAAGCAGAAATGAGCGTTTCACCTGTAAAGTGCGCCCAATGCAGCCGGGAATTCCCAATCATCAATCCCAACCAAGTTGTCTGCTCAATGTCTCTCATCTGCTGTTGAACTCCTACATCCCTGACCCTTACGTGAAACTTTTGGTTTTTTTAAGTCATCTATAGATTTTTTATTAAAACTTTACAAATAAGTCGTGTCACAATAGGAACAGAGTAATAAATACTCAGTTGCTAAGGAGGCTGGTTATGGTAGCGCTCACCGAAAGAACAAAAAAAAGGCTAACCATGCAGACTGTCGAGATTGGTGCCGATACGACGGCAATCCGTTCTCTGGATTGGGATCGCGATCGCTTCGACATCGAGTTTGGTCTGCAAAATGGTACTACATACAATTCATTCCTCATACGCGGTGAGCAAACAGCTCTGGTCGATACGTCGCATGAAAAGTTTCGCCAGCTGTTTTTGGATACCCTCAAAGGTCTGATAAATCCAGCAGAGATTGATTATCTCATTATCAGCCACACTGAACCAGACCACAGCGGTTTAGTCAAAGATGTTCTGCAACTCGCGCCGGATGTCACCGTTGTTGGTTCTAAAGTGGCAATCCAGTTTCTTGAGAATTTCGTGCATACTCCATTTAAGCGGCAAATTGTCAAAAATGGCGATCGCCTTGATTTGGGTAATGGACACGAACTAGAATTTGTGATTGCACCGAATTTACACTGGCCCGACACCATCTTCTCCTTCGACCACAAAACCCAAACTCTCTTCACCTGCGATGCTTTTGGGTTGCACTATTGCTCGGATAGCACCTTTGACGAAGACTTAAAAGCGATAGAAGCAGATTTTGAATATTACTACGAATGCTTGATGGCTCCTAATGCGCGTTCAGTTCTCTCTGCCCTCAAACGGATGGATGAACTGAAAAAAATCAGCATGATTGCCACAGGTCACGGTCCAATATTATACCACAATGTTGACGAACTGACAGGACGCTATCGTACTTGGAGCAAAACCCAGGCAAAAGCAGAAACAACTGTTGGGGTATTTTATGTTTCAAATTATGGATATAGCGATCGCTTAGCCCAAGCAATTGCCGGCGGTATCACCAAAACAGGCGTTGCTGTAGAACTGGTAGACTTGCGTTCTGGAGTTGATTTACAAGAGTTGCGGGAACTTGTAGGTCGGTGTGCTGGAATTGTCGTCGGAATACCTCCAGCTTCTAGTGCAGCGAGTATCCAACCTGCTTTAGGAACCATTGTAGGCTCTGTAAATGAAAAGCAAGCTGTAGGCATCTTTGAATCAGGCGGTGGCGATGACGAACCGATTGACCCGTTGCTGAGTAAATTCCGAAATTTGGGTGTAACACTAGCGTTCCCAGGAATTCGGATAAAAGAAACCCCAGGGGAAGCAACATACAAACTGTGTGAAGAAGCGGGGACAGACTTAGGTCAGTGGGTGACACGCGATCGCAGCATCAAAGCAATGAAATCTCTGGGTGCTGACCTCGACAAAGCATTAGGCAGGCTCAGCGGTGGATTATACATCATCACCGCCAAAAAAGGCGATGTATCCAGCGCTATGTTAGCCTCCTGGGTAAATCAAGCCAGCTTTAAACCCTTGGGAATCTCGATAGCTGTCGCCAAAGATAGGGCAATTGAATCACTCATGCAGGTGGGCGATAAATTTGTGCTAAATGCCCTTGAAGAAGGCAATTATCAACGCCTAATGAAGCACTTCCTCAAACGCTTCGCCCCTGGTGCTGACCGTTTTGAAGGAGTGAGAACCCAGCCAGCCGAAAACGGTGCGCCCATCCTTGCTGACGCGTTGGCATATATGGAGTGTGAAGTTATCAGTCGCATGGATGGTGGCGACCATTGGATTGTATACAGCACCGTTTATGCAGGACGGGTTTCCAAACCGGATGCACTCACAGCAGTTCACCATCGTAAAGTCGGAAATCACTATTAAAAACAGCAGTCCACTCTACCAAATAACTGATAGATAACCGCCTATGAGTCTTTTTTGTCTGGTTCACGGTGCTTACCTGGGTGCGTGGAGTTGGCATCTACTTACCCAAGAGATGCAGGCGCGAGGTCATCAGACGGTAGCAGTGGATTTGCCTATTGAAGACCCCACGGCTGGTGTGGTTCAATATGCCGAAGTCGTGAGCAAGGCGCTGCAAGGATTTGAAGATGATGTGGTGCTGGTTGGTCATTCGATGGCAGGCTTAATTATCCCCGTCGTTGCCAGTCAGCGTCCAGTGCGTCAGCTTGTTTTCGTTGCTGGACTCATCCCCCACATTGGTGTAAGTCTTCTTGACCAGTTTTATGACGAAGTAGATCCCAACTTACTTAAGGCAATAGGCTACGATCTGCCAGAAGTTGATAAGTTCGAGCAGTTCCGCGATGAGCCAGATATGTTCAATCCGGCGGCGCTGGGCATAAACCCTTCACAAGACGAGGCTGCAGCCAGAGACTTTCTCTTTCACGACTGCGAGCCAGATGTGGCGCGTTGGGCAATTCCGAAGTTGCGAAATCAGCAGCTTTTATACATAACTGAAGTCAGTCCCCTACAAGCTTGGTCAGATGTGGACTGCGCGTATATCGTCTGTAGTGAGGATCGTTCGCTTTCGCCTGCATGGTGTCGATATGCTGCACGCAAACGTCTTGGAATTGATGCCATTGAGTTGCCTGGGAGTCATAGCCCATTCTTATCTCGCCCAGCACATCTCGCGGATGTGCTGACCAAAATCGCCTCTACATGAAGCACACAGTTCAATATTGAATTTTAATATAACTTATGTCAGAAACTAAGCCCCGTGACGTTCAGGTTCTCCCCATCGCTACAGACACAACTGTGCTTCGTTCTCGCAGTTGGTCACGTCTGAGATTTGAAATAGAATATGCTCTGGCAAAAGGGACAACTGCCAATTCATATCTGATCAAAGCAGATAAAACCGCCCTTATTGATCCTCCAGGAGAAACGTTTACAGAAATTTACCTGGAAGCTTTGCAGCAGCGGTTCGATTTAACAAATATTGATTATGTCATTCTTGGTCATATTAATCCCAACCGCGCCGCAACTTTAAAAGCTTTGCTGGAACTTGCACCGCAAATCACTTTTGTTTGTTCTAACCCAGGGGCAATAAATTTGCGTGGCGCACTGGAAAACCCAGATTTGCCAGTTATCGTCATGCGGGGAGAAGAGACTTTAGATTTAGGCAAAGGTCATAATTTGCAATTCATCCCCACCCCCAACCCCCGCTATCCAGACCAACTTTGCACCTATGATCGGCAAACGGAAATTCTCTACACAGATAAGCTTTTTGGGGCGCATATTTGTGGCGACCAGGTTTTTGATGAAGGCTGGGAGATATTTAATGAAGATAGGCGCTATTATTTTGATTGCCTGATGGCTCCTCATGCTCGTCAAGTGGAAACAGCGCTGGATAAACTTGCCGACCTGCCCATCAGATTGTATGCTACTGGACACGGTCCTTTGGTGCGCTATGCCTTAGTTGAACTGACGAAAGGTTATTATCAGTGGAGTCAGCAGCAAACATCTGCCGATACAACGGTAGCGTTGATTTATGCCTCAGCGTATGGAAATACGGCAACTTTAGCGCAGGCGATCGCCCGTGGCATCACTAAAGCAGGTGTCAGTGTAGAATCTATTAATTGCGAATTTGCTGATCCTGAAGAACTGCGCGCCGCAGTCGAAAAAGCATCTGGTTTTGTCATTGGTTCTCCCACCCTTGGTGGTCATGCACCGACTCCTGTCCAAACAGCTTTGGGTATTGTTCTTTCCACAGCCACTAACAACAAACTTGCAGGTGTCTTTGGTTCTTTCGGCTGGAGTGGAGAAGCAGTTGATTTAATCGAAGGCAAACTCAAAGATGCTGGATATCGCTTTGGTTTTGACAGTATCCGCGTCAAGTTTAAACCCAACGATGCCACTTTGCAAATGTGTGAAGAAGCAGGAACCGACTTTGCCCAAGCGCTGAAGAAAGCTAAAAAAGTCCGTACCCCCAGCCAACCCGCAACAAATGTTGAACAAGCAGTTGGGCGTGTTGTTGGTTCACTATGCGTTCTTACAGCAAAGCAAGGCGATATATCCAGTGCCATGTTAGCCTCTTGGGTATCTCAAGCAAGCTTTAACCCTCCTGCTTTAACAGTTGCTGTCGCTAAAGACCGCGCTGTAGAACTACTGACACACTCTGGAAACAAATTTGTCCTCAACGTTCTTAAAGAAGGAAATCACATAGGGTTGATGAAGCACTTTCTCAAACCCTTTGATCCAGGACAAAACCGATTTGATGGTGTATCCGCCCAAGAAGCCCAAAATGGCTCTCCCATTCTCACTGATGCTTTAGCATACCTAGAATGCTCCGTAACAAACCGGATGGAAGCAGGCGATCATTGGCTTGTTTATGCGACTGTGGATAACGGCAAATTGCTAGATGATGATGGTGTCACCGCTGTGCATCACCGCAAATCTGGTAACCATTATTAAGGTGATACTAAGCCAGTTTAAACACTCATCATTACCAACGTGCGTACACCCCACCCCTAAGCCTCACGCTGGTTTGTATGCAATAAATGCTAGATGAGCTTTGGGTAAACGGAATTGACCATAACTTTGGGTTGTTTCAACCTCAAAGCCTACTTGACGAAGCTTTGCTGTCACATCTGCCGCTTTGTATAATTGCTGACGGTGGACTTCGTCATCTCGTCTGTAATGTTCACCCACCTTGCGAAAAGTGATGATTCGTCGCGTTAGTATTTCACTGTCTCGCTCCTCTTCTTTTTCAACAAGTACTATCCAGTCCTCTCCCTCGGTAAAGTTCTTGCTTGGGGTTCCTGGTGTGACTTGTCCCGGTTCCGCAATGTCGAAGATAAAAACCCCTCCAGGAGTTAACGCGTTATATATACGGTAGAAGAACTCAACAAGCGTTTGGCTATTGTTGTCTGGATCAAACAGGTAGTTGAGGCATTCACTGACGGAAGTGACAGCATTGCATGGCGGAATGTCAGCTTTGAAGAGCGATTCGATCCGAAACTCGGCATCTGGTACTCTTGTTCGTGCAATTTCGATCATTGACTCAGAAATATCGATTCCCAGGACTTTGTAATCAGCCTTGGTAAATTCTTGCGCCGATAATCCGCTTCCGCAACCTAAGTCTACTATTAGACCTTCCCGTATTTGGCTACGGTTTAGGATTTCCAAAATGCCAGGAGCAGATTTCAGTGCCCAATCACTGAAACCGACATCATGAATAAACGCGAGGTCTTGTTTGTACCACTCATTCATCTTGCGCGACCCCATAGCAGTCCTATTTAATTTATGAGAATTATCAACCGCCAAGACGCCAAGGACGCCAAGAAAAGAGAGAATTTCACGAATTATTTAGGATTCCTATGGCATTGATTTTATAGCGCTTTTGGTTTAATAAAGTACAAATTTATCTGTGTCCATGTGTGTCCATCTGTGGTTAATTATTTCTTTGGTGTACCTTACTCCAGGTTGCAAACCGCTATATTTTCCCAGTTTAGCTGTACATAGAGATGCAAGATATGACATTTACTCCATGGCGATCGCCTTAATCAACTCATTTGCCTCATCCTGCGCTTGCAGCATTGCCTGTCGTAGTGGTTGCTGTCCCAACAAGGCGCTGACAAACTGGTTGTCAAAATTGTTCATAATCGCCGCTGGATACTCTCCTGCTTGCCAAGGCATAGCATAATCCACTCCTGCCACAAGTGCAGCCCGTAAGGGATCTTGGTCATAACCCAATTTTTGGGCAACAGATTTACGGGATGGCAAAGCGAAGCCTGTTTTCGTCCACTTTGTCATACCTTCTTTACCCGTAAGATAAGAAATGAGTTTCCAGGCTTCCGCTTTGTGTTGGGTTTGCTTGTTCATCACGTAGGCGACAGTAAAGACCATCGTGCCTTTGTTCTGATTTATCCTAGGTAATTCTGCGGTAGCAAACTCCAGATTGGGAAAGGTTTCCGTTAGGTAGGGAATTGCCCAATTGCCCTCAATCACCATTGCAACTTTACCCTGACCAAACATTTCACTGCCTGAGTTAGTTCCAACATCAGATTTTTGAGCGGAGGAGCGGTCTTTTTGATACTGATCTACCGCCAATTGTAATCCTTGCAATCCGGCATCACTGGCAAAGGCTGCATAACCATTTTGGTTTACAACTTGACCACCATAGGCTTTGATTTTGTAAGCCTGACGCGCTAACTCTGGAATTTCTCCAAAACCATATTGATCCATTCTGCCATCTCGGTTACGGTCTACGGTCAACTTCTGTGAGTAGGCGCGTAATTCCTTCCAAGTTGTTGGCGGAGTGGTTAACCCTGTGGCAGCAAAAGCTTTTTTATTGTAAAACAGAGCAAGTGTGGAATAGTCCTTGGGCAAACCATAAATATGATTACCGTACTTGAAGCTATTGAGTAGCGTTTGCTCAAAGTCAGCTAGGTCAAATTCGGAGGTAATATATGCATCAAGTGGTTCTAAAACATTCTGGCTCATGAAGAAAGGAGCATCAATTGCATCTAAATAGAAGACATCAGGTGCAGCTTCACCAACTAAACGGGTTTTAATAACATCCATGTATTGGTCGTTGATGACCTCATGTCTGACTTTGATACCTGGGTGCTGTGCTTCAAAGTCTTGTAATACTTCTTTCAAGAGTTTTTGCTCTGCTGGACTAGCTATCCAACCACCGAGTTTGATGGTAACTGCAGTTGGTCCTCTTGAGGCGCTAGGATTGGGTAGGTTGTGACAAGCAATCACCCACAGGGCGATCGCTACTAACAGTCCCAAAAATTTCAACAATTTAGTTCGCATCACGGCTAGATAAAAATTCTGTCACTTTACATACTGTTTTTGTAGCTTAGGATGAAATTTCTTTGTTATCTAAATTTTTGTTGAGAAATGCAAGTTAGAATAACAAACGATGGACCACACAGTTAGAGATGTTTCATCTACCTGTAGATATAAATTATGGATTCTATTCCACTAGAAATGACTGCTTCTGAAATAACCCAGATAACAGTTTCGGAAACAGCACCCTCTCCTACCTCAAAACTCAGCCCACTAATCTCTAAGGATGGTATTCGCACCAGCCTCAAAGCCTCAACCGTGGATGCTGTGTTCGCAACGTTTATGAATATTACTTGTAGCGGGATTTTGCTCAGTAATTTCCTGGTAGAGTTAGATGCCAGTCCCATAGTTTTTGGGATGCTGTCTTCTATCGCGATGATAGTAAATCTCATCCAGCCTTTGGGTGCTTACCTGTCAGAACGCACAACCAGTCGCTTTCGCTTTTCTGTGTTGACAAACGGGACTAGTCGGTTACTCTGGCTACTTCTAGTCATTGGCATTGCAGCCCTAAGCTTAGGACGGATTAATTCTCACCAAGTGGTGATGCTGGTGCTGGTGATTGTCTTGTTAACCAATCTATCGGCAGCATTGGATAGTTCATCATGGTTGTCGTGGATGGCAACCCTCGTGCCTCGGCGGTTGCGGGGGCGGTATTTCGGATTACGTAACAGTCTGGCTAGCCTAACCAATTTGGTTTGTGTACCTTTAGCGGGTTTAGCTGTCTCGAAATGGCCCGGTGGGACTCTACAAGGTTATGGCGTGGTGCTGTTTGTGGGTGTCATCTCGGGGTTAATAAGCTTGGGGTGTCAGTACTTCCAAGTGGATGTGAACCCACAGGAGCAAAACGCTGCTGCCATGAAATCTTCTGCCCAAAAGGCAGTTTCTGATGATGCAAATAATGCAACTGCTGAAGACAGCATCTGGAAGAACTCTAACTTTTTAAGGTTTCTGCTGTATTTCAGCTCGTGGATGTTTGCTGCTAACCTCAGCCTCCCCTTCTTCAACATGTATATGCTGGGCACGCTCAATTTAGAGGTAAGCTGGGTAACTTTCTATGGTAGCCTTCAAGCGGGGGCGAATCTGCTGATGCTTATCATTTGGGGCAGGTTAGCAGACAAAATCGGCAATCGTCCAATTTTGCTTGTTGTAGGGATGGTGGCTGCAAGCGTACCGCTGCTGTGGCTGGCGATTGGTACTAACCTTATTGATGTGTGGGATTTGTGGCTGTGGTTGCCGCTGATACACATCTTTATTGGAGGTAACTGGGCGGCACTTGACTTGTGCAACAACAATCTGCACATAGAGGTGACACCAGTTAAAAATAAATCCATCTATTTCGCGACTACTGCTGCCGTTGGCGGGGTGAGTGGTGCTCTAGGTACCACCATAGGCGGTTTCGTCGCAGAAAATCCTTCCTTTGGAGGCTTAGCAGGATTGTTCGCAGTCTCTGCCGTATTGCGACTTGCAGCGCTTGTCCCGCTGATGTTTGTCCAAGAACCGGGAAGACAATCTTTCACCCAGATGGTACAAAGTCTCTCGATATTTCGCAGAAAGGTAATTGAGAGTTAGGTATTAGGCTGCTTGGTAGAGATACGGTGACTTCTTCCATTCATTCCAAAAAAATGAATAATTAACCGCAGATCTAGACGCCCTTTGGTCGGCTCCCCGTAGGGTACGCACCCTCGACACAGATGATTGGAATAATTTATTTTTTGGAAGTCTCTAAGATTAATAGTCATTGCTTCTAAATTCTCTTCTAACCGTTCCTTTCATCCCCCATATTGCAAACTAACCTGTTAAATAAAGACACAGAAATAATCGTTGTATTTACCAAAGTTTGCGCCTGATTAAAATCAGAATCACCCGTAATCAAAAAATCTGCCTCTGCTGCTACAGCACAAGCTAAAAACTTTGCATCTTTTCTATCTGTTGGAAAATCAATTACCACATTGACATCAATTAGCATCGCTAATATATCAATAATTTCAAACCATTCTGCTCTAACTTCATCTGTCAACTTAAACTTACCGCGACTTAACACCTCCTTATATTCCGCTACAATTTCTTCAGAAACAATCCATTCACAATCTGGATTATCAAAAATAAACTGAATAACTGCTCTTGGTACTCTACCCTTAAGGACAGCAGAAACTAAAACATTCGTGTCAATGACAACTTTCATTGTCCGCGTCGGTAAGCTTCGATCTCTGCTGCTATTTCTGCTTCGGTAATATCTTGTACTCCTGGAAGCGACTGTGTTTTCTCAAATAAATCTCTCAGTTTTTTACTAATTTCCGCTCTTGGGTTATCCTCAGGTAAGATAATTATTTCTACTCGCTGTCCCGCCTGAAAAGGTAAATCAGATAATATTACTTGCTTTGGGTCTGTAATGGTGATGTATTTTTTGTAAACGTTCATAATTCCTCTATTGACTTTGCCTTTCTCAGGTTTCGTGTAGTAGATGATCCAAACTATCGTAATTTCGTTTTCCGTCTCGCTTCAAAAACTTAACTTACAGCGCTTTTCACATGATTAGACCACGATGGGGTGTGAAACAGTTCATTTAGCCCCACCCCGGTTTTGTCTTGCGCCAAAACCGCCCCTCCCGTTTGTGCTGAGTCCAACGCTACAGGCGGGCTTCGCCGTGAGCGCTCAGCGGCTCGAGTGAGCCTCGCCGAACTCCGAACGGTTTCCCGCCGTAGGCGACTGGCGTAAGCGCAAAGCGTGCCGCAGGCATACGCGTAGCGTGTCCGTAAGCGCAAAGCGTGCCGCAGGCATACGCGCAGCGTGTCCGTAAAGACTCAGGACATACCCGGAGGCGGAGGGGATCAAGGAGTGGGGTAAACCAACGTGGAATAAAGGTTTGAATGTGATTGTTGACACGAATGAGCAATGCTATGCCCGTACAAACTTTTCCCTTTTCTCCCCACTCCCCATCTGCCGTTACTCTGCAACGGTAGAACTCAAACTTCTTGTTTCCCAAACCACCATATTGTGAGTTGTCGTTGGTGCGGGTGGCTGGTGCAAAGCAATCAACTGTGCTAGAGTTTTCTTTAGCTGAGTACGAGGCACAATATCATCGACAAAACCGTGCTTTAGCAAATCTTCGGCACTTTGAAAATCGTCTGGCAGTTTTTCTCGTAGGGTTTGCTCAATCACTCGCCGACCAGCAAAACCAATCGTAGCTTTCGGTTCTGCTAAGATGATATCGCCCAACATGGCAAAACTTGCTGTCACACCACCTGTGGTGGGGTTCGTTAAAACGGGAATGTACAGTAGCCGCTCTTCCCGATGACGCTGCAAAGCTCCTGAAATTTTCGCCATCTGCATCAGCGAGAGCATCCCTTCTTGCATCCTGGCTCCACCAGAGGTACAAACAATCACTACAGGATAACGTCGCTGAGTGGCTTGCTCAATCAAACGGGTCAGTTTTTCTCCCACAACAGACCCCATGCTTCCACCCATGAAGCGGAAGTCCATGACGCCAAGAGCAATAGGTAAACCGTCTATTTGACCCAAACCAGTTTTAACGGCGTCTACTAAATCAAGTTTGTCCTGCATTTCCCGCAGGCGATCGCTATAAGCTTTGCGATCGCGGAATTGCAGTGGATCGCTGGGACGCAATTGCTCATCCATCGCTCTCCAGGTGTTTGCGTCAATCAATTGACGGATGCGCTCATCGCTATCAACTCGATTATGATGTCCGCACTCGACGCAAACCATTTGGTTCGCTCTCAAGTCTTTGGTATATGTCAAGACACTACAGTTAGAACATTTATGCCACAGCCCATCAGCAATTTCACGTTCTTGACGTTCCAGGATGGTAGATCCTGATTTGCGTCGATTTGCAAACCAATCTAACAGAGATTTTAAACCGCGTGATTCTTCGTTGTTCGCCATTTGTATCTTATTTGGGTGGATAGTATGTCCAAAAGAGGTCAAGCCCCTTCTTTGTTGTCTTTATTCTTTTATCATTAGCCCTTTGTCCATACTAAGGATTAATGACTCATAACTCATAACTACTTATTCAAATTCGTCTTGTAAGCAAATCAGACCTTCTGTATGCATCTTTGGTTGCCAGCTTAACGAAAATACGTAAACAAATTCAAGTCTCTTGCTCATCTTCTGGCGGACTTAAGAGTAGCAACGCAGTCCACTTGTCTTGTAAACGTACCTGCAAAGCTGCTGGAGTCCCAGCCCCCAAATACGATTTCACCCCCAAATCAATAATTTTTGTTGGTATATCATGAGAGGCAAGCAGTTGTTGCATCAGTTCTGCTTGCCAACGGGTAGTTGTTGTTAAGAGGGTGATCCAAGTCACAAGATGATATTACCAAAAGCTGAAAGATAGATGGGGTGATGAAATTTACAGTTGTGATGTAACAGGAAATGGTGAGATGAACACGACTTTTGTATGAACGTCGTCGCAACGTCTCTACAACTTTTGACTTCCCTTGTTCAGCCCGATCAGAAAAATAACCGCAGGTAAGCAGACAAAATAGCCTCGCCGCCAAATAGAGCAATAACTGCGCCGCAAGCAAGAAAAGGACCAAAAGATATCTTTTGTCCCCATTTTTGAGGCGATAGTATTATACTACCTCCACCTACGATCGCTCCCACCAGACAAGCAAGAAAACTAGCAACAAGCAAATACTTCCATCCTAGCCATGCTCCCATCATGGCTGCTAATTTGGCGTCTCCTCCACCCATAGCAGTTTTGCCAAACACAATTGAACCAATGATTCTGATCGCATCAAACAGCCATAAGCCCAAGACTGCTCCTACGATCGCGATCATGAAATGATCTACCAATCCTAGCCAACTCGCTTCTAGTAAAAAACCATAAACCATCTGAAAAACAATTCCCATGACCAAACCCGACTTAGTCAACGGGTTGGGTAATGTCATTGTATCTATATCTATCAGCGATAGCGCTAATAACCAACTGCAAAACGCCCAGTAGCCTATTGTAGAGAGCGAAAATTTAAATATCCAAAAAACTAGCAAAAAAATAATACCCGTTACCCCTTCTACCACAGGGTAACGGATAGAGATTTTACTTTTACAATAACGGCAACGCCCTCTTAACCATAGCCATCCCAACACTGGGACATTATCGTAGGGTTTGAGCTGGTTTAAGCAATGGGGACAGCGAGAAGGCGGAAAAAGAATCGACTGCTGAGTTGGTAAACGATAAACGACAACATTTATGAAGCTACCAATAGAAGCTCCTAGGGCGAAAACGATGACACTTGCCTGGACTATGATCAAGGTGTCCATTAAGTCAATTGTCTTTTGTCATTTGTCCTTTGCTCAAAGGTTATAACACTGACTCATGGCTAATGACTTAATACATATACGATTCAATTTGATTCAACTGCACGAAACATTCTTGTGGCAAGAGGACTGGTTGATTGGTAAAAATCACCTTACCTCGGTGATTAAATCGGTTAATAGCGACTCCTGAAGGTTGCCCAGTCATTTCAGGATGTACCTCACAGTAAATGTGATAAATCTGACCAGCGGCTCTGATGACGGCAGGATCAATCAAAGCTGGCTGGGGTTTTTGGTTGGTATAATTTGCTTGTCCTTGTTTTAAAGCGTACACCACTCACTGTATCTTGTTGTAGGTTTGTGTTAATAGTTTATCCGAAAAGTTTCAGCAAATGTTGCCAAAATTGTCGGTTTGAGCTTATGCAATTATTCGGCTTCGAGGACTTGAATAAGTGCCTCGCCCATAGCGCGGCAACCCAGAAGGTTCATGCCCGGAGACATTATATCTCCAGTGCGATCGCCTCTTTGTAAAACTTGTAACACTCCTTGTTCAATGTCATCTGCTGCAGTTGGTTCGTTCAAACCGTATCGAAGCATCATAGCAGCACTCAAAACTTGTGCTAAAGGATTTGCCTTATCCTGTCCTGCAATATCTGGGGCGGAACCGTGGACGGGTTCAAACACTGCTGGATTAGAAGCACCCAAACTCGCAGAGGGTAACATCCCAATACTGCCAGTCAGCATAGCAGCGGCATCCGAGAGGATATCGCCAAACAAGTTACCTGTGACAATCGTATCAAATTGTTTGGGAGCGCGTAACAACTGCATGGCTGCATTATCTACATACAGATGAGAGAGTTCCACATCCGGATACTCTTGGGCAAGTTTGATGATGCGATCGCGCCACAGCTGAGAAACTTCCAACACATTCGCCTTATCCACAGAACAAAGTTTCCCTCCGCGTTTGCGTGCAGCTTCAAACGCCACCCGTCCAATGCGCTCAATTTCCGATTCGGTGTAAGCCATTGTATTTACACCGCGCTTTTCACCAGTTTCTGTTTCAAAAATGCCCTTCGGCTTGCCAAAGTAAATTCCACCCGTGAGTTCGCGCACCACCAAAATATCAACACCTTCCACAACTTCGCGTTTTAAGGAAGAAGCATCAATCAATTGGGGCAAGATTTTTGCCGGGCGCAAATTGGCAAATAAACCCAACCCTGCACGCAGTCCTAACAAACCTGCTTCCGGGCGTAAATGGGATGGGAGGGAATCCCACTTATAACCACCAATAGCCGCTAGTAAGACAGCATCGCTATTGCGGCATATATCCAAGGAGGCGGCTGGTAGGGGTTCGCCTGTAGCGTCAATGGCTGCACCACCGATGAGTGCTTCAGTGAATTCAAACTGAATATCAAACTTCTTCCCTACGACTTTCAGCACGTCTACCGCCACTGCCATAATTTCGGGTCCAATGCCATCGCCAGGGAGTAGGGTAATGCGGTATTGCTGTGCCATAGTTTCGTTTTAGCTGGGTAAATGTTTAATCGCGCAGAAAATCTTGCAGATTAAATATCATACCTAGCAAGTGTACGCTCATGAGTAGCAATCGAGCAAAAAACTGGGTTAAGCCTGTAATCCTTATTTGGTGGTCATATCAGGTTCAGTTAATCACCCACAATTCCCCTACGCCCCACGCCGCAAAGCGGCGTGGGGCGATTTTATTATTATGTAATTCAAAGGACTTGATATAAAAGATTAAGGAAGGCAAGGAAATGAGTAAACACCTGCGTGATCATCTGGACTCGCCCGAGCAGGAGAGGCAAGAGGAGGCGGCGGAGTGGAAAGCTTACATTCAACAGCAACAGGCGCAGGAGGAGGAACGGCAAATCTCAGAAGAGCAGCGGCAAACCTCAGAAGAGCAGCGGCAGTCTGCCGAAGAAGACAGGCACTCAGAGGAGAAGCAGCGACAGACGGCGGAAAAAATCAGGCGGGCTACTGAACAAGCACGACAAGTGACTGAAGAAACCAGGCTGGCGGCTGAAGAAACCAGGCTGGCGGCTGAAGAAACCAGGCTGGCTACTGAACAAGCACGACAGGTGACTGAACAAGCACGAGTGGCTGCTGAACAAGCGCGACACGCAGCTGAACAAGCACGAGTGGCTGCTGAACAAGCGCGACACGCAGCTGAACAAGCGCGACAGGCTCAACTGGAGCAAGAGGAGATTTTGAAGGAGATGCGGCAGTCTGCCGAACAAGCGCGACAAGCTCGTAGTAAAACCGATTAGTGCAGGAAGCGATACTGTTGGTGGCAAGTACTCTGGCAGCTGGCAGAGGTTTGCCCGTAGCGTCAAATGCGATCGCGCTTGCAGTAGAGATTACACACGAGACAGAGATAAAATTTTGGGAAATCCCACTATTGAAGAAATCGTTGCCGAAATTAAGGAAATGCGGCGAGAACAGCAGGAGCAAAGCGAAAAGTAGAAAAGCTGTCTATGGTAGCGATTAGGATTCCCTGTAATTTTCTTTAAAATTAAGTGTTATTGGATACAAATAATTCTCTAGGGGCAAGCAATCCCTAATGGGAAAATCAAGTTTTTATTAAAACTAGTTTCAATTTCCGAAACAAACCTGACAAATACTGTAGTCAGAAGGTACGCTGACTGTTATTCAACAATTGCAGCTAAACAAACAGGGTAGACTACCAGACGCGCTAGATGCGGATAGTTCTGTGTGTCATAGTGTCGTGCGCGTCTATAACTCAGTATGGCTGAATGCAAATAAGTATAATTCCAAAATGCACCAGTAACTATGACAAAAGAACTGGCAATTCGCACCTGTGGACTGACTAAGCAATTTGACAGACACGTTGCGGTTAATAATATTGACTTAGAACTCCTAGAGGGTGAAGTTTACGGACTGATTGGTCCTAATGGCGCAGGGAAAACGACTCTCATCCGGATGTTGGCTGCAGCTGAGGAACCGACTACGGGTGAGATTTATATTAATGGCGATCGCCTACGACGCGACAAAAGCAACCCTACCCTCAAGCGTCGTCTAGGCTACTTACCCGATGACTATCCGCTGTACGACGAACTCACAGTTTGGGATTACCTAGATTATTTTGCCCGACTTTATAAATTACGAGAACCACGCCGTACTCAACGCTTACATGAAGTTTTAGAACTTATACAACTCGGTAATAAACGCAATAGCTTGATTTCTACCTTATCGCGAGGAATGAAACAGCGTCTGTGTTTGGCGCGAACAATTCTCCACGAACCGATTGTCTTGCTGCTGGATGAACCAGTGTCGGGATTAGATCCAATCGCTAGGATGCAGTTTCGCGAAATCATCAAAGTGTTGCAAGAAGCAGGGATGACGATATTGATTTCCTCCCACGTTCTCAGTGATTTGGCAGAACTGTGTACCTCAGTGGGAATTATGGAACTTGGCTTCCTGGTAGAAAGTTCATCGCTACAACAACTCTACCAGCGTCTTGCCCGCCAGCAAATTGTGATATCGACTTTAGGGAAGTTAGACGAACTTTTAGGCGAACTGAAAAATAATCCTTTCGTGGAAGAGTGGGAGGTGATGTCTACAAAAAACAGCGTGCGGGTAAATTTTTCTGGAAAACAGGAAGATTGTGCAGATTTGTTGCGATCGCTTGTTAAAGCTGGTGTTCCTCTGACTGATTTTCACTGTACTCAAGAAGACCTAGAAACAATTTTCCTCAAACTAGGTCATAAGCAAGCATCTTGATGACTCATTAGTCATTTGTAGAGACGCGCTGTTTGAAGCGTCTAAACGATGAACTTTGATGCAAATTGATTCACTTAATTGTGGGGTTTCTTTCAAATGATAATCAACTTTATAGAAAAACTCGGCGATTGGAATCCGCAATTGTTACGAGAACTTAAGGGTCGCCTGAAAGTTTTTCCGGCTGTGATAGCGGTTGTGACATCTCTACTTGTTCAGTTAGTTGTTTTCCTGTATCAATTGCGGGAACTTCCTGGCGAAAACTACTCGCTCTACGCACAATACTGCAAAATAGGTTTAACTTTTGATCAGGCAAGAATCAAACTTGAAAGAGAACTGTCAATACAATATCAACAGCTGCAAGAACAATTTCGTCGCTATAGCAGTTCTAGTGAGTTCGACCAGGTAAAACTTGAGCAAGTTAAATCACAAATAACAGAAGTAAAATACAAACAACATCATATCCACCAAACCTTAAGTAATCAATTTTGTCCTTTAGACCAAATTGATATGCAAATGTGGTGGCGTGACCACTGGCAATACATATTCCTATCGCTAAGTGTGTTTTTTATTTTCACACTGTTAGTGGCTGGCACCTATTTGCTTATTAATAACTTAGCGACGGAAGAACGGCGCGGTACGCTGAATTTTATTCGCCTTAGTCCTCAGTCAGAAACCAGTATTTTGACTGGCAAAATGCTGGGCGTCCCCATCTTAATTTATCTGGTCATCTTCACAGCAGTGCCTCTACATTTCATTGCCGGACATACTGCTAATATAGCCACAAGTTACATTTTGAGCTTCTGGGCAATCCTCGCTGCTAGCTGCATTTTCTTCTACAGTGCTGCACTGCTGTTTGGTTTATGGTGCCGTTGGTTTAGTGGTTTTCAACCTTGGTTAGGTAGTGGTGCTATTCTATTATTTTTGTTAGTCACTATGGGTTTGGCAACATCCAGCTCATACATGATTCCTGTCACTGTGCTTTTTAGAATATTCAGTCCCTTTGATGTCACTAACTATCTCTTTCCCAAATTATTCAATATATACGATGGTTCATCGCTAAAACAATTGCAGTTTTTTGATTTACCAATAGGTAAAACTGTTGTTGGTATTGTGAGCTTACATTTATTGAATTATGCTTTGTGGACTTACTGGGTTTGGCAAGCACTGAAGCGTTGTTTTCGCAATCCCAATTCTACTATTTTGAACAAACAGCAAAGTTATTTCTGGATGGCTTGCTTGCAAATTGTCAATTTTGGATTTTACTTCGGGGTTTATCAAAACATCAATAAGTTAACTTTCTATGATGTGCAAAACTACCTAGCTTGGCAGTGTCCTTTGAACTTCTTGGTATTTCTCGGGTTAATAGCAATTCTCTCACCTCACCGTCAAACTATCCAAGATTGGGCAAGATATCGACACCAAAATGGTACGAGTAGCAACAGTTCTTCTCGGAAAAACTCTTTGTTAGAAGATTTAATTTTGGGTGAAAAAAGCCCAGCTATTTTGGCAATAGCAATCAATCTTGCCATCGCTGCCACCCCCTTCTTAGTGGGAATTTTACTTTGGTATCATCCGGCGGAAGTTAACCTTATTTATAGAATGAAGGTACTTTTGGCTGTGGGTTTGTTCATAAGTTTGATAATGATTTACGCCACTCTGACTCAACTTATGCTGTTAATGAAAACTCCCAAACGTGGTTATTGGGCTATTAGCACTATAATAGCAGCAGCTTTCTTACCACCGATGCTGTTAGCAATACTAGGCATTCATGCATACAAAATGCCAACTTTGTGGCTATTCACAAGTTATTCTTGGGCGGGTATTTCAGAGGCTGCAACTACCACAATTTTTATGGCTCTTCTAGGTCACTTAAGCATCTTAACATTGTTAACCTTCCAGTTGACACGCCAAGTGAAATTAGCAGGGGAGTCTGCGACAAAAGCATTGTTAGCAGGGCGCTAAGTTTTTAGACATAGATCTCATTTGCCTGTTGGTTATGGTGGTCAATGCCCACCTAATTATTGAAAAAAGTGAGAACTTTTGTCGGTTTTTACCAACTTTAGCCATAGCAGTCCTAAATCATAAGGCTTACGAACACGCACTCGCGTTCCTGAAACTCTCTTTTCTCCTACTTTGCGCCCTCTGCGTTTCTGTCGTTAATTCAATCAAACCCTTTTTCACAAATCAAATAGGATTGCTATATAAGCTAGAGATTTTAATTCCTGGCGGTACTAAGGAGAACTTATGATGATACACAATTTAATAGACCGAGTAGGTGATTGGAATCCTCAATTATTCCGAGAACTGAAAGGACGCCTCAAAGGTTTTAACGTAGTAATTGCAGTTGTCTTATCACTACTTGGTCAACTGGTACTATTCCTTTATCAATTGCGAGAGTTACCTGGTGAAACACATTCACTAGTCGGCAATTACTGTCGTCAGCGTCCATTTTACGAACAGGAACGAAGCCAGATTTTTCGACAATCTAATGACCTTCATAGACAATTAGATGGTTATAGAAATACTCAACCACTCAACTCTAATCGAATACAAGAACTTCAAGCACAAATCGCGCAAGTAAAGACAAAAAATTCTGAGTTTGAGAGTTATTTATCCAACAATTTCTGCCCCACAGACCAACTTGATATGCAAATGTGGTGGCGTGAACATTGGGAATACATATTCCTATCGCTTAGTGTGATTTTTATTTTCACGCTGTTAGTTGCTGGCACTTATTTGCTGATTAATAACTTAGCGACAGAAGAACGGCGCGGTACGCTCAATTTTATTCGCCTCACTCCCCAATTGGAAACGAGTATTTTGACTGGTAAAATGCTGGGTGTTCCCATCTTAATTTACCTGTTCATCTTCACAGCAATGCCTTTACATTTCATTGCTGGACGTGCTGCCAATATTGCCACAAGTTACATATTAAGCTTCTGGGCTGTCCTGGTTGCTGGCTGTATTTTCTTCTACAGTGCTGCACTACTTTTTGGTTTATGTTGTCGTGGGTTCAGTGGTTTTCAACCTTGGTTAGGTAGTGGTGCTGTTCTATTATTTTTGATATTGACGATGCAAATAGCGTTGTCTGGTTCATCTTTAAACCATTCTGCTGCTTGGTTTAGGCTGTTAAGCCCATTTGACATGACGCGATATTTGTTCCCAAACCTGTTTTTCAGGCGATATAACTCTGAACTCATCGAAAAAGTGCAGTTTTTTTATATCCCGATAGGAACAAATCTTGTCGGTTTGATTGGTTTACACTTGTTGAATTATGGCTTGTGGACTTACTGGATTTGGCAAGCACTAAAGCGTTGTTTCCGTAATCCAAACGCTACCATCCTCAGCAAGGGTCAAAGTTATTTTCTGGTCGCTTGTTCCCAAATCATTCTTTGGGGATTTACTATACAGTATATAGAAAACTACTGTCCCTCTACCCCTCCATATAAGTTGAGTTGTTCTATTCATGATGTGAATTACCAAATACAACAAAATTTTATTTGGCTAGTCTTCTTCAACTTAGTGCTGTTGTTTGGTTTAATTGCAATTCTCTCACCTCACCGTCAAACAGTACAAGATTGGGCAAGGTATCGACACCATAATCTTTCTGGTCATCAAAGTGTTTGGAAAAATTCTTTGTTGCTGGATTTAATTTTAGGTGAAAAAAGCCCTCCATTAGTGGCAATGGTGATTCATCTTGTGATGGTGACGACTCCATTAGTCATTTGGATTTTACTGGCACCTATTTTGAATGTTCATCATAGCAGAAACCTAAATTGGCTAATTAACGATGTTGGTAGGTTAAATGCCATCTTGGGTGTGGCTTTGTTTATCACCTTAATGATGATTTACGCCACGATAGCCCAGAAGATGTTGTTGATGAAAACGACTAAGCGTTCTTTCTGGGCAATTGGTACTATTGGTGCAGCAATTTTCTTGCCATCACTCATTTTAGGAATGCTTCATGTTGACCCTTCCAAATCACCTATCGTATGGTTGTTTTCGACCTTTCCTTGGGCTAGTCTGGAGTACGCTTCGACGCCAACAATTTTTCTGGCTTTCTTGGGAGAATTCAGTGTTTTGGTATTGTTAAACTTCCACTTGAGAAAGCAGATAAGACTTGCAGGAGAGTCAGCGACCAAAGCACTCATGAGTCAATAGTCAATAGTTATTACAGTAATGACTAATGACTAATGACTAATGACTATTTAATTGCCTTCTTCACCAATTCTGGAATTTGAGAAGGACGTTCTGCGACTGGGACTTCTGCTTGAGAAAAAGCCGCTAATTTACTTTTTGCTGTGCCAAAATCAGGGTCGCGTCCGATGACAGCCGCTAAAGTTCCAGTTTGACGCCAATGTTTGACGGGTGGTGCTTGTGTCCCTGCAATAT
Organism: Kalymmatonema hyalinum WJT4-NPBG1; assembly: GCA_019359075.1. Taxonomy (GTDB): domain Bacteria; phylum Cyanobacteriota; class Cyanobacteriia; order Cyanobacteriales; family Nostocaceae; genus Kalymmatonema; species Kalymmatonema hyalinum. The sequence goes on from JAHHIB010000096.1 coordinate 23,645, forward strand.
AAGCAACGACTGGTTTATCAATTGCTTCCGCAATATACCGCGCTGCGGCTTCTTCACGACCACCACCTGATTGACCAACTAAAACAATTGCTTTTGTGGCTTCATCCTCATCTAATATTTGTAGCCATTGCAGAAAAGACGAACCAACGATCGCATCACTACCAATGCTGACACTAATTGACTGTCCTAAGCCAGCATTGGTTAATTCTCTAGCAATTTCATAGGTGAGAGTGGTGCTGCGACTGAGGATACCCACTGAACCAGGCGTGTAAAATTCACTCGGTTGAGTCCCCAAGAGAATTTTCCCTGGTACGATGATGCCAGGACTATTTGGTCCTACTATCAGGGTTTCGGTTGCTTCGGTTTCGCGAAGTAATTGCACCATATCCAATGGTGGCACGCCAGGGGAGATAATGATGATTTGGCGGATATTAGATGCGATCGCTTCTAGTGCTGCATCTAGGACTTGGTACGGATGTACGCAGATGATTGTCGTATCAATGGCTCCGAATTGCCCCACGGCTTCCTCTACCAAGTCGAATACTGGCAAACCGTATCTTTGCTGTCCACCACATCCAGGATCGACCCCACCTACCAAATTCGTGCCTTGAGCTTTCATTTGAGCAACATGACTTGCTGTGATATATTCACAAAAGCCTTGGAGTAACACTTTGCTGTCTGGTGTTAAATTCATAAGTTGAGAAGAACACAGAACACAGAACGTAGAACTCAGAATGAACCCGTACTATATACTCATTCAGGATTAAACAACTTTTCTTTTCCCCATCAATAAATCTGTTTTGAAACCCTACTTATCACCCAGTGGTACAAAACACACATACGTTGTGTTCTGACTCCTGAATTGGTGAATTCTTTGGTGGTCAAAACCTTCTGTATGCTGTTGACTTAGCAAGACGGACTGCTTCTGCTACCGCTTCATCCAAATTTTCTACCACCACTATAGGCCCATCAGTTGGGGTTTTCAGTGTTGCGATGTATTTCCTTGCTGTCTCGAACTCAGAACCGGCAAGACGGACTACTAAGCGCGGAAAATGGCTCTCTCGACGGTTTTTGTTGCCATTAGACCTTGCCATATATGGTTTGACTTCGCTCGTGCTATTCTCCACAAAGTTGCCAATGACTTCAGAAACTTCGCTAGCTTGAGAAATACTACCCAGGAAGTTAATCAGTATCACTTGAATGCTTTTGTCAGTAGTCAAGTTTTTTAAAGCTTTTTCCAAGCGACTCCTGAAGGTGGTTGGTGAAGTTTCGGTAACAGACGCATGGCGCAAATTGAAACACACACCTGGCTTACCACCAGTATTAACCACTAAGTCTAAAGTTGCCATTACCGACCCAGCACCATTACCCAAAATGGCAATTTTCCCGTGCATTTCTACCACATCCCAGTCGCCCAAATTTCTGATTGTCTCGCTACTGGTATAACGCTTTACCATTTTTGTTGCCATTTCAGCCATATCTGAATGACGCCCAATTGCCCGTTCGTTGACGCTGATGTTACCATTGAGCGCCATAACTTGACCAGAAGAACTCACACCCAAGGGATGAATTTCCACCAAGTCTAGGTCTTTTTCCACAAATAACTGGTACATCTTTTCGATAACAGTGCTGACAGACTGTATCAACGGACCTTGCAAGCCCATTTTCAACGCCAGTCGTCGAGCATAAAATGGGGAAAATTCCTGTTCAACGACGACGTGCTGCATTTTCTCGCTTGCTGATTCCCAATCAATATCGTCTGCTTCTGTGCAACCCAAAAGTACAGGCCGGCAGACTGCTGTATCTAAAACGACCGCGAGATAAAATTCTTGTTCTGTGTCATACTTAGCTTCTGCCAGTAACACTTCTGGCAATTCGCCCAAAATAGGTAAATGAAAGATATTTTGTGCAGCGGCGATCGCATCGATAGTCGTTTCTACAAACCTGACTCCACCCGCTTTTGCTCTTTCACCCGCATGCACCTGAGATTTCAGAACAATCGGGTAGCTAATTTTTAAACGTTTTAAATCCGTGGGATGGTCAATTCGTTGCGAAGGCAATACAGGAATGCCTCTTTTTGCCAACCATTCCTTAACTTGGTACTCTAATAAATCCATAGACATACACCTTTTTTGCCACGTTTTTATTCTTTGCTGCGGTGCTGTCGAAAACATTGACGCTGCACCCTAGTTGCAGGATAAAGCTTTTTTTGACTAGAAATACTTATTTTCCCTGATCAATTTTAACTAATTCAGTCTATAAGGGAAATTTATTTTTTATCAAAACACTTGCTGTTTCCAAGTAAACAAGACGCCATTTATTGCATCAGTAAATTTGCTAGTATTGCGCTTCTCAACCCTCTTTGTCAATAAACCTTGATACAACCCAACATCAAAAACACCCTCATTTTTAGATAATTTGGCTTCTTTAAAATCGTGAGTTAAGCAATTTAAAATTTTACATGACAATTTTTCTATAAACTAAAGCTTCATTATGACACAAACACAGAGCTATGCTAGCTCACCCAAAGGATTAAATTTGAGGTATAACGTCTGAACTAAAGGATGAAGTCTTTCTTTTTTTTCCTTTCTCTTTTAGACTTTCTTTTGTTCAACATTGAACAGTATTTCTATCAGATTGATTCATTGTTTGACCGAATCATTCATAATTCGTCATCCATCTTTTTTCTTTACTTATACCATTTGTTATAGTTAAGATACATTGCGGTTCATCCTTGTTTCAAAAAACCGCATTTATGCTCTGGTAGTAATTATTAATTATTAATTATCAATTCCTAATTATGAATTAATCATCTTACCAATTGGGCAGCGGAGTTAAAAAATTGACGACTTATTCCCCGAGTGACTAACACTGTTGTCAGCACATTGGTAAAAGCAATCATGAGCATAATCAAAATTTGGTAAGATGCAGCTTCGCGAGCATTAACGCCACTGAGCAACTGACCGGTGATGATTCCTGGAAGCGTCACCATGCCTATAATCATCATCTGATTAACAGTAGGAATCAATCCAGCGCGAACAGCATCTTTACGGTACTGTACAATTGCTTGTTGGGGAGTTGCCCCCAAGCTTAAGTGGGTTTCTATTTCCAAGTAACTAGCATTAATGGTGCTGACAAGACGTTCTCCGGCAAGCGCAGCAGCATTCATCGCATTACCTAACACTATTCCTGCTAGAGGAATCACATACTGCGGCTCAAACCATCGGTCTGGTTGAATGATCAATATATTGGTATAAACCATTGTCAAGGTTGTACTGACGAAAATTGACCCCCACACTAAAGGCAACATCTGCGGTATTTTTTGAGTAATGCGATTTCGTGCGACAATTGCCGAAATTGTCAGCATCACTGATAAAATCGCCAAAACTGCCCAAGGATTATCTAAAGCAAAGATGAACTCTAGAACATACCCCAATACAGCAAGTTGTAGGATGGTTCTCCCTGTTGCAAGGGCTAAATTGAACTCCAGCCCTATTCTTTCCCACGCGGATAAACCGATGGCTGCGCCCATCAATCCAATAGCACAAGCCAAATCGACGAAATCTAGCTTGATTAACTCCTGCATGGGTTTTCTACCTCTTGTGTATATGGGTTACAAGGTATAGGTTACAGGGTTCTATGTTACAGATTTTTCCCTGTCCCCTGTTCGCTTTAAAAGGACTCATTGGGAACTTTAATTAAAGGTATTAGTTCTTGGTGGATATCCATCTCCTTTCACCCTAGCAAATGGTAGCCTTTTTGATAAAAAACCTAGGTAAAAACCCTTGAATGGCGTGATTTTGGGGAAAAAGACTTTCACGCTTGTTTTTGATTCAAAACTCAATAAGCGCAAATCTAACGTCGGTATCTATTTTTAACTTAAGATAAATCTCATGATTCAAAGTGTAAAACATTCCATACCAGCCTTTGACATCAAGCAACAATACAGCATTATTGAAGCAGAAGTCAGCGCAACCGTTTTGGAGGTTCTATCTTCTGGTCGTTATATCGGCGGTCCAATAGTAGCAAGCTTTGAACAACAGTTTGCCGACTATACTGGTGTGAGTGAATGTGTAGGCTGTAACTCTGGTACTGATGCTCTTTTCTTAGCACTGAGAGCTTTAAATATTGGTGCAGGCGATGAAGTGATAACCACACCATTTACTTTTATCGCTACTGCTGAGGTTATCAGTGCAGTGGGTGCGGTGCCTGTGTTTGTTGATATCGACACTACTACGTTTAATCTAAATGTAGAGCAAGTAGCAGCCGCAATTACACCCAAAACGAAAGCGATCATCCCAGTTCACCTGTTTGGTCAACCTGTGGATCTGACTGGATTGATGGATGTAGCAGAAGCACATAATTTACTAGTAGTAGAAGATTGCGCTCAGTCCACAGGGGCAAGCTGGGCAGGGCAAAAGGTAGGAAGCATTGGACACATCGGTTGCTTCAGTTTTTACCCTACCAAAAATCTTGGTGCTTACGGTGACGGCGGGGCAATAACGACGAATGACCCCGAAATCGCGGCAAAGCTACGAGTACTAAAGGAACATGGACAGAAAAATAGATACTATTACGAGGAAATCGGTGTCAACAGCCGTTTGGATGCCATCCAAGCCGCTATTTTGCAAATAAAGCTGCGTTATCTAGATATTTGGAATAATCAGCGGCGAAAAGTTGCATCTCGTTATCACCAGTTTCTCAACCAAGTTCCCGGTATCATTGCACCCCAAGAATTAGCTGGGGGTATGGGAGTGTGGAATCAATACACCATTCGTGTACTGGGCAATAAAAGGGACTTAATTCGCAGCCAATTGCAAGAGCGGGGTGTAAACACAATGGTTTACTACCCCCACCCTTTACATTTGCAGCCAGTTTATGAAAGTCTGGGGTACAAACAAGGGCAATTGCCAGTGACAGAGCAAGTCTGTCAGGAAGTTTTATCTTTGCCTATGTTCCCAGAATTGTCAGAACAACAGCAAGACCAGGTGATTTATAGCCTCAAGGATTGTTTGGCGTAGAGTGAGTGAGGGAGGGAGTGAGGGAAAATTCTCCCTGTGTCGTCCCTTCCTCCTTGGCTCCGTTACTCCCTCCCCCTGTCCCCGTGTCTTGTTCTAGGCGATCGCACCAGAAGTCGTGACAGTTGCCAATGCTTCCACCAAACCACGTACAGCGGCAATCATTGCGACTTCGCTGTTGAGTTGGTTGATGGCAGAACCGACACCAACACCAGTAGCGCCAGCAGCAATAGCAAGGGGTGCTGTGACGCTGGAAATACCAGAAGCACACAGCACTGGAACTGACACTGCACGGGAAATTTCATAAGCTGCTGCCAAAGTGGGAGCAGCTTTTTCAATCAGTCCCAAAACTCCGGGGTGAGTTGGGTTGCTGCTTGTACCTCCTTCGGTTTGGATGATGTCTGCGCCAGCTTTCACCAGTTCCTCTGCCAGCTGTACCTGTTGATCCAGTGTCAGAATATGGGGAACAGTCACAGAGAGGGTAATTTTAGGCAGGAGAGCGCGGGTTTGGTGAGTCAGCGCTAAAACTTCCTCAGCCTCAAATCTGCGTCCTTGAGCATAGAAAGAATCGAAATTACCAATTTCAATCAAATCTGCACCTGCGGCAACAGCTTGCACAAATTTCTCTGGCTCTACGGCTGACACACAAACAGGAAGATTTGTCAATTTCTTCACCATTTGTACTAAGGTGGCATCGGCAGCGATATCAACAAAAGTCGCACCACCGTGATGGGCTGCTTTGACCGTTGCTGCTACGCTACGCCCATCGAAGTTATTCAAACCGCTGATCACTTTGAGAGCGCACCGATTGGCAAATGCACTTTGGAGAGTGGGATGCATTGTCATATTTCGTCTTTTGAAGCTTTGAAAATTAGGTTTATTCTACCGTCTCCTCGATAACAGGGGTTAGGGAGTCTCCCAAATCACTACGGCAGTTGCGAAATCTTGATAGTCTTGTCCTTACTCCCACTCACCAAAGTTTTGCCATCTGGACTGAAAGCAACGGCATAAACCTCTCCTGAATGCCCTGTGTAGGTGTGCATTTCCTGTCCTGTACTCAAGTTCCAGATTTTAACTGTGCTGTCATCGCTGCCAGTAGCAATTTTTTCACCATTGCGGCTGAAAGCGACAGCATTGACATCAGCTGTATGCCCTTGAAAGGTGCGTATTTCTTTTCCTGTGTTCAGGTTCCAGAGTGTGACAGTCCTGTCATCGCTAGTGCTGACCAATAATTGACCATCCGGGCTAATGGCAAGGGCATTAACGTCGCCTAAATGTTTGTTGAGGGTGCGTATTTCTTTTCCTGTGTTCAGGTTCCACACTTTGATAGTTCTGTCTGCACTGGCACTAGCGATTTTCTGACCATCCGGACTGATGACGACAGACAAAATATGCCCTGTATGCCCTTCAAGAGTGCGGATTTCCTGTCCCGTGTTCAAGTCCCAGACTTTGATAGTTTTATCATAACTACCACTAGCAATTTTTTGACTATCTGGGGTGATGGCAACGCAATTAATAAAACTGGAATGTCCCTTAAGAGTACGGATTTCTTGTCCTGTATTCAGGTTCCAGACTTTGATTGTGTTATCCTTGCTGCCACTGACAACAATTTGACCATCTGGGCTGATAGCGACAGAATAAATAATGTCTTTATGCCCCTTGAGGGTGCGGATTTCCTGTCTATTATTCAGGTTCCAAAGTTTGACACTTTTGTCATCACTACCACTAGCAAGGGTAGTACCTTCACGGCTAAAGGCGAGGGAATTCACATCGCCCCAATGCCCACTCAAGGTTGGGATATGCCCCAAGCTTTGCCAATAGGCATATCCGCCTAACCCCAAAAGCAGGATAACGCTCCCCGCTAGCAGTTTATGTTTTAACTGGATTCTCGGTTGAAGAACAGTGCTAGGAAAAACCGATTGTCTCGGGTTTATCCTTGACGGCGGCTGCGGTAAAGAAAAATCTCGTGGAATTGAGGCAGGTTGTGGCTTTTGATGCAAATCTTGCAGAACTTCATCCGCTGACTGGTATCGATGCTCGATATCTTTTTGCAACAGTTTGTCTAATACCTGCACCAATTGTGCAGATAAGGGAGACTTGACGTGTTCCCTCCAATGCATTACCCAACCATAGCCCTGTTCCATGTAAAGGTGAGATGGGTGAATTCCTGTCAATAAATTAAAGCAAGTCGCACCCAAACTAAACAAGTCACTTGCTGGATATGCACTGCCATACTTCATTTGTTCCATTGGTGCATAGCCAAAGGAACCAATGGTTGTACCTGTTTGTTCCAGAGAAGTTGCTGTTAACTGCTTGGCAACTCCGAAATCAATGAGTACTAAATCCCCCCGAGGGGATCTACGAATAATATTTTCTGGCTTAATGTCTCGGTGAATGACTTGACGCTCGTGGATAAACTTGAGAATGGGTAAGAGTTCACTTAACACTTCCCAAATCTTTTCCTGACTGAAAACTCCCTGCTGTTTCAACTCCTGTCGTAAAGTTTGCCCTTCGATGAACTGCTGCACCAGATATAAGTAGTTATCATGCCGAAAATAAGCATACAAAGTCGGGATCTGCGGATGTTCTCCAAGCTGTTGCAACCGTCGCGCTTCTTCTTGAAAGAGTTCGGTTGCCTTAAGCAGGGCGTTGGTTCCTTTGACTTGTGGTGCTAGCTGCTTGACGACACAATATTCATTCAGTTTGTCTTCATCTTCTGCTAAAAAAGTTCTGCCAAATCCTCCGCCTCCCAATGGTTGGATAATGCGATAGCGGTTTCGCAACTGGGATATCAGTTGTATGCCGCAACTTTGGCAGAAATCTATTCCATGAGAATTTAGGGGCTTTTCGCAACTGGGATTGAGGCAGTAGATCATAAGTTAGGCATCTATCAGCCGTTGTCATTTACTATAAAACTTCCTCTCAATCCCTTAACATTTCTGAATCACCAATTTTGTTAAGTTTTGCTATTGCAGGGTACTGTCGCTCATTATGGTAAATGTTAGATTCAGGACAGCACTCCCCTACGTAGCACAGACCAAACTATTTGTCTGTGGAATGTCAGGACAGGTGAATGCCTCAAAATTTTTCAGGGATACACGAGTTGGGTACCATCTGTTGCATTCAGTCCTGATAGTCAAATTCTTGTCAGTGGAAATCATTTCTTCGCTAGTTTATGGCATCTCAGTACCCGTTCTTGCCTAAAGACTTTCCAAGGACATAGTAGTTGGGTATGGTCGGTCACTTTCAGTCCTGATGGGAAAATGCTTGCTACGGGTAGTCAGGACAAAACAATTAGACTATGGAATGTTAACACAGGTGAATGCCTCAAAACTCTTGTTGGGCATACTGCTACAGTCCGGTCAATTTGCTTTAGTCCAAATGGCAAAATCCTTGCTAGTGTCGGTTCTGATAAAACGGTAAAGCTATGGGATATTAGTGATGGGAACTGTGTACAAACGTTCCAAGAGCACGCTCAAGCAGTATCCTCAGTTGCCTTTAGTCCTAATGGTGAAATCATTGTCAGTGGAAGTTATGATTCCACAATTAGGTTATGGGATATCAGGACAGGTCAATGCATCAAAATATTGCAGGAACATACTGATGAGGTGCATTCAGTTGTTTTTAGTCCTAATGGTGAAATTATTACTAGTGGTAGTCATGATAAGACAATTAAGCTTTGGTCAGTTAAGACAGGTGAATGCATCAACACTCTACAAGGACACTCCTTAGTAGTCAAATCGCTTGCTTTTAGCTCTGACAGTAAAACCCTGGTAAGTTGCAGTCCTGACCAGATGGTGAAGATATGGGATGTTACTACAGGTGAATGTTTAAAAACTTTACAGGGACATCTTTAGAGGAGTGCTGTCTGTTGCGGTCAGTCCTCAAGGTACGACCATTGCCAGTGGTAGCTATGATGAGACAATCAAGTTGTGGGATTTTAACACGGGTGAGTGCCTAAAAACCCTAAGAGCAGCAAGACCCTACGAAGGCATGAACATCACGGGAGTTACAGGTTTGACAGAAGCGCAAAAAGCAACGCTGAAGGCACTGGGTGCAGTGGAGAATTGAAAGATGGGGAGTGCGATCGCACAAAGTCCCCGGCTAAGCGCAAAGCACACGCACTTACGTTCGGTGATGCTTGCGAAGGAAGCAGCCCAAAGGGTGATCGCTCTGGTGTAGTAGATAAAACGCTTTACAATCACTACTCATAAGACCTCGTGGGAAGTATGGAAACTCAGCGTCTTCAGACCTGAGAGGAAATACGACTCGTGCGACTTTAGTCGCTTTGTTCCATTACCGCCTTGGGGTTACTTGAATCGGTGTACTTTTG
>JAHHIB010000097.1 GCA_019359075.1 Kalymmatonema hyalinum WJT4-NPBG1
GTCGTCAATGATAGCATAGACAGCAATTGTTTCATTTAACATAATTCCCCTCCGTTTTTCTTACTGGAGGGGATTTTATTATCTTTGCGATCGCCTTCTCAAATAACTAGCAACTTGGGTTAATAAAGGTTCTGGTCTTATGTGAACCGTATTGGGAGTTGGTGCTGTGATTATGGGTAACCTTACGGATTTTATATAATATTATGTGTCTTTAACTACCAGTCATAAAATAAAAAGACCCCTTCCCTAAGCTCCCTAAAAGGGGAGATGGGGGCGGAGTCTATATTGGGCTTGGCTGTAATCAGTAGAGGATTATTTTTCCTTTGTTAATTATCGGTAACCCTGATCCGCTGGATCGCCGTAGGGGTCTTCACTTGCTGGGCGGACGTTACCATACTCTTGGTCTGCAGGGTCGCCGTATGGGTCTTGGCTAGCGGGGATGACGTTGCCATACTGCCCGTAGGAATCAGCAGGGTCGCCGTATGGGTCTTGGCTAGCGGGGATGACGTTACCATACTGCCCGTAGGAATCAGCAGGGTCGCCGTATGGGTCTTGGCTGGCGGGGATGACGTTGCCATACTGCCCGTAGGAATCAGCAGGGTCGCCGTAGGGGTCTTGGCTGGCGGGGATAGCGTTATCGTAGTAATTTTGGTCTGCTGGATCTCCATATGGGTCTTCGCTGGCTGGACGTGGCTGCCGCTCATCGTCGTTTGACCCAATAATCAAATCCTTTGCCTTTCTCAAAAAGTCGTCTACCATAACGTATCTCCTTTTTATTTCGGTGGTTAATTGTGCCGTTGTTTTTTGTCGTTTTAGGTTGCCTTATTGCCTGCGCCTAAGTGCTATCCCGAACAAACGGCTTTTTATTTAATATGCCGGCGCTTCTTGTGGAGCGATGTCCGTTAAAGTGCGACCTGTTTGACGCCCGTTATATCCTTGGAAATCTCGGTACTGTTGCGCTTGTGACTCCGGAACTTGAATTCCTCCGGAAGGTGGTGATACCCACTGTGGACGACCTTGAGCATCGCGGTAGTAGACACGCCCGTTCTTAGAAAGGTAGTACTTGCCCTGCGCTCCCTCTGCTTTAGCATTCTTTCGCTGGTTGTAGAGGTAGTAAAGAGCGGCGGCTCCCACCAAGGTTATCCCTACTTTTTGCCCCGTTGATAATCCCTTCTTAGCTTGTTGGGGTTGGTTTGCGGGGGCTGGATTATTTACATTTCTACCAACGCTATCGTTAACAGGTGGCGGTGGCGCAGCATTTTGGGAACCTCCACCGCAACCACTAAGCACCGGTAGTGTTAGTAATGCCGAGAGAAAGACGGCCGCTGGAAGCGGAGCTTTTTTACGCTCTGGGGATATCGTGTTCATCGTGTTTCCTCATCAGCCTGCCTTTGCTAAATGCGTACTGTTACAACAAACAACTGTGAAGGAATTTCTGTAATTTCAAGGTAGGACAGAAAGAACACTAGCCGTTCTTTGACAACAGCACAAATAAACCGTTTGATTGCAATCATGATGTAATTTCTCAAGTTATTCATCTTGCCTTCGAGAGAATCTGCATTCATCCTCAAGAAATATGCAGTTGATGTTAACTACAGAACCACCTGTGTTCAGTATTTGAGAACGGTTGACCGGATATTTGTCACTTAGGTGTGAAAAAAATTATCATTACAATATACTAAAAATGTCAAATATAATACTGAATATGACCTCAAAAAACACAGGTGTACAAGGTATGGAAGTTCAAGCAAAAACTCGCCTCCTTCTTGCTTTATGGGATTTGGGAGCAGCAAAGCAGGAAGTGAAGAAAGGTGAACTCACGAAGCGAATTGTTACCAAAAGCAAGAAGGTAGCAGATTATCAAAGCATCTTTAAGGAATTGGAAGAAAAAGGAGCGATCGCCATTTCCAAAAAAGGCTACTCTCTGGTATCTCCTTTGGGTTTAGAGGTACTGAGTGAGGGTTTGAAAAGTTCGGATTTCAGGTTTGAAGGGGCTATTGTCGGTACTTGGACGGCGAATGCATTGCTGAAGTGGATTGGTGAAATCAATGGTGCGGTAGCTACAACTGCATCTGGTAATGGGGCGAAGAGTGGGATTAAATCTTACGACGAGTTTAAAGAAGTCGCTTTGGAAGTCTACGACCAGCTTAACAGCGACTATAACCTGAATGATTTGGTGCCGATTTATCGGATAAGGCGGGAAGTGGGCGATCGCCTCAGTCGTGATCATTTCAACAAGTGGCTGCTGGAAATGCAGGAAAACGACATTTTGCAGCTAATGGCGGGAGAAATGCCAGACATGACCTCTGATAAACGCGAAGACTCAATCACCATTCCAGGAGCTGGATTGCGCTCTTATGCCAAACGATTAAGTTAATCAGATTTCCCCGAAACTCGTTGTAGTTCCTCATACCATACGAATTCCTATGGAAAATCCCCCTGTCTCTCCAACAGAAGCCGTCAACGCCGCCATCCAAACTCACAATCCATTTATCAATGCTGGCATTGTCAAAGAACAAGATATCTGGGGAAAGAGATTCCCCGATGTGCCTAATCTTAATGCTCACGCTTCTGATGCAGTTTTTCAAGCAATTGAATTGGTGAGGTCTAGTCAATCCACCCAAGACAAGGTGACTTCAATTGTCATAACTGCACAACAGGGAGTGGGTAAAACGCACCTTCTTAGTCGCATTCGCCACAGGTTGGAACACGAAGGCGGTGCTTTTTTCGTCTATGCAGGTGTTAATAACTATACAGATTTAAACCTGGTTAAATACCAATTCCAGCAAACCTTAGCTGATAGTCTGAGCAAAGCTGGTAGTCAAGAGATCATGCAGTTGCAGGAAGTAGCGGCAGCCATGGCAAACGAAGGTAGAAGTGGCAATTCCCCGACTCCGGCAGAGCTAGTCAAAAAATTTGACCAAGTTTATGCAAAAAGTTTGGATCAAAACAAGAACTTAATGAATGCTCTGCAAAAACAAGTTCTCAAAACTAAACCAAGTGCAGATCCCTATATTCTCAGAGCTATTTTGTGGACGCTCTCAGAAACTCAGGCTCCTTTTGCCATCAAATGGTTGTCTGGCGAGGAGTTAGCTCAATTTAATGCTGATGCTTTGGGATTACCCAATCTTAACAAAACCAGTCAAGACAGAGAAGCGGAAGCCCTGAAAAATATTCAGCAAATATTGAATTTGGTGAGTTACTATAACCCCGTCGTCATTTGTTTTGATGAAATAGATGTCAAGAACAACTCTACTGATGATGGGTTGCCAACAGAACTGGTGATTGCTGATTTAGTCAAGCGTCTGCATGATACTCTCGAGAACTCGGAACTGAGTCGAGGGGTTGTTATTATCACAGTCATGCTGCCTGTAACATGGGCACTCAAGGTAAATGAGATGCTTGATGGTACGCCAGATAGAGTTTCAAAATACACGCGACGCAAACCAATAGATTTAAGACATATTGATAGTGATTCTCTGGTTGAATTAGCCACCCTTTGGCTGAAAGAGTTTTACAAGGCAAGGAATTTAGTACCGCCACATCCAGTCTACCCTTTTGAAGAAAGCCAACTGAGAGAATTTGGCAAAGGCAAGCCAACTGTAAGGGAAGCTTTAAAATGGTGTGCAGAAAACTTTAAGGTTTATGAGGAATCACTTCCTCCCGAGCCGCTTGAGAGGTTTGAACTTGCTTTAAAGAGGGAAACTGAGGCAGATCTCGGAGACTATCTAGAGGATAACTCACTGATTGCTAAAGTTCTCTATTTTGGCTTTGAGACTTTGAAAGGTCAGACTTTAGAAGAAGTACTAATTGAAAACATTACAAGCGATATCAAACCAAAGTTACAAAACAAAGGTTTTATAAACTTCAAAATTGTTGGTAGCGAGAATGGCAAAGAAGTAAAAATTGGTGTAGCTGTAATACAGTCTTCTCAATTGACATTAACTGCAGGATTAAAGCGTTTGAATGAGTACGAAAAATTTGACCTAACCCGTGGTTGTTTAGTCCGTTCCAAATCCAAGATAGAACAAATTAAGAAAAATTCAGAAGCATATAAGTTGCTTAACCAACTTATATCAGAAAAAGGTGGGGAAAACGTGGATTTGATAGAAGAGCAAATTCGACCACTTATCGCAGTTCGGGCTATCTGTAAGAAGTGCAGAAACTATAAGTTAACCGAGGAGCAGGTTTTTGATTTCATCTCTCAGAAGCAGCTTACTTTTGACAATCCTTTACTGCGAGAAATTTTAAGTAACCCCTCCGGTCAAATGCCTGCTGTTGATGATGAGGACGACATTCAACTTATAGAAGACTTCCTGAATCCTTCCAATGTAAGCGAAATAGATGATGCGGATGACCTAGATGAGTTATTCGATGAAGCATGAGCGAATCAGTTTTGATTTACAACGCCCTTTGTCTACCTGCTCCGGACGTTGAAGCATTAATCCAAGGGCGAACGATTGCAGCCATGCCTCGGAAATTAATTAATCAGGGGCAGAAATTTGCTCTCTATCCAGCCAACGCCTCAATTAACACTCTACCGCGTGAGCATCATTACCGCTCAAGCTTTTTGCCCATTGCCCAAAAGCTTTTTGCAAACTTAGGTTCTGAAATAGTTTTGATTAAAGCTTGGGCTAGGTGCGAACTGTGCCAAATGTTGGATGCTTCTGAATCATTGGAGGCTTTGTCACAGTTAACCGTTTGGACGACAGAAGCATTACAACAAATTCTACTGCAACGTCGTTATATTTTTCTTGCTTACCTGCGCGTCTATCTGCTACCTCAGCAGATAGAAATGTCAATGTACACCCAAGAGCGTCATTTTGTACCTTTACCGCAGCAGTTGGCAGTTTCTCAAACAAACCCCGTGTTAAGCGATCGCCTTTTTGCCATCCGTAAACACCAACTGGAAACACGCCAACCGCCTTTGCATCCAGAATTGCAAGAATTACAAAGTGCTTTAGCCTCCCTTACCATCACTAACCCAGCGGCTAAAGAATTAGATCAGGATATCAAAGCGTTTTTAGGTTGGACTACTGAGGAACTCATCCAGCAGCCAGATGCAGATTTAGCTTGGATAAACAACATTACAGCGTTAGGCGATCGCAGCAAAGAACAAGATGAGGGCAAAAGCAACTATCAAGCAGGGACAGACTTTGAAAATATAGTCCGTAAAAGTTTGGAGTTTTTAGGATTTACAGTTGATGACTTCCACAGAGGCGGTGCTGGTGGTGTAGATGTATTCTGTTCAAAACCCTATCCTCTAGTTGGGGAATGTAAAGCAGGTAAAAAAATTCCCAACACCACTGCAGTGCAACTACTAAATTTGGGAACGCTACGTCTGCAAAGCCAAGAACTATTTCAGCAAGCGGCTAAATTAATTATTGGTCCTGGAGAACCTACAACCCAACTCAAAGATGCTGCCAAAGTACATAGTATGACTATCATTAACCCGGAAACACTTGAGAAGCTGGTAAAACTGCAAACTAACTATCCTAATTCAGTAGACTTGTTTCAACTAAAAGAATACCTAAAAGTTGGTCAATCTGACCTGGAAGTTGAAAAATATATTAACCAAATTCATCAAGATATCAAGTTGCGATCGCAGCTTGTGCAGCTTGTAAAAAAATATTTAGAAAATACGGGCTTTGAAAGAGCCAGTGTTGATTCCCTTCATGGTGCATTCAGCGCCACTTCACTTAATAAATTACAGCCTCAAGAAATGCACGAAATTCTGATTGAACTTTCCTCTCCATTAACAGGCTACTTGGGGCGAATAAGAGGAGAAAATTGGAGACGCGATCGCTTTTACTTCCTGCGCGACTTACCAACTCCTCAAATTTAGCTCTCTCCTTTCTTACCTTTGCGTCCTCTGCGCCTCTGCGGTTCTTTTCACAGCAGATACATTCATCCTAGAGTCAATATTCCAGCCTGATAATTCACTATTAACGGCAGAACGTTTAACCACTCCCAACTTAACAATAAGCGAAAATCTTCTTATATCCAAAACACTCCCAAAGCTATGCAAACCTATCAAGAACAGCGACACTACTCTCCAGAAGAGTATTTACAACTAGAAGAAACCGCAGAGTACAAAAGTGACTATATTAATGGTCTAATCATCCCTATGGCAGGTGGAACGACAAATCATAACCGGATAGCCCTTAATGTCAGTACTGAATTAAATTTTGCTTTTAAGCAGCAGGATTATGAAGTCTTCATGGGTGATGTGCGTCTGTGGATACCGCAGCGCCGAATCTACACGTACCCAGACGTGATGGTCATAGGTGGTGAACCGATATATTGGGATAATCGCACTGATACTATTACTAACCCTATAGTAATTATTGAAGTTTTGTCAGAATCAACCGCAGGTTATGATCGAGAGGGAAAATTTCAGGCTTATAGGACAATTCCCTCATTTGCTGAGTATGTTTTGATTGACCAAACTCGCATATATATTGAGCAATATTCTAAAACGGCAAAAAAGCGATGGTCGCTTTGTGAATACGACGAAGAAGATGAAAGTATAACTCTCACCTCAATACCGTTTCAAATTTCTTTAGCAGATGTTTACAACAAAGTGAAATTTCCAGAGACACAAAAAAATTAGGGTGGGCTACTCACCCAGCCCTGACGCAACTTAACCTAAACAATTTAGACTGGCGTCGCCCCATAATTCTTTATTTGATTTGTCACTTCCAAATTGTTTAACGCCGCTGCTGCTGCTTCTAAGTCATAAGGAAATGGTCGCTTATGAGGAACATAATCCCGCGCTTGAGGTGGTTTGTCACGCAACACTGCATTCACCAAAACACAAGGTTCTGAACTTAGATTAATCGCCCCGTGCAAAACTCCTGGCGGAATTATCACTAACTCAGGACGGTCTTCACTTAAAGGAATATACTGATATTGCTTATTGAGCAAAGTGACGATCACAAACCGTCCCTTAACGACTAGTAGTTGGTCTGTGTGCGTTTTGTGAACAAATAAATCATCTATTGTATTGGGCGGAACCTGTACCAGCATTGTTTCATGACTGGCTTGGGCGGTAAAGAACTCAACCATCCCTCCCTTGCTAGATTCCAGCCTACGGATTTGAATTCCCCTGAATTTACTCATATTAGTGTTGTAAAAGAGCATCGTAAAAATTGAAGCTTTGTCTTCAATCTTAGATGCTCTGTCACAAAAAATTGTTGCATGGGCAACAAAATTGCCCAAAATGTGATATGTAAGCTACATCAATTAGCTCATGGAAACCTTCAAACTGCTGGGATCTGCCAAATTACCTTGGAACACAACTCCCCGCTGATTTGCGTGTAAATGACGCAATATCTTGTAAATTGGCTCAATTTGGTCTGTCGCACCTGCTTTCTGGGCCACTTCTTCTATAGAAAGGGCGGTTTTTTCTGTTTGCAAAACGTCTACGACTCGTTTTTGTAACTCAAGAATTGCAGCGGCTGCTTTTTTACCAGCTTCTACGCCTGGTTGATGATAGGCGTTGACGTTCACTAAGCTGCCATAAAAACCTACAGCTCTCTCATATAAAGCAATTAACGCTCCCACTGTCCGGGGATTGACTTCGGGAATGGTGACAGTAATCGAGTCGCGCTGGTTTTCATAAAGCGCTTGTCGGGTTCCTTGCAGAAAACCAGAGAGATAATCGCCTATTGTTGTTCCGGGGTCAATTTCTGTAGATGGACCCTTTCGGTCTTCCAAAACTTCAATAAAGGTAACAAAGAAATTCGCCACACCCTCGCGCAACTGCTGGACGTAAGCGTGTTGGTCGGTTGAACCTTTGTTGCCATAAACGGCGATACCTTGGTGAACGATGTTCCCTTCTAAGTCTTTCTCTTTACCCAAGGATTCCATCACCAGCTGTTGCAAATAGCGACTGAATAACAGTAAGCTATCTTTGTAAGGTAGGACAACCATGTCTTTTTCGCCCCGTCCATTGCCTGCATAGTACCAGGACAAAGCTAACAATGCGGCTGGGTTCTGTTTGATGTTAGGGACGCGGGTGGCGTCATCCATCTCTTTGGCACCCTGTAGCATAGGAAGAATATCGATACCTTGCAACGCCGCTGGTAACAGCCCCACAGCAGACAATTCTGAGGTGCGTCCTCCCACCCAGTCGAACATGGGAAATCTTGCTAGCCATCCTTCGGATTTTGCTTGTTCGTCCAGCTTACTACCTGGCATGGTAATAGCGATCGCATAATTCGCAAAGTCCAAATTCTGTCCAGCGTAAGCCTTTTTGACTTCAATCATCCCGTTGCGCGGTTCTGGCGTTCCCCCAGACTTGGAGATGACCAATACCAAAGTGCTGGCAAGGCGATTTCTCAGGTGAGTCAAAATGCGGTCAATGCCTGTTGGATCACTATTGTCAATAAAGTGAATCGCCAGTGGGGGGAAATCTGGGGCTAAAGCTTCAGCAACAAATTCCGGACCCAAGGCAGAACCACCAATGCCAATCGAGATAATATCAGTGAAGCGGTTAGCTTTTGGGGAGTGAATCCCACCTGTGTGGATTTTTTCGGCAAATACTTCGATTTGCTCTATGGTGTCTACGATTTCTTGTGTGAGTTCTGGCGTCGGGGCTAAATCGGGATTTCGCAGCCAATAGTGTCCAACCATGCGGTTTTCATCTGGGTTGGCGATCGCCCCCTTCTCAAGTTCCGCCATATCCGCGAAAGCTTTTTCAAACTTCGGCTGCAATTTCTCAACGAAGGCATCATCAAACCGCATCCGGCTTACATCCAGGTACAGTCCTAATCCTTCATGGAAATATAACCATTCCTGGTACCGTTGCCAAAGTGCCGTAGCGTCCATAGGGAAATCTCAAGTAAAGTGATTTTCATTCAACAAGTTTAAGCCAAGGCGCAGCATTCCCCTGTCTACCTTATACAGTTTTAAGTGTTGGCTGAATTATTCACCTTAAACATCTGGCATAAGTATGAGCCGCCAGAATTTTACAATGAGACAAGGGCAGCAAACGAGCAGGGGAATAACTTATAACTAATGACTAATAACTCATGACTTAATAACTTATGGTTGAATATCTCATTTTCTTAACGATTTCTACCTCAATTTTTGCTTTGTTCGGTCTGGGACTGAATTTGCAGTGGGGTTTTACCGGCTTGATTAACTTTGGTCATGTTGCCTTTATGACGCTGGGCGCATACACCACTGTCTTATTAAGCTTAAAAGGTGTTCCTTTGTTGCTGTCAGCAATCGCTGGTGCAGTTGTTGCAGCGTTCTTGGGATTGGCAATTGGTTTCTCGACTTTGCGTTTACGAGAAGATTACCTGGCAATTGTGACCATTGGCGTTGGCGAACTGATTCGTCTTGTAGTGAATAACCAGGATTTACCTGTGGGTAATGAGTGGAGATCTGGAGCGTTTGGTGTACAAAGTTACCCTATACCTTTAGCAACTCTTGTGCCCAATATATTCATCAAAGTTTTGCTGATTGGGGTGTTGACCCTACTTGCTGGTATCACTTTCTTCTCGTTGTGGCGATGGGTTCACGTTTCTCAAGTATCAAAGATTGCTAATTCACACAAGAAAGTAGGTGGCAAGCAAGAATTCATATCACGCCTGGTTATAGGAGTTTTGTTGGCAGTGTTAGCAGTGGCTGTTTATATATCTGGTGCGATCGCCTTATATAATGACAACCCAACAGCAGGTTTGATGCTGATGTCACTGATAGTATTGGCTTTTGTCTTCTGGCGGCTGGAAATTTTAGCGCGATCGCCCTGGGGTCGAATCCTCAAAGCCATCCGCGAAGATGAAGAGATTCCCAAAGCATTAGGAAAAAACGTCTTTTGGTATAAACTCCAATCGCTGATGCTAGGAGGTGCTGTTGCAGGTATTGCAGGTGCTTTCATCGCCTGGCAACTTTCCGCAATTTATCCAAATAATTTTGAGCCGCAGGAAACTTTCAATGCTTGGATTATCGTCATTTTAGGTGGTTCTGGCAATAATCTTGGCACAGTCTTGGGCGCGATCATTTACTTTATATACTATGAAGGGACGCGCAACTTAGATAAAATTATCCCTCTAGATTCAGACCGTTTAAGTGCATTGCGGATCATGATCATAGGTCTCATTTTGATGGTACTAATGATTTGGCGTCCTCAAGGTATTTTAGGGAAAAAGGAGGAACTCACCCTTGGCAAATAACGAGTCGTCCCAATTTCCGCTGCTGTCTGCAACTGGAGTTTGCAAAAACTTTGGTGGGATTAAGGCAGTCGATAATGCCGAAATTCAAGTGGCAAGTGGAAGCATCACTGGCTTGATTGGTCCCAACGGTGCAGGCAAAACGACATTATTTAACTTACTCTCACACTTCATCCGCCCAGACAAAGGACGGGTGACATTCGACGGCGAACCGATACAGAACTTGCAGCCATACCAAATCGCCCAAATGGGAATGGTTCGTACCTTTCAAGTCGCCCGAACTCTATCACGCTTGTCGGTGCTGGAAAATATGTTGCTAGCAGCGCAAAAACAAACAGGCGAGAACTTTTGGCAGGTACAATTCCAACAACACAAAATTGCCCAGGAACAAAAAGCACTCAAAGAACGGGCGCTGTTCCTGTTGGAATCGGTGGGATTGGCGCAAAAAGCATATGATTACGCTGGAGGGCTATCTGGTGGACAGCGCAAGCTGCTGGAGTTGGGAAGGGCGTTGATGACTGAACCCAAGTTAATTTTGTTGGATGAACCAGCCGCTGGGGTGAATCCCAGACTGATTGATGAGATATGCGATCGCATTATCGCTTGGAACAAGAATGGCATGACATTTCTGATCATTGAGCATAATATGGATGTCATAATGTCATTGTGCAATCAAGTTTGGGTGCTAGCGGAAGGACGAAATCTGGCTGACGGCACACCAGAAGAAATTCAGCGCAATTCCAAAGTTTTGGAAGCTTATCTGGGGAAATCAGCGTAAAAGTCACTGTCTTTAGCTCAGTAAAAATCCTACGTCAGCTGAGTTATCAGTGCGTGCGTTAGGATAGCCTTGTCTATACTGATATGGTCACTATGCCAGCTGGTAAAAAAAGAGTTGGTTTAGCTGTAATAGTCGCCATAGCAACGGCGATGAATACTTTTGTAGCTGTACCTGCTTTCCCTCAGTCCTCACCCTTGAGGAACTCACCTTCATCCACATATACTCCCAGCGACAATAACTCTAATATCAGTGCATTAGATGTCGCAAGACCTATCTTACTTGGCGGTGTTGCTGCACTTGCCTTGACGACACTTGGCTTGGCAACAGCACTGCTTTCTGGAAAAAATAAAGAACAAGTAGAAGAATTACTCAAAAGCACCAGAGAAAGTGTCAATGCTGTCAAGCGATCGCAATTAGCCTTTAATTTCTCTGCTTCCAGACCTCAAAATATCACAGATGAGGCTCACAGTAGTCTCAGTTCAATAGCGGCAGAACTTATTGAAAGTTATCATACTCAGGCTTTAACTCAGGCTGCGGCACAGTTTTGGTTTAGTGTTTCAGCCGCAACTATTGGGTTTCTCTTTATCATGTATATAGGTTTTTTTTATTCACTAAAGCGACAACCCCAACTGACACTGTTGAACACTCTTCCAGGAATAGCTATAGAAGCTGTTGCAGCACTATTTTTTAAGCAAGCTGAAGACACAAGAAAGCGGGCGACAGAACTTTATGATCGCTTACGTTTAGATGATAAGCAAACACAAGCTATTACTCTTATACAATCTATAGAAAATCAAGAGCTACGAGATTTCGTCAAGGCTCAATGGGCACTCCAAATTGTAGGATTAGAATCTCATGCGGTGGATTTCGCTCCTTACTCATCCCAAGTGCCGTCAACTAATGACTCAGTTTACAAAGGTGAACAAAATAAATCTAGCGTAACAGAAAAGGAAAACCCTAGTACTGGACAGTTTATTCGTTAAAGGCAAGCCACGTTCATGGCTAGAGATTTTTAATTCGTAGTAAGCGCTTTAGCGCTAAAGCGCTTACTACAAAACCATCATTAATTAATGTTCAGTTATCAATGCTCAAGCATTAGCCTGCTTACGATACCTTTGAGTTAATCCTAAAGCAGACTGGGCAGAGGGGAATGTAGAAGTCGCTGTTTGCACAGATAATTGATTCACTGTTATCGGTTGAGACTCATATTCTGTGTTAGTAATGACCAGTGGTTTGGTAACGGTTTGAGAAATTGTGGTTTCTGTAGTTTTTGTAGAAACAGGTGTAGAAACAGGTGGCGCAGCCTGTGGGCGAGCAATTGTATTTACAGCAGTTATGGTTGCTTGAGCTTTGCTCTCATTTTCCTCCAAAAACCATTTGAGCTGAGACAGTGTTGGATTGGATGGTGAAAGCTTAAGCGCTTGAATTTGAGACTCTTTTTCCGCTATCTCCTTTTGGAGATTGGATAACTGCTTTTCTAAGTTAGAAGATTGATCTAAGGATTTTTGCAATCCCCACAAAACTGCACCCGCAAGTCCTAGTCCTAGACTAAACGCCGCTCCCACTCCGGGAGAAACAATATCTTTGAGTTCACCATAGAAAATTTCTTGACTCTCTGTTTGGATCTTCACAGGCTTAGACCCTTGCAGAGCTAAGAGCAACATGAAGGAAGCAAAGAGTGTACCTGATATCACTACGGTAGGCAGTAAGATTTTTTTGAACATAATGAAAACCTACTGGTATCCAGCGTGAAGACAACTTCAGTAATCAAAGACCCGCACCCTTAATCAAACACTGTATCTAGAGCCTAAACAATTTAAAAATCCCAAGTCAAGGCAACACAATGATGTAAATTATACTTATTGTCTCATGAAAAGTTAGTAAATGAGTTGAAGACTTGCTTGTATATTTTTGATGAGATATACCAAAATATTGTAATTTTTTTATGTATTTTCTTTTGTGTAACCGCAAAAATACTGATTTTATGTATTTAATTTGTATTTATCGTGATATTTACTACAAATTATACTTTATACGTAAATAAAAATACTTAATTGTCTGAACTCGTTTTAAGTCATGTGGAAAAAGCCCAAAATATATATTGCTTAAAATCAAGTTATGTCCCTAGCGTCTTACTTGCAAGGTAGTCAAAGCTTTAGTATTTTATGGTAGGCAATGGCGAGCAATGACAAGCCATTGACAAGAGGAAAAATAGTGACTCATGCACAGGAAGGCAAAGTCCTCTCTCATCTTCCGAATGTTGCCTTAAATGTAGTGGCGATCGCGGCTTCTAGAGGTGGACTCAAAGCCATCAGCCAAATTCTTTCGGCATTGCCAGCCCAGTTTCCGGCAGCGATTATTGTGGTACAGCATTTGTCTCCCGACTACCCCAGCTATATGGCGGAAATTCTGAGCCGCCGCACGGCTTTGGGAGTCAAGCAGGCAGAAGAACGAGATGTGTTACGACCAGGGACAGTTTACATCGCTGTTCCTGGCAAACACCTGCTGGTTAACCCAAACGGTATTCTTTCCCTCTCAGATACGCCAAAGGTGAACTTTGTCCGCCCTGCAGCTGATAAGATGTTCGCATCAGTGGCGGCTAATTTTCAAGGTCGAGTGTTCGCAGTCGTCCTGACTGGTGGAGAGGGTGATGGCAGTTTGGGGGTGATAGCTATCAAAAAGCATGGCGGTATAGTTATCGCTCAAGATGAGGCTAGTTGCGAGTGTTTCAGTATGCCCGAATCTGCTATCAACACTGGAACAGTCGATTTCGTTCTTCCTCTAGAGGCGATCGCCCAGAGGTTGATCACTCTGGTTATGACAGAAAATTTGATCGAATCGTCCGCCACAGCACTTTGTGCTGTGGCGGACGATTTTAAGGATAAGATCGCCTGATCAATCGAGTCTTAGGCGCTTAAGCAAGCGTGTCTTCAGACCTGGGTCGTTGACTCAACTGAGCTTTCACGTGTCTACACTCAGTCTTAACTTCACGAGTATAGTCTCTAACAATCCTAGATTTTGCCCTAATTTCAGCAGATTGGTTTCTCAGCGCCGTAATCTTAGTTTTAAACGCCTCAAAATTTATCAGCAAATCATTGTCTGGAACGCTTGTTGAAGGTGTAGTAGAATTCGATTTCTCTCTTTGCTCCAACTCGCAGGCTTTGACAGGTGAATTATAGATAGCGCTCAGGAGTTTCGCTAAAGTTTCACCGACAGGCTTTTTAGTTATCAAGATTTTTTTAACTAATTGTTTAGCCTCATCAAGTGTTACCAACTCTGAATTAAGTGCAGCACACAAATCCTCATTTGTATAACGTAACTCTCGCTCTATCTCTTGCAGTTCTAACTGCTTGTAGTGCAGCAGTTCCTTGAGAGTTTCTACTTGTTCGCACAAAAGCTCTACTGTATCCTCCATCTCTGGTCTTTCACCAGAGTTAAGGTCTTTTGATTTTGCAACAAGATTATCTCCATCACAATTGGTATTTTCTGGGAGTTGCTCAAGTCCCTGACCAACTTGATGGCTTTTGTATAAATACTCTATGTTATTTAATAATAATAAAGTGTCGCTCAAAATTGTGCCTGGTTCGCTTTTTTGGTAACCAGGCTCGAAGTTTTCCAATAATGTTGTCTTGATAGAGTCGTCCAAAATGTCCATCTATTTTGGTAGAAATCTTTTCAACTTGTTTTAGGAGAAAGCAAGTAGCAAGAGTGATGTACAATTCTTGCACTAGGCACAAAGCTCTAGTCTATTGCTTTGCGCTCTGGTTTGTCTGTCCGCTACCGTACTGAGTCATACTATAGACAATAGACAATCTCCAAGCCTTGAGGGCGGAGATTCAACTTTCACCCTAGTTACTTGCTCAAGCAGGCTTTCACCAACGCACACTTCGTGTTAGAGGCACGCGCAGCCTGTCCGTAAGGACTCAGGGCATACTTTGAATGCCGTACCTTGTGAATTAAGCGTAAGCGCTCTTCGTGCCGCAGGCATACGCGTAGCGTCTTCGTAGGAGAAGGGGTGACTCATGGAGAGGTTGGTTCCTGTACTGGACGCACAATTGCGGGTGTTGTCGGTCTCTTTTGTTGGAAGATGGCAGCAAGTGCTTGTTCCAAAGTTTCTGCCATGACAATCCGGTTATTGTAGGCAACAATCACCCTAACAAACGTTGGCAGGCTATTTTGTTCAGCTTCTAAATAGAGGGGTTCGACATACAGAAGGGAACGCTCAATCGGAATCACTAACAAATTTCCTTGAATTACTTTTGAACCTTGGCGGTTCCACAGAGAAATTTGCTGCGAAATCAGTGGATCTTGGTTAATCAAAGCTTCAATTTGTTCCGTTCCATAAACCAATTGCTGCTTAGGAAACTCATAGAGCAACAACTTGCCGTATTCTTGTCCGTCGGAACGCGCTGCTAACCAAGCAATTAAATTTGCACGTTGTACAGGCTTGAACGGCAGTAATAAGATAAACTCTTCTGATTGTCCTTGAGGTAGTTTTGTGATTAGGTAGTAAGGCTCTACCTGCTGTTGTTCGCTACCGTAAATTTCGTTGGGGATTTGCCACAAGTCTTCCCGGTTGTAGAAAACCTGTGGATCTGTCATGTGATATGTTAGCAATCGCTCGGATTGGATGCTGAAAAAGTCTTGGGGATACCGGATATGGCTGCGAAGGGCAACTGGCATCTCATCCAAGGGTTTTAGTAACTTGGGGAAGATAGCCCCGAAAGTATGAATAATTGGGTCTGTTGGATCGGCAACGTAGAAATTGACAGTGCCATTGTAGGCATCGATGACAACTTTTACAGAATTGCGAATATAGTTAAATTCATTTTTGCCTGGGTCAGAATACGGGTAGCGATCGCTTGTGGTGTAAGCGTCAATCATCCAGTACAGGTAAGTGTTTTCACCTTTGATATCTGTTCCTCCCCCATTTGCAGCAACGAGGTAGGGATCAGTATCGAAGCGTAAAAAAGGAGCGATCGCCTCCACTCGTTCTTTAATATCACGGCGAAACAGCAACTTCGTTTGTGGCGTGAAATTGCGCGTTAGCAGCATCTGCCAATCTCTCAGATACTCGGCAAACACCAAGCGCCGCCACATAGCACCAATGGAAATGCCTCCACGTCCATCGTAGACGTTATAGACATTATCATTGCCGCCGGGATAGTCTAATTCTTGGGTTTTTGTGCCCGTCATCACATAAGTGTTGGTCATTTCCCCGTAGTAAATGCGCGGTTGACCAATGGGAATACTTGAGCGAACTGATTCATTCGATATCTGCAACGAACCCTCGTTATCTGGGTCATCAACTCCAATATCTTTGACATAGTAATAAGGCAATCCGCCAGGAGCAACAACATTCACGGGGCTGAGTGTAAAGCCATAGCCGTGAGTATAGATAAGATGTTTGTTTACCCACGTCTGTGCTTGCGCGGGAACATCCCCATAGTCTAGTTCCCGCGCGGCTATGATTGTTTGTTGTTTTTCAGTTCTGTTTTCTTGTTTCAGGGTGTAGCGGTCAATGTCAGCGTCGGGAAACTTGTAGTAAGGTCGGATTTGTTGCAACTGGCGGTTGCTTTGTAACAAGGGGCGTGTATCCCACAACCGGATATTGCGAATTGTTAAATCATTTTCTTGCAAATCAGCCGCCGTTAGTTGA
The DNA here is from genome assembly GCA_019359075.1 of Kalymmatonema hyalinum WJT4-NPBG1. Classification (GTDB taxonomy): domain Bacteria; phylum Cyanobacteriota; class Cyanobacteriia; order Cyanobacteriales; family Nostocaceae; genus Kalymmatonema; species Kalymmatonema hyalinum. The sequence continues at coordinate 16,619 of JAHHIB010000097.1, forward strand.
CCTCGCGGGTCAAAAGTTCTCGCTTCTATGGCGTTTAGATTAAAAGCTTCTCGAGTAAGGGCGATGGTGCGCTCAAAGTAGGGGCGTTCGCGGGTCAGCTCATTTGGTTGCACAATTAAGCGTTGTACTACTGAGGGTAAAATTGCGCTAAAAACCGCCGCCACGGCTATATATAATCCCAACACATAAATCAGTTGCGGTGGATAAGGAATTGGTTTGAAAGTTATTTTTCTTGTTCTTGACAAAACAACCATTCGCAGTATCAGGTAAACTGCGATCGCCACTGCCAAAAGACTCAACCCCGTATATATTGGCAACAGCACCTTAACATCGGTGTAGCTAGCGCCATAGCTTATCCCACCACTAGAATACAAAAGTTTATACCGTGCAATCCAATAATGCAGGGCAACTGCCAACATGAATAAGCCACTCAAGGCGTTTAAGTGGAGTCGCTGCGCTACAGAAAACCCTGGAAATCTTCCCTCACTTAGACTATTTGCCGAACGCAGGTAAAAGAGTGCCACCGCAGCGACTCCAAAGAGAAACAGCCCTACTAGCCAAAATGCCAACAGTTCCCAAATCGGCAGGGAAAATACATAAAAGCTAATATCTTGGTGAAGTAGTGGCTCGGTGCGGTTAAAACTGGTGGCATGGAAATACTGTAAAACTTTATCCCATTGTCCTGAAAACAGAAAACCCAGCAGCAAACAGATCAGGAGTGCGATCGCTCTTAAGCAAAATTCATGATTGATTAAAATTGCAACACTCAACACCAGCAGCAAACCCAACTGCACCATTGGGATAGCAATCTGCTGCAAGTGCAATTGCTGCGACACCTGCTTTAACCAAGGTGGTAATGGCAAGGAAGTGCTTGGCAATTTCATATCCGGATGCCAAAAATTTAAAGCTTCCTGACTGTAGTAAATCAGTATCAACCCCACCAGCGCACTCAATGCTATCACCACTGGCAAAAGCAAGCGTAATCTTAGTCCTGATTTTGATGCTGCTTCGCGTTCATAAATCATATCTGACCTCACCCCGCCTGGGGTAATCCTCTGTGCTTGCACAGGGGGGCTGGGAGTCAGGTGCTTTATCCGAGAGGCTACAGTCAGATTGCCAAGTAAAAAACCAGCTGATGTGAAGAAGGCGATCGCCCACAATCCTAGCCGCGTCACCAACCGTAGCCAAAATTCTCGTAAATATCCAACTTCATGAAACCATAGTATTTCTACTGCTAGGTGACTGGCTAAATTAAAAAATAGCCACAATCCTAACAGGAGTACAACCAATATAGAAATTTTTGTGTTATTTTTTACCATAATTGGTAAAGTGGCGCAGCAAGTACCAGAACACAGCTACATTTACTATAAATACCACTAATTTGAGTATTGTTGTTCCTTTAATTAACTCAAATATTTCTAGTGGAATACTAATTCCAACTAGCCCCAGCACTAATAATTTCGCCCAGGTTTTTTGATACCATAAACCTACAGCTTCAATTGCCGTCACAAGTGCATAGATTCCAGCTGCTATTCCGCTCAACTGTAACGTTTGCCTTTTGGCATTGATAATCTTTTCTATAACCCATTCAATAATTGCTAACTTGCCTTCTAAAACATAAGATTCAGAAAAATCAATCAAATTATCATAATTTTTCAGAGCTAAAAGTAAAACTACAGATGTAATACCAAGCAGTAAAGCAACAAAAGCTTTGTAAATAATAATTGCTATTAAACCAGGTGGGCGCTTATTGTTTGTGGAATTTCCCTGCATAGTTCAAAGTTCAACTTTCCCTCAAACTTTAGCAAACAACTAAGCATTGCATATTTTACTTTTTCACTTGGTTTCTTTTACCAAAACAGAAATATAAGATTCCCGACTTTTTTAAGAAGTCGGGAATCTAAGCCTTATTAAAATTCTCAACTACTGTCAATCCCAAAACAGGATTAAGATTAGCTAAACTGCTCCTCTACATCAAGGTTAAACAACTTTTGCAGAGTCTGCATACAGTGGCGTCTTGCCTCAACATCTTGCTGAGCTCGCAATTGCACCATCGGGTCATGTAAAATTTTGTTAACAATACCCCGTGTCAAGGCTTCGATAACTTCTTGATGTTTTTCGGCAAATTCTGAACCCAATCTCGACAAAGCTTTTTCTAGTTCTTGTTCGCGGATAGTTTCGATTTTATTCCGCAAACAGCTAATGGTGGTGACAGTTTCAAGCGATCGCCACCAAAAATCAAAAGCGTCCACCTCCTGTTCTAAAAGTGCTTCTGCTTCCTGGGCGATTTTGCGGCGACTTTCTTGGTTTTGCGCCACCACCGCCTTTAAGTCATCCACATTAAACGCCTGCACGTTTGCTAGTGCGTTGACATCAGCATGGACGTTCCGCGGTACGGAAATATCAATTAACATCAAACGTCGGCTGGGTTCCAAAACCATCTCCAATTTGGCGCGATCCAGAATTGGCTCTGTCGCTGACGTACTTGTGAATACTAAATCAGCTTCGGTAATTACTGTAACCATTTCCGATAGCAAGCACATTTTGATGGATTGTTCGGGGAACTGCTTTGCCAATTCCTCCGCCCGTTTGAGAGAACGATTTAAGACACAGATTTGAGCAGCGCCTTTAGACAGCAGGTGTTGTACTAGCAACCGCGACATTTTGCCAGCACCCAGAATTGCCACCCGACAAGCCGCTAAATTTTCTAATTTCATCTGCGCCAACTCCACAGCAGCAGAACTGATGGAGACTGCCCCAGTGCCAATGCTGGTTTCAGTTCGCACCCGCTTACCTGCTGTAATCGCTTGTTTAAATAATCGATTCAAAACTGTTTTTATACCGTTGTATTGCTGTCCCAGTTTGTGAGTATTCTTCACCTGAGCGAGAATTTGACCTTCTCCGAGTACCAGGCTATCTAAACCTGCGGCAACACGCATCAAGTGCATTACCGCGTCTTGGTGTAGCAAAACAAACAAGTCTTGCCGGAGAAATGTCACTGGTAACTTACTATGTTCTGCAAGAAATTGAGTGACTTCTCGGATACCCTGTTCGGTTTCCTGGGCAACAATGTAAATTTCCAGGCGGTTACAAGTGCTTAGTATTGCGACTTCTTCAATATGAGGATAACTAAGCAGGTGCGCGATCGCCCCTTCGGTTTGTGGTTCTGGAATACTCAGCTTTTCCCGAACTTCTACTGGGGCTGTTTTATGGCTTAACCCCACCACCGCTATATACATATTTGTCACTTGTTATTTGCTGCTTATTATTTCTTATTTGTTCTTTGTTAGTAGTTAGTTCGTATGAAGTTTCTACTCATACCAAGTGGCGTTGGCGATGTAGTAAGGAAGTGCCCTTTCCGCCTCCCCTCTTCCAATTTGGGAGAGGGGTGCCGACAGGCGGGGTGAGGGAAGTGCTATCAAGGAAGTGCTTTCTTAGTATCACTTCTCAAAACTAACTACTAACTCATAACTAATGACTACCGCAATTGCAGGAGCTTCGGCTCATCAAACAAATGAATTGTATCGACAAATCGAGCGGTTCGCGACTGGCTGGAAATTACCAAGCTTTGAGTTCTTGCGCCGCCGCTAAAGAAGCGGACACCTTCCATCAAAGTTCCAGGGGTGATTCCACAAGCTGCGAACAGCACTGTCTCGCCAGAAGCCAGTTCTTCGGCATTGTAAACTCGGTCTGGTTCTGTAATACCCATTTCTCTGAGCCTTGCGAGGTTGCCTTCTCTGCTTTCCCCAATCAGACCTGTTTTCACCACTTCTGGATCGTAGATCAATTGCCCTTGGAAATGTCCACCCAAAGCACGCATGGCAGCAGCAGAAATCACACCTTCGGGTGCTGCACCAATTCCCATGAGTGCGTGGATGTTGGTACCAGCAAAGGCACAGGAAATGGCGGCAGAAACGTCACCATCGCTAATCAGCCGCACTCTCGCGCCTGCATCACGAATTTCCTGAATCAACTCTTTGTGGCGGGGACGATCCATAACCACGACCACCAATTCTTCCACGGCACGGTTTAAGCACTCAGATAGAATCTTGAGGTTTTGACTGGGAGTTTTGTTAATATCAACATGACCGCGTGCTGGGGCTGGAGCTGCGAGCTTTCTCATGTAGAAGTCAGGTGCAGCAAACAAACCTCCTTTTTGGGAAATTGCCAACACTGCCATTGAGCCATTTTGGCCGTAGGCAACAAGGTTGGTACCTTCGCAAGGGTCAACAGCGATGTCAATTTCAATGAGTTCATCTGGGTTGCAGTAGTCTTTGGCATCTTCACGCGTACAGATACCGACTTCTTCTCCAATGTAGAGCATCGGAGCTTCGTCTCGTTCGCCTTCGCCGATAACGATACGACCACGCATAGCAATTTTGTTCATCCGTTCCCGCATGGCTTCTACAGCCACTTGGTCAGCGATATTTTTTTCACCTTTTCCCATCCAGCGGGAAGAGGCGATCGCGGCTTGCTCAACGACCTCAATAATTTCTAGCCCAAGTGTATTTTCCACAAATGCCCTCTCAATTGCTTAGTTTTGCGTGCTTCCAGAAACCTGTTTCAGTTTTCAAGTCTACCAAAGGGCGGATACCTATGGAAAATAGTATCAACTAGCGCCTATGTTAAGTTTTGCTTCTAATGTCCCGTGTTGGGGGTAGCAGGCAGGATCTAGGCATGAATCACTCGACTACACCCACACCTTAAATTTCTATAGCCCCCAAAGCTTTCAGCGTCGCAATAGTCCCTTGGGTTAAACCTGTAACACCAGTAATGTTCATCCTCTGGTAGAGTCCGTCAATTATCAAAGTTTTGTTACAACGACTTGTACTAACATCCCAAATCTTCAGGGTTTCGTCTTGGCTACCACTGACTAGGAATAGACCATCCGGACTAAAGCTGACTGAGAAGACCCCACTGGTGTGACTGTGTAAAGTTGCTAGACATTCACCTGTCTTTACATCCCACAACCGCACTGTTTTGTCATCACTGCCGCTGGCAAGTGTCTTACCATCCGGACTGAATCTGACCGAGTGTACGCCACTGGTGTGACCGTGTAAAGTTGTTAGGCACTCACCTGTCTTTACATCCCACAATCGTATTGTGTGGTCATCACTGCCGCTTGCAAGTGTCCTACCATCCGGACTGAATCTAACTGACCATACCGAATTTGTACGACCGTGTAGAGCTTGTACGCAGCTACCCGTCTTTACATCCCACAACCGCACTGTTTTGTCATCACTGCCACTAGCGAGTATTTTGCCATCTTGACTCCAAGCGACTGACCATACCCAATTTGTATGACCTTGCAACACAGTTTTAACACACTGACCATTATGGACACTCCATAACCGTACCGAAAAGTCATTACTGCTGCTGGCTAAAATGCTACCACTTGAACTGTTAGCCGAGCCTACGCTCGGCGCATAGCTGAGTGAGTATACTCCTTTGGTGTGACCATGCAAAACTCTCAGGCAAATGCCAGTACGGGCGTCCCATATGCGTACTGTGTTGCCATCGCTACTATCTGGACTGACGGCGATCGCCCGAACTCCACTTTGTATGAATGCTTCAATATCCCCGTCAAATAAGTCTTGAATCGTGGTGGCAATAATTTTCACTGCTAACGGAGAGTTACCGTAGCGATCGCTTCATCTGCGACCCCCAGTCCTTCTTCAAAGTGCATGATTCCTGCTTGTATTCCCTATTGATAACTAAAAGCTACCAAAATTTTCTCGGAATTTTCTAGACAACTTTACCTGAATTTACTTGAATTTCGTTGTATCTACTATCGCCAGATGATTTTATAACCTAAAAGTGAAAGCCTCTGGAGTGAGCAGTACCTTGCTGGTAATTGTGGCTTTACTTACTCAATGCTTATGAATTTTATACCAAGTTACCGTCAAAGGAGTCTCTAAACTACTGCTGCAACACCAAATACTAAAAACTATTTCTAAGGTAGAACCATTTTGAATAAGGGAGAGAGATTAATATGTCACTTGAGATATCAATAGCATTATTTTCTTATCTTTTGGGTGTCATTGTCCAATGGCTGGGATTTAGACAAAAATTCCAAGAATTTGACGAATATACAAATTTCCCAATAGTTTGGGCAGCAAAAGTAGTCACTATGATTGGTTGCTTTATAGAGGCTTTGACATGGCCTTACAGCCTAATTTTAGATAATGAACTTATCTTAGAAGAATAAAAAATCAAATATTTGATCAAATGTCAAGAATGCGGGGCTACTAGGTCGTATTTACCTGCCCTCAAGCTTTCGTGATGACTTCCTCTAGTCTCTCTCGCGCCAGCTTTGAATTACTCCCATCAAGAGTGCATGATTACATATTTCTTCTTGGCGCTCTAGCCTACGGCACGCCCTTCGGGTATCTCCTTCGGAGACGCTACGCGAACGCAGTCGCCTACGGAGGGAAACCCTCCTGCGGCGCTGCCTCACCGCTCCGCCTCTAAGGCGTCTATGTGCTGCGGACATGCTTCCCTAAGGCGGCTTTTTAATAGGTAATCTTTTGGCGGGATAGGAGTACGCTAGAGACAGAGGAAAATGATTCATAAGAAAAAATAACAATACAATTATGTTGAATTATGTTGAACTTTCTTAACTCCCTGTTAGGACGTCATCCAGAGCAAGTAAAAGCCAAAGTTGAAATCTACACCTGGCAAACTTGCCCATATTGCATCCGTGCCAAGATTTTGCTGTGGTGGAAAGGCGTGAAATTCACTGAATACAAAATCGATGGTGACGAAGCAGCGCGAACGAAGATGGCAGAACGTGCCAATGGACGCCGCACAGTACCGCAGATTTTTATTAACAATCAGCACATCGGCGGATGTGATGATCTTTATGAGCGAGATACGCAAGGTCAGTTAGACCCCCTTTTAGCTCAACCTGCTGTTTAGAAAAAGGGAATAGGGGACAAAGGCACAAATCAATTCAAAATTCGCTCATTGAAAATGAGGAATCTCTCCCCACCTCCCCTGTCGGCTTCTGTTTGATATGAATATGTTAATTAACTATTCACAATATCTTATACATCGGCAATGGATGAGTCGCGCCTTAGACTTAGCACAAATTGCGGGTGATGCGGATGAAGTACCCGTAGGCGCTGTTATTCTTGATGCGTCGGGAAGTTTGATTGCAGAAGGTGAAAACAGGAAACAACGTGACAATGACCCTACAGCTCACGCGGAAATTATTGCTATCAGAGCAGCCACTCAAAGGTTACAAACTTGGCGTCTCAACCAATGCACCCTTTACGTTACTCTGGAACCTTGCCCAATGTGTGCAGGTGCTATTGTACAGGCGCGTATAGGACTTTTAGTTTACGGGGTAGACGATGCCAAAACTGGTGCAATTCGTACCGTCGCCAATATCCCCGATAGTGCTGCTTCCAATCACCGCCTGCGTGTCATCGGTGGTATTTTAGAGTCTGCCTGTCGTCAGCAATTACAAGCTTGGTTTACTCATCGGCGACATATTTCTAACTAACGGACAAAGATAAAACTGTCCAGTTGGTGTTACACAAGTCAAGGAAGAAAATCTACGGTGTATCTAACAGAGTTTTGAATGTATTCAACCCAACAGCCACCAGCCACCGTCATGATTGAGTTAAACTCTTCCTTTGATACTTCCTGTGACAATCCTGCTACTACGCCAGAAAATGCTAAGGTGGCTCATATTACTACCTCTGAGATTTCTCCTTGGTTAGGTCATTTAGCGTATTTCTTGGGGGGTCACTTTGTTCTACCGTTTTTCTTTGGGCGGATTAAAGTCAGTGGACAAGAAAACCTCCCCAAAACTGGTCCTGTTATCCTTGCTCCCACCCATCGGGCGCGTTGGGATTCGTTGCTCTTACCGTACGCAACTGGTCGCTGTGTGACTGGACGAGACTTGCGATTCATGGTAACGCTCACTGAGTGCCAAGGCTTACAAGGTTGGTTTGTCCGACGCTTAGGGGGTTTTTCTGTAGATCCTAAACAGCCCTCAATCACTACTCTCCGTCATAGTGTAGAATTACTTAAAAATGGAGAAATGTTGGTTATTTACCCAGAGGGTGGCATTTTTCGTGATGGTAAAGTTCACCCTTTAAAACCAGGAATTGCTCGTCTGGCTTTGAGTACTGAGTCTAGTCATCCAGGATTGGGTATAAAAATTCTACCCATCAGCATCAATTACAGCCAACCGTTACCTACATGGGGTACGGATGTGAGTATTCAGATTGGCTCCCCAATACAAGTTGTAGATTACGCTACAGGCACCTTGAAACAAAATGCCAAACGTCTCACTGGTGATTTGGCAATAGCTCTTAAAAAATTAAGCCATCAGGAATCAGAAGTCACTGCTCACGCATTTGCAGAAATTGCTAATAGTTAGTAATTATATTATTTCACTTAAGGTTTGCACTTTAGGGGAGCACGCGGTGCAGGCGAACAACGGCAAGGGCAAGGGAGAATTATTTGTAGCTGTGATCAGCATGAATCGGTATAAGTTGTTTGCGTTCTTAGTACGACCTAAGGTACAGCTTTGTAACAACACCTGCTGATTGTTAAGGGCAATGAATGAAATTTGTAAATCCCCTAAAAACTTACGATGAAGGTACAAGTGACCTGAATTTCTTAGATTAGGCTAGAGTCAGCTATTGGGAGTACGCTTTTTATTCTCTGTCTGTCATTATCAGGAATTGCTTGTTTTGAATCATTTCGTCCCCCAGTTGTTCCTAAGGATTTGCTACGGCTTTGCGTAAGGAATTGCGCTGCTAGCGCCGCTACGAGATGCATTCATATTTTTGTAACCAAATCCCTGCGAATGACCGCTTAGTTGCTACCGTTATGGTTGAGATAGCATTGCTGGATATAGAGCAAATTACGGGGTTTATAATGCATTTCTTGCAAGACAATCTTAGGCTCGGCAACTAAAACCTCTTTTAGTCCTATCAAACGATTGGCAATTTTAAAAGATTTTCTATCGCTTTCTAAAAACGAACTCTTCACCACAGCGTTGTCAAACTATCCCCAGACTGATTTGTGGTACAGCTGCCGTTGAAAAATTAGAGCAATTTGTACCTTCATTGATAGCGGCTGATTAGCTAATATGCACGGGCTAGGGGAACCTGGTTTCATTGATTTTGAGTCTAAATCAGAGAAACTTAATATGTGGCTTTGTTTTGTCAAAGTTCAAAACAGAGTTAAGATACCCGAAGTTTCATAACTGCTTTTTTAGTTATCTCTCTAAATGACCTCATGAACTTGTCTGGAACCATTCCTATAATTCGCTTCACTTCCTTAGCAGTGATAGCAGCCCTCAGCTTCTTATCACCCGTTAATGCTCAGGTACAGCTACCAAGTGGCTCTAATCAACCACAACCTATTGATCCCAACGATCCAAATAACCTCCGTCCCACAGCACAAAATAACAGCCTTTTGAGCCTTGACGGAGGAAAGCGTCTTATGACAGACGCAAGTAATGCAGTTTCTTCACAAAACTACGATGTAGCAGCAAAGAAACTCCAAGAAGCACGACTCGTTTTTAATCAACTCTCTAATTTTTATCAAGCTCTGAATTCTAGCTTTTCTGGAATTGACATCAGAGTTGCTGATGCTCAGCGGAAAAAGGCGCTAGAAACTGCCCAAATGCGGGATGAAGCCACCTACCAGCTAGCATTGGTACATAGAGCGCAAAATAAGCCGGAATTAGCTGTACCGTTGCTCGTTGAAATAATTAAAAGCCAAAACCCAACACGGGATTTAGGTAAAAAAGCTTATCAGCAGTTGTTGGAGTTGGGCTTTGTTGATGCTCCGTTTCCTAGAGGAGGTAGTGCTTCTTCCCCTCCCTCATCCTCTCCCTCATCCTCTCCCTCATCCTCTCCCTCCTCCCAGAAGAAATAATCAAATTACCTCTCTCCTCACCTCCCCACCGCCCCCCATTCAGCCCAATGCTAGGATGGGATTATAATCAATGGTGGGGACTCTTGATATTTGAATCCCTATTAGGGTTTGAAATATATGTAGTCAACTGTCACACATTTAATTTGCCTACTGTCAACAGGAAAAATGCTTGCCAACACTCTTGTTGTGGAATTTTGAATTGTGTAGACGCAAAGCAGCTTGCCGCAGGGGATTTTAAATTTTGAATTGCCCAGATGCGAGGCGTTACAATCCCTATTAGGATTTGAAATGATCAGGAATTGCGATGATTAGTCCGCAGCAAGTACAGGAAATGATAAAGGCAGAACTGGCAGATGCCCTAGTTCAAGTGCAAGACTTGACTGGAGGAGGTGACCATTATCAAGTGACAGTAGTTTCATCGCAGTTTGCAGGTAAAGGACTAGTGCAACAGCACCAGTTAGTCTATGGTGCGCTGAAGTCAGCCATGTCTAGTGAAGCGATCCATGCCTTGGCACTAAAAACGTATACTCCCGAAGCTTGGCAAAATAGTCCTCAATCCTAAGTCTTGACTCAAGACTTAGGACATAAGGCAATACCAGTCATGAGACCAAAAGTAAGATAGGAAACAAAAAGACAATGACGCCAGAAGTTAAAGAGCGAATTGATAATTTGCTACAACAAAACAAAATCTTGGTTTTCCTGAAGGGAACCAAGTTAATGCCGATGTGTGGTTTCTCTAACAATGTCGTGCAAATACTGAATACCTTGGGAGTTCCCTTCGAGACAGTTAATATTTTGGATGACAACGAACTCCGCCAAGGAATTAAAGACTATTCCAACTGGCCAACAATTCCCCAAGTGTATATCAACGGTCAATTCGTTGGTGGTTCAGACATCCTGATAGAACTGTACCAGAAAGGCGAATTGCAGCAAATGGTGGAAGTTGCACTCGCTTCGTGAAGTTCAGCAGATTGCAATTAGCAGTCACAGCAAAACAGTTCTAAATGCTAAGGAGGTTCTCCGACAGGCAGTTGCTACCCTGCCTTAAGCCATCCTTTGGAAGTAACTGTCCGTCCCACCCTTGGAAAGTGTCCGTGGCGTCTACAACGGAGGGAACCCTCTCTATGCGACCCGGACACATTTTATGTTAGCTAGGACTTACGCAAGAACTCTCTGAAACTCTTATTTCTATGCGAAGACAGTGCACGCTGCGCGTATGCCTAGCGGCACGCTTTGCGCTTATGTGTCCTAGCCTGCGCACGCCCTATGCCGGCGGTGCCGCAAGGCTTACGGGTATCTCCTATGGCTTCGGTGCCGCAAGGCTTACGGAGACGCTGAACCTTGGCGGAGCCTGTCCTTTGGACTTACGCAGTCGCCTAGGCGCGGGAAACAAGGACTGCAGCGCTGCCTCACCGCTACGCGTCTACGTTTTTCATAATGTATGCGTAAGCTGCGAAGCTGAGCCAGGGAGGCGTAGCTTGCCCAAAAGGCATAAGGGATAGTTCTGAGCAGAGGCAACCCTCCGCTCAGATTAATCTTGAGAATGGACTGCCCTCTGATTAGACTTCTTGCATTAGCCTGTAGCAGATGGACGCAGATCAAATCTACTTATGCAACAGGTGTATTGAAGAGCCAGTGGCCGGGGTTCCCCCCAAGGGGCGTGCAAGTGGCGTGCGGCTCGCTTTGTGAAGTAATGAGTGAGTTGATAAGTCAGCCCACTTATGGCTCATGACTCCGGGTTCTTGTGTTGTAATTGTAAAGAAATATCTCCAATTTCTCACAGATCTGCAATGCAGATAATAGATATGCTATACTCATCTGCATTGCGCCGCGACGGATACTATTTCTCATTGAGAAAAAATATTAATAGTAATCCGGTTGGGGCTGTGTCATTGTAAAGTTTGATACATCGTGCAAGTAGCGATTAGCTTCCTCCTCTAAGCGATGAATCAGATACGGTTCAATGGCGTTACTGTGTTGCAGTGCGGCTATATAGCCATCCAAATACATCCGCATATCATCCGTACGATAACCGCGATTCCATAACTCGACGAAGGCGTCGGTTAGTCTTTGGTAATAGCGAATGGTTTGTGTGTCTTGGAGCATAACTGCTTATGGAAAAGTGTTTGGAATAGAAAATTGTAATTTATTGAGTCTGAGATGGGAAGTCTCACTTTCAGTTTGGCATTAACTAAAAGAATATATCTCCCCCAAAGGGACATCTCACGAGCAGCTACAGACTATCTCGATCCTATTCCAGAAAAGTGGGAATATGATTCTCAGGTAAGCTATTGTTATAATTGTCTCAAGCAATAGCCCAACTGGGTCGCGGGGTGTGGGAACCGATCTATAGAACAATATCGATTTTGCTTTCACCATAAAGCTGAAAAAATTTTTTGGTAACGGTTACCTTGTTTGGTGACACTTTTTCAGTCAATAGCACCCCTTTTTCAGCAGGATTTTTAATCAAAAGTAGTTTTGCTAAGTCTAACAAAAATTTAAGAATATTACTAACTTGGCTTTGGCTAAGGCATCAATTAAGCACCTTGCCAGTATTGGTATTAGTAAATATGAAGCCAATAGCAATTGAGGTAACAAGGATTACAAAACCTAAGACATAGGCTTTGTTACTTTGAAATTCATATACGCTAAGGGGTCTTGCCACCGTGGGTTCGGTTTGTATTGAAATCGTTGAGGGAAATCCCCATCTGAGGTCATTGCTAGGCTGGCACTTGCAACAACTGGACTATCGGGTGCATCAAGCCGCAAGTATTTATCAAGCTAGAGAAGTGTTTTTAAGCCATCAACCAACACTGGTGATTCTCGATGCCGATTTACCTGATGGTGATGGCATTGAATTTTGCCGTTGGTTACATCGTCAACAACAGCCTTTAATTTTAATGCTATCTGCCCGTAGCAATGAAGCTGATATAGTCACTGGTTTGAAAGCGGGAGCAGATGATTACCTCAGCAAACCTTTTGGGATGCAAGAGTTTCTTGCAAGGGTTGAGGCACTCATTCGTCGCAATCGCACACCCGTTGCACCAGCTTATTTGGATTATGGGTCTTTGCAAATTGATTTAGTACAGCGTCGCGTTCGCTTCCAAGGAGAGTTTATTGACTTAACACCGCAGGAATTCAGTTTGCTATACGTTTTGGCACAAGCTGGAGGAGTGCCATTGAGTCGGTCAGAACTGCTACGCCGTGCTTGGCCTGATGCCATAGACAACCCACGCACCATTGATACTCATGTTTTATCGTTGCGGAAAAAAGTTGAACTAGACCCCCGCCAACCTAGTTTAATTCAAACCATCCGTAATGTAGGATACCGTTTTAACATGGAAATTTTGAATGCCAATATTGGACAGTCACCAACAAAGTTACCTAAAGAGAGGTTTAGCAATCAACGTTCAACCCTCAGCACTCCCCGGTGAGAGGAGGACAAAAAGACAAGGAGACGAATAAGTAATGACTAAAATCCAAATTCATCTTCGGCTTTTGCTTGCGTCAAGCTTTCTCTTAAGTTAGCCCAGCTTATTTCAGACGCTTTTTGATTGACAAGTAAGCGCCCTTGCTGTAAATACAATAGACGTGTAGAAAACTTCTGGGCTAGTTCTAGCTGGTGATTTACCATAACAACCGTTGTTTGATGACTTTGAGCAATCTGGCTGAAAGTTTCTATAAGATGCTCAGCTCTACCTAGATCTAGGGCAGAGGTTGGCTCATCTAACAATAAAATTTTCGGTTGAATAACTAAAGCACGAGCGATCGCCACAAGCTGTCGCTGACCAAGAGAAAGTTGCACCTCAGTCCGCGCTGACCATTCCTCTGGAATTTGCAACTGTTCTATCCAGTGAGTGATGCGTTGCTCAATTGTCTGTTTGGGTAAACCACGCAAAACCAGGGGATATGCCAATGCTTCTTTCACCGTCATTCCCAACAGTTTGGATTCTTGGGGTACCAGTGTCACTAAGGAGCGTAGCTGCAATACAGGAATTTGGGAATACTCCTGATTTTCCAGATAAATTTTACCGCTTGTGGGTTCACTTAGACGGTTCAGGAGGCGTAATAAATGACTTTTTCCTGCACCGGATGGTCCAACAATGGCAACGCGTTCTCCCTCAAATACCTCAAAGGAAATATCCTGTAATATTGGGTGTCCTACCTGCTTACCTTTACTCTGGGTTTTCAAGCTGGCAAAAAGACTGACTTGTTCTAAGCGCAGTTGTGCTTTGAGGGTAAGTTTCCTCATCTGCGTGTCTTGTTGACTCTCCAAAATAAACCTTTGTCTAATAAATGTCCTTTAAGTTTCACGCTAATTTAGCAACGCATAAGTAACGAATGTAGCGGATAATTTGTCTTTGGGTTCCACACAGATACATCCGTTACATTCGTTATACTGTAGGTCATCGGTTGGCTACTTGGCGTGATGCTTTAATTTATGTTACCTTGCGCTAACGCTGTGGTGATCGTCCAGCCATCAACTAACAGCAGCAACAGCGTAAATCCAAGTAAAATTAAATACATCCAAGGTTGCGCTAAAGGATAGACATCTGTAGTATCTATCCCTGTCTTTTCTTGCACAAGTTTCACCAAACGGGCAAATCCGGCTACACGCATTGGTAGTAGATAACCTTTTCCTTCCTTGCTAAGGAAGTAGTAAACTAGTCCTCCTTGACCAGTCGTCCGTGGTTTTAACTCTTTCACCTCAGACCAAGGTAAAGACCAGCCTTTACGGAAAAAACCCGGTACCCATTGAGGGTAAGTTACCTGAATTCCCTGGTCATCTAAAATGACGCGTTCGCTCAACGCTGCATACAGAGCAATAAAACCTATGATAATGCCCACCCACAACAATGTTGGTGGTACGGGTGCAGCTGTTACCTGTGAGAGGAAAGGTAACGGTGTCGTGAGTGCTATGTATAGACTCAAAAGCGTGATTCTAATTAAAGGAGAGAGGTGAAATACAGAAGATGAAGTATCGGCTGAGTTGGCTGTCACGGCTCCATCATTATTGTTGTGCTTTAAGTCAATACTAACTGGTAATTATGAAGCCTAATTGCCAGTGTTTGAGGTTATCGTTATCAATTGCTGCCCGATCCAAACCAAGCCAACAACTCCTCACGGGATAATTCTAGTAACAAGCGGCTATATTCTTCTGGTGGTAACTGTAGTATTGCTTCAACCACTCCTAGCAGTTCTGCATCCACAATTCCAAACCGGACTCTAAGCAAATTTTCCATCACCAAGCGTTGTCCTTCTTGCTGTCCTTTCTCCTTGGTAAACAAGTTGCTATGCAAGGCGATGTCCATGACGACTACTTAGTTGTGACACTCTGTAGACGATGAGAAATCGCTGTCTTGGCTCTGGTTATCGCTTGCCGATCGCTGTGCAGTTGCAGCATCCAGTTAGCTCCCCACATCAAAGCATGGATTTCAAATGCCAGTTGAGCCGCATCAACATCGCAATTAAGCTCTCCCAGTTCTTGCGCTTCACGGATGAACTGCCCTAATATCTCGAACCATTGGTTCATTAACTCAGCTATGCGATCGCCAATGCCAATTTAGCGGTTGCGCAGAGCGCAACCGTCACTCAGAGTTAGTTCCAATGAAGAGTCTTAACTGGAGTTCAAGTATTAAATCTAACTTTTTATAAAAATGCTTGTCGGAG
>JAHHIB010000098.1 GCA_019359075.1 Kalymmatonema hyalinum WJT4-NPBG1
TTTTGACCCTGGCGACTGTTCGAGTTCTGTCTAGGAGATTGTTGTGGTGACCCATGCTACAAAGCGGTCTTTAATGACCTAGGGTGCGACGGTCTACCACTTCTTCTAAGATACAAGGGTGCGTTATAGCGAAGCGCAACGCACCATTCATCTCGTCGGTGCGTTACGGTAAAAATATTGATTGTCGCTATCTTTGGTTACAGGCATGCCGTAACACAACACCAGTTTTGCGGGAAGAAAATCTACACCGCAAACTGCCTCCCCTACTTAATATTTTGTTCACTTTTTATCGTGTCGTAACGACAACTTGTTAGGATCTAACGACAGCTTATTGTGATGTAACGACAGTTTGTTGTGATCTAACGACGACTTGTACATTCCTAACGACAGCTTCTTGTGGAACTACAATTGGCTTTGCCACTACCCCGAATCGCGCTCGCTCCTCCACAACGGGTGCTTTGCGCAATCGCTCAATTTCATTGTGATCCTCATTTTCTGCGATCGCCTTTGCCACTGCCCCTTGGGCAATCGCTCTCAAGCGGGCACTTCGTGCTATTAGTTAAAATCTTAATGATTACCTTTGCTATAAAAAATTATTGATTATGGACTGGCGACAGTACATCCATTCAGACCCAAAAATACTATTAGGTAAACCGACGGTAAAAGGTACGCGGTTATCTGTTGAATTTATACTTGGTTTATTTGCTAATGGTTGGACAGTACAGCAAGTTTTAGAGAATTATCCGACTTTGACACCAGAAGCTGTGCAAGCTGTATTTGTGTTTGTTGCTGAGTGTATGCGAGATGAATCTTTGTATATGCTACCGTTTTTATCTGAGTCAGCGTGATGCGATTTTTAGCAAACGAAAATTTCCCGATGATGAGTGTAGTACGCTTGCGGGATGCTGGTTATGATGTAGCTTATGGTAGTGAAGATGCTCCTGGTGTTGAAGATTCGATAGTTTTGGAACGGGCTGTACATGAAGAAAGAATTATTTTGACATTTGACCGAGATTATGGCGAATTAATTTATAGACTTCGGATGTCGGTACCAAAGGGTGTAGTTTATTTTCGCTATTTGCCTGCAACGCCAGAAGAACCTGCACAAGATTTATTGCATTTGTTGAGCGTTGAAGGATTGGTTTTGGAAGGATATTTTACAGTGTTTGAGCGTACACAATTACGTCAGCGTCCGCTACCTTAATATTTTATTGTGCCATTACGACAACTTGTGCATTCCTAACGACAGCTTGTTGTGCAATGGTGCGAAACAGTAACCGGAGGCGATTGGGCTTTAGCCCACTGCGCTCCGCGCAATTGCTGCAATCCTAACCCTAATGACTGACTTACCAACTGATTTCGCTCCCAACGGAACCAAGCACATGGCTTTTCACCTGTTGCGTAGCCATTGCGGACTCTTTTATGTTACTTGATTGCAGGGATGGAGTGCGATCGCAATAAATATTTGTAAGGTGGTTTTGAAGCTTTATCTAAATAAGTTTTAAGTACCTCTTGACATTACATTACGTGTGTGTTTTTTAATATACATATACATAGTGCATTTATTCAGGTAGTTACGACATGGCTGTGGTGTTACTTGCTCAGGCTGCTGTAAACTTTTTTCTTAGTAAAGCTGTAGAAGGTGCGTTTCAAAGCATTGGTAGTGATGCCTACAAAGCAGGTGTTGAGCGTCTGCGGGGTTTCTTTCATTACAAATTTGCTGGTAAACCTGAACTTGCACAAGCCCCTGACAATCCCAAAGCGCTTCAGGCACTGGTTGAAAAGAAAGCTACAGAAGAGGAAGATTTCAGAAAAGAACTAGAAAAACTGGTTGCCGAACTACAGGAAGCGATAAAAAATACCTCCGCTTCTGGCACTAACTATAATAATGTCGGCTCCATCACTGAACAGGACATAGAGTCTGTTTCTGGTGTCAATGCAGGTCAGAATACCGTACAAGGTCATCAAACAAACGTGGGAGGTAATCAAACAAATCATAGCTTTCGCACAGAATAATATTAATAATCTTGTTTTTCTGGCAAGTCAAAACAAATTATTTGAAGAACGCATTGAGAAGCTTGAAGAAGATTTACTTAACTTTGAGCAAAAATATAGAGCCATCACTGTATTTGTGAAAAAATTAAAAGATGTTATAAGAGTAGAGATAGAAAACTTAGATTCTCAAGATGAAGACATTAAAACTTTTCTGCTTGAGAAATTACAGCAAGCATATAAGTATGATTTTGAGCTAGAAAAGATAGCAGCTACAGAGAAAGCTGACAAAGAAGCCTATAACTGGTTATTAAAGAATCGAAGTAAATTAGTACTAACGATACAAAACTGGATTACTCAAGGAAAGTTGAGAACTAAAAATTTGGATAACTCCGTCATTAGAGCAGATAAAATTACACAGTTTTGTAAAGACATTGATCTATATTTATCTTGGATTGCACATTACATGAATAAAGGTGATGCACCCAATTCACCAGCAACAAGTGTAATTAACTTTACCTTACCTCCAGAAGCTTATGTAGAAGTTTTTCAGTTGATCAGAAATCAAATAGTTTCCACCAATTATGGTCTTTCTGAACAGGCTGTTACAAGAATCCAAATCTACCTTGATAGATTTCTCATTGAACCCCTCTCGAAATTAAAGGTTCAGAGTTGATAGGTAAGGAGGTTATATTTTCTATTGCTGTTTGTTACAACGTTGCTCTAAAGTGATGTATTTATCAAAGATATTACCCTCAAGATATCTCTGGTTATTTGGATCATTTTTTAAATCAAATAAGGTTTGACAGGCTTTTTGTTTATCTTTCTCCATATCAATTTCTATTTCTGTCAGCAGGTCTTGTATCATTTCTTTACGAGTTCTGCGATCAGGATTTGGTTGAGGCATACGAAACAAGTGAATTACAACAATTCACTGATTCGCTTCTTTTCTGTCATTGTCAGGATTTATACTGTTATAAATATTTAAAGTCTAGTATTAAAATTTAAAGACTTGATGTTTAATGTAATCTCTTTAACAAAGTAGGGTGGGCAAACAGCCCACCCTCCATCTTACTCCATCACTTCTGCTGTCTTCTGCTTATCCAACTTGAGAACCAGTACCCCCAAGGGTGGCAGACACAAATCCAGAGAATAGGGATGATTGTGCAACGACCAGTTGTCCGTCCATTTACCACCTAAGTTACCCATGTTGCTGCCACCATACTGACGAGCATCACTGTTGAACAACTCAGTATAGAAACCTAGCTCAGGTACACCGATGCGATAGTGGGAATGGGGTTGGGGTGTGAAGTTGCAAACCACAACAACGAAATTATCAGAATCTTTGTCGTGACGGATAAAAGAAACCACGCTGTGGCGGTTGTCGCTACAATCAATCCACTCAAACCCTTCGCGTGCAAAATCTTGGGTGTATAAAGCTGGTTCGGAGCGGTAAAGATGGTTTAGTTCTTTGAAAAACTCTTTTAGCTGTACGTGCGGCTCATGCTGGAATAGCTGCCACTCTAAGTCACCCCAGACATTCCACTCACTCCACTGCCCAAACTCCATGCCCATAAACATGGTTTTCTTACCTGGGTGGGTGAACATATACGCAAACAAACAACGCACGTTGGCGAACTTCTGCCATTTATCCCCTGGCATTTTGCCGATGATATGGCTCTTACCATGTACCACCTCATCGTGGGACAGGGCAAGCATATAGTTCTCGCTGTGGTGATACCACATACTAAAGGTGATGTTGTTTTGGTGGAACTGGCGGAACCACGGGTCCATGCTGAAGTAATCCAGCATATCGTGCATCCAGCCCATGTTCCACTTCAAGTTAAAGCCCAATCCTCCTGTATAGGTGGGCCAAGATACCATCGGCCATGCGGTGGATTCTTCAGCAATTGAGAGAACGCCTGGGAAATAGCTGAAAATGGTGTGATTTACCTGGCGGACGAAATCTGCCGCTTCTAAGTTTTCTCTACCGCCGTATTGGTTGGGCTCCCATTCTCCAATTTCGCGGCAATAGTCGAGATAAAGCATGGAGGCGACAGCATCAACACGAATGCCGTCAATGTGGAATTTGTCAAACCAGAACAGGGCATTCGCCACCAGGAAATTTCGGACTTCGTTGCGGGAGTAGTTGAACACGAGAGTCCCCCATTCCTTGTGTTCGCCTTTGCGGGGGTCAGCGTGTTCGTAAAGATGGGTACCATCAAAGAATGCTAAACCATGACCATCTTTGGGGAAGTGACCGGGAACCCAATCTACAATCACCCCAATACCGTTTTTGTGGCACTGGTCAACGAAATACATAAAGTCTTCTGGGCGACCAAAACGCGAGGTGGGGGCGTAGTACCCAGTGACTTGATAACCCCAGGAGCCATCAAAGGGATGCTCAGCAACGGGCAGCACTTCAATGTGAGTGTATCCCAAATCTTTGACGTAGGGAATAAGCCGTTCTGCCAGTTCCCGATAGGTGAGGAAGCGTGCGCCTGGATTAAGTTCGGAAACAGTAACGACAGGTTCGGTTTCACCGTTGGGCAGTTTGGGTGGTTCCGCACTAGAGCCGTGTAACCAAGACCCTAAATGCAGTTCGTAAACTGAAAGGGGTTGAGTGAGGGGGTCGGCGTGACGCCGTTTTTCCAGCCAGTCTTCGTCACTCCAGGTATAGCCATCCAAATCGGTGACAATGGATGCGGTTTTGGGGCGGGGTTCTTGTTGAAAACCGTAGGGATCAGATTTTTCGTAGATGTGTCCTTCAAAGTTTTTGATTTCGTATTTGTAATGCTCTCCTACACCAAGTCCGGGAATGAACAATTCCCAAATTCCAGTGTGTCCTTTTCGCATCTGGTGTTTGCGCCCGTCCCAGTTATTGAAATCTCCCAGGATTGAAACATTACGGGCGTTGGGTGCCCAAACGGCAAAATAAACGCCTTTAACACCGTTGATTTCAGCGGGGTGCGCTCCCAGTTTCTCGTAAATCCGGTGATGGTTGCCTTCGGCAAACAGGTGCAAATCAAATTCAGTCAGCCGGGGAGAAGGGAAAGCGTAAGGGTCATACATGACTCGCTCGTGTTCGCCTTCTTTTATCCGTAACTGGTAGTTTGCTAGTTCTTTTGTTTCTATAGTGCATTCAAAAAAGTGGGGATGATGCACCGCTTCCATTGGGTATTCCTTGCGTTCTTCGGGAAGGATGACCCAAGCCGCACTCGCACTTGGTAGGTAAGCTCGCACAGCCCAGACGTTTTTGCCATTCTGTTCAATGGGGTGGGCACCGAGTACTTCAAACGGATCTTGATGTTGATTCCAAACGATGCGGTTAACCTGTTCGGAGGCGATCGTGGTCATAGACATGCAGCTACCTACGTTGACTAAAGTGGGTAAGTAAATTTGCTTTGTAAAACATATATATATATTCTTTACATTTATTTGCAATTTTGTCGCCAGAGTCATCGTACTTTGGAGGGAGTCCTTTTGGAGGAGTATGCTTTACCTCGTGTAAGGTATGGAGTGTAAAATGTAGTAAATTCTTTGATTCATACACGCTTCAAAGATTTAGAAAGGGGAAAAGCTGAAGCAAGGTTTTACGCAGTCGCAGCAGAAAAACTTGATCCCGAATTTTGGGATCAAGTTTTGGGGGGGGGACTTTTTGCAACTGAGCCTGCAATTGAGCATATTCGCCAGCGCTCAAGGGTTTACCATCAACAGGCGATCGCGCTGTTGTAATAATCTCGGTCCGCAATATTTCTTCTGGTATCTCTTCTTGTGGCGGTAATGCCATAACCAATGCCCCCCAATGACTGCTTAGCTCCACCAATATGCTAGTACAGACTGTTAAAACCAGAAATCTTATCACCCTTGTCATTTCTCTGTTCCCTCCAGTCATGAGTCATGAGTTATTCTCTCCTCACCTCCCCAATAGCTTACCTATAAAGAAACCCGGTTTCACAGAGAAACCGGGTTTCTTGGGTAAGTTGCTGTGAAGACCTGGCAACCTCAAGTGTTGCTATCAGATCACCTTTCCAGACGAGAAACGGAGTACAGGGGATTGTCAAGACAAAGTGTCAGTGAGCGTGACTAATTTATGCACTCTCAAAACTCAGCCATCTACTCTGTAGAAATTTGGGAGGATCAACTCAACCAATGTAGTGAGACGCGCTGCAACAACCTGTTTTGGCTATTTTGAGACTGCTATTTAGGGGGACTTGGTTGGAGTGGCGGCAGGACTAGCTGCGCCACCAGCACCAGCACCAGCACCACCAGGGGTAGTTGTGGTGCCACCCGCCGGAGGGGTAGTGCCAGTATCTGCTGGTTCAGCAGGTGAAGTAGCGGCACCTCCAGCGCCCCCAGCGCCCCCAGGAGCATCGCCGCCACCACCACCACTATCACAGGCTCCGAGAGCTGCTGCCAGACCCAAAATTAAAGCAAAACTAAGGATTTTTATTTTCATAACTCCTCTTTCACCAATTGCGGCAATAACAATTTTAGCCTGTTGACTACGATACCTTATTTGTTGCTTTTTTTTAAGCAACTTGAGATAACAGATTTAAGCAAAATGTTTTTGCTTCTTGTAAAGTCACTCAATCGTTCAGGGTAGTATTAGCAAATTAAGTCACAAAGGGCGATATCATAGCAAAAATTGCGTTTTTTTTTGAAACTCTTGCTTATAGTGGCAATGCGTTGCCATACTTTATAAATGCGATACCTGAGCACTCAAGATGTTCAGCGGCAATTCCATTCATTCCCAAGAAACTAAGTTTCTTGGGAATCGCAAGATTGGTGCGCCTACCTATCAGAATATATTGATTGGGTGTAGGGTGTATTTGTGGTTATTCCCCGAAAGGCAATAATAACCAGAGTAAAAACAAACAATCATCTAGAATAAAGTATTTTCTATCCAAAAAATTATGGCTGTTGCTCGCAAATCAGATGTTTCTGCAACGGGCAGTGGGTTCCGGACAGCAGTGAGAAGTGGCAGAAAACGTCGCTCTGCTCGCCGACAAAAAGAGTCCACTCAACCACCAGAAAATGCCCCACAGGCACCGGAGTTCATAACTCCCCAAGTCGCTCTGCCTACCTTGTCTACATCAGTATCCTCTAGAAAACAAAGGTATTCATCGAAAAATTTATCAGTCTCTGCACGGCAGATGGCAAGGGCGGCTTCCAGCGCCAAGACACAAACAACAACATCCGTGCCAGATCCCAGCAAACAAAAAGCCTCAAGCGTCCCTGTGATGCCATCTGCTGAGTCTGTCCCTTCGTGGTTGCAGCGCCTTTTCGCCTTACATCGTCATTCTTCAATTGCGGCGTTTGTGTTAGTCGCTACGATGCTTGTAGTTTATGGTTGGAGTGTATATTCCCAACAACTTTGGAGTCAGGCATACCGCAAGCGGCATAACTTGGAACGCTATGAGCGGCAGTTGATGACAACCAACGAGGTGCTAAAAAACCAAATGGCGAAAGAAGCAGAACGCCCACCAGCCAAACTGGTATCGCCAACTCCCGCAGGGATGGTTTTCTTGAAGAGAGCACCTGTTGAGCCTAACCCAGTACTTAACAGGACGCCAAATTCAGAAATACAACAGCAAACCCCCAATCCAGTCGGATATTAGTCAAAAGTGAGCCAGCGCGGTCTTGGGGTTTCCCTTATAAGTGACTGGTGAGACCAGTCCTGGAACGCGTTAGCGTGGCACGTAGGGCGTTAGCCCGTGCCCCAGGCAAGTGCCATAGGCGGGAGACCCAACCTAGGGAACTGGCATTCGCCTTTGGCGTGCGCTTTGCGCATACCCGAAGGGGTCAAAAGTCAAAAGTCAATAATAACTTTAGACTGTTGACTTTTCACTTTGTCCACCGCTGTGCGGAGTCCAAAGGACTATATTCATGCAAAAGTCACCAAGCAGAACAAAATTTAGAAAGTTTAACTTTCCGAAACCAGAATTCACCAGACGACAGCAGAAGGGTTCGAGACGAGAGTCCAACAGCAAACCTGACCAGACTCAAGAGCAAGCACCCAACACCAAATTCAGACTGTTTATTGTTTGGAGCTTTCTGATTGCGGCTGGGGTAGGGCTGGGTGTTAACTTGTACAACCTGCAAATCGTGCGCGGACCAAAGCTTACACAAAAGGCGCGAAACCAGCAAATGGTGAATTTGCGACCTTTTGTGCCCCGTCGCCCAGTGGTCGATCGCAATAAGGATTTGCTGGCAATTGACCGTCCCGTGTATACTTTGTACGCTCATCCCAAACTCTTTGAAAAGTCTAATCATCAGATGGCAGAACAGCTTTCGCCAGTACTGGCTCAAGACGCTGCTGAATTAGAAAAAAAGTTTGAAAGTAAAAAAAGCGGGATCACACTTGCTTCGGCATTACCAGAAGAAATTGCCGATCGCGTTTCTTCATTCCAGCTCAATGGCTTAGAGTTAATTCAAAAATACTCGCGATTCTACCCACAGCAGGATTTGGTAGCAGAAGTGGTAGGCTATGTGAATCTTGACCGTCGCGGTCAGGCTGGTGTGGAGTACAGCCAAGAGAAGTTGCTAGAACGTTCTATGCAGACGGTACGGCTCAGCCGAGCGGGTAACGGGGCGCTGATGCCAGATTATGCTCCAGAGGGTTTTCTCAATTCTGATGATATGCGGCTGCAACTCACTATAGATAACCGCCTGCAAAGAGTTGCCCGCTTTGCCCTTAAAGAACAAATGGAAAAGTACCGGGCAAAGCGAGGAGCAGTCATTGTTATGGATGCGTGGGATGGTTCCCTACTCGCCTTAGTTTCTCAGCCCACTTATAACCCAAATGAATATTCTAAAGCCGATATCTCTCTATTTAAAAATTGGACGGTAGCAGATCTGTATGAACCAGGTTCAACGTTCAAACCTTTAAATGTGGCGATCGCTTTGGAAGCTGGCGTCATTAAACCTGAAGATGTGTTT
Organism: Kalymmatonema hyalinum WJT4-NPBG1; assembly: GCA_019359075.1. Lineage (GTDB taxonomy): Bacteria > Cyanobacteriota > Cyanobacteriia > Cyanobacteriales > Nostocaceae > Kalymmatonema > Kalymmatonema hyalinum. Next base: position 8,935 of record JAHHIB010000098.1, read on the forward strand.
AATGACCCCGGTTACATTCAAGTAACTGACCGAACAATCAGGAATGCTGAAAACAAACGTTACGGGCGGATCAACATCTCTCAAATTCTGCAACACTCAAGCAACATAGGCATGGTGCAAATCATTCAAAGATTGCAGCCTTCAGTCTACTACGGTTGGCTGGAACGCTTGGGGCTAGGGCAAAGCGTTGATGATACTGATTTACCCTTCACTGTAAGCAGTCAGCTAAAACGTCAGGAAGAATTTCTTGCCACGCCAGTTGAAGCAGCAACAAGCTCCTTCGGGCAGGGCTTTTCACTGACACCGTTACAACTGGTACAAATGCACGCAGCTTTAGCCAATGGAGGCAGATTGGTCACACCTCACGTAGTCCAGGGGCTGATAGACACCAAAGGGCAGGTTCACTATTCACCCAATCGAGCTACTCCGCGCCAAATATTCTCACCCACGACCACCCTAAAGGTGGTAGAGATGATGGAAAGTGTAGTCGATGACGGCACAGGAAGAGCATCGCAAATTCCTGGGTATCGCATTGCAGGCAAAACCGGCACAGCCGAAAAAGCCAGTCGCGCTGGTGGCTACATCAGCGGAGCTAAAATCACCAGCTTCGTGGGTATCTTACCTGTAGAATCGCCCCGCTACGTCGTATTAGCATTGGTTGATAACCCAAAAGGAGAAAATGCCTATGGTAGTACTGTAGCCGCACCCATTGCTAAGTCAGTCATGGAAGCACTGATTACCATTGAACAGATTCCACCTAGTAAACCAGTGCCTCAAATACCCGCCAATCAAGCACCTGTCAGTCCACGTTGAGGACAAGGAGAGCGGGGAGACAAGGAAGCAAATCCTCCCTTGTCCCCCTTGTCCCCATCTTCCTCTGTGCGCCTCTAGACTGAAATATTTCATCAAGAAATTAATTTTTCTTTATCACCTGTGGGAGAGGTACTTAAATTTACTTAATGGAAATCTAAATAGTATAGGCGCAAACAATTTTACGCCTGCCTTTACTAACCAAGTATTCCATGCACAGCAATTTAGTGATGTCTCCTCTCCCCGAGGTTGAAACAAAGAGTACGCAGATAAAAGAAAAAATAGATAGAAACTACGAGCGTGCTGAGCAGCAATTTATAGAACTGCTTGCAACAGAGAATTTGGACAAACAACTAGATGCAGAGCCTGCATTAAACAGTGAGTTTGAACGCGTACTCTCTGTGGCAATTCGTGATGCTTATGAAAATGGTGCTGGTGATGATGCCGCTCACCGCTTTATCCAGCGCATACTATACCGCATCAATCGGTTAAATCTGTTTTGGTACGACGACCTACGCCACTACGTCAACGAGCGTTCTCCTTACTTGTATAAGGTGCGCGACCAAATTGAGACGGCTTGGCAAGAGTGGGAACTCGCACAAATCGATGTCGCTGCATTACAACAATTGGATGTTAAACAAGCTCTGATTGATCGTTGTGCTGAGGATTTAGATCCGCCTTTGTCGGGGGAAAGTCGTTACATCCGTGAGGAAATGAGTGAAGCTGGCTACCGTCACTTGCTGGCGATTGGCTCGTTTGACGGTTTAGTCGAAGGTAGTCGCCTTTCTCGCATTTTGGGTGGTGCAGCTAATCCAGTACAGTGTACTTTGGTGCGTGTCCTGCTGGAAGAATACGGCAACGGTCGTTTTTCTCGCAAGCACTCTACATTTTTTGCCCAAATGCTGGCTGAGTTTGGGATGAACACGGAACCAGAGGGGTACTTCGATTTAGTTCCCTGGGAAGTGCTGGCTTGCGCTAATCATAACTTCCTGTTGACTGAATGCAAGCGCCATTTCCTGCGTTACAGCGGTGGATTGACCTATTTCGAGGTGGCGGGACCTGCGGCTTACAGAAACTATCTTGCTGCGGCGCAACGACTCGAACTATCTGACGCGGCGATGGGTTATTGGGAATTGCACATCCGAGAAGATGAACGCCACGGGCGTTGGATGTTGGATGATGTGGCTTTGCCTTTGGCTCAAATGTACCCTGATGATGCATGGCAATTGGTGCTGGGATACGACCAAGAAAAGCTCACAGGCGATCGCGCGGCTCTTGCTGTTGTGCAGTCGATACGTGAAGCAGAACAAGCCATATTAAGTTATTCATAATTCAAAGTTCACAATGGTAGACCAGCAGCATTCGTAATTTTGCATTTCTAATCTACTGGTCATTCACATAGCAATTTATTCCTTTAGTAACAGATTACTTGCTAAAGGAACCATTTTTTATTGCCATTTGAAAGGTAGCTGCTAGGGTGCGCACTACCCGCCTGTGTTCAAAAATATTGGAATTAATGATTAATCAAATGAAAAACATCTTTTTTTGCCCTGATGAATCCAATTTTTACTCAAACTGCTTGGAAAATTTGGTTCTGAGAAATTGTCAAAAATCTGAGCGTGTCGTTGAGTTTGGTTCAGGAGATGGCAGCCCTGTTATTAATTCATTACTGAGAAACAAGTTTGATGGTGTCATACATGGATTTGAATTAAATACTTCTGCTTGGAAGACCGCAAATTTAACAATCGACGAATATAATCTTGGTCAGAAATACATAATTCATAATTCATGTTTGTTTGAGTCTTCTCAACCAGAAGCTGAGTATCTAGTTGCTAATCCTCCTTATCTCCCCGCCCCCGATAAGGAAATTTATATGCCATTGTTATTTGGTGGCATAGATGGAGCAACAGTTACCAACGAACTCTTATCATTAGGTTATGACAATGTATTACTTTTAGTCTCTAGCTTTTCTAACCCAGAAAGTACAATTGTTCATGCAAGAGCTAACGGTTACCGTGTGACAAATTTTATAGTTTTACCTTTAAAATTTGGTTACTATAGCTCGGAGCCAAAAGTTAAAAACCACATAGAGGAATTACGAAAAAACAAAATGGCTTTTTATTCTGGCGATTATTACTTTTTAGCTGGTGTTTTATTTCAACAGTCCCAAGATAAGAGCGTGGATTTATCTAATCAGTTAGCTCAAGTTATGACAAGTTTTTGACGCACCCACGGCTTTAAGCCGTGGGATTCATGCGTAGAACCGCATGGGTTGCGTCAAGCAACCCCTACCTATCTGTCTAAGGTCTAGCCCTAGACTCGTACTTACTTTGGAAAGGATATTGGCAGCGCCATTCAAATCCGCGTTGATGCGAATACCAGATTTAGAAGTGTATTCACCACGCTTAATCCGCTTGCCTGAGAATTGGTACCCTATCTCCTTCGGAGACGCTGCGCGAACGGGTTTTTCGCCAAATGCAGGCACCAAATCTCCGTCCAAAAAACTAGCGCGGCTTGTGTATGCTTCTTCTGTTTCTACATAGTTGATACCATGCAATTGACACAACTGCTCTATTCGCTTTCTCAACTTAGCAGTAGGAATTTGCACAAAGTCTTGATTGTTACGGCGACCAATATCAATGCCTTGTTTTTGTTCTAGGTTGCAACCAAAAACTACAGTTCCAACCGCATTGTCTAAGCACCAGTTAATGACTTTTCTTGCTACCTTATTGGTCGCATCCCTTATCTGTCTGTTGCGCTTATCAGTCATCCGAGCCATGCGTTTCGTGAAAAAAGAATCCTCACCAAACTGTTTATCAACGGCTGTTTGCAAAGCAGCCTTGGTCTTGTTCCACCACTGATTGATGGACTTTAACCGTCTACCACTTACTACCAAGGACTTACCATTGGTGCATACTGCTGATATCCAATTGTTTAGACCTGGATCTATACCAATAGCATTAGTTCCAATTGCTTGTAGTACTTCATCCATCTCATAAACATACTCGGTATACCAAATACCATGAGAAGGAATAAACCGAAGTTCTTTAATGGTTTTGCTCCAAAGACGTTCAGGATATGGCACAGTAATACCCTCTATCCCCTCGAAGTAGGTTTTCCCTGCGCGTCCTAGTGGAACTTCCAACCATTTTGTACCATCTTTTTCAACTACTTTAATGGCTTGACTGGGATAGACCACTTGATACATTCCGCCTTTTGAACGGTAATGGGGTAGTCTTGGTTTTTGGTTAAGTTCTCCTTTGTTGGATCTCTTGTCTAATGCTTGAAAGGACTTAAATGCTTCAGCAACACTTTTAAGTGTTTGTTGACCTGCCTGTGAGTGCATAACTTTGTAGTTTTCGTCAACTTTCAAATCCTTGCACATCTGAGCGTAGGTAATAGTTTTGTCGTTCTCAAAATATTGTTGACGACTTAGATATAGACCAGTGTTGTACAAGCTATTAGAAGCCATGCCCAATACATTTAATATGACTTGTGATATGGCATCTGGCTTGGTTGCGTCTTTTTGAGTTCCTATCATTGCTAAACTTTATTTGTACCGACCTACTGGTCTATGGCATTAATTTTGAAGGCTTCGTAGTGAACGCTGTCTTCGCTCAAAGAGTTTAGGGCTAAAGTCCTGAGTACGAACTTATACAACCATCATAATTAATGCGATGAACTACCACTCATCCGAACCCCAAGGAAAAGATGGGTAATTTTGGATATAGTCAGCGGAGAAGCTCCAGGCTGTATTGAAGTTAATCATCAACGACTTTTGATGGAAAGCCTTATTTATTAAGATTTTATATTTTATCTGTAAAAATATTTACAAAAATTGAAAGTTATTTAAAAATGATTATATAAATATATTAATCTTATTACCCAAAAATAACACTTGTAAGTCAAAATCTATCTTAAAACAGATGTAAGATGGATAAATGCTTTACTATTTAATTCCGTATAATTTGTTACAATATGCTTTGGGTACTAGATCCGCAATGAGTAATCATTGGAGCTGCTTTTTAAGACGAGATGAGTGTAACTGCTTTAGCAGCAAGTAATAATATCTTTCAAAAACTCTCTTTGCGTCCCTCACTCCGTGTATCCGGTGTGCCTGCCATAAGCGATTATTTTTCGGTTAACAGACTAGTATATTGGGTGTTCCTCAATACACGATACTAATTAAGAAGAACGACCTGTTATTGAGTTAAGAAGGTGCGTCTCGATGTTATTTGCTTTATCAAACCAGCTTTCGGAGATTTACCAAAAAAAATGAACCCACAACCGCCACTGCCTAACAATGAAATAGCTAGGCTCAATGCACTCAGCCAGTATCAAATTCTCGACACTCCTGCGGAAAAAGCCTTCGACGATTTTACCTTCTTAGCTGCACAAATTTGTCGTACCCCAATTGCGCTTATTAGCCTTGTCGATGGGAATCGGCAGTGGTTTAAATCGAAAGTGGGTTTAACAGCGCCTGAAACGAGCCGGGATCTCGCATTCTGCGCTTATACGATTTTGCAACAAAAACCATTAGTCGTCAGGAATGCGTTAGCAGACTCTAGGTTTGCAAAAAACTCTTTGGTACTCTGCGATCCCAACATTCGTTTTTACGCTGGCGCACCCCTAATTACACCAGAGGGATTTGCGATGGGATCGTTATGCGTGATTGACATAGTGCCCCGAGATTTGAGTCTCGAACAGGTGGAAGCACTACGAGTATTGAGTGATCAGGTGATAGGACAACTTGAGTTGCGGCGTAATGCAATAAATCTATCACGCACTATCATCGAACGACAGCAGGCGGCAGCACAGCTTCGTAGTCAGTACGATGTGATCGAGGTGTTCTATCGCCGAGGAGAGGAAAAGGCTCGAAAAGGAGATTACCAAGGAGCCATTGCAGACTTTAACGAGTTCGTGCGGCTCAATCCCAACGGCTTTAAGGCTTACTACCAGCGAGGGCTTGCCCGTCAAAAGCTAGGAGACTACAAAGGTGCAATGATAGACTTTGATATGTACCTGCAGTTTAATCCTAACGATGTCGAAGCTCGCTCCAATCGAGGGCTACTCCGCTTTGAACTTGGAGACTACAAGGGAGCGATCGCGGATTACAGCAGTAGTATGCAGATCAATCCTGGCTATCCCATTCCTAATGACATTCGGTTTCTCAGCCCTGGAGTTCATAAAAGAGAAGCAATTGTGGACTACACTCAGTCCTTAGGGCTTAATCCCAATTATGTTGAGACTGAGATCAATATTAGCCACACTCATACTCAATCTGAGTTGGAAGATTACAGCAACGAAATTGAGGATAGCACCCAGTTTTTGCCCCTTAATTCTAACGATAGCGAAGTTTACGTTACCTTAGATAATGGTCACAACGATGCCGAAGTTTACGTTACCTTAGATAATGGTCAGTATGAGCTTCAACATAGCACCCAATCTCTGGGGCTAAATTCTGATAATGGCAAAGCTTACATTAGCCGGGGTAATGCCCGTTGTGAGTTGGAAGATTACAGCGGTGCAATTGAAGATTACACACAATCTTTAAGGATGAATCCTCAGGATCCAGAAGCTTATATGAGCCGGGGTAATGCTTGCTTTATGGTCAAAGATTACATTGGTGCAATGAATGATTATACCCGGTACCTGCAGATTAATCCTAACGATGCCAAAGCTTACATTAGCCGAGGCAATGCTTATTGTGAATTGGAAGATTACACTAATGCAATTGAAGATTACACTTGGTCTATAGAACTGAATCCCAACTATGGTGAAGCTTACATCAATCGAGCTAATGCTCGCTCTAAGCTAAAAGATTACAGGGGTGCAATTGAAGATTACACGCAGTTTCTGCGGATTCATCCCAACGATGCTAAAGCTTATATCAGCCGGGGTAATGCCCGCTCTAAGCTAAAAGACTACAGCGGTGCAATTGAAGATTACAAAAAAGTGTGGTCAAAAGCAATTGAGCAGTTACCTAAACTATCCAGCGAGGACGGCTAATGAGAAATTACGTTTAGATATTTCATTTCCCTGCGGAGTTTTTGACTCTTGGCTAGAGTTCTTGCAAAAATCCCTAATTTGATAATTTAGAAAAGATGCACAGAGATGGACAGAGATAAATAGTCTGTCTTTATCTGTAGTTTCATCTCTGGGAATTGACTCTTATGTCATTGTTTTTATAGATAGAGATTATTTAATTTCCACAGTTCAATGTAGATACTAAGGCTAGGCTAACGGTAGGCTAATATCCGCCGCAAATAAACTTTGTAACCGATGGATTTGAGCGCCAATGAGGTAGAGTAAATCGCCTTTACCTAATAAGCGAGCAGCGGCTGTTTGTTTACCTCCCAAGATAATTGCTGAGTCTGCTTCACTGGCAGTTCGGAGTGCAACGCGTCCTGGTAAGTTAGAGCGTATAATTGGGGTAACAATACCTGCTTCAGGACGTTGGGTAGCAATAATCAGATGAATTCCAGCTGCTCTTGCCATTGCACCCAGCCGTTTAATGCTTTGTTCTAACGCTGTACGAGTTTCCTTTTCTGCCATGAAGTCCGCGTATTCGTCGAAAATACAGACAATGCGGGGCAAAGGCTTTTGAGAACGTTGATTGTAAGTACTCAAATCAGCACACCCAGCTTGTTCAAACCGCTGATAACGCGACTCCATTTGTGTGACTAATTGATCCATCAGCTCAATAGCGCGATCGCTATCTTTAACGACTGGCGAATACAACCACCGCATCCGCTCAAATTCGGGAAAGGTAACTCGTTTGGGATCAACAAGGGCGATTTGCAACTGTTGCGGCGAATGACGAACCAGTAGACTCAGAAGGAGCGATCGCAAAAACTCACTCTTTCCACTTCCAGTTGTACCCCCAACCAAAAAGTGACAGGTATTTGGATCGGACAAATCAGCTTCTAGCAGCTGTCCCTCTAAATTCACCCCAATAGCAATTTTTACAGGTGCTGTTGCTGGTAAAGCTTGCGACTTTATGTAATCCTCAAATCTAGCAACTTGTCTATCTGGACGAGGTAAATCAACACTCACATATCCAGCCTGAGGAGAAATCAGAGGCGGGTTTGCTAAGCCCAACTGTACTTGCAAATCAGCTGATAACTTCAGCAGAGAGTTCACTTTAACACCAAGCTGGGGTTTGAGCTTCACTCGGATAAAAGCTGGACCAACAGCTGCGCCGTGGTAATCTACACCAATACCAAAAGATTGCAACGTGGCAACCAATTCTTCACCTATGGCATCAGCATCAGTTGATCCCTGATTATGTTTTGTAGATGTCTCCCCCCTTTTTAAGGGGAGCCAGTGCGTTGCGGGGGTTCCCCCCGTTGAAGCAACTGGCGTGGGTTGGGGGGGATCAAGCCTTGCATCAACAAAATAAGTCTGACACTTTTGCTGCTGTGGACAAATTTCGCATAGATAAGGCTGGGTTGTAGGTGGTGGGGGATTGGGATTTGGCGATTCCCAACTCAGCCATTGCTGCATTTGTTGTAACTTATAGGGAATCAGCTGATGCACCGTATTTTCTAGCTGTTCCCAGGTATACTGATACTCTTTAAATTCTGGCAAAACACAGTAAACCGCCGAGTCAACTGCTACTTTTTTCTTCTGCCACAGCATATAACTATAAAGCGCAACCTGGGCTAATTGCGCTGATGCATCAGCAGGCTGATAGGTTTTAAACTCCACCACACATAGGCGCTTGAGTTCAAAGTTGTAGACTAAGCAATCAAATTCCCCTCCTACCCGTTGTTGCGTTCCATCTGGGAGATTAAAGTAATACTCAAGGCTGCGTTCTTCTGTGATAAAAGTCTTACGAATAACTGTTTCTGCATCGCAATAGCGGCGATTAACTATCAGCAATTCTGCAAAGCGTTTGATGAGTCGTTGTAATCCCTGCCATACTTGCAGCAGTGCTTGTGCTTGGTTAGCATCTTTTTTAACAACTTGTTGCAAGTAAGGATAGAACTTTACTTCATAAAAAAGCTGTTGCATACCAGAGGCAATTTCCTCTACCTGCAATTGGGCAGCAGATGGTTGAAACAAATCTTGAAATCGTGGTTCATGAGTAGCTAAACTCACAAATTCATCAGCTAATTGATGGAATGCCTTGCCAATTCCAGTATGGGTATTTCGTGGTAAAAATAAGGTATTTCCTCCGAAATGCTGATTCAAATAAAAAAGGCGAGGACACTCAAAGGCTACTCTGACTTTAGTAGCATTTGAAGATGAATTTTCAGATTGTTTCGTTGATTTTTTTGAGCCATTAGATACCATATCAAAAATATTATTTATAATATTAGGGTTAGAAATTTCTAATAAGCGGCGATGCACAGCAGCCAAATAAACTGTATCCATTGCGGCATATTGTAGCTGCTTTTGGCTAAGGGGGCGTTTTCCCCAGTCACTTGCTTGTTCTTCTTTATTTACATTAGAAAACTGACAAAGTTCTGCTGCTAAGGTTTTAAGTTGTAAGTTGGATACTTGCAAAACTTCGCGGGTAATCTTTCTGGCTAGCTTCAGCGTACAGGTAACATTTTGTGCTAGCTGTCCACCCAGATATTTCAAATCAAAGCTGGCGTTGTGGAATACCTTTTCTATTTGGGGATTAACCATGATTTGGTTAATAAAATATGCCGCTAAATCAGGTTTATTCAACACATCAAGAATGAAAACAGATTCACCCGCCGAATCTGTGGGGTTAGCCAACACCTGAATTAGCGATAATTTAGGATAGTAAGTATTCCAATCAGCGATTTCTGTATCTAACCATAGTGTTTTAGCCGAGGATAATTTGGCGATTTGCCCTTGGATTTCAGTAGCTTCTGTTAGGTAGTGCATTTCCTATAATGTCAGCATTTTTGTGAAAATTTTACTTTTTCTTAGTGACTAAACAAATTAATTGGTCTTGCAGCTTTGCTTTGGGATCAAAAATTTCAACTTTTTGCTCTTGACACAGTTCTCGAATCAACTGTTGAATTTCCGATTCTTTCACAACAGTAAACTGGGCGTTAGTCTCTTTAATTAAAGTCGGTACTCCCATGAAACCTTGGTTTGTCACTAAATTCAACAGAAAATTCTTAACTGGTTGTAAATCGTATTTACCATGACCATTGTCTCCATCATCACTTGTTTTAGAAACAATCTTTAAATCCTGCAATAAAGTACACTTATGCAAAAGATTGCACTCGCGGATTAAAGTTTGTAGTTCCTGCAAATTAATGGTTTTGCCTGCAAGCACCAATTCATTAGCAAGTACAGAATTGACCAAGCTGTGGTATGTTGCTAAGTAATGAACAGAAGTCAAATTTGGCTTGATATGATCATGATTAGTATATGTAAAAATCTGTCTATAGATTTGATTTCCGGCAAGTTTTGGATTTCCTATACTTCCAGCCCGAATCAAGTACATGGTTTGACAGAGATTTTGCTGAATTGCGTTCTTGCAAGCATTCATCACATTGAAAAAACTTGTCATGTTTGAATCTTCTGTCCAAACTATCCCTACTCGCTCACGCTTACCAGACTGCTGATAACTCAAGGAATAACTGGCGTACTTCCCACTTATAAGTTTAGGCTTAATTTCCTGTACTTGTAATGCAGCTAAAGCTTCTTGCAACATTCCGATAAATTCGGTTGCTGCTAACAGAGTAATTTTAGTGATTTTTCCCTGAACTTTTTGATATTCCTGCCGCCATAGCAATTGAAATTCTGCTTTTATTTTTTCACTTTCATCCGGCTGATTAATAATTATCGGAGTTTTAGGAATATCAGGTTTTTGAGTTACATGGGCAATAACTTTTTTACTATCACCTGTCCCTTCTGATGTGAGAATGATTTGAGGTTTAGCTGTTTCAGTGGTTTTAGTGTTTACTATTGAAAATTTATACTTTTGATACTCCTGTCTTCCCAAAACTAGGGTATTTCTCGGCATAGTTTTGCCGCCAGGAAAACTCCCCTCTAAAACTTGCCTATTTAAAGGGAAAATCGGAGAAGTGGGCTGAGGATTTGCTTGTTGGTGTAATGGCTTTAACCTATAAGCCCATAGTGCTTCTGCCTGATCTAGTGTAATGAGTTTTAACTGAACTAATCGTTCAATTCTAGCTTTGTCAGCAGGCTGAATACGAGCAGTATTTCTTCTCCAGGTATCAGTAATGATACTTATGATAACCAAAAAATTTTTTAGATAGTTATTATGAATAGTTGTATTGACATTAAACAAAGCCTGAAAATCTTGAGAGCCATCTGGTAAGCGAGGAATGTTGTCTAAATTATCAAAACATAAAACAATAGGCTGAGTTTCAGTAGCAATCCTGCCAAAATTTGCCAAAATATTTTTAGCAGCATCTTCTGAATCAATACAGTGTTTGACTTTTAAGTCTTGCATAGACTCTTCACTTAAGTCATCTCCTTTTAACCACTCACAGGCTAAGGGGTATAGTTCTGGATTTGCCAGGTCATGCAGCACACCAAAAAAAATGTCAGGATTATAAATACTAGCTTGTTTGTAAGTTTGCTTAAGATGCTTAATGAATTTTTGGCGATCACTTTGTAATAATCGCCAGATACTATCATTAAAAAATCGCTGCTGAAGATTGCGTTTGGTAAACGCAGATAAACTTTTCAGCCACAACATCAACTGAGATTCTTGCTCGCCCTCTGGCACTTGAATTAAACTATCAACTGTATAGCGCAGGACATGACGCCAAATGTAGTCGCTATCAGCCCAAGGACCGATGTAGGCAAAAAAAGCTTTGGGGTTGAAGGTGCGTTTGAGCCGACCTAATAAATAACTTTTACCAGAACCGGAGTCACCTAAAAGCAACACACTACGACTACGATTGTCTGTGGCAACTAAGTCTAGTAGCCCTTCAAGTTCAGCTATTGCCTCTTGATGAATTGACTCAACCATTAAGATTGAGTCTTGCTGTTCTCCCCAAAAGTTACCGGGTTTCAAATTTGTCAGGTCAAAAGGGTTTACCTCGCGTTTAATGATGTCGTTTATAGATGGCATAGTTGTACTGAGGTGAGAATAGCGAACTGAATTTTAGTGTGAAAAAAACTGATATATTGCTAGTTCTCGCTGATAAAGAACAGCGGACCACCAATATTTTGAATAATTCCAGCATCAATCTGTTCTGGAGTATAGGCGCTAGCTTCTTGCAAGGTACTCAACTCAATTTGGTCGCTCGCTTGCAGACGATACAGTGCCTTATCTAATTCTTCCCGTGATAGCGGGGGTTGTAACTTTTGCCGCAGATGGAAGATTGGCAAATAATTGTCAGTACCTAGCTCCTGATCCAATCTCCGGATAGTTTGTAAAATTTCTTCGTCAGTGAGATTAATAATTGTTACAGCAGCCGACTCTTCCTTGGTAGGCGCTGAAGTAGCTACTTGCTCAGGCTTACCATGTAGAGATTTCCGCAAAAAGCGCAGGTAATTATTCAGCAGATCCAAGCTTATATTTGCGGCTCCCTTTGGACTGTAGTCATCCCGCAAATACTCAATTCCGCGTTCGGTAAGCCATACCTCAGCTTTAGTCTTCTTAATCTTGATATCAGCTTCAATTAATCCCTTTTCATGGAAGCTTTGCAAGATGGCGTCTCGCTCCTCTGACTTCACAGATTTGACATTGATTTTGCTTGGCGTGATTTTTCCTGAAGCCTTGCTGATACTCTCCAGTACCTTCAATTCATTAGGCTTGAGCGGCAACTGATCTGTGTCAGTTTTTAGCAGAGCTTGACCAGGCGGTAAAATCTTAACTGCGGCAATCTCGCGGGAATAGTCTACCAGTTCGCGATCGCCTAAATTTTGACAAATTTTCTCTTTACCTTTAAAAGCTTTAAAACCACTAGCAGTAAGGCTTGACCGATAATCGGAACATCCTAGTAACTTTAATAAGAACTTTAACTCATTGGTATCCATGCGGCTATTCTTGCTTAAATATAAATCAGCACCACTCTAGCTCGAACTGCAATAATTTACACTCCTTTTTATCGTACCTAGATTTAGTGTGATCAAGCAGCCTAAATGTTCCTAAACAAACATAAAGTTTAGATGTTAGATTTTGTACCTTAAGCCAACCTACCCACTTTCTCTGCGCCTTCTTGCCCAAAAATAAACCCCCTTCCATAAGGTAGAAAGGGGGAACGAACGGTGTGTTGTAGATAGATCTTTAGCTTAGCCAGACGATGATTATTAGATGCGGGTGAAGTTGACTTATGCAGTTGGGCGATCGCCTTTGCCTTTTATTAAGTCTGGGTACCCGGATTTTTGTACATCAACAATAAATGCGTACCGAGGTGGATGGATAGCTGGGGTGGACAATGGTGATCGCGTTGGCGATCGCAATGACTTCACTTTTTCTTCAGCCCCGCTTTATTTCCCGAAGTGTTTTATATGACACTCTTAAAGTACCCTGTTTAATATCAAGCTATGAAGCAAAAAGTATTGTAGCAATAGCGATTGGCTTTGCCACTGCCCTTGGGCGATCCCTTTTTGTAGAGCGTTGGCGAAAACTGACTTATGCAAATGCTTATGTCAATGGTTGTCAATTAGCAGGTCATCAGCGAAGTTATTAATTGCACTAAACAGAAAACCGCCTACTAAGTGGCGGTTTTGTAGTAAACTTACTTGATTTTATGGATTCTTCCAAACTTAGGCAAGTACTGTTGGATCTTCCGAGTAATGCGCAAGAGCCAATAGTTGGTAACATATTCATTCCATATCTGCTAAAGCTGCTGGATTTTGATGCAACTGAAACCGTCCCCAAGTTTGCTACTGGCAATAGCTTTGACGCCGTTGATTACGCTGTTCGCAAGAATGCTGACAACGACATCTTCGTCAACACCAAGTCTAACCCCTACCTACTGTTGGAAATAAAAGGTAGAGATATTAACCTAAGCGGAAATTCTGCACAGTATAGGTCAGCAGTTAAGCAGCTTCACGGTTATTTACGTGGTTCAAATTGCAAGTCTGCCCAATGGGGAATTATTACAAACTCCAGACACATTCAATTGTTTAGGAAGCATGGCAAGGTTATCCACGCAGCGTCGTCCTGCCTGGAGATTACACCTGACAACGTTGACGAGATTGTGGCGGCTATCAAAGCTAAAATCGACAACCCTCCCAGGGCGCTCACAGTCGCCATTTACAACAATAAAGGGGGCGTGGGAAAGACTACAACCACGGTAAATCTGGCAGCTACATTGGCAGCTTTTGGAAAACAAGTATTAATTATTGACTTTGACCCAAACCAACAGGATTTAACCAACTCCCTTGATGTGAAACCAAAGGAAGATGCGCTGTATTCCTGGTTGGAAAATAAGCCGAGTCCATCATTTCCTCCAGGGGTGATGTTCAGGTTCAGTTTCCCGACAAAGTCCACTGGCACAATAGTATTTGATGTTATCCCAAGTGACAAAAAGCTGACGGTTCTAGGAGAAGACAAACTGCGGCAAGTTTTTAGTATACGTAAATTAAGGCAGGTGATTGACCCGCTAAAATCTGTATACGACTACATTTTAATTGACTCTCCACCCAACTGGAACTTCTTCAGTCAGAGCGCGGTGTATGCTTCGGATGTAGTTTTGATTCCTACCAAGCACAACAACATTTTTTCTCTACAGAATGCGGCAATTGTTATCAAACAATTCATTCCAGAAGTCCAAAGTTTTAGGAAGGATGGGGGACCAATAGCTCTTCCTATCTTCTTTAACGGAGAAGCTATTACCCCAGCAGCACGAGCTACGGCTGACCGAGCATTAGATGAAATCATCGAACAGGCGAAAAAGGATAAAACTAACCCCTTTGACTTAACGCCGTACTTTTACTCCCGTTACAGTCAAGCGAAACCGGATCACTACATTTTCAACTTGCCCAGCTATGCCCACATTGCGAACGCGGCTTTTGCTCGTACGCCATCTGTGTATAGAAATAAAACAGCATATGATTACTATTTTGCATTAGCCAAGGAGTATTTTCTACAATGAGCTTAAGCGATGTTGGGAATTTAATGTGCCTTGATAAGGATGGAATTAACCCAGGCAAAGGTACAAACGCACCAGAGTTTTTAATCAAAGTATCTGCAAAAGCGCTTAATGAGTCGGGTGGTCGCAACTGGGTTCCGGTGATTGTTAAAGAAACTGGTGAAGACCAGTACGAAGTTATCGGCAACTCGTTCATTTTCGCGGTTGCAGAGGAAGCCGGACTGGAGAAAGTGTGGTGTATCATCGCTGACCCCAGTGAGCAGACATCTGAACTAACCAAAATTCTCGCTGGGGAATTCGTACCGAAAGTCAACCTATCGACCGCAACCAGAGATGAAATTCAATCGGCGTTGCAGTACCTCATTGAGAAGCCAAATAGTGAATTAAAAGGGGTGAAACTGGCGATCGCCACCAATCGTATTGATGGAGCATCGCGTAACGAGTGGGAAAACCTAGACCCAATCACAAAGTTAGCGTGCGGCATAACTAGGGGAAAGAAGCTGGATGCACTCAAGGAAGTCTTTTACCTGAATCCTGAGCCAACAACAATTGAACCCGTCATAGATCCTGGGGTCATCACAGATCCTGAAATATTAAAAACTCTGACAGTTGCAAAGCTAAAAGAGATGGCAAGGGAACGAGGAATTCCTGGATATAGTGGCAAGAGAAAGCCAGACTTAATTAAGTTGCTATCGAAAAGTTGACCGAAAAAAAACAAAGCCTCCTTAACCTCATCTAAGGGGGCATACCATTGATAACGCTTGATAGCGCTCGATTCCTTAAAAATCAAAATGGGAACTTCTCTGAGTCTTGTGTCCAAACAAAGCGCTCAAACCGCTTTGGGTTCTGTGCTGTGTACCGAAGCGTGTGGTGACGCTCCTACCCCTTCACCCTTCTTACCAAACCAAACGCCCAAGGACGCAACCCCACAGGTAACAGGGACAACCCTAACCCAGTCCACGCCTTAGCTGACGAAAAAGACTTCCCTGCCAAAACTAACTCTCTTCCTTTTTGCGTTTCACCTTTTTCAATCAACCGTAACCCTAACAATAACTGTGTCTCTGCAAGACGCTTTTGCCTAATTTCCTCCAGCTTCTGTGATGGAAATTTATAACTTTCTAAATACTGCAATTTATCAGTTAAATAAGGAATTGCCCGATTAATACCTTGCTGTTGGTCATGAAAGCGATATTCCATTAACAATTCCGGTAAGTAATAGCCTTTCTTTCCTGCCAAAGCCAACCGCACAAATAAATCATTATCTTCGCAATTTTGCCAATTGGGCTGCATAAATCCCAACTCTTGCAACGTGGAACGGCGAAATAAGGTTGCGCCTATTTGAAAGCTTTGGTTAACAAACACAACTTCTAACAAATTATCAATAACACCTGTTTGTAAATTCGCCCTACCCCAGCGGCGAGAATTTTCTTGGGTTTTCGCCTTATCTCGGATGTTGTTAATATCAATCACCCAGTGGTCAGTTCCAACAAAATCAATGCTAGAATCCTTATCAAGAATCGCTGCGGTACGTGTTAGGAAATCTGGAGTTAACTTATCATCATCATCAAATTTCATAAAATATTCACCCGTTGCGGCATCAAAGCCAGAGCGCATATTATTACTTTTACCAATATTTTCTGGATGACGGATATATTTGATGCGGTTGTCTGTGTACTGCGGCATCAGTTCAGGTGTACCGTCACCAGAACCGTCATCACAAACAATTAATTCAAAGTCTTGATAAGTCTGCTGTAGTACACTTTCAATAGCGAAAGGTAGCAGCTTCACACGATTGAAAGTTGGAATGCAAACACTCACTTTAGGCATATTTTATTTTCCTTTTAAGAACCAAAAATACTAATATTTTGTCAAGCTTTTTGAAAAAATATTGAACTCTTACTTTTAAGAAGAGTTGATATTTGTCAAAAAATACGTATAAACACTGAAATATTTGTTTGGAAAAAAATTAATATGTGTATATCATCACTCTAGTTCCTTATTCTTGTGTCTCGGTACTTTATGAGAATTTTAATGCTATCTTCTACATTTCCCTATCCCCCAACACGAGGTGGAACGCAGGTGAGGACGTTTCATTTACTCAAGTCTCTCAGTCAACACCATGCTATCACCCTGGTTACTCAACGAGAGCCTGATGTCACAGATGCAGAAATAATAGGATTACGCAATTGTGTTGATAACTTAATTCTTTTTAATCGCCCAAAAGACTCAGGTAGATACGGAGGGATACTCAAGAAAATTCAGCGCTTCATGACTTTTATACGACAAGGGACACCCCCAAGTGTGTTAAACCGCTACTCAGATGAAATGCAAATCTGGGTTGATAACTTTATACAAGCGGGGAAATGTGATGTCATTACCTGCGAACATAGTGTAAATGAAATTTATGTGCGCCCTTACTTTCAAAAACAAATCAGAACTGTAGTTAACGTTCATAGTTCTGTCTACGGTACCTGTCGCAACCAGCTAGACACTGGTATTTCTGAAAATAGATTTCGAGATAGACTGTATCTACCACTTTTGCGTCGTTACGAGCAACGCTACTGCTCTAAATTCTCGGCGATTGTGGTAACAACAGAAGAAGATAGAGTTCAGATGCAAGAATTTCACCCTAATAGTGAAATTGTAGTCATTCCCAATGGCGTAGATTTGGTTTCGTTTCCCAACCGCACCACTGATCCAGGGGGACACCGCTTAATTTTCATTGGTGCAATGGATAATTTGGCAAACATCGATGCTGTGTGCTTTTTCAGCAACGAAGTTTTACCAGAAATTCAAAAACTTTACCCTGATACGACTTTCGATATTGTTGGTTCTCGTCCTGCACCAGAAGTTTTAGCACTTAAAGAAAAACCTGGCATTATTGTAACAGGGCGTGTGCCTTCAATGGTAGAGTATTTGCACAAAGCGACTGTCTGCGTCGTGCCAATGCGGACGGGATTTGGGATTAAAAATAAAACTTTAGAGGCGATCGCTGCGGGTGTACCAGTCGTCGCAAGCGATCGCGGTTTAGAAGGGCTGGCTGTAGATGGTGCAAATGTACCACTGAGGGCATTACGAGCAAATCAACCTACAGAATATGTGACTGCTGTTTGTCAATTATTTGAAAATCCGCAATTGCGAGCAGAATTGTCTCGTAACGGTAGACAATTGGTAGAAACACAATTCACTTGGGATAGCGCTGGTAAACGCTATGAGGAAGTCCTTACAGGTGGTGGGTACTAAGTATTGACTCAAGCTTCAAGATTTAGGACTTGATTGATGACGAAGAGACGATGATTATTTTGTTGATTTTCGTCATCCGATTTTATCAAAATTGTTGAAGATTGAGCAACAATCGCAGCAGAAGTTAGCGCTAATAAAAGCGCTAGCAAATTATGAATATATGAAGACATTGTTAGGAACATTTTTAACAGTAATCAAAATAACTAATTGGAAAAATTATCGAAAAAAAGTTGCCTTAAAAAATTAATGAAATAGCTTTTATTTCTTCAGTCAAAAGAGCCACTATTTATAGATACATCAGAAAAGAAAGAAAACACGGAGACACTTACGACGCAGAAAAACTTATCTCTGTGTCTTTTTATGTCTCCGTTTCTCATTGCCGCGACCAACAAAGCCGCAACCGTTCATTCTTGTTTCTCGGTTTTTTTTACACTCAACTCACACACACATAATGAGAGTCTATTTAAGGAGTGGTTTTTCTGGCATTGGTGAATTTACTGATTTTGTAAAGAAAAGAGAAAGTTAAGAGGAAAAATGTGCGGAAATCAGGGATTGTATCCTGATAAATGTAAATAAAGAAGAAAAGAATAATCAAAAGTGAAAATTGAAAAATTTTCCACACTCACCTTCCTTTAAATGTTTCTAACCAACATTTAAGGAACACGAGTATAAAGGAAAATACTCTTGCCAAAGTACCTATTGGATTTACAGCACAAGTAGCATGGCAAACCCTTCAAATCCTGCACCAAAACCATGCAGACCAAATGAGCCGAATTCAAGTCCACTCAAGCGCATTTCTGAAAAATTCAAGGAAAAGCCTCAACAGGGAAGTTGGCTAGCGTCGATGGTAGCAATGACGGTTTTGTTATGCAGCGCTGGTTTAATTACGACTTTTGCCTGGATTAGCGTTCAATTTATACTTAATCCAGAGCAGGTAAGCTGGCTAAATAAATCTTTACCAGGATGGGGAAACATTTCCGACAATAACTCAGAACGCTCCCAAACCCTCAGAGAAATTCAAGATTCCCTCAGCAAACAAGGACAAATAGCGGGACAAATCCTACCTTTGGAACGCGACACAACAACTTCTTTTTTACTCCCTGTTTTTAAGCAGCGTGCTAATTGTCAGTCTGATTGCAAGTATATAGTTGAACTTAGGGTTTATCAACGCGCAGGGAACCCAGAACTGCAATCTGTATCAAAGGCATACTATCATCTAGCCGCTCAACTCAAAGTGACTGGACCAGAAGAATCTTTTGTCGTCGCCCCCATCGTGAATGCTACTGATGACAACCAAGGTTCCAGTTTACGCTTGCCTTTAAGCGAAGTAGGTCGTTTTGAAGGCGATACACCCTCACCAGGTGTATGGTTCTATTTACGAGGACAGCGTCAACAAGGAACAAGTGGAATTGCCTATGGTCAGATACTTTACTACAATCCCGAAGGCACTCACCTACAACTTATGCTGCCTTGGACAAGTCCGAGTGGACAACTCCCTCAATGGCGGGAAGTCACTGGTGGTGATGCAAAAGAGTTAGTCGTAGATCAAACAGTTGGTCTAGAACCGCACCTACGCGTTTATCAAGTCAACTCTGTGAAGTTTGTCCTCAACCCTATTCAACTAGAGCAAATTTCCCTGACTCCACCAGCCCTCGAAGATCCAGATTACCAAAATGCCTTGGCTTTAGCCCGTAGTGGACTGTGGACACCAGCCTTTAAACAGTTGGAATCTCTCAAAAAACAGCTGACAGGGCAGCTTCCAGAAGCCGCACAAGCGCAAATGGATGTGATTGACTTGCATTCCCAAGTTACCAAAACCCAGGCAGACACAACTTCGACAAGTCCCAGCCAACAAGTCCTGGCAGATTTAATAGATGGTCGTTGGGACAAAGCTTTACAAGTGTTTGAGGCTTCGTTGGAAAATGCCAAAGATATTGCCACCTTACTAAAAGCAGATAAAGGACCGTTGTGGAGTCGTGTAGAAGCACAATTGCGGGTGAACCCAAATCAACAGTCGGTGCAAGCTTGGGGTGCCTTGATTTTAGCAGCCAAGTATGGGCAACAACGGGCGAATTCCTGGTTAAACGGGCAATCCAAAACCACAACAGACACCCTTACCTATATTCAAGGGTTGTTAGGACAACTCAATGGTGACGCCGCATCTCAAATCCCTACTCACGACAGCCAGATTGTTGGTTCGGTACAATCAATCGCTGAAGTTAACGCCGCTGACTGGCTAAAACCTCCCTCACAACAGACGCGTCATAGGGTTTTTGAAGATAAGCGCCATAGTATTTTTGTAGATACGCAGCAAGACGTGTCTCTACAAAAAGCTGATAACCAGGTTTGGTATCAGGTGGAAGTCTCTGCATTTCATGATGGAAGACGCTGGCTATATTTCCCGTTTACAAATTTAAAGCCTCCTCAAACTTCTAAAGAAAAATTTTTGTGGAAGGCTTTAGGTATAGATTCTGACCCGGAAATTCAAATAGTCGTCTGGCTGGCAAACAGAGAACAGGTCACGACGACAGCCACCATCAAAGCCGTGCAATTTCGCGATGGCGTCTTGCGGTTACTCGTTGCCGCAGATGAGAGTGTAGAGAGTTTATATGCAACGTCTCTACAACAACCACTTTTAGCGATGACAAATTCTGCTTTAGAATGGGTTGAGCCAGTACCAATGACGCTCCAAGAACTGTACCAACAAGACGCCCTCGGGGTAAAAGCCATGCTACCAATATTGTGGCGATCGCTCCAAGAATCTGGTCAGTTGCCTGGTGGTGCGGTTCCAGACTCGCAATATATCCTGCAAAAGCTAGGAAGTTTGCCCGTTCAACAGGTTGATTTAACAGGTGATGTGATGCCGGAAACTGTGCTAACCATTCCGCCAGAGGCTATAGCATCTTTAGATATGCAAGATACCAGCGAGGACGGAAGTTTTCAGCCGCTACAGCCAACACTCACAAGTCCTGACAAAAATCAATCCCGTCCTCGCACGCTGATCTTGTCTGATAGTGGTCAAGTCATTTATACTGATTTAAAGCAAGATTCCCAAGGTCTGTTGAGGGCGATCGCTAAGCTCTCCGCTGGGCAATCTGTAGGTTTGCTTCTAGAGAATGCCCACGGTTATAGTTTGAAAGTTTGGTCACAAAAGAAGCAGCGCTTTGAATAGTAGACTGATCACACTCTTTTGACTATAGGAAATTAGCAACCCTTACCTGGGCAAGCCACTTATTCCTCCTTGTGTGTAGCAGATAGGTTTTGCCTTTTCATACTTTGCAATTGTTGTAGCAAGCAATCAACCTCTGCCTGTAGATGCATAAACTTATCTAACTGCTCGGCTTGGTAATAACATTTGTTCAACTTGTTTGCCCAGATAGCCCGGGACTCGTTTTCAGAAACACTAGATGTAGACATTGCCATATCTATCCAGAACTCAATTCACACCACTAGAGATATTATAGTAGCCAAGTTTTAAGAATCATTAAAAAATTATAAACTTTTCTACCACAAATGAAATATGTCTCAGGTTGTGTACTAGGAGACTGCATATGTAATAGTTTTGTTCCAACAAAACACTCTCTCCTTCTGCACCCCGCAGGAGGCAAAATGCCTTTGTTTGGTAACTTATTGATAAAATCTTGCGCGTCGGCGGCATCTGGAGTGCAAAATATATACCAGATGCTGTTTTCAATTGGAGCTAAGAGCTTTTAAATACCGTGACTTTGAGCCTGTCTGCTGCTAAATCTCATCGCCAACCCTGGCTTGGACTGATAGAGCAATATCGCGAATACTTACCTGTCAACGAAACAACACCAGTTGTCACACTGCAAGAGGGCAATACACCTTTAATACCTGTTCCCTCAATTGCAGAACGCGTTGGCAGACAAGTCCGTGTCTTCGTCAAATACGATGGTCTGAACCCCACAGGTAGCTTTAAAGACCGAGGAATGACATTAGCAATTTCTAAGGCAAAGGAAGCTGGGGCAAAGGCGGTCATTTGTGCCAGTACGGGCAATACCTCAGCAGCAGCAGCGGCTTACGCTCGGCGTGGGGGAATGCGTGCCTTTGTGATCATACCTGATGGCTATGTGGCGTTGGGTAAGTTGGCACAGGCGTTGCTGTATGGGGCAGAAGTCCTGGCAATCAAAGGTAACTTTGACCAAGCGCTGGAAATTGTGCGCGAAATGGCAGAAACTTATCCGATCACCTTGGTAAATTCCGTCAATCCCTACCGCCTAGAAGGGCAAAAAACAGGGGCATTTGAAATTGTTGATGTCATGGGCGATGCTCCAGACTGGCTGTGCATCCCAGTGGGTAATGCAGGAAATATCACAGCATACTGGATGGGATTTTGTCAATATCATCAAGTGGGCAAGTGCGATCGCCTACCTAAGATGATGGGATTCCAAGCAGCAGGTGCAGCTCCCCTCGTGAATGGTCAGCCAGTGGCACATCCAGAAACCATAGCCACAGCAATTCGCATTGGCAACCCTGCCAGCTGGCAAAAAGCAGTTGCCGCCCAACAAGCCAGTATGGGCAGTTTCCACGCCGTCACCGATGCGGAAATTCTTGATGCTTATCGCCTTTTGGCATCAGAAGAAGGGATTTTCTGCGAACCCGCCAGCGCCGCCTCCGTTGCCGGTTTGTTGCAGGTGAAAGACCAAGTTCCCACAGGCGCGACTGTGGTATGTGTCCTCACCGGCAACGGTTTAAAAGACCCAGATACTGCCATCAAACACAGTCAAAGTCAATTTAAACAGGGCATTGCGCCAGAATTATTGGCAGTCGCAGAGGCGATGGGGTTTTAGAAGTGCTGAGTGGGAAGGATGAGGGAGCCATTTCTTCCCCTACTCCCCCTGCTTCCCCTGCTCCCCTGCTTCCCCTACTCCCCCTGCTTCCCCTGCTCCCCTGCTCCCCTGCTCCCCTGCTCCCCTGCTTCCCCTGCTTCCCCTACTCCCCCTGCTTCCCCTGCTCCCCTGCTCCCCTGCTCCCCTGCTCCCCTGCTTCCCCTGCTTCCCCTACTCCCCCTGCTTCCCCTGCTCCCCTGCTTCCCCTGCTTCCCCTACTCCCCCTGCTTCCCCTG
>JAHHIB010000099.1 GCA_019359075.1 Kalymmatonema hyalinum WJT4-NPBG1
TCTTCATTGGAACTAACTCTGAGTGACGGTTGCGCTCTGCGCAACCGCTAAATTGGCATTGGCGATCGCATTAATCTCAGACTGCGAAGCGCTCGAACTCAGATAACCCGCAACTTGGGTTAATAGCTGTTCTTGGACTGTGAGAACTTCGGTCAATTGTTTTTCTAAGCTTTCGATTTGCTGCCCCATTCCCTCTACCAGTTTCTGGACACTGGCTGGTGTTTTTTCCCAATCAACAAGGGGTATTTGCTCGACGCAGGCTGGGCGCTTTTTTTCCATAAATCTCACATTACCAGATTTTGGCCGTCCTAATTGACGATCGCCTGACAACCCCCTGAACGGTTACAATTACTGTGTCATCAAAAACTATATATGCATTCTCGTTAACTTCGATTAAACCTTTCACATTCTCCCAAAGTAAACGTGGTGTTAACTTTTCATTTTTTAAATAGCGATTAATTTTATCATGACTAATGTACTCTAAATGTTCTGCTAAATTGGTGAGAGTATAATTCAGTTGGCTACTTAACAAATACTGGCAGTAGTTAAGTTTTGTAAATTTCATCATCACCAGTAATATTTTTTTATGCACCATCTTATAATATAGGCATTACGCTTGAATTGTGAAAGCATACTGAGAATCAAATAAAACAGGATACAAATCTTATAGATTAATAAGCAGTGTTGCTGATTCAAAATATGAATTTGTCGCATGCGACCTTCACAAAGTCCTTGAGAGCAAGAGTTTAGAAGATTAGATTTTTGAATTTCATATTCCAATTCAGCCGTGCCTACTAAGCTAATAACTATGCTATGGCTATGACTTTTAAAGTACCCAAATTTGAAGACGGTCACATTCTGTCCGAACAAGAGTTATACGCTCTAGCACGACTTTCAATAGAATTTTTTCGTTGGAATTGCATTGCCGGAAAAAATTTTGGTTTTTTTGCACCTTCGGAAATTGATTTTATATCAAGTTCTAGCTCGTGGAATCAATTTGATTGGGAAAATGATAACTTGTCTGTGAGTAATCTGTTTGTTATTTCGTTGCAAGGATACCCATTCATTATTCAAGGTCAGAAAAAAATAGAAAAAGTAGGAAAAACTTTATTTGCTGTAGCCTATTTAGCAAAAGATTCACAATCTTATAATGATAATGGTTATAAAATTGATTTTAAATGGGATCTTCCTAAAATTGAATCGTATCAAGAAACAGAACCTTTTCTGATTGAATTGGGACAGGTAACTGGTAATGATAGTAACAGAGATCACAGAAAATTTTCAATAACTCCCCCAGCTTTGCAACTCACTGGTACAAGTAAGTTGTGGAAAACGGTTTTAATCTTGAAACAAAATATAGATAAATATATAGAACAGTTAATAATTGCCGCAGGAGAAAATAATTTTGACCGTAGCGAATATCCTGACTGTAGTGAATATATAGATCGCCTTGAAAGACTAAACTTATTTTCCCAAAATACCGAAGTAGATAAATTTATAGATACTGCCTTATTAACTTTAAAATCTGCTACAGGATTCTATCATAGATTAATCTACAATCAAGATGGTTCAAATTTACTAGATAAATATCAATCTTGCAAAAATGTTCGGGGACGTGCTTTAGAAAAGCGATTAGCAGAAATTAATGGGAGTACCGTTCACTTCTAGCTTTTCGTCACCAGGTTCCTTATTAATACCAACTGCTTTACCAGCTTGACGGTAATAAATGCCAGTTTTATCGCTTTCCCATTGACTACCTCTGCTTTCAAGAGAAAAAGCTAATTTATCTTTAGTAATAGTCTTATCTTTAATCTTCTCTCCAGTAATAGAATCATTGGCAATTTTGGCGGTAGTAATTGCACCATCTGCTAATTCGCTAGGTAACTGTTCAGACTCCCGCTCTTCTCCCAACGAGACATCAATGGTTGTAGGCATAGTTATGTTTTCTTCTTCGCGTATTTGTTCCCAAAAACTTTTAAGTTCTGTAAAAAAATTTAAAAACCTTGATTCTTTTAATTCTTCTGTTAGAGAGTGTTCCTCTGCACTTTTCAAATTAACAAAAAACACTCTTGTCTCGTACTTGCGCTCGTCAAACAAGTTTTGCTTATTCTTAAAAAGAAATTCTAATTTCCTCTTAACATACTGAGTATCACCTTGCAAGTCTTCATTATCTTCATCATCGTTGAATTTACTTGTATCTATGATACAAAAAAAATTATTTAAACTAACTTCTTCTTGAAATAACGTATAGATTTTCTTTAGAGATATTTCATCTTGCTCTTTTAACAGATACCCAGTACTAAAAACACAGATGAATATGTTGTTTTCTTTGCTATCCTTGTAATTTTCAAAAATCTTATGTTTTGATTCAGGAGTTTTATTAGTTATATCTATTAATTTTAAAGCGCCTAGAGCCTCACTTTCATAAAAGAGTATATCATGTTTTAGTTCATTATTTATGTCCTCTTCATCAGACAGGTTTTTTATAGTTTTTTGAGAAAAATATATTTTTTTTTCTTTTGTGAAATAGTTTACAATTATCTTGATTAATTTATTCGCTAGCTGGCGATCGTATCCGAAAAAAATGGTATTTGTATTAGTCATTTATAATTCTCCTAATTTTTTATAGACTCTTATTTTATTTTTTAGAACCCAAGCTTTAGGGGTTTTAAAATACACCCTAGCCCCTTGTCTGTCTTTGTGTGCTATTTATTTTAACACGACATTACCAATTCAAAAGCAGGAATTAGATGCAGCGTGCCCAAAATTCAGAATTTAGTCAATATCTATATGTAGATTGTAGATTAAATTGCATGGATAAAAACTACCTCGCCTACGGGGGGACATCTAGCAGGGTAAGAGCATCTCAATCAGGCTTGACAGAAAAAATCAGAAGAATCTAAAGTATTTCGATAGTCAATTATCCAATACTTTCCTGTTTCCGGATTGACATATACACAATTTATTAGTCCAACCCCTCGAATTACGCCATGTTCATTACCACTATATTGGTATCTACTTATCTCGATATAAGAGAGCATATCGTTTATCAATTACTGTGTCATCAAAAACTATATATGCATTCTCGTTAACTTCGATTAAACCTTTCACATTCTCCCAAAGTAAACGTGGTGTTAACTTTTCATTTTTTAAATAGCGATTAATTTTATCATGACTAATGTACTCTAAATGTTCTGCTAAATTGGTGAGAGTATAATTCAGTTGGCTACTTAACAAATACTGGCATTAGTTAAGTTTTGTAAATTTCATCATCACCAGTAATATTTTTTTATGCACCCTCTAATGATTTTCTGATGAAAATTTCAATATAACTTTATTTTTACCTTGATTTCTGCTGCTAGTTAAAATAAAAGCCTCTTGGTGCTTTATTTCTAATAAATACAATTGTACTACTGGGTGGCGATTGCCCAAGGGGCACTGGCGGAGCCAATCGCACTGTGCCAGTTGCGTAAGTCCTGACTATCAAGAATACAGCAAGGTTAATTCATTCATGCTTAACTTCTGTACTTTATAAGTCAGAACAAGCGCATAGAATCAATTTTCTGTCAATATATCATAAGGAAAAAAGTAAGACAAATTACATTTTTCACGTTTTGTTCAATACCTTTACATTTCTAAAGATGTAAAAAATGAGCAGAACTACTTTGACGAAATTGTTTAAAATTTGTTAAGAAGGATGACAAGCGGTCAATAAAAGGAAATAAATCTTATGGTAAACGCAGTAGAAAATCAGCCACCATCACACGTAGTCATTGTTGGTGGTGGATTTGGAGGATTATATGCCGCAAAAGCACTGACTCGTGCTGATGTGCATGTTACTCTTATTGATAAACGGAATTTTCATTTATTTCAACCGCTTTTATACCAAGTCGCCACTGGCACTATATCTCCGGCTGATATTTCTTCACCGCTGCGTTCCGTACTCAGTAAGAGCAAGAATACAAAAGTGCTGCTGGGAGAAGTGAATGATATCGATCCACAGGCACAAAAAGTCTTTATGGGTGAGGAAGCAATACATTACGATTCTTTAATCCTCGCCACAGGTGCAAAGCATTCTTATTTTGGCAAGGATCAATGGGAAGAATTTGCCCCTGGTTTAAAAACTGTGGAAGATGCGATAGAAATGCGTCGCCGCATCTTTACAGCGTTTGAAGCAGCAGAAAAGGAAACTGATCCCGAAAAACGCCGTGCTTGGTTGACTTTTGTGATTGTCGGTGGTGGTCCGACTGGTGTGGAATTAGCAGGTGCGATCGCAGAATTAGCTTACCACACCATGAAAGAGGATTTCCGCAATATCGACACTTCCGAAACGCAGGTTTTACTCCTTGAAGGTTTGGATCGGGTATTACCACCGTTTGCACCAGAGTTATCAACACAAGCACAAGCATCGCTGACGAAGTTGGGTGTCACCGTACAGCCAAAAACACTGGTTACGAACATAGAAGGTGATGTTGTCACCCTCAAACAAGGTGATCAAGTAACGCAGATTGCAGCAAAGACGGTATTATGGGCGGCAGGTGTGAAAGCTTCGCCTTTAGGAAAGATGCTAGCAGAAAGCACAGGGGCTGAGTGCGATCGCGCCGGACGAGTCATTGTTGAACCCGACTTGAGTATCAAAGGACACTCCAACATTTTTGTCGTTGGAGACTTGGCGAATTTTGCCCATCAAAACGGCAAACCCTTACCAGGTGTTGCACCCGTAGCGATGCAGCAAGGACAATACGTTGCTTCACTGATTAAACAACAGCTCAAAGGTAAGACATTGCCACAATTCCGTTATATTGATTCAGGTAGTTTAGCGGTGATTGGACAAAACTCTGCCGTTGTAGACTTAGGTTTTATGAAATTTTCAGGTTTCTTCGCCTGGCTGTTTTGGCTGTTTATTCACATCTACTTCTTAATTGAGTTTGACAACAAGCTGGTGGTGATGATTCAGTGGGGCTGGAACTATTTCACTCGCAAACGTGGCGCAAGATTGATTACAGGTAAAGAACTTTTGCAGGATGTAAAATCTGAAAAGACCAACGGATATTATACGCCAGTAAATAAGACACAGGCGGTTAATGTGTAGATTTGACACTCCCCATGCCTAGAAGGCAGGGGATTCTTGCTTCACGGGGATTCCAATGAATTTACCCTCGGCAAGCATCTTGACCGTATGCCCTACGGCTGCAAGCCCCCTAATGGCGACTACTTGAGCGGCTGCAATGTCTCTATCTGTTGTATAGCCGCAATTTGAGCAAACATGAATACGCTCCGAAAGTTCTTTCTTGCCTGTCTCGGTTCCGCAGTTTGGGCAAATCTGACTCGTCTTGCGACTATCTATCTTTTGGAAATAGACATCACGCTTAAAACAAGTTTGCTCAAGGATGTTGAAGAATTGACCAAACCCCGCATCTAGACAATGCTTGCCTAGCATACCTCTAGACAATCCAACTAGGTTTAAATCTTCAACAAACACCATTCCGGCATTGTTGCAGATTTGGTGAGACAGCTTTCGATGCCAGTCTTTACGACAGTTAGCGACGTACTCATGTTCTGTCGCAACTTTCTTGTGTGCCTTTTTCCAATTGTTCGAGCCAATACGTTTCCTGGAAACGCGCTGTTGCAGCAATTTAAGCTTGCGGAGGGCATCAACAAAAAACCTCGGACGCTTGACTAAAAGACCATTAGAGGTTGCAACAAAACTTGTGAGTCCTACATCAATCCCTACTGCTTCGCCATGTGGGAGAGGAGAGGGCACGGATACATCCCACTGAACGGTCAGCATCACATACCAGCCAGAAACACGCTTAACTACACGTGCTTGCTTGATTACTCCACCATCAGGGATATCTCGCGATTGGCGAACTTTAACCACACCAATAACAGGCAACTTAACATACCGATTACTTAATGGGTTTTGTCCTAGTTGTGGAAAAGAAAAAGACCGCATCCGATCTCGCTTTTTGAATCTTGGGAACCCATGATTTTGCTCCCACATACTCACAAAAGCCTTTTCTAGTCGTCTCAATGTTTGCTGCAAAGATTGAGCATTAACACGTTTTAAATACTCGTTTTCTTTACGTGCAGCAGTCAAAGACTTGCATTGACTAGCAAACGTCGGACGGGGTGCATCAGCTCTAATGATGTACTCACTAACGAGAGAACAAGCGTTTACCTGACAACTGCGAGACTTGTACCAGTCTTTGCGCTCGGCTAAAGCATGGTTATAAACCCGTCTATGGGTTTCTAGCCATTCCTCAAATATTTCTACTTGGTTTTGCGTTGGCTTTAGTTTGAACTCGTAAGTCAGATTGAACACTTGCATCACCTCCTGATATATTATACAGCTAATCTATTAATCATCATGACGGTTTTTAGAACTGCGACTAAAGTCGCGATCGCACTACACCCCCATAGCTAGAAGCGCTTGGACACTGTGCGCGTTTTTGGTAGTAGATGTAGTAGAGACGCGCCATGGCGCGTCTCTACAAAATATTAAGGCTACACATCACAATTACATACGTGTTGCATCTATAAACAGTATTATTTAAAGTGAATACAAATATAAACCCCTAGAAGTCAAAATTGATATTATCGCTTCGTGGTTAATACTTAATAAAGCTCTTTGAGGAATTAGTCAAAGTTTTCTTTGTATTGACTCCTGACTCCCTTATTTTGGTTGTTAAACCAGTAAATTATATGTAGGGAGTATAAAACAAACCCATGAAAGCGATCGCCTCTTGTCTTGCATCTATCATCAATGAAGAAAATTCTGTCTGTCCTTGGGAAAATATACCAGTCAGTCAGCAAAAATCTATATTACAGGTAATTGCTTCCCCAACGCCTCCTAGTTGTATCGTCTACCCTCACACCACCGAACAGCTAGCCCAAGTCATGGCAGAAGCGCATCGTAACAAGTGGCGCGTTTTACCGTGCGGTAGTGGCAGTAAACTTAACTGGGGTGGGTTAGCCAAAGACGTTGATGTCGTAGTGAGTACAGAACGCCTCAACCGACTGATTGAACACGCCATAGGGGATTTGACGGTTACAGTCGAAGCTGGAATGAAGTTTTCTCGTCTCCAAGCAATGTTGGCAGACTCTGGGCAATTTCTCGCTCTTGACCCCATAACACAAGATACAGCAACAATTGGCGGTATTGTTGCTACCGCTGATACAGGTTCCCTACGGCAACGTTATGGTAGTGTAAGGGATCAACTACTAGGTATGACCTTTGTACGTGCCGATGGACAAATTGCCAAAGCTGGCGGGCGAGTGGTGAAAAATGTTGCCGGATACGACTTGATGAAGTTGTTTACTGGATCTTATGGCACATTAGGGGTTTTAAGTCAAGTCACTTTTCGCGTTTATCCGTTACCTGAGGCATCCGGTACGGTGGTGCTAACTGGTGATGCAAAGGCTGTATCCCAAGCTGCTGATACGCTGCGAGGTTCTGCGTTAACACCAACCCAAGCTGATTTACTATCAACTCAACTTGTGTCTAACTTAGAATTGGGTAAAGGATTGGGATTAATTGCTCGCTTCCAAAGTATTGCAGAGAGTGTCAAAGAACAATCAAACCGACTTTTGGAGGTAGGGGCGCAACTCGGTTTGCAAGGGACGATATATTCAGCAGCGGATGAAGCTGATTTATGGCGCATATTGCGAGAACAAATGCATTCTTGTGCCAGTGAGTCTGGAATTACCTGCAAAATAGGAGTATTGCCCACTGCTGCTGTTGAGGTTTTGACTCAAGCGGAAGTGGGTTTGATTCACATCGCTAGCGGTTTGGGGGTGTTGCGGTTTGAGGGTGAAAATACAGTTGATAAGGTGTTGGAGATACGAAATCTCTGTCAAACTCATGGCGGGTTCCTGACTATTTTGTCAGCACCAGTGAAGGTTAAGCAAGAGTTCGATGTGTGGGGCTACACTGGTAATGCTGTGCAGTTAATGCGTCGAATAAAAGAACAATTTGATAAGGAATATATTTTAAGTCCTGGTCGTTTTGTGGGTGGGATTTAGTTTAAATAAACCGCCCTACGCTGAAGGCGGATGCCCAAAAGGGTTTAGGCGCAGAGGGTGCACAGAAAGAGAGGGGAAAAGAAGAAATAATATGCAAGTTTCAGAAAATTCTGAGAGTAAGAAGGCTAGTTTGAGTGATTTGACTGGGTTTGATGCGAATCATCCACCTGAACCGAAGTTGATTGATACTTGTGTTCATTGTGGGTTTTGTCTATCGACTTGTCCCAGTTACAGGGTTCTTGGCAAGGAGATGGATTCTCCGCGAGGGCGCATCTATCTAATGGATGCGATTAATGAGGGTGAGATTCCGCTGAATAAGGCAACTGCACAACATTTTGATTCTTGTTTGGGGTGTCTTGCTTGTGTGACGACTTGTCCTTCTGGTGTGCAGTATGACAAGTTGATTTCTGCGACTCGTCACCAAATTGAACGCAATTATCCTCGCAGTTTACCGGATACGCTATTTCGCAAACTCATATTTTCTTTTTTTCCGTATCCCAATCGTTTGAAAGTTTTGCTGGTTCCATTGTTTGTTTATCAAAAGTTGGGTTTGCAAAAACTCGTGCGTGGGACTGGGTTGCTTAAGAAAATATCTCCGCGCTTGGCAGCAATGGAATCAATTCTGCCAAAAATCACTTTAAAATCTTTTGAGGATAATTTGCCCGATGTGATCCCGGCGCAGGGTGAGAAACGCTACCGAGTTGGGGTGATTTTGGGATGCGTGCAACGGTTGTTTTTCTCTTCAATCAATGAAGCGACTGTGCGGGTTTTAACCACGAATGGCTGTGAGGTTGTGATTCCCAAAACTCAAGGATGTTGTGCGGCGCTTCCCGAACACCAAGGACAAACAGAACAAGCCAAAGCTTTGGCAAGGCAGATGATTGATAGTTTTGCAAATACTGATGTCGATTTTGTGATTATCAATGCTGCTGGTTGCGGTCATACGTTAAAAGAGTATGGTCACATTTTAGAAGATGATCCCCAATATCGGGAAAAAGCCAAAGAATTCGCCGCGAAAGTTAGAGATGTGCAAGAGTTTTTGGCGACTGTTGGTTTAACAACAAAATTGTCACCTCTTGCTGATAAACCCTTGACTTTGGTTTATCAAGATGCATGTCATTTGTTGCACGGACAAAAGATTAGTGTGCAACCGCGTCAGGTATTGCAGCAAATTCCTGGTGTGAAGTTGCGGGAACCAATCGATGCGGCTATATGTTGTGGCAGTGCGGGAGTTTATAATATGCTGCAGCCAGACGTAGCTGAGGAATTGGGTAGGCAAAAAGTGCAGAATTTGCTCAATACTGGGGCGGAGTTAATTGCTTCTGCTAATCCGGGTTGTACTTTGCAAATTAGTAAGCATTTGCGATCGCAGGGTAAGGAGATTTCGATTATGCACCCAATGGAGTTGTTAGATTCTTCAATTCGGGGTGTGAAGTTGAAATTGTAGATATACTAGGCTAGCTAATTAGCAGTGAATTTGTTAGATTTTGCTGTCCCTCAATCCAATACATTTCTTACAAAAGTATGATTAATGGATATTTATAACCGCAGATAGACGCAGATACACGCAGATAAATTATCTGTGTGCATCTGTGTTAATCTGTGGTTTTATTTTCATCAAATTGGCTTTTGTAAGAGGTTTAATCTAAACGGGAGCAATACTTCGAGGTAGTTGAATCCACCATGCGCTGGCTTCTTTCATTGACCCTAACCTCAGTTGACTTAGCTATGATGTTTTTTATACTCAATATTTTTCATATCTTAACCCAAGCTGCTAATTAGGGCGGAAAGTAGATCGTTGGCTTTCGGGCGATTATGTTCCACTACACCACTAAGATTGGTACTTTTCAAAAATTCTACATTGCTGGCTGAATATTAACTTGATATAAAAAACGATTTAACTTATTGATCAACTAAATAAAAAAGGCGATCGCTGGTTGTAGCGCACTGCCCTTGGGGCAATTACTGCCAATTTATCATTTGATAAAGACAACTTTAAATTTGTAGGGTGCGTTAGTACTACTTAGCAGTGCTGAATGAGGTGGTTTGTTTGACTACTTCAGATTTACTTTATAAACTAGCTAGAATTATTAATTCTATATGAATTATATAAACGAGAAATAATATCACAAAAGCGGCTCAACTAAAATACCCTGATTTTAAATTTTTATAGGTAGAAAAAATATTACAATAATAAGCAAACAACAGTACTTTGGTGATTGACTTTTCTACCAAGCGGTTGCACAATATAACATCTCTAGCCCTTTTAAAATTCTTATCAACGGTGCATCAATTTCGGTATAAATTATTTTGTTTGTGTTCCTACTCGATGACATCACAGAAAATTGAGGGAGAGGGTGCCTTCAATAGTTAACACTCATGTGCAACTATTAGCTAATAAAGATTTAACAACATCAACGGCTGAAATTACCTGGCTAGAGGTATGACTTCGTCAAAGGCAGTACCTTCCACATATCTTTATGAAGGATAGTATCTCTATGGCTCCAGTAGTAGTGCATATCACTACTTATTGTCGGAATTTAAGTAGCTACGAAACAAGAATGTACGCACTAGGTAAACATTGCCTAAAGCACTTTACATGAAACAAAAGTAAGTTATTACCTTTTAAATAGGTTAAAACTTTGATTCAAGCAGTGTGACATTGCCTACACTTTGCCTAAAAATAGGCAGGCATTGTTGCTTGCTGAAATGCCCCTTTGATCAAAGTTTCGAGCAAGCACGTACATTGATGTTCCGCTACTACAGAAACCACTTCATTTCTGACTCGTCACATATGAGTGTTGATTAACTTCCCTAAGAACATCCGTTGCTACCCACTCGCCAATATTTTATGAATATCGTTGTTCGTTTGCTTGGCGCATTCGCTCTTTCGCTGTCTACATATGCTGCTATACCTTCTTTTGTAATAGCACAGGAGACTCCAACTGTTCCCCAGCCGGAAACGACGCAGAAGCCTGCAACTGTTCCTGCGCCCGGAACAACGCAAAAGACTCCAATTGTTCCTGCGCCCGGAACAAGGCAACAAACTCCAACTGTTCCTCCGCCCGGAACAAGGCAACAAACTCCAACTGTTCCTGCGCCCGGAACAAGGCAACAAACTCCAATTGTTCCTCCGCCCGGAACAAGGCAACAAACTCCAACTGTTCCTGCGCCCGGAACAAGGCAACAAACTCCAACTGTTCCTGCGCCCGGAACAAGGCAACAAACTCCAATTGTTCCTCCGCCCGGAACAAGGCAACAAACTCCAACTGTTCCTCCGCCCGGAACAAGGCAACAAACTCCAACTGTTCCTCCGCCCGGAACAACACAGAAGATATGCTCTTTTGATGCAGTAGAGAGTTTGCTACCTCCACCGACAGGTGAGCAAACCGCTTCTGCGTTTTCCTATTTGGCACAACAAGGTTTTACACAGAAGCCAGACGGTTCCTGGGTTTGTTACGTGAGAGATAACCAGAAACAGGGGCTTTACTATACCCTTTTTAAAGTTCAACAAATCGATGGAAAGCTTATAGCCAGTTCCTTCTTGAATAACGGCAGTCTAATTGAAGGGCAAGATGCTCGTAGCTTAGATTTGTTCATGACGCTGATTGAAAATCATACGAAGACCAATCAGGGGAATCGTCAGAGTATACGCAGGTATTTGGAATCTTTCGTTGCTTTAGTTAAGCAAGGGAAGATACCGTCTTCTGGTCGTGGGTATCTCTTCGACCAACCAAGCCGAGGGTTCATCTTGTACAACAGTGTCACAGGAGGAGAACTCAAGGGCACAGCAATCACGATTAACATCAACTCACCTCAGAATTTAGGTTCCTCCCCAGCCTTTTAGCTGGATCCCTTTTGGGCAGGGTGTAGAAAAATTCAAAATTCAAAATTCAAAATTCAAAAAATAATTTTCAATCTTGAATTTGAAATTGGTTTGTCTCCTACACTCCTATGCCCTTACACCTTGTTTACTGGAGGTAAATCCCTTGAAGTCAGTTATTAAAAAAACCGCAATTGCACTACCATCCATTGTAGCAGTCATCACGGCGTGCCAGTCTGCATCTGCTCAGCTAAGCATTGGACGCTATGGTATTCAACCGGGACTAGAGCAAAACTATCTCCAGTATCAGATATCAGGGCGAGATTTAAGCCAAATGCGAGGCATTCCTGGATGTAGTGTAGGATTTGGTGCGGCTTGTAACAAGCCTGGAGCAGTTTTCCAGAAAATAGTTGAGTCCAATGGTGGACCAACCTACGAGCAGTTGTTGATGCGAGCGGCTGGTGGGGAGGAAAACTACAGGAATTTCGCTTCCTTCTACGGAGACAATCCCAATCTTTCTCAGGTGCCGTACGCCTCATTTTGGCGGCAAGACGACCCTAATATCGTGGACGGGTACCGATATCTTCTTGGACAGACACTCAATCGGACTCCTCAAGAAGGTTTAGGGCAAGTTACCAAAAACTTCTACTGGGCACCTGAAAGAGGTGGCAACTCGCTTGATCCTCGTAGTGGCTTGCTGGATTTGAAATACTCTTATGGGCGTCTGTTGCTTGAAGAGGTGGGAAAAATTCCCGATGCTCAGCAGCAGATTCAAGCTCTGGGTTTAGAGCCGCAGCAAACCAAGTTTTACTTAGACAAACTTTCTACATCGAAGCGTGCGTTGAATGGGAATGAACAGTCTCTCAAAGACACCATTCTCAAAGACCTCTCCATGCCATATCCACCAGATGGTGCTGAGTTCGGACGCCCAAATCTTGGTATTCCTCCAGCCGATTCGCTCGTTGGAGAAACTCTTCCTGGCGATGCGTTTGTTGGGACAACTCCAGTATCGTTGGAGCCTGAAGCAATCAGCCTTGATATTCCCTCTAGCCTTGCAAAAGTTGATTTTCCTGGCAACTTTGCAGAAGGTGCCGTGTTGCAACAAGGCTCAGGAAACTCTTTTTCAAGCTGGCTAATTGGCGGTGGTGGTCTTGCTTTACTCTTACTTCTTCTTTCTCTTGGTGGTGGAGATAGTTCTTCAAGTGGGGGATCAGGTACAGTAACAGGCATACCCCCTGTTGCCGCTCCGCCTTCTGGCGGGTCTGTTCCCCCTGTAGGCAATGCTCCTCCTGGTGAGAACCAAATCATTGAAGTCCCGCCCGCTCCTCCTGTGACTCCTCCGCCTGGACAGGAACAGAAGAAAGTACCCGAGCCATCAACAGTATCAGCCCTTGTGTTGCTGATGATTGTATTGTGGATGCTTGATTATAAATATCGGCGTACCCAGATAGATAAATCTGGTGGAGTTTGCTGAGGAAACCAAAACTGGTGATTTGATGTTTGTGCACATATTGCAGCATTCTCAATTAGCACCCTCGCCCGCACAGAGTTAAAACTCCGGGATCATAGCTCTAGTCCACTAAACTGGACTGAAAACAAAGCCACGTGAAAGAGTTGAGTCCTCTTGACAAAACTTCAGCTACTCGCTGTGAAACTTTAGTTACTGGTAGTTGAGTTGATGCGACTTGGGTCATTCACGCGGTTGTGGAACCCACAGGCGGGGAGCTTGAGGCTTAGCCACCAATTCACGCCATAAGCGCTCATAACTGTTAACCATCTGTTTGACAGTAAAGTGACGCTGTGCTACCTCCCGACCGCGTTGACCAAGACGGATACGCAGTGCTGGATCATCACGCAGACGGCGCACTGCAGCAGTCAGTCCTTCTACATCGTCTTTATTAACCAGTAACCCAGTTTCGCCATCGGTCACGGCTTCCGCAACGCTACCCACGCGGGTAGCAACCACAGGACGGGCGGCAAGCATTGCTTCAACGATCGCCAATGGAAAACCCTCTGAACGCGAAGGCATAGCAAAGATGTCAAATTGCGGTAGATAGGCGCGGGGGTTGTCCACCCATCCGGGGAGTTGGAGGCGATCGCTCACTCCCAACTCATCTGCTAGCTTCTCCAGATCCGTGCGTTGTCCACCCTCACCCAGAATGACCACTCGCACTCCTTCAAGTTGGGCTACAGCCCGTAGCAAGATATCGTGACCCTTCATAGCATCCAATCTACCGATGCTACCAATCACTAACCCCACCCCGCCTCCTTTCCCCCTCCCCGCAAGCGGAGAGCAGCGCCGTGCGGGGGTTCCCCCCGTTGAGGCGACTGCGGACGAGGGGTTAGGGGTGGGGTTCTGCTCTGTAATATGCGGTACGCAGTTAGGTATAGAAATGACCGATCCTCTACCTAGAGCATAAAAGTCCTCCATTCGCCTAGCACTCGTCTCACCAACGGCAACATGAGCATCAACTCGCAGTGACAACGCCCTAGTGCGCCACAGATTAACAGCGTCTGTGGTGCGTAACGGTAATTGGTCAACGCGCACCACACGAGCATTGGGTAACGTCAGCGCTGCGAAAAGACCCGTTGCACACTCCCAAGGTGTGCAGATGTTGATGTGTACCACATCAGGACAGAGGCGATGCAGTACTTGCAGGTGCGCCGTTAGTGAGTGAATCCCATTCGGTGGTAATACCACTTGCGATGCTTGCGGTCTATGCTGTGCAATTGTATCTACTACCATATGCGAAGTACCAACTACGGTAACGTCTATGTCTGTAGACACATTAGTGACTAAATGTTTGAGGCTAATTTCCGCTCCTCCAATACCAGCAGAATCTGTATAGGTGACTATGCGCATCATCGGTCATAGGTAATGTAAAGTCTTTTAAACAAATCTACCGTAAGGGGATATAGACCTAACAGCCATCGCAAGTAGACTCTTGTTGCAGCCTTTTATAAAGAAAAGCATTTGTTATGGTTGATATCTATATTATTGACCTATTTGTTATTGGTTTACTGCTGTTAGTTGTTACCTTAGGTTCCGGGTGGATTTCGCGCTTACCGCTTTCCTTCGCCCTCATCTATCTAGTGGTTGGTATTCTCCTAGGTCCTTATGGTTTTGAGCTACTTCAATTGCGCCGCGAGGAAGTCTTTAACGCCGAGGTGTTGGAAAGGGTAACAGAATTTGTGGTGATTGTATCTGTGTATAGCTGCGGTTTAAAAATCGTGCGTCCGCTACAATTGGGGGCTTGGGATATAACAGCGCGGCTGATTGGTTTTTTGATGCCAATTTCAATTTTTGGGCTCGCTATTGTGGGCAAATTCTTTTTAGGTATGGATTGGGGAGAGGCGATTTTATTGGGAGCAATTCTCGCACCTACTGACCCAGTATTAGCTTCAGAAGTCCAACTAACTGATACACACGACCAAGATGAGTTGCGCTTTGGTTTAACCTCAGAAGGCGGTTTAAATGATGCCCTTGCCTTTCCTTTTGTTTATTTTGGCATTCATTCGTTAAAAGATAAAAACTGGGACAACTGGTTTAAACAATGGGTTGCGGTTGATTTAATTTGGGCGATCGCTGCTGGCATAGTTATGGGAATTATCGTTGCCAAAGCCATAATTTGGATTGATAAAAAAATCCAAAAACGCCGTCAGGCCGATGAATTGATGGAAGATTTTCTCGCCATCAGCACGATTTTGCTAACTTATTCATTAACAGAATTTGTTAATGGTTATGGATTTCTTGCTGTATTTGTTGCTGGGTTAGTTGTGCAGCGGAGTTATAAAAATTCAGAAAAGCCACTCGCACAATTGGAATTTGTAGAGCGAATTGAAAAGCTTTTAGAAGTTGGCACAATTTTACTATTGGGTTCAATTTTATTATATGAGCCCATGGTCACTTATGCTACCCAATCTTTATTGGTGGTAGTCTTGGTGTTCTTTGTCATCCGACCTGTAGGAGCTTGGATCAGCACAATTGGTAAATACCCTGTAGACCCGGGTCGTAAAGCATTACATTCGAGAACACGCTGGTTATTCGGTTGGTTTGGCATTCGCGGTGTTGGCTCTCTATATTATCTTGCTTATGCCCTTGGTAACGGCTTAAAAGGCGAGCTTGCTGAGCAAATTGGCTGGATTACTTACACCACTATTGTCGTTTCTGTGATTTTGCATGGAATTAGTTCAACTCCATTAATGAATTGGTATCAGCGCAATATAGCCGACAAGGCCCGAGATGCTTCTCCTCCAGCGACAGTTGATGAATTTGAGTAAAGCGAGAGGATGAAAATAATTACTAATTCGTAATTCGTAATGAGCAATCCAATTACGAATTACGTTCGCGTAGGTATCCGTGCCTCTTTCAGAGGAGCTACGCTAACGGCCTCAAGCCGTGCCCGTTCGCGCAGCGTGTCCGTAAGGACTCAGGGCTCAGGATATATTATCAGTTAGGAATTATTTACTTGCCTGTCACTTGGTCAACCAGCTCTTTAGCTTTTTCAATCACATTCGGCTGGGAATCCTTCACATTCCTTTCGTAAACCTTTTGCTCAGGGGTTTCAGAATCTTTTACTGCTTGTTCATAAGCCTGCTGTCTATCTTCTTCTCGAAGACCAGCAGCTCGATTATATTCGTAGGCACGGTCAATCTTTTCTTCCGGTGTGAGTTGCTCAGATGGAAATATTGGTTTTTCAGTTGTAAATGGTACTGCATAGCTAGGCTGAACACAAAAAAATAAACCCGACAGGCTGATGAAAAGCATCAACCCTAGAACAACGATGCTTTGGCGTAATGCTTTGTTGAAAATTGATACAAATAGTTGCATGGCAATACCCTCTTTGTTCTGAGTTTTTCTCAAGCGTAAGTAGAGATAAATACTTACGCACAATCCAAGTTTCACAGGCATCCTACTTGTTTAGGTGGAACTGTGCCTTCTGCCAGAGGATACATTAGCAATTCAAAATTTTAAGTAAAAAAATTCAAATTTGAAAAATATCATGTAGAAACTAGCTATTTTAACGTAAGTACATAGTTTCTCTCATTCTCTTACAGAATTCCTGCTTCTTTTACAACCAATTGTGATGAATCTTAATTCCTCGGCTTTGCATTGCTTGCTCAAATAAATCAGTTGGCAGTGCTTCTTCCACTGGTGACACACCGGGTTTTTTCAGCTTGCCATTCAGTAACAATTGAGCAATGCTACCCGTGCCACAACCAGAAGCCACGGCGGTATTTCCATGCACTAAAGTAGAGCAAAAGACTGCTTCTCTATCATCTTTGCGACCTGTAATTTCTGAGCGAACTGCAACTCCAATACCACTGAAGCGATTAGTTACATCGGTCATAAAATGGCTGACATATGCCAAAAATTCTATCATGGCACGACGCTGCATGAGTGGCTTAGGAAAAACGTGAGCAGCTATCCAAGTCATGTGATTGTAAAAATCGGGAACTGAACCAAATTTGGTAATAACTGTTTTCACAGAGGGAAAAGCATGAGGCAGTGTGAAGGTTTCTGGCATATCAAACCAGTAAACTCCGGTGCGCCCATAAGGGGATGGAAAGTCAATAGTTTCGCGCTGACTGTAAGGCTTTACCATCTGCCATTGACCATCTATTAAAGATTCAAAAGGCTTTTGCAACCCTAAAAAAGTTGTCCGCATGACAGTGACACCAGCCCCACCAGAACCAGACACCAAGTAACTTAAATGAATCTTTTCTGGTTTGTCGAATTGCTCAACGCCCTGGCGTACCATGCTGTTAGAAATGCCGGGGAATATGCCAGTGTTAACGATCGCTGTGACACCGGCAGATACGGCTGCATCATTGTAGCCCAGAGCCTTACTAGTATAGGAACGGTGGTCACTGACATCGACGTACTTGACGCCATGTTCAATACAGATTTTTAGCACATTGGCGTCTCGGTAGTGAAACGGACCAGCACAGTGAACCACCAAGTTGGCAGAGGCGATCGCCTTG
The DNA here is from genome assembly GCA_019359075.1 of Kalymmatonema hyalinum WJT4-NPBG1. Taxonomy (GTDB): domain Bacteria; phylum Cyanobacteriota; class Cyanobacteriia; order Cyanobacteriales; family Nostocaceae; genus Kalymmatonema; species Kalymmatonema hyalinum. Next base: position 17,834 of record JAHHIB010000099.1, read on the forward strand.
CTCAATTTCTCCACGTCCGCCAAGTCCAACACCAAAAATTGCACTCGCGGATCATTCATTCCATGATCTGGGGTGCGTCCAGTGATTGTAATTTCTGCTTGTGTATGGGAGAGAATGTCCTGCGCAACACTACTGCCGATCCGCCCCCGCCCTCCAATAATTAAAACCCGCTCAGTCATGGCTCCAGCAGTGACAACAGCATTTTTATTACATCAATTTTCAGTTATCCTTGTCATCGGTAAGGAGTAAGACGTTTTCTTGCTCACATAGGAAGATGTTTCATGACACTTAAGCTAGTAGTAAGCGCCTAAGCGCTGACTACAAACTCATCATTCGCGACCAAAAACCGATGCAACAGTGGATTTTATCGAATCTCCAGCATCTTTTAACGTTTGTGTCAATGGTTCCTGAGTATGCAAAAACATTTTCGCACAGTTCCGTCCTGGTAAGCCAGAAATGGAACCACCTGGATGAGTTCCCGCACCCGTGAGATATAAATTATCAATCGGAGTTTTATAATTAGCCAACTCTGGTAGAGGACGGAAGCACAGCATTTGTTCTAGAGTCATGTCGATGTGGTAGTAGTTACCCTTGTAAGTCCCCAAGCGTTCTCCTAATTCAGCAGGACTTTCCACATGACGGGCAATAATCGAGTGTTTGAGATTGGGGGAATACTCTGCCAGTTTAGAAATTACCTTATCAGCAACTTTGTTTTTCAGTTCATCCGTCCAGCCTGTCCCTTTCAACCCCGTACCTTCTGCACCTGCTATTTGATAAGGGGCAAAAAACTCAATCCATAAAGTATGCTTGCCTTCGGGTGCCATTGAGGGGTCAAGTCCTGTAGGCATCACCACATACATCGACGGGTTTTCATCGGGTATTTTACCCAAAGTAATCTCACTATGAGCCTGTTCCACATGGTTCATAGAATCTGCAATCAGAATAGAACCAATGAGATACTCATCTTTGTGTTGGTGATGTTCAAAGCGCAGCGGTTCGGATAAAGCACAATCTATCTTGAGAATCGTTTCGTTATTGTTGATGATGCGGCGATCTAATCGGTCGCGCAAATTCGCATCGGCGCTATCCACATCGCTTGTATCCATGAGTTGCAAAAACAACCGCTTGGCATCAAGACTTGATATGACACCTTTGTTAGCACGATATTCTTTGCCGCCAGCAACCCGCACACCGACAGCTTTACCGTTATCGACCAACACTTTCTCAACCTTTTGATCCGTGAGGATAACACCACCAAGACTTGTCACACACTTTACTAAAGCTTCGCTGAGTGCGCCACTACCGCCGCGTGGGCGTGCCATACCGGGGTTGTGACGCAATGCCAACATCATTGCCCCAAAGGACATTGCTTTTTGGGAGGGAGGCGAACTCAGTTCCGCAGATAGTCGGGCGAGGGGTGCTTTGACAAATTCAGAATCAAAATACTCGTTGATATTGTCTATCGGACTGCTAAGCAGGGTGCGAACTAAATCTAGAGTCGTGTTGGGACCACCTAGAATTGAGAAGAAGTCTTGCAGATGTTTCAGACCGTAGTTACCAGCAATGTCAACTATTGACTTTGGTGCTGCATTGAAAAAGGGTGTAACCGCTTTGATAAACCGTTCCCAAAACTCGATATATTCGGCGTATTTTTGAGCATCTCTCTCACTGTAACGGGCAATCTCCGCACAAGTCTTTTCAACGGACTTATGAGCTAAGAAATACTTGCCATCAGGATGAGGACAAAAGGCGACCGGATCACAGGAAAGATATTCCAAACCGTACTTGTGTAATTCTAATTCTTGTATAACTGGACCAAGAAAAATAAATAGGTGATTAATCGCGCAGGGGTTGAATTTAAAACCAGGCGCTTCTTGCGGCATAAGTTCTTCAGTCGTCGAACCGCCACCAGGAATTGAACGCGCCTCCAATAGTAAGACGCTGTACCCAGCTTTGAGTAGATAGGCGGCACAAACAAGTGCATTGTGACCAGCGCCAATAATCACAACATCATAGGCTTCCATAACTGCAACTTCGGGAGTAGGGTATATTCCCAGATATTAGAAAGCGGTTAAAAAGTATAAATCTTTCGTGAGTTATAATTCAGAGATTTGGCATTTCTGTGATTCATCTTTTGTTTACTTTCAGTCTTTAGGAGGATGATAACCACTGATTCCCCAGCACTAATATGTGGAAGTTACAATGCAGATTGCAGGAGAATCGCCAAACTTATTTATTATTAGATAATGCCTGTCTCAAGAGCGAGCGAGCAAATCCTGAAAGTATCTGTCTTGAGGAACACACGGAGACCTGAATTCTTACCCTGCATGATATTCTGCCTGAACAAAATCAAAAGAATTAGCAATCAAATCTAAATTTTGTTCATTTTAAACGTAAATATTATCTTGTATAGTTTTGTTAAGTGTGGTTGTCACTGTTTTTTAGTTTGATTTTGGGTTAATTAAGGCTTGATGAAATCAAACTGTTTTAACTGATATTTAACTGAATTACAAGCAAATTCTAACTAGCTGTCAAAAATAGTTATGTAGTTAGAAAATAGTATTTCTTTATTGAAGATGAAAGTCAAGGAATGCTTTCATTAATGTCGTTGATATTCCTCTTTCTGGGGGAATTTCAGTTTGAGCAATAGGAGTTTAATTCTAATGGCAACTTCTGACAATAGCAATCAAACTGGTGGGTCACAAGGTACTAGCAACAATTTAACTGGTAATGGCAATTTTTCTTTCACTGATGGCGCATGGCAGTCCACCGATGGCAGCACTTTAGAAGGTGGCGGTGCTGGTGGTGCTAGTGGTGGCTTCGGTGCTGGCGGTGCTGGCGGCGCTAGTGGTGGCTTCGGTGCTGGCGGTGCTGGCGGCGCTAGTGGTGGCTTCGGCGCTGGTAGCGGTGGCGCTGCTGATGGTAGTAATACCTTTGCTTCCTTCATCGGTGGTGGCAATTCATCCACAACCAGTGCAGATGGACAGTACACCTACAATTACGAGCGACCACTCGACGAGCGGGCTTTAACTGATACTAATAACCCGTTCAATCAATTGGTCGGAGTCGTTGGCGGTGACACCAGCGCATTAGGTGGTGGTAGCAACCCCTTTGCTGGTGGTAGCGGATCTGGTGGTGAGAGTGCCTCCGGTGGTAGCAATCCCTTTGCTGGTGGTAGCGGATCTGGTGGTGAGAGTGCCTCCGGTGGTAGCAATCCCTTTGCTGGTGGTAGCGGATCTGGTGGTGAGAGTGCCTCCGGTGGTAGCAATCCCTTTGCTGGTGGTAGCGGATCTAGTGGTGAGAGTGCCTCTGGTGCTAACAATGCCGTCGCTGGAGGCAACCTCCCCGGCAACTTACCATTTGGCAGCACTCCTCCCTCGAACGAGAGTGGTAGCAACCTACCTGAAACTGGCAACGGTCTACCTGTACCTTATAACAGCGACAACTGGACATCTGATCTTCAAAACTTAGATGGTGCAAATGCCACTGGTAACAGTGGTGAAGGTAACGGTAACTGGAACTACGGTAGTAACAACACAACCGATGGTAATGGTAACTGGAATTTTGGTAGTGGCAACACAACCAATGGTAACGGTAACTGGAACTACGGTGATGGCGACAAAACCGAAGGTAATGGCAACTGGGGCTTTGGTAGCGATAACACAACCAACGGTAACGGTAACTGGAACTTAGGCAATAACAACGACATCCTTGGTAATGCCAATACACAGACTGGTAGTAACAACGACATCCTTGGTAGTGGCAACACAGCGGGTGTAAGTAACAGCAATCTGCTTGGAAACCGGATTGAACCCAGTGGTGATGGCAATACACTTATTGGTAATGAAGGTTGGAATTTCTCTGTAAGTGGCGGACTGATGTCGCTAGGTAGTAGTAGGCCCAGCCAAGCTATAGGCACTGATGTCAACAGCTTACTCAGCAGTCCTGACCTTGTAACATCTGCCATGTCAAATCCAGGCTACAACAACCCGAATTATGATTTCTCTACCATAGCCTAAAAGTTCTAGCAGACCATCGCCAGTTTTTGCATCGATCAGCCTGTCTATTGTGGCGATGACCGTTTTTGCAGACGTGAGTTGATTTAGATTTTGGACAGGCTCTTTATGGATTCCAGGGAGCCACCAAACAAGGCTCTGTAACAGAGATGGCAACAGAGCCTTGCCCCGTTTTCTGACATTGTGAACGAACTCGAAGAAACCCAGATAAAGTGGCAACTTGTCTTGAGGAATTCCCTGATGTGGTCTCAACCAAGAGCGTAAAAGCGACCAGAAGCCTTCCATCGTATAGACTCTCAATAGATCTGGCTTGAAAGTCTACTTTCATCCTTCCTTGTAAGCTAAAGCTCATCGAGTAAGATTGCAAAAGTCCCCAGTAGCATCACAGAAGTAGGGGCAATGTAGTGAGCAAGACACCCCTTCTCTCCTCCGAGCCATTTTTCTAGAGTGATTTGGTAGATATCGCATACAGACATAATATTTGATGCCTATATCTATGTAGACAAAACACGACCGCAATTCTGATTAGCAGGAACCGCTTGCATCATCTTTTTAGGAAAAGCTAACTTGAGATTCCCCATTAATTCAATAAAGCTATTACGCTCATGGTTAGCAAACCTCGGATTCCAACGTTTTTCTTCACCAATTGTGGAGACAGTAGAACCTTGATAGTCATGACCTGGATAGACCAGAGTTTCATCGGGTAGAGTAAATAGCCGCTGTGTCACTGAGTCGTATAAAGTTCCAGCATCCCCGCTTTGAAAATCAGTCCTACCACAGCCTCGGATAAACAACGCATCACCCGTGAGAACACGTTCTCCGTTGACAAGATAGGCTAAGTGAGCATTTGTATGACCAGGAGTGGCGATCGCCTCAATGACAACTGACCCCAACTGCAAGATTTCTCCATCTGCAATGTAGCGGTCTGCACAGACAGCTTCTGACCCAACGGGAAGGATTGCTTCACAGCCAGTTGCAGCTTGCAACTTGCCTGTACTGGTAACATGGTCGGCATGGATGTGAGTTTCCAAGCAATAGCGTAGAGAAAGTTCTAGTTGTTGGAGGATCTGGCAGTCCCGCTCAAATTGTTCTAAAACTGGATCAACGAGGACAGCAGTCTTCGTTTTGATATCGGCAATCAGGTAAGTATAGGTACTTGATTCCTTGTCAAATAACTGGCGAAATAGCATATAACTCCTTAACTTCTTGAGTTAGACAGTGACGAAGACTTTCTTTCAAAACCTGCCCTGACCAATGAGTTACCTGACAAGCTTGCTATTGGATTGACTGACAACTGTTCTTAAGAGCGAAGTGTCTGGTGCATTGGGTCGAGACAGTAACTCCTGTGCCAACAGCATTGCCTGCTCTCGAATCTCCGGGACTGCTATTGTCTCCAAAAGGTCGCCTTGACGTGTGGGACCGAGTGTGTATAAAAACTTTGAAGCTACGCCAGTTTCGTCCAAAAGCGCTCCATTCCCAGCCGTCTTAAGTCCCATTTTTAAGACATTACAGCAAACAAGACCCTGAGAGAGCAAGCTGTTCACTAGGGGGTGTGCCAACTTTTCATAGTTGGAGGCGGGACCAGTACAGTTAATCACGCGGTTTACCCGCAACACGATGTCATCTGTAGTGTGGCGCTTGCGAACGGTGACATCGACACCACGATCATCCTCACGGTAAGCCTGAATGCGACCTGCGTGTATGATGAGTTGACTGGAAGAAAGTAGCTTGTTTACGACCTCTGCGACCTCTGGTGCAATTCGATGACGATGGATATCCCAGTAGGCTCGAACGTGACGTAAAAAGCGCTGCTTTTCGCCCAGAGGAAGAGTTTGCCACAAGCTTTGAGTGACTGGGCGCAGAGAGTTAATGACAGCTTGCCAGTCTTGATCACCAGCAGCAGCGGATTCTACTTGTTGGCGAACGAGACGCATCAACGCCCGAACCGTTTTAGGGGCTTGGTCGATCGCAATAAAGGGAGTGCAAGCAGGAGTTGTCTTGTGAGTAAGAGGCAATAACCCATGTCGCGAGACAGTATAAATCTTACCTCTATGACCTTGGCGGAATAGAGTCAGAGTTAAATCTACCATCGTCAGCCCTGACCCTATCAGCAAAACTGAATCGTCGGGATCAACGTCTGTCAATGATTGAGCAGAATATGCATTACCTTTGTAGCGAATGCTTTTGTAGAAAGAGCGGTCTTGAATTGGTGGGTCGGCGGTTGGAAAATTGCCTAAAGCCATAACAATTCGGTCTGCTTGTATACTTTGACCGTTGCTTAACGACACAATTGCACCTGCATGACCTGGCTCAATGGCAACAGCCTCCTCAGTGATTCGTTCTAGATGCACATAATCGGGGGCAGTCGTTTCTGCTTCATTTAAAATAGCCTCAACATAGGCACCATACATCTTGCGAGGCACGAAAGAGTTTGCCGTAACCTCAGAGGTGACAAAATCTCCAATTGTGTCCTTTTGTCTTTGAACCCAACGCAGGAAGTGCTCAGGGTTATTGGGAAAAGCACTTATTTGCTCAGCAGGAACATTGAGAAGATGGTAGGGAGAATAAGTGCCATAGGCGACTCCTCGTCCTAATAAAGAGTTGCGCTCAATTAACTTGATATCGAGAGGAAAAGTTGCTGCTCGTAACAAATGAGCAGCGACCATTGAACCGCTGAAGCCACCACCAATAATAGCAATACTTGTAGAAGGATTTTCTTTAGGCATAAAAACCCACTTTCCTCAGGATTATGGTTTATCAAAAATAGAAATACGGCTGCCCAATCTCTTGAACCATGAGGGCATCTCAATTTTATCTTAATAAAATAATCTCCAAGTTTAAATTGAGAAATTACGCATTAAATCTCTGGAAATTCTGACAAATTAAATACTCACAAATACATCGGAATTATTAGGAATTAAACCCCGACAACTTTATCGGAATTATTAGCAATAAAATCCCGATAACTGTATCGGAATACTTAAAATTATGGTGAAAGCATTATAGCGATTTGATTTTGCATTTGGGTGCAGTACGATTTTGACCTGTCATATCACGTCCGCTCAATTACCGATAATCACAGAACCCCACCCCTAACCCCTCCCCCTCCGGGTATGCCTATGGCTAACGCCACGGCTATCGCCTGTACCGTGCGACCTCCGGAGGAGGCACGGCACGCCTGACGGCGTTAGCGTAAGCTCCTCCCTTAAGAGGCACGCCAGTCGCCTACGGGGGGAAACCCGCCTGCAGCGCGCTTACTCACCGCATGCGGGGAGGGGAACTTTGGCGTAGCCACTCATCGGGGTGGGGTTCCTGTTATTGAATTTTTTCTTCAGTCAGTGATCTTCAACCGTAATGCCTAATTAATCTTAAACACAGACCCAACTGTTGACTTAATCGAATCCCGTGCATCCCTGAGTGTCTGTGCTATGGGGTGCTTATTCTGCAAAAAGACTCGTGCACAGTTACGTCCGGGCATTCCTGAAATGGAACCACCTGGATGAGTTCCCGCACCTGTGAGGAACAAATTCTCAATTGGGGTTTTGTAGTTCGCTATCTCTGGTAGGGGACGGAAAAACACCATCTGATCCAGGGTCATGTCAATATGGTAGTAATTTCCTTTGTACGCGCCCAATCTTTCTCCCAGTTCCGCCGGGCTTTCCACGCGACGGGCAATCAGTGCGTTTTTAACATTTGGTGCGTAGTCTGCTAGTTTATCAACCACCCTGTCTGCAACTTTATTTTTCAGTTCATCCGTCCACCCTGTACCCTTCAAACCCGTGCCTTCTGCGCCTGCAATTTGATATGGAGCGAAAAACTCAATCCACACGGTATGCTTGCCTGGTGGTGCCATCGATGGATCTAACATTGTCGGCACAACCACATACATTGAGGGGTCGGAATCTGGGATCTCTCCTAAGGTACATTTACTATGTGCTTGTTCAACATGCCTAATAGAATCTGCAATCAAAACAGACCCAATCAGATATTCATCCTTGTGTTCGTGATGTTCAAAGCGCGGCGGTTCGTTTAAAGCCAAGTCTATCTTAAGGATGGTCTCGTTGTTATTGACGATGCGGCGTTCTAATCTTTCTCGCAAATTTGGATCGGCTGCATCCACATCGCCATCATCGATCAATTGCAAAAATACCCGTTTGGCATCAATGTTTGAGATCACCCCATCTTTTGCGCGATATTCCGTACCATTTGCCACGCGCACACCAACTGCACGACCATTGTCAATCAAAACTTTCTCAACATGCTGATCCGTCAGGATAACGCCACCTTTACTTGTCACCAAGTTTACCAAGGCTTGCACCAATGCACCAGTACCACCACGCGGTCTTGCCATCCCTGGATCATGACGCATCGCCATCATAATTGCACCAATGGCAATGGTTTTTTGCGAGGGAGGCGCACCCAGTTCTGCTGCAAGTCTTGCCAGAGGTGCTTTCAGAAATTCTGAATCAAACCACTCGTTAAGAATATCCTCAGCGCTGGTCAACATGTTGCGAATAAAGTCCAGCGTCTTGTTAGGAGAACCAATCACCGAAAATAAATCTTTCAGCTTTGCGATGTCGTAGTTGCCAACAATATCTAAAACTGACTTTGGCGGCGCGTTAAACATGGGAATCATTGCACCTATTGCCCGTTGCCAGTAATCTGTATATTCTGCGTATTTTTTGGCATCGCGATCGCTGTAACGGGCAATTTCTGCACAAGTTTTTTCTAACGACTTATGACCTAAAAAGTACTTCCCGTCGGGGTGAGGACAGAAAACAACTGGATCGCACTCCAAATATTCTAAGCCGTACTTTTCCAGTTCTAATTCTTGTACCACAGGTCCTAAGTGAATAAACTCGTGGTCAATGGCACACAAGTTAAACTTAAACCCAGGAGCTTCTTTTGGCAAACATTCCTCTGTTGTCGCTGCACCACCAGGAACAGAACGCTTTTCTAGGAGTAAGACGCTATAGCCAGCTTTCAGCAAATAAGCAGCACAAACTAGCCCATTGTGTCCTGCTCCAATAATTACAACATCATACGTTTGCATAGTTTAACTTTCGGGAAGTAAATATACTCCCGATTTTAGAAAGTTCTTGACAGCTTTACATCATTCGGCAGTCAGAAAAATTAACCTTTAGGTAGGATTTTTGATGATGTTACTTTTCGTAACAGATAATTGCTAATGCACTGGTTAGTAGTTAGCGAGATTTTTTAACAACTAACAACTAAAAATTACCTTCAAGCGTAGGTATTTGTGTGACACGAGCATCTACCAAAAGTGTCATACTATTCTTTTGCACTTCCATCTTTTTGACACGAAATACTACGTCATCAAACTGCAAATATGGTAAGTTGACAAGTTCTTTTACCTTTTGCATTAAGGCAACAACGACTTCAAGTGAAATGCCTTCTCCCTGAGTCAAGTTAAAGTTTTCTAGGATTATGGGTTTGTGTTCAGTCCGTGGGCAAACCTGTGCAGTAAAACCTACTGTGCGAGCCTTGCCTTTTTCTGTTAACAAAACCTTTCCCGTAAATGCCATCTTACCATTATCTATTAAGTGAATTTGTATCTCTTGTGGCTGTAAACCGACAATTTCACCATCTACATTCAACTCAAAGTTTGGCATCTTGCTACGAACAAACTCTGAGGTCAAGGCATGGTTAATATCTGCTTCTGTAAGTACAACACGAGCACTGGTATTTACTGGCTGATTCAGTTCTATTTGACCAAAAAGAACACTTAATGGATTGATGGCAACGCTATCTGTTTGCAGTTTTATGTCCTGCACGCGGATACCTCGCATCACCAGCCCCCGACCTGCAACGGAAACCCCATCCGCTTGTCCCTGAAACATTTTCAGTAGATCGGTTTGTACATCTACGTCTATTTTTTCTGCTCCATCTAGCTCTTCAGATAATCTGCTTTGGGCTACCTGTGAAACAATCTGCTCGTCTAGCCGATGCTCTTCTGGCATAAGTTAATTATCTCCTTCGCGTCCTTTTACTGCTTAATTTTGACGCTGAAAACTCAGGAGAGTATCTACATCAAGATATAAAAAAAGGAAGATATCAAAAATCCTGTGATTGGATAATAAACGAACCCACACGAGGCAACAAAGAACATAGAGAAGAGGAAAATACTATCTGTGTTAATCTGTGTGCATCTGTGGTTCCTTAATCTTTATATCTTGAGCCATAGCTACAAATACACAAAATTATTCGCCTTCTTCATCTCTTTAGAACAACCATCCGCACACCACCAGAAGGAACAATAGTAATTCCACGACGTACTGGACGCACTGGACGCTTATCAACAAGCTCTAGTTGAAAATGTAATAAAATACTTGCTACTACTAATTTCAGTTCATACATAGAAAATGCTGCACCGATACAACCACGATAACCTCCCCCAAAAGGCAAATATTCATAAGGTGAAAAATTTTGGTTGAGAAACCTTTCTGGTTTAAACTTCTCTGGTTCAGGGTAAGTTTCTGCACGTCGATGAGCTAAATGGATGCAGGGAACTAAAACTGTCCCAGATGTAAATTCCTGACCGACAATTTCTACTGTATCTTTTACCGTTCGCGGCGTACAAATTAGAGCGATGGGGTGAATTCGCAGTGTTTCCTGACAGACAGCGCCTAGATATGGTAATTGAGTAATAGTTTCAGGATTGGGTGTATCGCCCAAAGTATTCAATTCCTGCATTAGCTTATCTTTTACCAAAGGGTGGGAGTGAATTAAATAAAACACCCACGCCAAGACTGCTGCTGTTGTTTCATATCCCAAAAGCAACAGTGAAACTAATTGGTCGCGTAACTCTTTATCTGTCATTTGCTCTTGGTTTTCGTCACGCGCTGACATCAACAAAGTTAGAATATCTGTACGCGAAGCATCATTGGACAAACGCCGTTCGTCAATCTCTGCATAAATCAGTTTGTCGATTTCCTCACGCCTTTTAAGGTAGTTTCCCCAAGGACTCCATGCACCTAAATCTTTTTGTAAAGGCGGAAAGAAAAACAAGGTAGAGTACCCAGGTTTAGTGACATCTTCTAATAAAGAACTCAGCAGTTCTTTTAATTTTTGGTAACGCGCACCGGGACTCATCCCAAATACCACTTGCAAAATAATTTGCAAAGTGATATCTGGCATGACTTGCTGCATAGAAATAGTCGTACCTTGTGTCCAAGTTCGCGTGACTTCTTCAGTGATTTGGCAAATGGCTTGACCGTAATCCTTCATGCGATCGCCATGAAAAGGTGGCATCAATAACTGCCGTTGGCGATTGTGCGATCGCCCTTCTTGCAATACAATCGAATTTTCCCCAAACAAAGGCTCAAACACATGAGTTGCCTTTTTAAAATCCAACTCTTTCGCTGGAACCGCAAAACACTCAGCGATCGCTTCCGGACTGCTAAAAAAGACCACTGGCGGCGAATTTAACCCCAAAACCCGCACTGTAAACGGATCGCCATACTTCGCAGCACAATCCTCTAAAAATCTTGTCGGATTAACAATTAATCGCAGTGTTTGTATTAACGGCAGCATCATAAAAAATAGAAACTTCTTTCTTCTACTTGGCGTCTTTGGCGTCTAAAGCCCTTAGGGCATGCGCCTTCGGCTCCAGGCGGTTCGTTTTCTTTAAATTTCGTACTCAACATTTTATAGGGTGAGTACTACCCACCCTACCATTAGATGACACCGCGTTGAAAACTATACCAAAATCTTATTTCTTAAAAACTTAACCACCGATAGATGCCAAAGTTTGATATTCTACTAAACGCTGATTTTTAACAACCAGTTGAATAGAGCGATCAGGACCTGTCACCAAACCACGGCGTTTTGGTCGCACATCACCATTATCAATCAGCTCCAATTCCAACTGCGAAAGAATTTTCGCAAGTACCACTTTCATTTCAAATTGGGCAAACGCCATACCAATGCAGCGTCTTGCACCACCGCCAAAGGGTAAAAATTCATAAGGTGAAAATTGCCGTTCTAAAAAGCGTTCTGGCTTAAACTGCTTGGGTTCGGGGTATAAATCTTCACGCTGATGAGTCAGATAAATTGAGCCAAGCAAGACTGTACCCGGTTCAAGTTCAAAACCAGATAGCGATACAGGTGTTCTTACCACTCGTGGAAAGGTCAGCATCCCAACTGGGTAAATCCGCAAAGTCTCGCAACAAACAGCATTTAAATAAGGTAATTTAAAAATGGCGCTCGGATCTGGGTTATCGCCCAAGGTATCGAGTTCCTCTAGCAGCTTTTGGCGCACTTCTGGCAGTTTGTGAATCCAGTACAATGCCCAAGCTAAAGCTGTTGCGGTGGTTTCGTGACCTGCGACTAACAGAGTCATCAACTCATCACGTAATTCCACATCCGTCATTGATTCTCCTGCTTCATCCGTAGCTGTGATCAGCAAGCTGAGAATGTCTGTGCGAGATGGATCTGGATGCTCTCGATGTTCCTGAATTTGGGCGTACAAAAGTTGATTAACTTGCTCCCGATGGCGCAGAAAGGTTCCCCAAGAAGTCAAAGGACCTAAATCTTGTTGTAGAGCCGGAAAATAAAGTATAACCACCTGCAAGGCAGACCGGTTTTCCAGCATCGCAACCAAAACTTTCTCGAGTTCTTGGGCGCGTGAACCGTCATATAGCCCAAACACCGCTTGCATGATGGCCCGCAGGGTGATGCCTTGCATCGCAGACCGAACATCGAAAGGTTTGTCTACCTGCCATTGGCTGATGATTTGCTCTGCGATATCGCCAATGACTTGTCCATAGGTTCGCATTCTGTCACCGTGAAAGGGAGGCAATAACAACTGCCGTTGACGCCGATGTGCCTCACCAGTGAGGGTGATGACAGAATGCTTCCCCAGCATTGGTTCAAACGGAGTATTCCAATCACTGGGAGTCTCAAATTCCTTGGTGTCGCTACTCAAAATCTGCTGCAACGCTTGGGGGTTACTAACGAAAACCACAGGACTATTTAACTGATTCGGCGGAATTCCCCATCCGCCATGCGGTGGGGATGGATAGCCGGGAGATGACGAAACGATCTCCGAGCAATAATGACTGCAAGTCATTGAGAGAGTGAGGTGGTTGAGGAATCTC
>JAHHIB010000100.1 GCA_019359075.1 Kalymmatonema hyalinum WJT4-NPBG1
AGCTTTACGCCATCGCATTCAAGAGCTGTTTGACCAACTCACGCTTGAACAAGTGATGTCTGTCTGTTCTTATAACTTTATCTTAGAAGCCCTTTTCTATGCAGCTTCACATTAAATTGGTATGAGTACTAAATGTTTAGTGGAAATTACTCACGACTCAGCACTCGGCACTTATAGGCGCGTTGCGTTGGGGATGTAGTAAGGAAGTGCCCTCTCCCAAATTCCTAGAGGGGTGCTGACAGGCGGGCTAAATGCTTAGTATAAATTATTCACGACTCAGCACTTGAGACTTAAAACTCTAAACAACAAGGAGAACCATCAAATGGTATTAGTTTCAGTGACACGCTTGCATCTTAAATCGCCTCGTTATTTTCCAGCCTTTTTGTGGCACACTGCTCTCTCATCATGGCAAATCATGAATACTGTTGGGTTTTTGGGTGGTAAACTCACATCAGATAAGCACGGAGGCGCTTGGACTGTAAGTCTTTGGGAGGATGAGTCAGCAATGCGACAGTACCGCAACTCTGGCGCACACCGCCAAGCCATGCGCTATCTTCCACGTTGGTGTGATGAAGCCACAGTCGTTCATTGGAAGCAAGAAGACACAAACTTACCTGATGCGATGGCACAAAGTGCCCGCCTGGGGGCGATCGCAGTTCGCTGTCGGATGGAAAGTGAGGGTTACTTTGCCAAAGTGCTTCATCCCTCAGTTGCTCACCAAAACCGGCAAATTCCAGAACCACTATTACCTAACGGAATACCATTACATCCGAGGAAAAAAAATTCTGCAGATCATAACCAATTCAAAATTCAAAATGGTCAAGCTGTATCTTACTCAAATGAAATCTCTGACAGATGATTTGTAAGGGCACTACACGGTAGCGCTGTGCCCCTACTCTCCATCTTCATGAGTGGATCAAACTGCGTCTGCGTATTAAGGGTTTTTAAGAGAGTGCGGCTGCTGGACTTAAATCCAGTAGAGCAAGCAAGCGGTTAACATCAAAATGTTCAGCCATCAGATGGCGAATGCACTCGACTTTAATGGGTTCGTTGACACGAACTGTCCCAAAAGTGCGGTCAATAATTTCCACAGTCGTTAGGGTATCCAAGTCAACCGATAAAATTGGGATCTCTAATTCTTCAGCGCGATTGAGAATAAAAGGGGGAGGAGGCAATTGTCCAGTGAGAATCAAGCATTGGGTAGAAGTTTCCAAAGCAGCTTGTTGAATTTCTACGCGATCGCCCCCTGTCACCACTGCCATATTTCGGCGCATCCCAAAATACTTGACTGCGGCGTTGACATTCATCGCGCCAATTGCCAAGCTTTCCACCATCAAATCCAAACGCTCGTTGCAGCAAAGAACTTCTGCACTGAGCTGTTTTGCCAGTTCACCAACGCTCACACTGCACAACAAAAGACTTTTTGGTAACATTCCCAGCACGGGGATATCATGCTGTTCTAGAAACGGACGGATAGTGGTATTAACAGCTTGTAACTGTTCCGTAGGAATATCGTTGATCACAACACCAACCAAGCGATCGCCGATACGCTCTTTAGCAGACAATAGAGCTTCAACAGAAAGCAGCGATTTGTAGCGGGCTACCAAAACTACAGCAGCATCTACCACTTGGGCTACTTCTAGCACAGACAAATTAAACAAGCTGCCTTCTTCCAAATTACCAGGACCCTCAAGCAACACTAAGTCGCCGAAGAGCATTTGTGAATATTGCTGCGCTAGGGACTTTTGATAATCTATCTTATTCTCCCCACGCAAACGTTTTTGCACAGTCACTTCATTCAAAGCCAGCATTGTCGGTGCAATACGGTTTTTTGGGAGCTTGAGGCTATCAGTAATGAACTGAACATCCTCTTCAACCACGGTTCCCTCTGATTGACTCAAACATGTGCCTAACGGTTTGCCATAAGTAATATCCAGCCCTTTGCGCTGTAGTTGATAAGACAAACCTAGGACTGTTGCAGATTTTCCGCAGTAAGCCTCCGTAGATCCAATTAATAAGTATTTAGCAGATTTTGGCACACACGCACTCCTAATTTCAAAAGTCAAGTAGCTTTCAGCACTTTTGTTGATTTTAGCTGTAGACGCTGGTAAGGCACCAGCAAGCAAAGCAAGCTCATAGCTAATTGCTGACAGCTTTTTACAATTCAGCTAGGTTCTACTCATTTTAGGTCGAACTATGCAATTGAAGTTGTAAACCAACTTGACTATAAGAATGATTGCTCAACTTGCAAGGGTTGATAGTTCAAAAAAAGTTATTTTTTAGTGGTATAGCACAGCCATAACCAACAATTTATGTACTTACAGCAGATTACAAGTAAGTGAGGTACAGTTCTGATGTCTATAAACCAGATATAAAGCACTTTTTACTTTTGACTCCTGAGTTCTGCTGTATGTTGCTTTTAACGTACAATTCAATCCTCGATACGCAGTAGCTTGCGGTAAAATGCTTGGGAAAAATCGGTTACGCGGTAACGTTTATAATTTTCTATCAGTTCAATTAAAAAATTAATAAACTCAAAGCTTGCCATCATCAGTTCATAGCTCAACTCCGCGTTGCCATCAAACTGCATTCGGCACCGAGTTAAGTCTGAGGGTAGAGTCGCAACATTCCAAGTGGCGACAAAGGGAATATTATCACTGCCTTCTATCTTGCGGTGTCCCTCCAAAGCGCCCTTTTGATAGAGACTAATCGCATAAGGCAAGAAATTACGTTTGCTACCTTGAATATAAGGCAAGTAGACGCTTGCTTGTTGTTGAGTAGCGGGTTGGAGTTGCTCTAAAGCCATCTTTAAAAATTCCTTAGGTAACTTGACAACTAGGCAGCTTAGGGGATTTTAATAGTTTTCCCAAAAACATTTCCGTTTACATATCCGTTGCGGGAGACAAAGGGACACGGGGACAGGCAGAATAACTAATGACTAATTGGTTGACTCTTTGTTAACTCCGTTTCAAGATGTCTTAAGGAACACTTAGGTGGTTTTACGCTATGGCTCCACTGGTCGCAAACTACTACTTGACTTACCGCTGTAATGCCAGATGCCATTTTTGTAACATTTGGTCATTAGAGCCTGGAAAAGAAGCTGATTTTCAGACAATTAAGCATAATTTGGAGGATTTACGCCGCTTGGGAGTCAAGTATGTGGACTTTACGGGCGGGGAACCGTTGCTGCGGCATGATGTAGGGGAAATTTATACGGAAGCGAAACGTCAAGGTTTTATCACCAGCATGACGACGAACACAATTCTGTATCCCAAGAAATCCAAAGAAATTCAGGGATTAGTAGACTATTTGAATTTCTCTTTGGATGGTGGAGATGCAGAAATTCATGATCAGTCGCGGGGAGTAAAAATTTTTGACACATTAGTAGAGTCGGTGGCGATCGCCAAGTCTCTAGGACAATACCCAGTCCTTAACCACACCGTCACCGCTCAAAATTACCATCGCATTGACGAAGTGGGAGAATTAGGCAAAAAACTCGGTGTTCGGGTTTGGCTGAACCCAGCCTTTACAGCACACGAACACTACAACTCGAATAAGAATCCCACGCCGGAAATGGTAGCAGCAATTGAAAGAACTGCAAAGAAATATAACAATGTCGGGTACAATAGGGCTGCACTCGCTTTTATTGAAGCTGGGGGAAATAATACTAAAAATCCCCGTTGTAAAGCGGTAGATGCCGTTATTGCTATTTCTCCCAACGACGAGCTGCTGCTACCTTGCTACCACTTCGCCCAAACGGGAATTCCCATTAATGGACGACTGTACGAGCTTTATCGGGAGTCTGAGGAGGTAGACAAATACCGCCAATCTCAAGGTAAACTTAAGGTATGTGAAGGTTGCACTGTTTGGTGTTACTTAATACCCAGCTTCTTTATGGGTGTAGACAAATACTGGTGGTTGAATCAGGTAACCTATGCCAGCGAATTCCTGGCCCGACAACGATTCTTACAACGAGCTTGATCCGCTCAACTCGTTATTTTCTGAACTCTCTGTGTCAGAAGAGGAGTCAGAAGAGGAGTTAGAGGAGGAGACATTCACGAGCGTGTCTCTTCCATCCCGGTTTCAAGGTCGTAGACGCAAAGCCGCTCTAGTTTTGACGATGGTCTGGAGTGGCACAATCGCACTGCATTTAGTTTCCTGGGGAGCTCTGTTCATACTAGGGCTAACGACCATCGTAGGCATTCACGTCCTAGTGGTGGTATTTGCTCGACCAAAACGTATGAACGAGCAAATCCAGGAAGATTTGCCATCTGTATCAGTGTTGGTGGCAGCTAAAAATGAAGAGGCAGTCATTAGTAGATTAGTCAAGAACCTTTGTAATCTGGAATACCCAGAAGGACAATATGAAGTATGGGTGATTGATGATAACAGCAGCGACAGAACGCCCCAGTTGTTGGCAGAACTAGCACAGGAATACGACAAACTGAAGATACTGCGGCGAAAGCCAGAAGCAGGCGGAGGAAAATCAGGAGCCTTGAATCAGGTGCTAGGGCTGACAAAAGGGGAAATTTTGGCGGTGTTTGATGCCGATGCCCAGGTGTCATCGGACTTGCTAGTGCGTGTCATACCGTTGTTTCAACGGGAAAATGTGGGCGCGGTGCAAGTGCGCAAGGCGATCGCGAACGCCAATGAAAATTTCTGGACAAAAGGTCAAGCCGCAGAAATGGCAGTCGATACCTTTTTGCAGCATCAAAGGGTTGCCATAGGTGGCATTGGCGAACTGCGGGGTAACGGTCAGTTTGTCCGCCGAGAAGCGCTGTTGCGTTGCGGCGGCTGGAATGAGGAAACAATTACTGATGATTTAGACTTGACACTGCGCTTGCATCTAGATAAGTGGGATATTGAGTGCGTGTTCAACCCAGCGGTAGAGGAAGAAGGCGTGACAAATGCGATCGCCCTCTGGCATCAGCGCAGCCGTTGGGCAGAAGGCGGATATCAGCGGTATTTAGATTACTGGGATCTGATTCTCAAAAACCGCATGGGGACGCGCAAAACCTGGAATTTATTCATATTCTTTATCCTGCTCCAGTACATCTTACCCACAGCGGTAGTGCCAGATTTATTGATGGCGATCGCCCGACATCGTCCACCAATTTTAAGCCCAGTAACTGGCTTGACGGTGACGGTATCAATGGCGGGGATGTTTGCAGGTCTGCGGCGTATACGTCAACAAAAGGAATTCAAACTATCCACTTATCTTGTGCTGCTGCTTCAGACCTTGCGTGGCGCTTTATATATGTTCCACTGGATTGTGGTCATCAGTAGCACCACAGCCCGAATGTCACTGCGACCAAAGCGCCTGAAATGGGTCAAAACTGTGCATCAAGGTAAAGAATAAAAAATGAAGACAGAAGAATGAAGAGAGCAGATTTTTTATCTTCTCTCTTTTATTTTGTTCAAAATTCATCTTCAGCCTCTGAATCATCTACCCACTCAGACACACTTGCTATGCTTGGTTGTTCTGTGTCATCTGTAAATCGGATGATTTCTCCATCGAAGAATTGTGCCAAACGTTGGGCTGCGGCTGCGACTTCATCAACTTCCCAATGTTCTGTGGAAGCTTGAGGTTGCGGTGGGGAAGGTGTAGCACTGTGATTTCTGGTGTCTGAAGTATGTAGCGTACCACTATTCGTCGCATTTGAAGTTGTTGTCGTCGGTGTTTCGGTTGATTTAGGAACTTCAGGAGAAGGTGCACGAGGGGGTTCGTAACTCGCAGGAGTGACGGGCTTGTTTTGAGCAGGAGAAGTCTTCGCAGGGATAGAAGTTGATGCGGTTGCCAATTCCAGGTTTATCTTGACATCACGCTTGAAAGTTTCCTTAAACGCTGCGGCAATTTTAGGTTGGTCTGATTGGACTTTTTTATACCATGCTTGTTTAATAGCAACACGCGCTACAGTACCATCAAATTCTATAAGATGACACATTTGGCGCAGTAATTCTCGCCTGGAAATCGGCTGGAGATTGGCAAGCACTTGCTGCCAAACTTGGGTTAAGTCAAATTGTGTTACCTCAGTAACTTCCTGTGTTTGGGGTACTGAGGGTACGGCTTCTACTTTAGGGGGTGGTTCTAGGGGAGTAGGAGGAGGAGGAGGGGGAGATGAGGGAGATGAGAGAGAGGAATTTTCTGATGAAGCCGACGTTTGGTAGCTTTTTACTTCTTCTACAGTTTTTGAAACGAATTCAGTTGTTCTCAGGTTGTTTTCTGGTGCTGATACCGAAGGTGTTTCGTGGCTTGTGACTGATGTTTGTTCACCTTTTCCTACAGGTGGTGAAATTGGAGGTGGTGAAACCCTAGGTGTGAAAACTGCGCCTCTACCGTTTTGCTGAACAGGGATATTCGCTGACGGTAACAATCCCAGAAATGTGACCTCTAACCACAAACGGGGTTGTGTAGTGTTTTTCAGTTGCACTTCAGCGGTTCGCAAGTGTTGTTGTCCCGCCAAAATTGTACTTATGTCAAACTCTTGGGCAAAATCAATCAGCGCTTCCCAAGTTTGAGGAGTACAAGCAACCAAATCGTTGCGACGAGACGCAGTTTTTGCGATCAGTAAATCTCGGTAAAATCCAGCGAAATTCTGGAGAATAATCAGAGGTTCGCGACCGGAATCTAGGATTTTCCGAGTGCAGTCTAGAACAGCTTCCGGGTTGTCAGAGGCGATCGCATTTAACAAAAAAAGCAAATCGCGTTCGCTCACCGAACCGACCAAATCCCAAACTCTATCTGGTGTAACTTCACCTGACAATAAACTTAACTGGTCAAGAAGACTTTCTGCATCGCGTAATCCGCCTTGAGCAATTTGCGCTATCAGGGTGATCGATTCCGGAGTAATATTAATGTTTTCTTTGTAAGCGATATAACTTAAATGCTTCGCCATCGCTTCTAAATTTATTCGGCGAAAGTCGAAGCGTTGACACCGGGAAATAATAGTAGGTAAGACTCGTTGCGGGTCAGTCGTCGCCAGTACAAAAACAACGTGCTTCGGTGGTTCTTCGAGTGTCTTCAGTAGCGCATTGAATGCTGCGGTACTGAGCATATGGCATTCATCAATAACATAAACCTTATACCGACACTGAATCGGGGCATATTGCGCTCTTTCTATAATCTCGCGGATATTATCGACACCAGTGTTACTTGCGGCGTCAATTTCAATAACATCTAAAGAATAGCCTTTGGTGATTCCCTGACATACATCACATATCCCGCAGGGTTGAGGCGTAGGTTTGTCATGATTAACACAATTAAGCGATTTTGCCAAAATACGAGCGCTAGAGGTTTTACCCGTACCTCTAGGACCAGTGAACAGATATGCAGGGGCAATTTTGGCAGCGCGAATAGCATTGGTGAGGGTGGTAGCGATCGCCTCTTGCCCCACTAGTTCAGCAAAATTCTTTGGGCGATACTTGTGGTGCAGGGGTTCGTAAGACATGAATTTGAAATGTCAATCCCTCTGAGGGTTAATAACTAGCACCCAACCGAGTTTGGGATGAAACTATTCTAAACACACACAGTCACTTTAAACATTGATAGTTCTCTTTTTATAGTACAAAATTACCATAAAGAAACAGTGTATGGTTTAAAGATATTTTTCTGTTTATGCAAATATTTATGTCCTACTGTTGACGGAAAATTTCCCATGTGTACATCTTATTTAATTGAGTAGCGCAATAGTGCAGTGCCCAGACGCGTAAGACACCGCTACAATCTTATGGTAAACACCAACACTTACGGGTGCGGGAGATGCTCAAGCGGTTAATTCAATGGCTCAAAAAGTTTTTTCAACGCTTGTTTGGCAAAAACCAAACTCTAGCCAAACCAGGGGCAAATGTTCAAAAAGAACCGCCTCCACCCCTTACGGATACAGATCTGGAATTTCTGTTTACAGAACTATTAGAAGGCGTGCATCAGGCACGAGGGCAAGCATGGGCGCAGAAATGGCTGGATAATATTGAACATCGTGTTTCAACTCAACGTTGGGTGGAGTGGTTGCAGCGTTTTGGCGAAAGATTGCTAGCAGCACCTACACCCAATAATGAATTAGCCTCCCGAATGATACAACTAGGTGAGTTGGAGGTTGGAGAAGTTGGAAACGTTGCCTATGATATTGGGATGCAGTTGTTAACGCGCGCAGGCGGCGAGTCAATATGGGAGTATGAGGGACCAGATGCTCTCAAGCAAATCCCTGCAACCGCAGAAACTCTCGACGAGGAAGCCGAAGTGATGGAAGTAGAAAACCTTCCAGAAGTAGAAAACCTTCCAGAAGGAGAATACCAAACCATCACCTTAGATGAGTTGTTTGTGCTGTTGCAGGAAGATGAAAACTTACGCAACCAGATTTCTGAGCAAATGGGAATTGAGACAGACGATCCACAAGTCATTATCCAGGCTTTGCTGAATCAATTCCATGCTGGTAATGAATCGAGTACAGATCAACCAGAACCATAATTCAACACCTAATTTCTCGTATTATATTGTATATTAATATACAATATAATTCAGGTCTTGGTTGCTTTTCTGATGTAAAACTGTTGTGAATGACAAACAACCTTGTTTCATAGGGCTGTTAGTATGCTGTTGGTTTTCCAAACATACGATCAATCGCCCATGTGCTTGTGTGAGGTTTTTGGGTAAGTCATAACTTTTTTAACACTGTGATCGCTAAAATCTTATGATGAACAACCTCCAATAGTGTCCGAAATGCTCAAGCGGCTAGTAAAGTGGCTTAACAAGTTTTTCAGATTCCTCTTTAGGAAAAAGCAGACTCGTTCTATGTATCCTACAGGGGAACAGAAGGTGGAATCTCCACCTGAACTGACGAATGCGGATTTGGAATTTTTGTTTACTCAGCTGCTAGAAGGTGTGCATCAGGCAAGAGGGCAACAGTGGGCGCTCAAATACATCCAAAGAATGGAAAATCGGATCTCTGTTGAGCGCTGGATAGATTGGCTGCTGGATTTTGGCGAGAGATTGTTAATATCTCCTGCACCAAATATTCAATTAGCAGAACGCATGGTACAGCTAGGCGAACTGGGTATCGGGACAATTGGAGATTTATCGTACGACATTGGATTACGGTTGTTGACGCGAAACTTGGGCGAAGCGTATTGGGAAAATGAGGACGCACAAGATACAGAAACTATCACTCCTGCAACCCCGCTGATCGCAATACAAGAAGGGTTGACACCAAAAGGCGGCAAACAGCATTCAGACAATAAACGCAGGCATGAAACAGAAATGACTATGCCTGCACCCATTTCAAACTCTCCACAGCAAGAGTATATCAATCATCGAGAGGAATTGATATGGGAATATGATGGACCAGATGCCCAAACCACAGTATCACTGGGAACTCCGGTTGAGCAAGGAGCAGAAGAATCTCGCGTAGCAAAAGAAATGCAAGCAGTCACATCTGAAGCTCGTAGCTCGCATGAGTCTTCCGATTTACAGGCACCCGTAGCTGTAGCGTTGGATGAATTGTTAGTCAGGTTAGACCAGAGTACCAGTTTAGTTCAGCAGCTGGCTTCTGGGCTAGGAATTCAAAGCGAAGCATCGCTCAAGACGAATTCGCTCAGCAATCAACTCCAGCAGACCCCTTTTGAACAAGCACAAGCATGGTTTTACACTGGTCTTAAGCAAGCGAAAACAGGTGATTTATCTGGAGCAATTGCATCTTACGACAAAGCGATAGAAATTAACCCCAACTCGCACGAATATTGGTTTAACCGGGGGTTAACACTATTTTATTTAGGGCATTTTTCAGAGGCGATCGCATCTTACGACTCTGCAATTGCTCTCAAACCAGACTTCTATAAATGTTGGTACAATCGAGGCGGGGCACTCGGTGAAATCGGGCGCTTTGAAGATGCCATCTTCTGCTTTGATACAGCTATAGAGATTAAGTTCAATTATCCCGATGCTTGGTCTAGTCGAGGTATGGCGCTGCAGAAGTTAGGACGTCCATTGGAAGCAGTTGACAGTTACGACCAAGCACTGATGCTGGAACCCCAAGACCAAGATAATTGGTATCAGCGAGGTGTGGCGTTGGCACAGGCTGGGCGCACAAATGATGCGATCGCATCGTTTGAGAAAGCCTTAGAAATCCAACCCGACTTCGATTTAGCTTGGTACAGCCGAGGTGTAGAACTTTCTGATTTAGGACGATTTGAAGATGCTATAGCAAGCTTAGAGCAAGCAATAGAAATTCAACGCGACTTTTACGAAGCTTGGTACGCTTTAGCAAGTGCGCTGGGTAAAATAGGGCGACATGAAGATGCGATCGCATCTTACGAACAAGCAGCTCAAATCAATCCAGCCTCACACGAAGTTTGGATTGATCGTGGTGTGGTAGAGGCGAATTTGGGACGCTGGGATGATGCTATTTCATCGTGGGACAAAGCTTTAGAAATCAAACCGGACTACTACTTAGCCTGGTTTAATTGCGCGATCGCATTGGAAAATTTAGGACACCATCAAGAGGCAATTGCTTCCTATGATAAAGCTATAGAAATTAACCCCCAGTTTGACTTAGCTTGGTACAACCGAGCTGTAGTGCTATTTTCTTTGCAGAGATTTGAAGAAGCGATCGCCTCATATGACAACGCTTTGCAAATCAAACCTGACACCTGGGAAGCTTGGATTGGGCGAGGCTACGCAGCCGGAAATGTAGTTCCTAGCGACTCGCCCCTGGCTTTTTTCAGTACCATAGCTGCAGCAAATCCAGATCTGTGTCAACGCGGCTATGAAGGAAAATTGGCAAGCTATGAGCAAGGGCTGAAATATGTTCGCCAAGATACACACCCAGAAGGTTGGGGTAGGTTGCGTCTGGCGCTTGGCAATGCACATTATGAAGAAGGAAAGAGACACACTACACCTTGCTATTATTGGCACCAAGCCGTATATCAGTATAATCAAGCACTCCATACTCTTACACCAGAAGCTTTTGCTCAATTACATCTAGAAGTTTTGCAAAACCTGATCAAAACGCTTGTATGTTTGGGGGAAACTTCACAAGCCCAAGAATTACATCAATACGCTACAGATTTATTACAATACTTACTCAGCGAGACCACCGACTCGAATGAAGGTAAAAAACAGTTAGCGCTCAAGTATGCAGGTTTTGAACAGTTAGCAGTTGATATAGCCATGCAGTTGGGTGAGATAGCGCAAGCTTTAGAAATTGCGGAACATGGGAAAAATGCTTGTTTAACCTGGCTTCTTTCTGGTTGGACAGATGAGATTATTTCGCCTAACTATCGATCAATTCACCAGCTTCTCAACCCCACAACTGCAATTATCTACTGGCATATCAGCCCTTGTACCTTACGCACCTTCATTATTAAATACAACTCTCCAGAACCGATTCCCATTTTTACACCTGTCCTGAATGTCGCGGTTATTGATGAAATGCCTCTACCTGAAGCCGTGCAACGCTTAGTTGAATTTGAAGATTGGCTAGAAGATTGGAATCAACAATACACGGAATATCGCCAACTCCAGGCAAATGACGCATCGAACAAAAGTAGTCATTCTTGGCAAGCAGATATGGAACAGAGGCTATTAAATCTAAAAAATATTCTCAATATTTCCACAATTGTCAATGAACTCGAAGACATCACTCATCTGATTTTAATTCCCCACCGTGACTTACACAGATTTCCGCTCGAAGCCCTTTTCAATCTCTCCTCTCCTTGGGATGAAGAGTTGCAACCGCATAATTTCACATTTACATATCTGCCTAGCGCCCAAATTGGCTTGTCTTTGGAACCTCAGCCTCCCCATCAAGTGGAAAAACCATTACTATTTGTGGAAAATCCCAAAAGTACAAATGATTCTGCACAAGAATTTACTCAACTCGAATCTGAAGCGATTAGCCTCATGTTCAGTAGTTGCCAACGTATCCAAGGCTTACTAGTTTCTAAAAGGCAGTTAGAAATTGCTTTATCTGGTAATTACAATATATTTCATTTTCAAGGCTATGTAACTGACAATTTTAGTCAGCCGCAAAAATCAGAATTTGTGTTAGCTGGTGAAGACAAATTAACCGTAGAAGAAATCTGCAATAAGCCAATTGGGAGTTGCAACTTGATCACTCTCTCAAGTTGCGAAACAGCCATGAATAGCAACCAAAATATCACCACCGAATACGTCGGTTTAGTCAGTGTTTTTCTCACTCAGGGGGTTGGTCATATATTAAGTACACTGTGGACTACAGAATCGCCAACCAGTGCTTTAGTGATGATAGAGTTTTATCGACGACTTCAGCAAAATAAATCGCCAGCCACTGCGTTGACAGAAGCAACTCAATGGCTTAAGGAATTGACTGCTGGCGAATTCAAACAATGGTATGAACAATTACGAAACCAACTAGCTCAAAGAGGAGTCATAATCAACGAAAATTTAGCCATGGAATTGAATACAAGTCGTGACATCCCAGCAGAAACAAAGCTTTACAATCATCCTTACTACTGGGCAGCATTTAAAATTACAGCTAAGTTTTATTTTTAAAGCAGCACATATAATCGCCACGCAAGCGATACAGTAACCTAAATGAACGTTGCTGTTGCTTCTTCTGCAAGCAGCCAAGCTTTCTGAGTCCATGCTTCATTGAATAACCCAACCGTTGGCACTTTCAATTCAAATGGATGGGGTGGTGGCACAAGCAATGAGGGTGAACCTTTGTCATAAGCCTGAACTAAGCTAACTATCCAAGGGAGAAAGTCTAAGATTTCCCCTGGCAATAAGGTTAACTCGAAGTCCCAAACGCGATTAAGACCTCGACATTCTTGCCCCTTTTTTACTATCGTGACTCTACCAGCGCTTTTGTTTATAGCTAACCGAAGAATAAACGGGCGGAATGGGATAAATTCGTCAGGTGCTGTGTAAGCGTAGACATTCACGTAGTTCAGGCGTTGCCTATCATCCACCCAAGACGCGATAGGGGAATTACTACTATAGGATGCACCAGTTATTCTCACTGGCACATTCATCGCAGCAGCGAACAGAGAGTAGAACTCATGCCTAAGTTCGCTAACTATGTGTTTGGTTTCTGGGGTCACGGTTACTGTACCTGTTAACAAAACATTCGTTAAATGAGTCTTTTTTCAACTTATAGTTTACTCTCACTCAAAATATCCTGTGATCTTTAAAGCGTGCTTATTGTTCGTTACTTAGTCGTGCTGTGTTCCATCAGCAATGGATGCCAGACGCAGTCTAGCATGACTGAGCACTGGCTTAGTCATAATGACCTCAGTTGGATCAGCATGGCTTCATTTGCTGATAGTTGTCCTCAATAGCGGAAACGACTCTTACGTTGCTTGTGCTTAGCAACTGCTTTACGCTTGCGTTTTTGAAGCGGTGTTTCAAAGTGACGGTGCTTCTTCAAATCTGGAAAAATTCCTGCCTTGGAAACTTCTCGTTTAAATCTCCGGAGGGCTGACTCAATTCCTTCATTTTCGCCAAGAATCACTTGGGTCATCCTATCTCCTTTTAAATTAGCTAAATTAGTGGTTGGACATGAGTAATTCTGTAAGCTGGATAGCAAAAAAGGGCAGACAAGGAATCTGCCCTTGAAATCTTAGACTTAAATTCTTTGTCTCAAAGCTTTATCTTAAAGCTAATTAGTAGCGTCCACGGGAGTATCCTCCACCACCGCCACCACTGTTCCCCCATCTACCACCACCAGAACTTGCATCTGACTTGGGCTTAGCTTTATTAACCTTCAGGTTACGACCCATCCACTCAGCACTATCTAGGGCTTCAATCGCTGCGGCTTCTTCTGCATCTGATCCCATTTCTACAAAAGCGAATCCACGCACACGACCCGTTTCCCGGTCTAGAGGCAATTGAACGCTCTTAACAGTTCCATATTCTGCAAAGACGCGTTTTAGGTCATCTTGCTCCACCTGGTAAGATAAATTACCGACGTAAATTGACATGAAACATCTCCAGAATCACACTATGTAAAGAGTTAGATTCGGAGAGACGCTTGTAAATAGATAAAACACAAACTGCACAACCGAATATAAATCCTAGAACCCAGGATAACATAAATCTACAAAATATGTTGCTAAGGTTAGAGGAAATTCGATAAATTATTCAAATATATCAACTACAGAGCGTTTGTGGGCAAAAAAATGCAAAAAAAGTAGGATACTTCTTAAAGTCACAGGACTAGCGCCACCTCAAGTGTAAGCGAGCTAAGCACTTACAATTTTATCCTAGCGATACCCAAAAATACGCATCGCAAAAAGCTACGAATAAAAGCCATGTCTGAGGACTTGGTAAAGCGTCACGATCTACTTAATTATTATACAGCTATAGATTATAGAATTTATAGAATTTAATATTAACAGTATTGCCGCCACTCTTGCCAAAGCTAGTTGTGAGGTGGTACACAAGCGACTTGCTCAATTCTATTGAACAGTTCTGTGTTCAATCCATACACGATAGGATAGTAAAATTTTATTCTCTCAAGTGACGAAAAAATTGTGCTTGTGGGAGAAGCTAAAATTTCAGTCAATATGTCATTCAGAAAACTTTTTCTCTCGGGCGGTGAATCGTAAAAATCAAAATAATCAGCTAAACAAAATGCCGCAAGTCTTTGGAATCCTTGGATGATTAGGTAATCTTGGGTAAGGGTTTCATACTGGTTAATAGCTGATACTATTTCCTCGATTTTTACACAAATTTCTTTAATACCTAAATTAGTTGAATCTAAACTTTTGGCTGCCTTGAGAAATTGAAAAGCCGCTCTCCACATATTAAAACTAACCGATTTTGCAGCAATTTTTGCGATTTCAATTCCCATACTCGCAAATCGACTAGCAGCATATTGTCGTATTTCTAATATATTTTCAGGTAGTAAAGATATTATTCTCTTGGCTATGACTTCAATTTTGTGTAACTCATTATTACAAAAGTGAACACGGCAGATAAAGAAAAGAGCTTCAAAGTCATTATAATCAGCTTTACCATCAGCACCAATAGCCAGTTCTGCCCAAGCCAGTGCTTCTGAGTAATTCGTTTCACTAAGGTAAGTTTCTGCTATCTCTAAATAAGGTGCAGAATTAAATGATTCCAAGCGAACTGCTTGCTGATAGCATTCCCGAGCATTGTGATAAAGTTGAAAATTACTAAATTCTTGCTCATTGAAACACTCAGCTTGCAGCTTGTAAGCACAACCCAAATTACTCCAATAGACTGCTACATCAGGGTTAGTTTTAGTTAATGCTTTGTACACTTTAATAGCAAAATCGCAATTTTTAGTATGAATGTAACAAAGACCTAATAAATTGCGAGCAGCATCCATTTTTGGTGCTCGGATAAGAACTTGCTTAAGTAAGGGAATGGCGGTTGACCATTGTTCTAGTTGGATGTTCTTTTCTGCTTGGTCAATCAAGTCTTTAATTTCGTCGCCGTGCTTCTGCATGGCGTCATAATTTTCTCGCGCTTTTGGATCGGAAAGGGTGTTATAAGCGACGCGAATTTGCTGAAACCGTTCTGGTTCTTTTTCAGGAGAATACTTGCGAACTAACCGGAAGTAAGCTTGTTTGATTTCATCAGCAGATGCCTCAGAGGAAATCTCCAGGATATGATAAAATTCATATACCATTTGTTAGTCTTCCATGTCGTTTTCTAAGTCAAACAAGAAGTCTACAAGGCGATCGCCCACGTTTTGAATTTCTTCAATGCTGTCATTCATCAAAGCTTTTTTGAGTTCCATAACAATATCAGACAGCGGCGACCTTTCCTGAGGGGGGATTCCAGCCATATACCGTTCTGCCTTATTGATTAACCCTTCGTATTGCTTTGCCTTGGCATTTTGCTTCCACAGTTCTTTGAGGCGAGAAGCAGCATCAGCTATATCTTTACTAGCCATGCGCTTGACTGAATAACCGTAGGATAGCTCTACACTTTTGTTAATGTTGGGAATTGTGGCTTTAAGTTTAGCTATCCCATTGATGTCATAAGAAAATTCTACTTCCACAGGATAAGGATGCCCGTCAGCAGCCGGAGGAATATCTATAATTTCTGTGGCTATTCCTGTGTCTATCGCTTCATTCGGTAGCTTTGCCCTTCCTGTATTGTCTTGATAAAGACGAACTTCTAGCCGCTTTTGATCTGCTCTTAAAAGTGTGTAAGTTTTTTGAGTAGAATAAGGAATTGTTGTATTAGGCTGAATCAAAGGTTCGTACGTCAGCATATATTGTCCGCCAACGTAACTCACCACTTCAATGCCCAATCCAAAGGGAGCAACATCGGTGAGAATAAGACCAGAATCCTCAGGAATGAAATTTTGGGCAAGAGCAGCATGAACAGATGCGCCAACACCCACAGCCAAGTCAGCACCAATATCGGGTGGTTTGCCTTCTTTGCCAAACATCTCTGCAACTAATTGGCGAACAGCAGGAATGTAAGTTGTACCACCCACAAGTAACACCCTGTTGATAGCACTGGGGCGCAACTTTTTGGCATTCAGTGCTTGACGTATGCACTCCCGCGCCTTTTCTAACAGAGGTGCGATCGCCTCCTCAAATTCTTGCTGCGTCAGTTCCACCTCTAAGTCAATAAATTCACCATCTTGGGCTGCAAAATAGGGAATTCGTACCTCATGCGATCGCTCTGTAGAAAGCACTTTTTTAGCTTTTTCTGCTGCTTCTTTGAGTGCACCATGAGCTTTTTCAGAAATTTCTGCTCCAGGATTTTCAGCTTGAAATTTACCCTTCAGCAATGCCATCATTGCCTCATCGAAATCTTTACCTCCCAACTGGGGATTACCAAAACTGCATTTGACATCAAGAACACCGGCAACCATCTCCAATACGGTAATATCTAATGTCCCACCACCAAAATCAAAAACAACAAGCTGTTCTTCAATATCAATATTATTGATGCCAAAACTTAAAGCTGCTGCTGTTGGTTCATTAATCAGGCGAATAATTTTTAATCCTGCCAATTCACCTGCATTGAGTGTTGCTTGCCGAGCAGCATCTGGAAAGTTAGCTGGAACAGAAAGTACAACTTCTCGAATTGTAATTCCTAGTGCTTCTTCAGCATTTTCCTTAAGTTTACGAAGAATCAGCGCTGAAATTTCTTCAGGTCGATACTCTGTATCTAGCAGTTTTACTCTTTCTCCAGTTCCCATCTTCCGCTTGACTTCGCGAACTCCACGACCTGATACATCAACCCAACTGCGGGCATTTTCTCCTACTAAAAGTTCACCCTTTTTATTAATAGCAACAATTGATGGAATAATAGCCAATTTTGTAGCCGGATCAGCAATCGGAAATGATTCATTATTTCGGTAAACACAAATTTCAGATGTAGACGTTCCTAAATCAATTCCAATAGCATAATTTTTTGTCATTGCTTAACTTACTCCTTCCTTTCCCAGTGTAAGATTTTCACTATGTTGGGTATTTACCACCTTACAACTGAGTCCCAATTTCCGGTTCTTGTACTGGTGATTTTGCCACAACTACCTTGGCTTTCTCAATCATTTTGTCACCTATTTTGTAACCCCAACTGACACATTTAACAATCTTGCCTGGTATGATGTTTGATTCTTCCTCAGCAATCGCTTCATGAAAATTTTCGTTGAGTGATTCATTTGGTTGTGGAATTATACGCTCCATTCCTAAATTTATGACAATACGAGCAAATCCATCTAATATTCTATTTATTAACCGTGTATTTTCATCTGTTTCATAATCAACCGCCCTCTCTAGTAAACAAAAAAACTCTGTAGCAGCCTGTTCCCAATGATTAATTTTTCGTTGTAGTTCCCCATTAATCTGGCGTTGCTCCATGAGCATTTTTTCCACAGAGTTTCTAAAATTGTCAAGTTCTGCCAACGTTTGTTCAAGTTTATCGTATAATTCTTTAACAGCAATACTATTGTCGAGGATGGCGTTAGTGTTTGTGTAATAAGTACGTTGTAATTTTTTTTGCTCATCTATATATTTATTGAAAGTTTCTACTATAGAAGTTTCTATATGATTTTTTAAGTTTTCATCTATAATTTTCTGTAAAGTTTCATGGATAGTTTCCCGTAAAATTTCATCAAAATTTTGCAAATTTTTATTGTTCCACTTTTTTGAATTCATTTACCTATCCTTATAAAAAAAATAATTTCTGTTAAATACATAACATAATAATTAATGAGATGAGCATCAGTGCTAATAAGAACTAATTGTTAACAAAGATAAAAAGGCAATGAACGATTAGCCAATAGCCATTTGCAAACTTGACTGATAGCATATATTTATACAGAACTGTTCTATTTTGCCGAATAGTTCCTCCAAAAAAGAAGTTTAGCAACATTAAGCTTTTCTACTTATTTTGCTGATGCATGCTGAGACACTGCTGAGCGGAAAACTGATCGTAAGCTCAAGCCCTTATAATAGCTTTTCTATAGTTGCAGTGGAATTGGTGAAGGGTTTAGGCAAAAATAAAACACTATGGTACAAATTCGCGGAATCGTCAAAGCAGCTCAAGTAGCGCAAAATCGCTTGCAGGCTGGGATAGCACCTGGCGATGTTGCGGCTTTTAAAAAATTCATGACAAACTCTATCGAGACTATTGAGCAGTTGTGTGCTGAGGGGAGAATGACACCAAGTCAGTTACCAACGCGATCGCGTCAGGCTTACTATTTTCTCAAAGCCATTGACTTGGACAACTTGCCTTTAGCTGAAACTCAGCTTACTCAAGATAAAGTGCAGGCAATTCGCCTCAAAAACATCAAAACGCAACAAGGTGCAATTTTGCAGAAGATTGCCAACTTAGCCTCAACTCCGACACCAAACACTGCTCAGATACAAGAACTCGCTAAAACTTTGATTCAAACTGTTGCAGCGATTGAAAAAATTTGCGCTGCATCGCAAGCAACACCAGCCAATCTCACCCGTTCCTCACGTCAAATTTATGCATGGATGAAGTTTTTGACTTATGAACGCAACCTCCAACTTCATCTTCAAACAATTTATCGAGTCAAGCAAATTGCTGAAAAAGTTTGTAATATATATGCTCAGCCGCTCAATGTCGTTGTTGAGTTAACTCATTTAACGGGGATATATAAATGCAGACGCTCTTTGGTAGAAGCGACTCTCACACTTAGCGAAGGTTTCATCAATGCTAGTGATGAAACTTTGGAAGCACTCGTGAAAGCAGCTTTGTTTGGCAAGTGTCAACAAACGACGCGGCTTATTAGAGATTATGCTGCAAGCGAAGAATCAAGCTCTGTATTGATAGAGCTTGATTTCATAACTGAAGTGATTGTAGAGAATCCAAGAGGAAAGTGCTATAACCTGGATGAGTTATTTGATAAAGTCAATCGTGAATATTTCGCTTCTTCTTTAGTCAAACCACGTCTCATTTGGAGCCAGATTAACACTTATCGTAAGTTGGGTCATTATGAGCCAGCAAGAGACAGAGTGATGATTGCTTTGACTCTTGACAATGCAAAAATTCCCGAGTTTGTGGTTGAGTTTATCTTGTATCACGAACTCCTGCACAAATCCCACGGCGCTACATGGGTGAATGGCAGAAGAATGGTTCATACGCCAGAGTTTCGCCGGGATGAGCGTAAATTTAAGTTGTACAAAGAAGCCGAGGAATGGCTGAAAAAGTTAGCATCATATTTAATTTAAAACGACAGATGCACACAGGTAAACACTAGTTATTTATCTGTGTTCATCTGTGTCCATCTGTCGTTTCATTTTCCTTAGTCTTGGCTAACTAGCAAAGCCACAGGGAAATGTTTCAGCGCTTCCCCAATCAGTACAGTGTTATTAGCTTGAACTGGTTGCTCAGTAATCGCATCTTTCCACGCTGAAGCCCCTGCTGCTGGTAACTTCAGGCTTGTGTCATCCCAAACTTGTTGTCCCAGGGGATACTCTCCGGGCTGAATTAAACTCGTGAAGAAGCGCGGAGCAATAGTAACAATCGTCTTATTACCATTGCTTCTTGCAAAGGCAAGGATATGTTCTTTAAACTTACCACTCACCTCTAGAGGTAAGTAGCTGCCTTTCTCAAAAACTTCTAGAGACTCTCTTCTCGCTTTTAAAGCTTGGTTAGTTAGGAACAGCTTGATTCTGGCATCTTCTTTATTCGCCAGTAATTCATCTATCAACTTGAGAATATCTGTCTTAGCTTGCTCCTTAATTGCTTTGAGATTGGACTGCCGAGTTTCATAGTCAACCGGACGGCGATTATCAGGATCAACCAAACTGAAATCCCACAGTTCAGTTCCTTGATAAAAGTCTGGGATTCCAGGAGAGGCAACTTTCAGCAAAGCTTGAGACAGAGAGTTGAAAATCCCATAGTAAGCAACCCGTTTCTGAAAAGGTACAAATTCCTTTAAGAAAGGATTGTCTTGCGAAGGTTCCAGAACTGCTGAGACAAAATCAATGAAGGCATTTTCATAAGTGCTATTTTGCCGCAGCCAAGCAGTGTAAACTTTTGCTTCTCTGATAGCTTTGAGCAAATAATCTTTTACGCGATCAACACAGCTGGCATACTCATGTTCAAAAAATGGATAAGCCCCAACAAGCGTCTGATAAAAAAGATATTCATCGTTCCTGTCCGGCATAGTTAAACGCTTGACGGTCTTTTTATGAGAACGATTGATTTCACTCCAAGTGCGCACTTGTTTTTGCCATTCCTCAGGAATCTCCGAGAGGACATTGAGCCTCGCCCTGATATCTTCACCCCGCTTGGTATCATGAGTTGAGCTAGCACTCATTGCCAAAGGCCAACTGTCTTGCCGTTTTTGATTGAACTCATGGAACTCTGAAGCGCTAATGCCAAAGCGACCAGGTTCGCTGCCAACTTCGTTTAAGGCAACGAAGCGGTTATAGACGTATAAAGCGGTGTCTTCAACCCCCTTCGCCATTAATGGTCCGGTGTACTGTTGCAATCTCATGACAAAGTACAGCCATTGGTCTTTCTCTGCTTGAGTCAGAGAATCATCGTATTCCAGCAACAGCAATTTCTCGATAAAGTTCAATTCATTTTGCAACAGCGGGGTGTTGGCTTTCGCTGCTTCAATCACTTCCTGGATATAGGGGCGGTCTGCTTCAGATATACCCTCTTGAGTGATATAAGTTCGGTAAATAGGAAAGCGAGTGAGAACTTCTGCAAGCGCTCGCTTCAAACCATTGATTGTAAAGTCATTGCCATAGCGATACTTACCCGATATCTTCTTTAAGAGAAAAGCCAGGTTATCAATATCACCTGCTAAATTTCTATCTATGATCAGCTGCTTTTTCTCTGGGACAATTTCCTCAAATGTTGTTCTAGTTCCTGTAAAATCCCAGTAGATTTGAGTAAACCTATCTTCATTGTCAGTTTTACAGAAAATTCCATTGAGATAATTTAAGTAATCATAGCCAGAAGTACCTTGAACTGGCCAGTTACTTGGTAAGTCTTCTCCAGGCTGTAAAATCTTTTCAACAGTAATGTAGGTATCCCCTGTTTTTTCTTTCAGCCTCTCTAAATACTGAGCCGGGTCATAAAGACCATCAATATGGTCAATTCGCAAGCCAGTAAACTTACCTTCATGCACTAGCTTACAAATCAAATCGTGGGTATTATTAAATACCTTTACTTCCTCTACCTTGACTGATATCAACTCATTAACGGTAAAAAATCTTCTATAATTCATCTCTTCAGCCCCTACTTTCCAATAAGAGAGGCGAAAGAACTGTTCAGTAAGCAGACTATCTAAAAGATTAAAACTTTCTGGCTTTCCCGGTTCACCGTTAAAAAGTTGCAAATTCTCATCAATAAATGTTCTTACATCATCGTTATCGGTATAAAGCTCCCAAAGAAGCCCTTTAACAAAAGCTGCTTGGTCTTGTCTTTGCTGAGCTGTAGCCTCCGAAGGAATATTTTTTACCATGTAGAGGATACCAAGCAATCTCACAAAGATTGGATGCTTCCTACCTAAATTTTTGGCTAATTTGCCTAAATTCTGAGTGAAAAATTTGCCATAAGATTCTAGTTTGAGAGGCAGCTTTAAATTATAATAATTAACATTCAGCCCACTCTCATCATACTTCAACTGAATTTCACCATTCTCCAAAGAATCTCCGTAAAAGTTGCCTAGCAACGGAGCCAAAATCGGTTCATTACTACTAGCAAAAGGAGAATTCCAGGCGAGATCAAAGTAGTCAACATAGTTTGAATCAGGACCATTTTCCAGGACATCCATTAGATACTTATTTTCGCTGTCATAAGCCATATGGTTGGGTACAATATCCTGCAACCAACCGATGCTGTGCTGTTGTAATTCCTGGACTAAGGCTTCAAAAGCTTGCTGCGTTCCTAATTCTGGATTTAATACAGTGGGATCAACAATATCATATCCGTGGGTACTTCCTGCTCTTGCTTTAAAGATGGGAGAAGCATAAAGATCAGAAATTCCGAGTTCCACTAGATAATTTGTAATTGCTTTTGCTGAGTCAAAGCCAAAAGCAGAATTGAACTGAATTCTATAAGTTGCTGTTGGAATTCTCATATCAGTTCCCAGTAATTATTTATCATTTATTATTTATCAAGTTTCAAGTATCAGCGAACAAGGATAACTGCTCGCTGATTACTCTTTACGGATTACTGTCCACTGCTTTCGTAAAGTGCGAAACTTTGAGAACGCAGGGTTAATTCTTGTGCATTGCTCAGTTTTTCTGGTAAAAGAGAACCAGAACCTTGCCACTTTTCATCCGCAGAATCTAAAATTTTCCGACCGTCGTTAACCGGAAAGTTAGGGGTAAAAGTTGCCTCTTTTTCGTTGAAGTTCATTAGACAAAGTATCTGGTTATCTTCAGTCCATCTACGCCACCAGACAATTTTTTCAGCTTCAAGAAAGCCTACTTCCATATTTTGTCTTTCCCGCTTCACTAAAGCCCCAATTGTGTTCCGCAAAGAGATGAGGTGTTGATACAACGACCAAAGAGCTTGGTGTTTTCCTTCTTTGCGTTTTTCCCAATTCAATTTGCTCTTGAGAAAGGTTTCAGTAGATTCGGGATCGGGTGGTTCTCCTTGAGCATGAAATGCAGCAAATTCTTGTTTCCGCCCTTGCCTAACTGCTCTAATTAAATCGGGATCAGAGTGGCTTACAAAGTAGATAAAAGGTGCGTCTTCCCCATACTCTTCACCCATAAATAAAAGAGGAATATATGGAGAGAGTAACAAAGCACCAGCGGCTAGTTTCTGAGCCTCAAATGATACGAGGTGCGATAACCGCTCACCCAGCATTCTATTACCGACTTGGTCATGATTCTGGATGCAGATGACAAACTGATTGAAAGGGCGATCGCCTGCTGAGTTCCCATGAAAGCGTTGGCGATGGGGTGAATACTTCCAGTCATACACAAACGTGTCCTGGTAAGCTTTTGCCAGGTGTTCGCACTTACCAAAATCTGAGTAATACCCCGTCTGTTCCTCTGTGAGCAACGCGTGCAGGGCATGATGGAAGTCATCACTCCACTGCGCGTCAATTCCATATCCCCCTGACTCTACAGGACGAACCACTCGGGGATCATTTAAGTCACTCTCTGCAATCAGATAAAGTTTTCGCCCCTGTTGCTCCCCAAGATGTGCAACATTTTCTGCCAGTTCTTCTAAAAAGTGTTTAGCGCCTAAATCGTAGATCGCGTGAACGGCATCTAGACGTAGCCCATCAATATGATAATCCCGCAGCCAGTACAGAGCATTTTGAATAAAAAAGTTACGCACATTATCGCTTTGGGCATCATCAAAATTCATGGCACTGCCCCAAGGAGTGCGATAAGCCTCCGTAAAATAGGGACCAAAGTGGCTCATGTAATTCCCTTCAGGACCAAAGTGGTTATAAACCACATCCATAATTACCGCAATTCCCTGTTGGTGACACGCATCAACCAGACGCTTCAACCCTTCGGGACCACCATAAGAGTTTTGCACTGCAAACGGATAAACGCCATCGTAACCCCAGTTGCGATCGCCTGGAAATTGAGCCACTGGCATGATTTCAATTGCGTTCACCCCTAGCTCTTGTAAATCCTTAAGTCGGGAAATAATTGCCTCAAAAGTTCCTTCTGGGGTGAAAGTACCAACGTGCAATTCGTAAATAATCATGCTTTCTAAAGGAATGCCAGACCAACTGCTGTCATTCCAAGTAAAGCTGTGATCAATCACCTGTGAAGCACCATGTACATCCAAAGCCTGGAAGTTTGAGGCTGGATCCGGTCTGGATTCACCCTTATTTAATTGGTAGAAGTACTGCGTTCCTGGTTGAATCTCCTCAGCGGTAACTTGCCAGTAGCCCCCTTCCTGCTGCTGCATGGGGAGTATGCGTTCTTGGGGCGAGACTATTTTTACCGCAGCTGCTTCTGCATTCGGTGCCCAAACCCTAAATTCACAACGACTGTCACCTAAATAATGAGCGCCAATTCTCATACGAAGTCCTGAGTCCTGAATTGAAGAATCTTGAGTTAGGGAGATCAGGAAAATGAGGAATAATAGTTGTGCTGTTGCTTCCTCATTTTCCTAATCTCTTGCGTTTATCCAAACCGACGTAGTACCACCATTGAGCGAGCTACAACTGGCACTGCTTGAGTCCCCGTGTAACGTCTTTCCTCTGTGACGAAGCGAGGCTCCTTCGTGTCAATCACAACAGCCCATTCTCTATGCTGCATTCCCTCTGGTAGGGAAAACTCTATCGTGTCGTAGTGGGCGTTAAAGAATAGGAGAAAATTATCATCACTGATGCGCTCGCCCTTAGGACCAACACTAGGAAGTTGGTTGCCATCCAAGAAAACTGCAACCGATTTAGCATAACCAACGTCCCACTGTTCCTCAGTCATCTCAGAGCCATCAGGGTTAAACCAAGCGATATCACTGATACTCTTTCCGTAGATCGGTCTGCCTTGAAACCACTTGCGCCGCCGAAACACTGGATGCTGTTTTCGGAAGTAGACTAGCTCGCGGGCAAAATTTACCAGATCCTGGTTTCCCTGTGGCAACTCCCAATCGAACCAGGAGATTTCATTGTCTTGACAATAAGCATTGTTGTTGCCCTTTTGAGTCCGCCCAATTTCATCTCCCCCTACTATCATCGGGATACCTTGGGACAGCATCAAAGTTGCTAAGAAGTTCCGTCGCAGGCGTTCCCGCAATTCCAACACTTCTGGATCATCGGTTTCACCTTCAGCTCCACAATTCCAAGAACGGTTGTGGCTTTCCCCATCTCGGTTGTCTTCCCCGTTAGCTTCGTTGTGTTTGTCGTTGTAGCTGACAAGGTCGTTCAGGGTGAAGCCATCGTGTGCTGTGATGAAGTTAACACTCGCATTAGGTCGCCGTCCGTTCAACGCATACAGGTCAGGGCTACCCGTGAAACAGTAAGCAAATTGTCCCAAGCTCTCATCAATACCGCGCCAGAAGTCCCTCACGGTATCGCGATACCTGCCATTCCACTCAGACCACAGAACTGGGAATTGACCTACTTGATAACCACCAGTTCCCAGATCCCAAGGTTCGGCAATCAGCTTTACACCAGCCAGCACAGGGTCTTGGTGAATAATGTCAAAGAAAGCTGCCAGACTATTCACTTCATAGAGCTCTCGCGCCAAAGCCGAGGCTAAGTCGAAGCGGAAGCCGTCTACGTGCATCTCCAACACCCAATACCGCAAGCTATCCATAATTAACTTTAGGACTTGCGGTTGGCGTACATATAAAGAATTACCGCAACCTGTATAGTCCATGTAGTAACGCTGGTCATTCTCTACCAGACGGTAGTAAATGGCATTATCGATGCCTCGCAGCGTGAGTGTAGGACCTAAATGATTGCCTTCTCCCGTATGGTTGTAGACCACATCCAGAATGACCTCAATTCCGGCACGATGCAGTGCTTTGACCATCTCCTTGAACTCAGTAACTTGCTCTCCCACTGTTCCAGAGGAACTGTAGCCGGAGTAGGGAGCAAAATAGTTGACCGAGTCATAGCCCCAATAATTCTTTAACCCTTTGCCAACAAGATGTCCCGGATGGGACAAAAAGTGATGCACGGGCATAAGTTCAACTGCTGTGATCCCAAGCCTTTGAAGATGCTCAATTGCTGCGGGATGTCCAAGCCCAGCATAACTACCGCGTAGTTCTTCCGGAATATCTGGATGCAGCTTGGTAAAGCCCTTGACGTGAGTTTCATAAATCACAGTTTCGTGCCAAGGGGTTCGCAGCAGATCGTCACCCTCCCAATCAAATGACTGATCGATGACCACAGACTTTGGCATCAAATGGGCGCTATCTAGCTCTGAGAAAGATAAATCCTCTTCAGGAGAGTCCCAAGAGTAACCAAAAAGTTCTGGACCATTGCCAATGTCACCATCAATCGCCTTCGTATATGGATCAATCAGCAGTTTATTAGGGTTGAAGCGATGACCCTCGCTTGGTGCATAAGGACCATGCACTCTATACCCATACCGTTGTCCTGGTCCTACTCCTGGCAGATAACCGTGCCAAACAAAATTGCTTACTTCAGTCAGGGCGATACGTGTTTCATTATCTTCTTTATCAAATAAACAAAGCTCGACACCTGTTGCGTTTTCCGAAAATAAAGCGAAGTTTGTACCTTTACCATCCCAGGTTGCCCCTAAGGGATAAACGTTACCGGGCCAGAGCGCTACGAACATAGATAAATCTCGAATAAAACTTTAGTTGTACAAAAAACTTTGAAGCGCAGCTTCTGCTCATTATTTGCTACAAACAATTCATTTTGAGTCTACCTTTAGGAGGATGTTCTGAGATGAAACTAGGTAGAAATCTTCATTGTCTAGATATACGTCTTTGGAAATAAAGAGCTTTGTTGCAGCATAAGATTAGAACTCAGCGCACTAAATTGTTACTTGCCCCATTTCGTAAAAAAGGCGACAGTTCTAACACTTGTGATTGCAGTTATAAACCATTCCAAAATTCTCAAACGCCTAGAGATTAGGTACAAAAGCGTACTTTGTGTATGGTCTTGTAATTTGCATAACTAACGAGAGCAGCGCAAATCTCAGAGATGACAACAACGGGGAACCATTAAACAGCAGATGCAGCAATGATCCCCTTGCCTTAATGTCTGCATACAGATGAATGACATTGGCAATTTTTACCAATCCTGCGATTTCGCAAAGCGTAGTGCTTTTTGGGCGATCGCGCAAAGCGCCCGCTGAGTCCCTCGCGGTGCGGCACGGCTGAGTGCTTCGCACACGCCAAGGGCGAACGCCGTTCACGTAGTGTGCCCGAAGGGCTTACGGACACGCTACGCGTATGCCTGCGGCACGCTTTGCGCTTACGCGATGGGCAAAGCCCCGCATAAAAGCGATCGCATAGATCAGGCAATTCGGGTAGTCATACCATAATGCTTTAAATACTTACTTGATCGACTTTGTCTGCTTGTAGGCAGGAAGGAAGTTAATTTTGGAATGTCTGAAAAATTTTTATTTTTCCATAAATAAATTCAATAATGATTATATTTTCTTACAGTAACTTGAGCTTAGTATTCCTTTGTCAGCCCTAAGAAAGAAGAATTTGCTATGCTACTGGATGGTTATTTTTGGAAAAAAAATGTGTTTTTCATCACAAAGTGTTTGAATACTATACTTTACTAGTAAACCATTTTCATTAACTCTTCTTAAAGGTATTAATTGCTACATTAACCATGGAATCAATTTGTGTCTGTAGAGAAATTGTATAAATTACAACTGATTAATTCTTGAGCTTATAACATATTAATTATTCATAATAAATGATAAATCAAGTTATGGATGGAAGTAAAACGCTGTTCCTAAAACAGTATACGTGATGAGTAACAAAACGCCTTCTAACCAATTGGAACGACCATCGTTGCTAATCGAGTTTGTAATCAACACAGCCATAGCAACTGCTACAAGTTCAAAAGGATTAAAGCTTAAATTCATCGGCTGACCCAATGCCCAACCAGCTAAAACTAAAACTGGAGCTACAAATAGGGCAATTTGTAAACTAGATCCTATAGCTACAGCAACAGCCAAGTCCATCTTATTTTTCGTGGCGAACGTGATACAAGTTATATATTCTACAAAGCCGCCAAAAAGAGGAATAAGAATTACACCTGTAAATAGGCTAGTCAAACCTAGAGTAGAAATAGCTTTGTCCAAACTTTCAACCAGAATATCTGATACAAAAACAAGCCCTACTGTGCAAGCTAGTAACACAGAAATTTGTAACCCTAAATTAACTTCTTTTAGGTTAGATTCTTTAGTATCAGTATCAACATCTTCAACTAAAGATGTAGACTTATGAGTTGTGATTGAAAATAATAGCATCAGACAGTAGAAAATAAGTAATAATATTGATGCTGCGTAGGAAAAATAATTTAAAGTGGAGGGCGGTAAACCATCAGAAGTAAATTGGATGGCAGCGGGTGTTAACAAAACAATTACCGCTAAAGTTAAAGAAGAACCATTGAGGCGAGCTACCCCAGGTTGAAAGCTTTGTTCATTGAAGCGCAACCCGCCAACGAGAATAGCAAGCCCTAATGCTAAGAGCAAATTGGCAATTATTGATCCTGTTAAGCTAGCTTTTACTACATCAACTAAACCAGCCCGTAGAGCAACAATTGCTATAATCATCTCAGTAGCATTGCCAAAAGTAGCATTGAGTAGACCTCCTAAAGCTGAACCAATAACAGTTGCAATCTCTTCAGTCGAGTTAGCTATCAACGCTGCCAAGGGAATAATTGCTAGACCAGAAGTAACAAAGATGATTAAAGGATTTAAATGCAGTGATTGTGCAATGATTGAAATTGGCACAAAAACCAGCATCGACAATAAAATTATATTTTTAGTTCTCATAATTACAACTTTATAATTTTTATGAAATTGCGGTTTGAGATAAAGCATCTAACGTGTGAAAGTAAACGGCTCAACCGCTGGTAAATCCTTTGAGCCGCAAAAAGCTCCTGTCATGCAAAGCTAAGCATCGGTATTATCGGTTTATGGATTGTCTGTTTTTCTGGTGTAGTATGATTATTCATGAAATTGTTGCTTAGATTGCTGATAATTTCTTGAAACGCAACGCAACCAGAAATATCTCTAGCGCTAAAACAGTTTGGTTATCCACAAGTAGTTGCTAGGCGTTGACACAAGGAAGATATAACACTGTTTGTGATAATACATCTATCTATAGTAAACTTCTAGGGAAATTTTAAAAACTCTTGTTCTCACCCTAGTGGTCTACCACACACATTTTGACGGGTTTTGTGTTCGCGTTTTTCGCTCTTAGACGTAGCATACTACGTCTCTACATACGCGTCATACCAGCAGATGTAGCGTACTACTAGTAGCGAAGCTCTTTGCACGAGGTAGAGAATGCCAATCATAATTGCTTGAGGGTAAACTGGTTGAAGTGTAGATGCTTGGTTATTGATAATTATCCCAAAGGGCGGTTTCTCCGCAGCATCGCCTTTTCAGTAGCCGAGATGCTACGCGCCAAGAGTACCTGTTTGCAAACTGACAGCCCTGCAGATCCTTGCGATCGCATAAGAACGGAATTTTACCCTGCTGATTTGAGTGGTTAAGACAAACTTGCTGTTGAACGATTCAATCGTTCAACAACCCAATCTCTACGGGGTGTCATCAATTAGGTAAGCTGGAATCAGAATGCTTGAGATGAACCAACCAGAGAAACTATGACTCGACGTTACGCACTATGCTTCGGACCAGTGGGAGAGGATCAAAGACTTACTGCGGGGACGCGAAGGGTATGTCGGAGTAACGGCTAAAGACAATTGGTTGTTTGTCGAAGCGGTGTTGTACCGCTAGCGGGCTGGAATACCAGCCGCGAGACTTGCCAAAGCAATTTGGGGATTTCCGCGTGGTTCATTCACACCCGCTTGAGTCGGTGGTCAAAAATGGGCGTGTGGGAACGGGTGTTTCAGCACTTGGCTAATCATGCTGACAATGAATACGCCCGGAATTGACTCAACGATTGTCCGCGCCTATCAGCACAGTGCAGGCGCAAACGGGGGGGAGCCATCTCAAGAAGCGATTGGTCGCAGCAAAGGCGGATTAAGTACCAAAATTCATGCAACGGTCGATGCGCTGGGTAATCCCCTAAGCTTTCACTTGACACCGGCACAAGCAAGCGACTTGGATGGAGCAGATAAACTGTTGCCTGATCTGGCTGCCGACAGCGTGCTTGCGGACAAGGGATACGATGCAAATGAACGGGTGATTGAGCGGCTCCAAGCACAGGGTAAGACCGCAGTAATTCCGCCCAAATGCAACCGTACCACGCTTCGTGTCTACGACAAGGAGTTGTACAAAGCCCGCCATCTAATTGAGAACTTCTTCGCCAAGCTCAAACAGTATCGGGCGATTGCAGCGCGTTATGACAAGCGGAGTGCCAACTTTCTTGGTGCGATTTATCTGGCTGCTTCCGTTATCTGGTTGAATTGATGACACGCCCTAACTACGTTAAACAAAGTAAAGCTCGAAGACACGCCGAACCGTTTGAAAACAAAACAGGGGAAGCAAAAAGCCAAGTTCAAAATATTGAGCTAATATGGGATAACGCGAAAGCGACTCACTAGCGTTTCAAAATCAAGGGTCAGAAAAAAGTTTGAATTGC
>JAHHIB010000101.1 GCA_019359075.1 Kalymmatonema hyalinum WJT4-NPBG1
TAATTTTCTCCTCATACTCATCTTTGATTCCCCCTGTCAACCCCCACAACTACCCTCACCGCCACCATTCTTATCCTGCCTGTTTTACAGCAATGTTAAGAAAGATCCGGGTAATGCATAGCCTTACTAAGGGGAGGGGAGCAAAAGCGCAGCTTTGGCGGGGTGGGGTTTTCGGGTGTGGGTAACTAGAAGGACAAAATGTCACCTAGTCACAGCAGCAAAAATTTCTTGTGCTCTGTCAAGATTTTTACGTACTTCTCGGGCGCAAATATGCAAAGCATCCCTTTCTGCATCAGAGAGGTTTAATTCCACCACTTTCTCAATTCCGCTACCTCCTAAGCGACAGGGAACGCCGATAAAAATATCATTTAAACCATATTCACCTTGGAGATACGCCGCCACTGGCAACAGGCGCGACTGATTCAGCAATATCGATTCCACCATCACGCAAGTAGAAGAAGCGGGGGCAAAAAAAGCACTTCCTGTTTGCATCAGTTGTACAATTTCTGCACCACCGTTACGAGTACGTTGCAGCAATCGCTCAATTGTGGCTGCATCTAGCAATTCTGTAATCGGAACACCATTGACAGTAGCATAACGCGGTAAAGGCACCATTAAATCTCCGTGGCTACCCAGAACCATCGCGTTGACATCTTGGGGAGAAACTCCCAATTCCATTGCAATAAAGGTTTCTAAGCGTGCTGAGTCTAACACGCCAGCCATACCCATAATGCGATCGCTTGGAAGCCCGGTTGCTTGCCACGCTAAGTAAGTCATCACATCCAAGGGATTTGTGACAATTATATATATAGCTTCGGGAGAATAAACAATTGCTTTCTTTGCCGCTTCCACCACAATCTTGGCATTTGCCAGGAGCAAATCATCCCGAGTCATGCCAGGTTTGCGGGGAAAACCTGCCGTAATGACTACGACATCAGAACCAGATGTTTCAGCATAGTCGTTTGTACCGATAATCTGACGATTATGCAGTTCAATTCCCCTTGCCTCCATCAAATCGAGTGCCAGTCCTCGCGGCATACCTTCGACAATATCAAGCAACACGACATCTGCCAGATTTTTTTCGGCAATGCGTTGGGCTAAGGTACTACCAACCTTACCAGCACCG
This sequence comes from Kalymmatonema hyalinum WJT4-NPBG1, assembly GCA_019359075.1. Taxonomy (GTDB): domain Bacteria; phylum Cyanobacteriota; class Cyanobacteriia; order Cyanobacteriales; family Nostocaceae; genus Kalymmatonema; species Kalymmatonema hyalinum. The sequence goes on from JAHHIB010000101.1 coordinate 1,127, forward strand.
ACAACGGTGACACGGGGTGAATCACACATATTTAGGGAGGAAGGGGAATGGCTCATAATTGCAGTGCCTCTGCTAATGGTTGAGTTTTATTTAAATTCTTCAAGTTGATCCAGACGTAACCACATATTTGGTGTTGGGACTTTCCCGAACTTCACAAGGGCATAATCACCTTTGATATCTACAACTTCGCCCTTGGTTTCAAACAGATAGGAAGGAAAACGTGGGTCACTCGCTTGTGCTTCTAGACTGTTTTCCAGCTTTTCGCGGACTGCGCGAACCGTATCTCCTCTTTTTACAGCCATGAGTTTCCCTCTTGAGTATGTAAATTGGTTGTATTCAGGATCTTAGCTCGCACGAAGTCCTTCTAGAGCTAGGAGTTGCCTCCTCCCTAGATGTGTCGGGAAATGCCTTGATACATTCGTTAGATATCAGTTCGTTTTATGGCTGCTAAATTTGGATTCCTCAAACTTCCTACTGGTAGTAGCTTGTCTCAAAATCCACGCATTGCAACCGCAGACAGACGCAGATATACGCAGATAATTTCTAGATAACTATCTGCCCTCATCTACGTTTATTCAAAATTCCGAATCTTAAATGAAAATTGTATCAGAAGAATACAATAATTTTTATACATTAATTTTTCACTTTAAGTTGCAATCTTTTGGATTTTTAATTTGAATTGCTTATCGTTGGCAGTGAACACAATAGTGACTTGAACGCCCAGCTAACCGAGTCCGTGCAATTGCCGTACCACAAACTCGACACGGTTCTCCAGCACGGTTGTAAACCCAGGCAACACCACCGTAGTTACCGTTGATGCCCTTGACATTGAGGAAGTTACTAAAAGTTGTGCCGCCAGCCTCTATACTGGCTTCTAACACTTGAATAATGCTGGAACGCAAACGCTCAATTTGCTCTGGCTGCAAATCTATACATAAAGTTTCTGGCAGGACTCCACTGAGAAACAGGGCTTCATCAGCATAGATATTACCTAAGCCCGCCACGACTGACTGATCTAAAAGTGCCGTCTTTATCGGACGGCGACGATTTTGCAGTTTAAGCGTCAAGTAATCGACAGTAAATTCGGGTGAAAAGGGATCTACTGCTAGTTTTCCCAAACCTGTGATAATGCTTTCTGGTGGCACTCCTGGAGGAACCCACCACATTTGACCAAAGGTACGTTGGTCAACAAAGCGTAATTCGCGTTCATCTCTAAAAAATAACCTGACTCGCGTGTGCTTGTGTAACGGTTCATCTTCATGCAGCCACAAAAGTTGACCGGTCATTCGCAGATGAACCCCCAGCCAGCCTGCTAGTGGAGATGAGGGGGATGAAGGGGATGGGGTGAGTTCGGCTAGGAGATATTTACCGCGACGATGCCAAGTTGCGATCGCACTTCCTTTGATTGGAGTTAAAAACTCTTCTACAGAAAACGGGTAGGCGATGGTGCGTTCAAGCAGCACATCCCCACCCGTAATTTCCTGGTTAAGGGTTAATTGATTCAAACCCCGCCGGACTGTTTCAACTTCAGGCAGTTCAGGCATCTTTTGTAGGAGATAAGCAGATGGGGGAGATGGAAGGATGAGGGGGATAAGGAGGATAAGGGAGATAACTTCCTCATCCTCCTCATCTTCCTCATCTTCCTCATCTTCCCCATCATAATCTGGCGCAAGCTTGTTACTTCTTCGCCTTTGCCTGTGGAGGTTCAACCTCTATAAGTTCTTCCAGACCAAAGTTATTGGTGTTGACGCCAGCGTAATTTACCTTGTTAAAACGGACAATCACAGGGTATTTGATACCGCTTTGGTCAATAGACGCTACGGTTCCTAAATCCTGATACCAGTAAGATTCCCGGCGGAGAATACGTACTTTAGAACCACGTTGAACCATGAGTTTCTTCCCTTTGAGTTATCAATCGCCAATATATAAGGCTAATTGATTTCACTCTACAACCAGGAGGTCTCACTAAGAAGCTTTGTTAAGTTATTTATCTTGCCAGAGGTTGTCTCTTGAGGAACTTATACGATTAATTTTCGTCATCTAGAGTTAAAGAGGGAAGAAGTTACAGGGTGCAGCGCATAGAACCTACGGGATAGGTTACAGGGTAAAGGTTATCAGGTGCAGGGGATAGGTTACAAAGAATAGGTGCTTTGAGTACAGGGCAGGCGAGGCATTTGGCTCTCACCTACGACTTGTTACCTATTCCCCATTCTACATTCTTCAAAAAAAGTGTAAAATCCTCCTTGACAAAATTCCTGGGATCGCTTAACTTCATTGGTCGCGAGGACTTTTCTGGGATAACCTTATGCTTTTGTCAAGACAAACACGCTCCCCTCATTACCTCTACCAATACGCAAATTGTCATCTATATAAGTTATATCTAACCAGCCTTGTTGTTCCTTACTATTTAAAGGAAAATCAATTGCAGTGAGTTTTTTACCGACTTCGATTTGTTGGATGAAACTCTCTGGAGAATTGTAGGCTAGTAAACGTTGTAAACCGAGAATTGATCGCTCAAATTTCACGTTGACGCGCCGACCTGAGACTGGCTCAAATTTTGCAGCAACGCTGACTATACCTTCAAGAAAAGGTAAGCCATAAATCTCAGCTATGTTGTAAACACTGTTAGTTTCTACGCGGATACACTGATAAATTTGACCAAGTTTGTACAGTGGTAAGCTATCAATGTTTAATAGAGCTTTGCTAGTGGTATATATTAATCGCCAATTGCCATTTAGCAAATTTGTTGCTTCAACTGGAGAAGGTGTAGGATTTACATCTTCCAAATTTGCAATTGCTACCAAAATAGCTTGTTTGTCCTGCTCTGTAGCAAGCAGCCCGCGATTTTTCCCAGCAATTGCTTCTAAAAGATCTGTCTTTCTAAGCATCGTCTATAACCTCAAAAACATCAGTGTCAAGAAAATATTGATGAACTATGTATAGTGCCATACCAATCATTGAATTGGCTTTCAATATTTGCCTGATCAATAAATAAATAAAAAATTTTTTGTCGGATTTATCAGTCAAACAGTTGAATGAACAAGTAAATCGGGCATTATCAAGTGATAAACTCTAAGTGTCTAGTTACCTTCCCCTTTTATTGTCTTCTGTAGATATGCTAAATTCTCCATTGCGTGAAGTACCCCGAAACCAACGGGCATCTGTAATTCCAGTAAAGCAAGAGTCCTCGCTACTTGACTGGTTGCAATCTAACGGTCGTCTGATAGCACGTGATGTTCTCGAGCCTGATTTTCTAGATGACGAAGAAGAGATATCAGAGTTTTTGAGTACTGATGATGGCATTGGCGAATATGACTTCGATGACGACGATGATGCTGCTGCTCCTGATGAGGAGTAAAGAATTCTGGCTGAAGGTATATTGGCATAGATAGTCCCGATTGTTTAGTTTTGCAAGTGTGGAGTGAAGGGAAGTTTCCGTGGACGCAAAATTATCTCCTGACCAAGGATTAAGCATTATCAGTGGCATAGGTCTGGTCTCTGTACTGGGTGTAAGTCTGGGTGTATCAGCACTGGTGTTAGATTGGGTGGCGAATAGGTTGCCCTGGCAAGGTATGTCGCTCACCTTGCCATTTTTATTCTGCGCGCTGGCTTCAGCCGCAGCCGGCTTCTGGGCAATACCGCTACTGCAAGCACTGAAAACAGGGCAAATCATCCGGGAGGATGGTCCCCAGGCTCATCTAAAAAAAGCAGGTACCCCAACAATGGGGGGCATTTTCTTTGTTCCCGTGGCAGCGATCGCTGCCTGTGTGTGGTCTCACTTTGCGACAGAGGTGCTAGCCGTTTCTGCTTTAACATTAAGTTATGGATTGATTGGCTGGATAGATGACTGGCAAATACTGCGCCGTAAGTCTAATAAAGGTATATCTCCTCGGATGAAACTAGCTTTGCAAGTTGGTTTTGCACTAGCTTTCTGTCTGTGGCTGTTTTTTACTCAACCTTTTAACATTACAACAATTGCTTTGCCCTTGGGTTTTTCTTTACCCTTGGGGTTGCTGTTCTGGCCCTTGGCTGGCTTTGTCTTGGTGGCAGAAAGTAACGCCACGAATCTGACTGATGGTATTGATGGCTTGGCAGCAGGAACAGTGGCGATCGCACTGCTCGCATTAGGTGCCCTGGCTGCACCCTCCTCGCCTGGATTGATGATTTTCTGTGCTTGTATGAGTGGCAGTTGCTTAGGATTCCTAGCACATAACCGTAACCCAGCCCGTGTTTTCATGGGAGATACTGGTTCGTTGGCTTTAGGAGGAGCTTTAGCAGCAGTAGGTTTGCTGACTAACAGCTTAGTAGCGCTGTTCATTCTCAGCGGAATCTTCTTCGTAGAAACTCTTTCCGTCATGGCACAGGTAGGCTACTACAAAGCTACCAAAGGTCCTGATGGCAAAGGCAAGCGCCTGCTGAAGATGGCACCGTTACACCATCATTTAGAACTTACTGGTTGGTCAGAACTGCAAGTTGTTGCCGTCTTTTATATAGTTAGTGCCATTTTGGCTGTCGTCTGTTTAACAATTGGTCGGTTATGATTCTCTCAGGAATTACCTGAATAAAAAAATAATGACCTCCTTCTATAGAGGGGGTTATTTTTTATAAGAACGGCGATCTGAGTTTATTTTTGTGAAAAAAACCACAGATGGACACTCATGGAACACAGATAAATATCAGTGTGCATCTGTGTTCCATGAGTGGTTCTAAATAATTTTTCACTTACGCATCTGTCCAAGTAGGTGAACGAGTTCTGGCAAAATCAGTTTTTCCATTGCTAGTCGCACTGCATTACTCGAACCAGGAAGGGAAAAGATAAGTTTCTGTTGATAAACACCAGCAACAGCACGAGATGCAATAGCTCGTGAACCAATTTCTTGATAACTTAAAAAGCGGAACAACTCACCAAACCCAGGCAGAGTTTTTTCCAGCAAGTTTTCAATAGCATCGTAGGTGGTATCCCTCGGGGCAATACCTGTGCCACCATTAAAAATCACAACATCCACATTTGCAGACTGACCTAGCAGTTGCATCTGCTTTTGAATCTGCAAAGGTTCATCTTTGACAATCGTGTAAGTTTCTACTGTATGATTGGCATTGTGCAGTAATTCTTGAATCAGCTGACCACTTTTGTCTGTTTCTTTTAAACGTGTATCGCTGACAGTTACGACAGCACAAGTTACCGCTATGCTTGGGGAATCTGGGTGAGGGATGTGCGTCATAAATAAACTATAGAGTTTTTGTTATTAGTCATTTGTTCGTTGTTTTGTGTTAGTAGTTAGTGGTTGTCTTGGTAACGACCAACTACTAACTACTAACTACTAACCAATGACTAATGACTGCTTAAGATTTACTCAATTCCAAGCCATTTTCTTCACCATAACGCTGCATAAACCGCATAAAGCGGTCCCATTCTTGTGTTGATTTCATCACGTAAACTGCTTCTAATGCTTCTGGCTTGCCGTTAACAAATTTCCCCTTAACTTCGCGAGTGACAATTTCTCCTTCTTCGTCAATCAAGTACATCCCGGTGATTTCTTCAGTGGTGTCGTTACTTAACGCTTTGGGATTTTGGAAGATAAACGTCGCTGTTGCGCTGTCACCCGTCTTTGATCGCGTCAGGCGCACGTCTGGAACTACATCTTCGGTTATACCTCTGGAAAACTGAATTTGAGCCATGATAAGTGAATTTAAACTTTTGTTATCGGTAGTTTAATATTCTCTCACCATTTAGTACCTAGCAGTCTAGCTGCCGCTGAGATTTTTATTTTCAGTAGAAACCCTTATGTTGCTTCTCGCTCTAGTAACAAAGTTACAGGACCGTCATTCTCAATAGAGACTTGCATCATCGCCCCAAATTGACCTGTTTCCACTCGTAAACCACTTGAGCGTAACTTGTCAACAAAGCGGTTATATAACTCTTGTGCTATTCCAGGAGCAGCTGAACGGTCAAAAGAGGGACGGCGACCTTTGCGACACTCACCGTAAAGCGTGAACTGACTTACTACCAGCAATTCGCCGCCAATTTCTTGTACAGATTTTTGCCAACGGTCACCCTCTTCTTCTTCAGGGAACAGCCGCAATTCCAGACACTTACGCACCATCCAATCAAGTTCAGCAGCAGTATCACTATCGGCAATACCGACAAGCAAATTTAGCCCTCGTCCAATTTTACCAACTATTTCACCGTTCACAGTCACTTGAGATGATTTGACTCGTTGGATAATGACCCGCATATCTGTCAAAAGTCCTTTATCATTAGTCATTAGTCATTTTAATAACTAATGACTAATGACTAATGACTAATGACTATTTCCCAAACCCTTTCCCACGAGTAGTGGAAGGCAGACAGACACAGTTTTCCAGTTGTTGTCGCAAAGCCTCATGATCTAAATTTTGACCAATAAGCACCAACTGGTTTTTCTTCTCACCTTTCCACTCATCATCATCCAGAGTAAAACGCTTACCGCAAAGGTGGAAAATATGACGTTTGGGACTTTCATCAAACCACATAATCCCCTTTGCGCGGAAGACTGTTTCAGGTAACTGGTTATCTAGAAAATACTGAAACTTCCTAATCGCAAAAGGCTTGTCAGTCTGGAAGGATATCGAGGTGAAACCATCATTTTCTAAATGGTCAGAATGATGGTGATGTTCGTGATCATGGTCATGATCATGGTCATGACCGCATTCAGAGTGGTCATGAGCGTCATGGTCATGATGTTCATGTTCATGGTCATGGTGGTCATGGTGATGGTCATGACTATGCTCATTAGCAGCATCGTCAAAGTACTTATCTGTCTCAAACAGACCAACGCTGAGAATTAACGGTAGTGGCACTTCCGAGCGGTTAGTGCGAATAATTCTCGCTCCTTCCTTAACTTCCCGAATTTTTGCTTCCAGCGTCTCTAACTCTGCTTGAGAAACTAAATCTGTTTTGTTGAGCAGAATCACATCACCATAGGCGATTTGACTGTAAGCTGCCTGAGAATTGAATAAATCCAGGCTGTAATTTGCGGCGTCTACTACCGTAATGATTGAATCCAGACGGGTTAAGTCGCGTAACTCTGTGCCGAGAAATGTGAGCGCAACTGGTAGCGGATCTGCCAGTCCAGTTGTTTCCACAACCAGATAATCTATCTTGTCTTGGCGTTCCAAAACTTTGTAAACGGCATCTACCAAATCAGTGTTAATGGTGCAGCAGATACAACCGTTGCTCAGCTCCACCATATTGTTGTCATCGTCAGTCGAGATAATTAACTCATTGTCGATGCCTATTTCGCCAAATTCATTCACTAAAACAGCAGTCTTCAGCCCCTGCTGATTAGTCAGGATATGATTAAGTAAAGTCGTCTTACCGCTACCAAGAAATCCAGTAATAATTGTTACTGGTAATCCTTGTTTAGGCGCATCAATTGATTTTGATTCGGAACTAACTGCTTGCATAGCGATGCTGTGAAAAAGTCAAAATAGAAGAATGTAGCGCACAGAGTACAGAAAACACTAGCATAGGGATGCTGGTATTTCATCCCAGCCCTTCTCCTTCAGAGACGCTAGCGCCGAAAGTGCCAGTCCGTAGGACTTACGGGTTCCTAGTCGCTGTGACAGCGGGTCTCCCAACGCCAGTCACCTAGGTTGGGAGACCCGCCTGCAGTGCTGTGTCACTGCCCTCCCCTATTATTACGTATCTCTATATTTAGTAACACTTGGTTATGACCCTAACTGTTTACAATACACTCACCCGTCGCCAAGAACCATTTGAAACCGTCGAACCCGGAAAAGTTAAGATGTATTACTGCGGCGTGACAGTGTACGACTACTGCCATTTGGGTCATGCTAGAGCTTGTATCGTTTGGGATGTCGTGCGTCGCTACCTGCAATTTCTTGGTTATCAAGTGCGCTTCGTCCAGAATTTTACCGATATTGACGACAAGATACTGAACCGAGCACGGCAAGAACATTCATCAATGGAAGCTGTCTCTGAATTCTATATTAAAGCTTATTTTGAGGATATGAGGCGGCTGGGGATTAAGGATGCAGATGAGTATCCTCGTGCGACTCATACGATTAATGGGATTGTGCGGCTGATTCATGAATTGGAAAATAAAGGCTTCGCTTACCCGGCTGACGGAGATGTTTACTACCCAGTGCGCCAGTTTGCTCAGTATGGTAAACTTTCCGGACGCAAATTAGAAGATATGCAAGCAGGAGCCAGCGAACGGGTAAATGTGGACGATCCAGAGTATCAGAAGAAAAGAGACCCGTTTGACTTTGTTTTGTGGAAAGCAGCAAAAGCAGGAGAACCCGCTTGGGAATCACCTTGGGGTCAAGGTCGTCCGGGATGGCATATTGAATGTTCGGCGATGGTGCGCGATCGCCTTGGCGAAACCATAGACATTCACACTGGCGGTACTGACTTAATTTTCCCGCACCATGAAAATGAAATTGCTCAGTCAGAAGTTGTCACAGGAAAACCACTGGCGCGTTACTGGCTGCACAACGGCATGGTAAAAGTGGATGGTGAAAAAATGTCCAAGTCTTTGGGCAACTTTATCACGATTCGGGAGTTGCTGGATCGAGGAGTTGACCCGATGGTGGTGCGGTTGTTTGTACTCGGGGCACACTATACTAAACCGATTGATTTTACCGATGAGGCGATCGCCGACAAGACAAACAGTTGGCAAACTCTCAAAGAAGGTTTACTCTTCGGCTATGAATATGGTAAACAACTCGCATGGGAAGAATCATCCAAAATCGAAAATTCCTACGTTGAGCGTTTCCAAGAAGCTGTCAATGATGACTTTAATTTTTCTGCTGGGTTACCTGTGCTGTTTGAATTAGCCAAGGAACTACAACGCCAGAGAAATATTTTAGTACATGAGGGAAAAACCGAGACATCCAGTGCAGAACTACAAACCAAGTGGCAAACTCTTGTCACATTAGCTCAAGTTCTGGGTTTAGAAGCTAAGATGTCAGCCCAAACACCCCAAAGTAGTGGTATAAGCGATGCGGAAATTGAGGCGTTGATTCAGAAAAGGCAGGAAGCGCGCAAAGCAAAGAATTTTGCCGAAAGCGATCGCATTCGTGACGAACTACAAGCACAAGGTATTACCCTAATTGATAGCCGTGAAGGCACTAGATGGCACCGCAATTAAAAATTCAAAATATGTCCGAAGGACACGCACTTTACAAAATTCAAACTTCAAAATTAATAATGAGATTGAAAATGGAAAATGACGAGCCATTATAAAGCAATTACAGATAGGACATTTGAGTTTGCTATCCGCATTGTTAAACTTTGCAAGGTACTAGATGAAAGTCCGGGAGTAGTGCAAACACTCTCCAAACAGTTGATCAAGTCTGGAACATCCATTGGGGCAAATGTCGAAGAATCGCAATCAGCGCAAAGTACAGCCGATTTTATTAACAAACTAGAAATTGCGCTGAAAGAGGCTAAGGAAACCAGATACTGACTGAGATTGCTGATGGCAACTGAATTAATACCAGAAAATCGCTTACTATCTCTTCTGGGAGAAGTTAATGAAATCATCAGGATAATTGCTGCTATCGTCGTTAAAACTAAACAAAATCATCAAAAATAGTTTTTTGAACTTTGAACGCGTGAATTTTGAACTTTGAATTTTGAATTTTGAATTCTTATGTGGTCTGAACTAACAACAGCGATCGCTCAAATAAATATACCTGCTGATTGGCTTGGCATTAGAGTCGTCAAAGATACTTCTTATGACCGTCATTTCCGCGACGGCATACCCCAAAGCAACGGTAAATCTTCCACTACCGGAGCTATGTTAGAAGTATTGGTAAACGGGTGTATAGGCTATGGAGCTACCAATTCACTGCAACTGCAAGACCTGCAATATGCGGCTGAAAAAGCGTATAAACAAGCACTTGCTGCGAGTGAATGGTGGATATATCCATTTAACGCGGCGAGAGAGCGTCCTAAAGTAGTCGGTCAGTATACTTCGCCGTTTCTTGAACCCTTGGATGCTCTTAGTCCAGGGGAAATCAACGATTTACTTGTCCGCATTTGCCAAACCCTAAAAGTCTCTGACCAAATTGTACAAACCACAGTAGTTGCTAGCATCAGCGAAAGGGAAACTTGGTTTGTCAGCAGCAACGGCTCTGAGGTGTATCAAAACTTCATGTTTTTTAGCACTCATTACGGAGCTACAGCACAAGATGGCGCGATTGTCCAGCAACGCACCAACAACGGCTGGCAAGCAAACTGTTACCAAGGGGGGCTGGAACTTTTCCAAGAACCAGACTTATGGCAACAGGTGCGGCAAATTGGCGAACAAGCAGTAGAACTGTTGACAGCAGAAGAATGCCCAACTACGCGTACCAATTTGGTATTAGCGCCAGACCAGATGATGCTGCAAATCCACGAAAGCGTCGGGCATCCCGTAGAAATTGACCGAATTTTGGGAGATGAGCGCAATTACGCTGGAGGTAGCTTTGTCAATAAAAGTGATTTCGGCACTTTGGTGTATGGTTCTCCCGCAATGAATATTACCTTTGACCCCACAGTACTGGGTGAATTTGCTAGCTATGGCTTCGATGATACGGGTGCTGTCGCAACGCGGGAGTATTTAATCAAAGAAGGCGTTCTCCTGCGAGGTTTGGGCAGTCTGGAAAGCCAAGCAAGAGCAGGCGTACCGGGTGTTGCTTGTGCGCGTGCTAGCTCTTGGAATCGACCAGCAATTGACCGCATGGCAAACTTGAATTTAGAGCCAGGGGAAGCCTCATTTGAGGAAATCATTGCTGGAATAGAACACGGTGTTTACATGGAATCTAATCGCTCCTGGTCGATTGACGATCGCCGGTATAAATTTCAGTTTGGTTGCGAGTACGCTAAATTGATTGAAAACGGCAAACTCACCAAAACCCTCCGCAATCCCAACTATAGAGCCACGACTCCAGAGTTTTGGCACAGCTTAGTAAAAGTAGGAAACACCTCCACTTGGGAGATGTATGGTACTCCATTTTGTGGTAAAGGAGAACCAAACCAAGCGATTTCGGTAGGTCATGGTTCACCCACTTGTGTATTTGCTAACGTTGAAGTTTTTGGCGGCGGCGGTTGAAGAGGATGAGGGGGATGAGGAGGATGAGGAGGATGAGGAGGATGAGGAGGATAAGAGAGAATTTCTACTTCTCCCTCATCTCCTCCCTCTCCCTTATCTCCCCCATCTCCCTCATCTCCCTCATCTCCCCCTGCTCCCCACCTCCTCATCTACCCCTCGATTTACAATGCCCATGAAACACGAAGAACTATCTGCCTTAGAAGTCAGCTTTAACCAACTGATTGACACTCTTCTAGATAAGAAAGAAGATGAACAATTCACTGTGAAACTCAGCAGTGAGCGCAGTCAATTTACTCGTTTCAATCATGCCAAGGTGCGACAAACAGGTTGTGTCGCTGATGGTTGGATTGAACTGACTTTAATGCAAAACCAGCGCAGTAGTTCTCGGCAATTTCCCTTTACTGGAAATTGGGAAGAAGATTGGCTTTTAGCATATCAAGCTTTGCAAGAACTACGCGAAGAACTTCCTCAGTTACCAATAGATCCATATTTAGTATTACCATCAGGCACAAATACCAGTCGAGAAGTCCATTCTGGGAATTTATTGGCTGATGAAGTTGTCGTGCCAACGGTGCTAAAACAGGTTGCAGAATTAGATTTTACAGGTATATACGCTGGGGGAGTTGTTATTAAAGCTTATGCCGATTCCAGCGGTCAAAAACATTGGTTTAGTACTGATACTTTTACATTAGACTATTCTATATTCACGACCGAAGGACAAGCCGTTAAAGGGACTTTTGCTGGTAGTGATTGGAACCATGAAGGTTATGCAGCTAAAATTAGCGATGCCAAAAGACAACTCAAATTGCTTTCTCGTCCTGTAAAAGAATTACCACGAGGTCAGTACAAAACTTACTTTGCACCAGCAGCAGTTGCTGATTTATTAGCCATGCTTTCTTGGGGAGGTGTCAGTGAAGCTGATTTACAACAAGGAGGCAGTGCTTTAGCTTTACTGTGGCGCAAAGAAAAGCAGTTGAGTAATGCATTTGATGTGAAAGAAAACTTTCAACGAGGCTTGGTGCCGCGATTTAATGAATTAGGAGAAATGGCAGCACCAGAATTGCCTTTAATTGAAAAGGGAGTTTTGGTAAATACGCTGGTGAATTCTCGCACAGCAAAGGAATATCAAAAAACTGCTAACGGCGCTAATAGTTATGAGGCTTTACGTGCGCCAGAAATCAATCCGGGCAATTTAAGATTTGAGGAAATTCTTCCTAGTTTAGATACGGGTTTGTACGTCTCTAATTTACATTACTTGAATTGGAGCGATCGCCCCACAGGAAGAATTACAGGTATGACCCGTTATGCTTGTTTTTGGGTGGAAGGTGGCGAAATTGTTGCCCCTATTGAAAATTTGCGTTTTGATGAAAGTCTCTATCGTTTTTGGGGAGAAAATCTCGTAGATTTGACAAATTTCCAAGAATTCATTCCTGAAGTCGGAACTTACGAGAGTCGCCAACTTGGAGGCAGTATGGTTCCTGGTATGTTGGTAGAGAATTTTACATACACCTTGTAGTGACGCTCAATATGGTTAACCTCTGCCCCGTAAGTCCCCCGCTATAACGGTACTCCGTGAGCGCGGTGGGATATAAGGCGGGCAGCCACGATTGCATCTTTGACTGATTCTTTCCGTAGGAAAGAGAGGAAAAAGATGTATGAGAAGCTGCCAATATTCCGGTTGCGACGTTACTAAGAATCTATATAATAGTAATAGGTCGAGATTTGGAAGAAGTTTAGATGAGACGGCAAGCCGTAAAAGTTAGGTTGTATCCTACGAAACAACAAGTTCAGATACTTGCACAACATTTCGGTTGTGCCCGTTGGTGGTGGAATTACGGTTTGAACAAATGCATTGAAACCTATCAAGCAACTGGCAAAGGTTTGTCTCAATCTGGACTGAATTCGTTGTTACCAGCACTCAAAAAGGACAAAGAGACTGAATGGTTAGGAGAGTGTTACTCACAGGTTTTGCAATCTGTGAGTCTCAATCTTAGCCGTGCATATCAGAACTTTTTTGAAGGTAGAGCAAAATATCCTAAATTCAAGTCAAGACATCATCGTCAATCAATCCAGTACCCACAGAAGGTAAAACAATTTGATGACTGTTTGAAATTTCCCGGCAAGTTAGGTGTAGTCAAAGCCAAGATACACCGAACACTTGATGGAACTATCAAGACTGTCACCGTTAGTAAGGGAGCGTCAGGTAAATACTATGCCTCTGTGTTAATGGAATATGAAGGTGAATACCCAACATCAAGTACAGAAGGTAAGGTTGTAGGAATTGACTTGGGCATCAAAGATTTTGCAATTACCTATGACGGCGAAAAAACTTCCAAATATCCAAATCCTAAACAGTTAGCTAAATATGAAAAAAAGCTAGCCAAGAAACAACGCATTGCTGCACGTAAAGTAAAAGGCAGCAATCGTCGTAGAAAAGCAATAAAGATTGTGGCTAGGGTATACGAACAAGTTAGCAATGTCCGTCAAGATTACCTACACAAGCTATCTAGAAAGATAGTTGATAACAACCAAGTTGTGGTAGTTGAAAACTTAAACGTCAAGGGCATGGTTCGTAACCACAAACTAGCAAAAGCGATATCTGATACGGGTTGGGGAACATTTGTCAACTTCTTATCCTACAAACTAGAACGCGATGGCGGGACGTTGATAGAAATAAACCGATGGTTTCCTAGCTCCAAACTTTGCTCTAATTGCCACTACCAAATCAACGAGTTGCCGCTAGATGTAAGAGTTTGGGTTTGCCCAAGCTGCGCTACACATCACTATCGTGATGGTAATGCTGCGATGAATATTAGAGCAGAAGGTATCAGAATGCTGTCCTCCTCTGGGACGGAGGAGGCTAACGCCAATGGAGAGGAAGTAAGACCAATTCGCGGGCGCAAGCCTAAGATGCGGCATTCCTCGGTGAAGTTGGAAGCCCCCACTATACCGCTTGCGGTTGGTGGTGGGTAGTTCACTCAGCCAGAACCGAGCGAAATTCAAGTTAGAACTCAGTAGACCGAACCAGGCTAGAGATTGCTTGCACCAACACCCCTGGATCTATTGGCTTAGAAATGTGCTTTTGAAAACCTGCTGCAAAAGCTTGTTGCTGATTCATCTCACCAGCATAGGCAGTTAGAGCGATCGCTTTTATCTGCCCGCCTTGTGGCAATAAGGTTCTGACCTGCTGTATCAACATATAGCCATCTATATCGGGCATCCCAATATCACTAAGCAGCACATCGGGTTGGGACTGGGTGAGAGCGACGAGTGCTTCCGAAGCTGAAGACACGGCGGTCACACTTGCGCCATACTGCTCCAGCAGGAAAGCAGTGAATTCCCGCGTGTCGGTATCATCATCCACCAGTAAAACTTTAACACTACTCAAATCCAAAGACGGATCAAGCGCTGTGCTGTCCGCAAGAGTTGTTGGTTGAGTGGACATCAGCGGTAGCCCGATTATAAAGGTTGCTCCTTGCCCTTCACCTGGACTTTCTGCCGAAACTGTCCCCCCATGCAGTTCGACCAAGTGACGCACGATCGCCAAGCCTAATCCCAGTCCACCGAACTTTCTTGTAGTCGCAGCATCCGCTTGGCGGAAGTAGTCAAATACGTAGGGAAGAAAATCAGGATCAATCCCCTTGCCCGTATCGCTAACGGTGATTTGGGCATGAGCACCAAGCTGCTCTAAACCGATGTGTACCTGTCCCCCTTGGGGCGTGAACTTGACGGCGTTCGAGAGCAGATTCCAAATCACTTGTTGCAAACGAGTTGAATCACCCGAAACCGGACCAACGTTAGGTTCGAGGACTGCCTGTATCTTAATTGACTTGGCTTGTGCTGCCAGCAGCACGGTTTCCATCGCCGCCCCAATCGTGGCTGCGAGATTGACCGGACCAACATTGAGGCTGAGTTTGCCCCGCAGAATTCGGGAAACATCCAGGAGGTCTTCAATCAGTTCTGATTGCAACTTGGCATTGCGTTGAATGGTTGCCAGAGCTTCCACCATCTTCGCTTCAGGGAGCTTGCGGCTTTGAAGTAGAGTAGACCAACCTAAGATAGGATTGAGGGGCGATCGCAACTCGTGAGATAATACTGCCAAAAATTCATCTTTAACCCGGTTTGCGGCTTGGGCTTCTTCCCGTGACGCTTCTGCTGCCGACCGTGCTTGCTGTTGTGCTTCGTATAACCTAGCATTCTCAACTGCAACCGATGCCATTTGCGCTAACTGCACCAGGATCGATTCGTCTGCTTGGGTAAACTCACCTTCGTATTTGTCTGAAAGCTGAATCAACCCGATGTTATGTCCGTCTCGTCCTACAAGGGGAGCTGCCAGCCAACCCCGCATAGGAGGGTGGTTTTTTGCCTCCTTGCCAAAGCCTCGCCAGCGGGGATGAAGCTCCAGTTCGGCTTGTGTCATCCGCATTGGGCGATTCAGGTGACATAGACAGGCATAGATGCCAGATCCATCTGGTTGTCCATCGTAGTCTCGCCAAGCCGCATACTTATCAGACAGGTGAACGGCGTTGATTGCCTGTGCCCAATTCTGGTTAATCGTCATGCTCGTGACGGACTGGTGAGCGCCAATGATTGATGCTGCCTGGTCGGTAATCACTTGCAGGACTTCTTCAACCGAAAGAGCAGAATTGATTGCCAGCGCCGCCGTGGTTAATCCCTGCAACTGGTAAGCATAGTGGCGTTCACGGGCAAGCAGGTGTTCTCGCTCTAGTTCGGCGCGTTTGCGATCACTGATCTCTTGCACCATCACATTAACACCCAGCACTCGTCCATCCCCTGCTTTCTGCGGGTAGCAGCTCACCAGCCAGTCGCGTTCAATTCCCGGTTGAGCACCGTTGGTTCCATGCAACTCCAGATTCAGAATCGGTTCCCCCGATGCAATGACGTGTCGGTAGAGCGGCTCTAGTTGAGGAGCCATTTCTGGCAAGATGTCATGCAGCGTTCGTCCAATATGCTCAGCTACTGACACGCCGTTGATTTCAGCCAACTGTTGATTGATGCGAACGAATTTGAGATCGGAGTTTACAAAACACAGCCCAACGGGAGCGGTGGTATAGATAGCTTCAATTTCGGCAAGTTGCTGCTTCGAGGTCTCCTCGCTTTGCCGCAATGCTTGCTCTGCTCGTTTGCGATCGCTGATGTCAATGATAAATTCCACGCCTTCTGTTTCATGGAGGCGCGATGCAGCAAATAATGCCCACCAGCGTGATCCGTCCTTGCGGATGTATTCCTTTTCGTAAGGTGTCGTGTACCCGGTTGAGATCAACTCTTCGATTGCTTGCAGAGAACGGGGCATCCACTCCGGTGGTGTCATTGTATCCCAGCCCACGAGTCCTTGCTCCAAATCATCACGGCTGTAGCCGCTCATTTGCAGGAAAGCGTCATTGGTTTCGCTGATACTGCCGTTGGTTTTGAAGAAAATCACACCAACTGTTTCGATTTCAATCGCGCGGCGCAGACGCTCTTCGGATTCGCGCAGCGCTTCCTCTGCGCGGGTGCGTTCAATTCGGTTCCAGATGCGTGCCGAAAGCTCGCGCATCAATTCGATTTCGTCGGTGCGCCAATTGTAAGGCTTTTTATGAAAAACAGTGAGCGAAAATTTCCATTCGCCGTCTCTGATTAACGGGACGTTCAGTTCAGAACCGATTTTTAGCGCGGCGTACCGCTGATGATCGGCTATGCGCCCGTCAGTGGCAACGTCACAGACGACGATTGTTTGTCCCGCTTTGGCAGCTTGCAGAAATTGGTCGGTAACAAACTCAGGGAGGGAATAAACGCCTACTAAGCCAGGTACATCATCTTGGTGCCAATCGTAATGGATCACCGCTTCGTCTGCCCTCTGGTTGATTTCGACGAAGGCACAGATCGAAGTATTGAGATAACGGTTCAGGTGTTCGCCGACCGTTCGCACAATCTCGCCCACAGTTACCGCTCCAACCAAGCCTTGACTAACATTGGCGAGAAATTCGGCGTTCGACTCCGCCCGTTTGCGTTGGGTAATCTCACGAGAGATGCATAACAACCGTTCGACTTGCCCATCGGCTCCCTTAATCGAAGTCACTTTGTTCTCCCACCATTTCGGCTCGCCTGTCTGAGTTGGAAGATAACCTTGAAAAGTGCCAACTCCGCCTGCTTTTGCGGTGTCGATTGCGTTCAGTGCAGCTTGCCTGTCCGCTCCTTGCCAGAACTCGCTCCAGGAACTGTTGAGGAACGGCGTGATGTCATTGATGCCCAGCAACGCCTGACCTCCTGGACTCATATACAAAAGCCGCCCTGATAAATCCAATACCTTGATGCAGTCGTCGCTACTGTCAAGGATCTGCCGATTGAACTCCTGACTTTGGCGCAACGTCGCTTCTGCAAGTTTGTGATTCGTGATGTCAATGAGTAATCCATCCCACACGTCTCCTTCTACTGTTCGCACGGCACGGGAGGTGCCCTGAATCCATTTGAGTTGACCGGATGCTGTGATGATGCGTCCGGACCAGTTCCAAGGCAGAAAGTTTTGAACAGAGTGAGCAACGGACGTTTGAAATGACGGCAAATCGTCCGGGTGAATCAATTGCAAAAAGGCATTGGCATCTTGGAGAATTGTTTCTGGCTCCAATTCCAACAGTTCACGAGAGCGAGAATTGACAAAGGTAAACCGATGGGAACCTTCGCTGCAGGGCGAGTAGCGATAGACCATACCGGGCACGTTCGCCACTAGTGCCTCAAATCGGGTTTGACTCTGATGAAGTGCGGCACGGGTTGCCTGTTCACGATGCAACGCTTCCTCAGTGGTCTGACGGAGATTCATGCTGTGCAGCGCAGAGGCGGTGAAGCCTGCCAGACTGGTCATTAATCGCTGATCCTCGGCATCGAACTGATGCGCTCCTGAATGCGACTGAATCCAAAGCGTGCCCAATGCTTGATGGTTCACGCACAAGGGCAGCACTAACGCCTCCACAATGGGAAACTGGGGATGATGCAGGCAGGTGAAATAGCGTTCAGGGTGGGCATACAGTTGTGGCTGTCTAGATTGAAGCGCGGTGCCACAGGGACTCGGGTTGGTTGGAATACTGGTTTGTTCTAAAAACTCTAATACGCCTGCGATCGCCACCCAACGAAAGATGGGTTCACCATTGGGTGCTGTTTCCAATAAGCTGACTCCGGCAGTATCGGCTTGACACAGATCGACTGCAATCCGAACGAGAGTTTTGAGCATGGACAGCGGGTCGTCCATCAGTTGTTGGGCGAGGGTGTGGAGCGCTTGGTTTTCAGCCGCTAAATCTGGCTGTCTCGCCCGACGAGCAGCCAGTGCTTCTGTAATCCGGACATCCGCTTCAGTGGTTGCCTTTTGGCGCTTTTGGGGGAAATCATTGCCTGCAAGGGCAGAGCCACCTTGGGAGCCATTGGAGGACGATAAATCAGCCATACAGTCTCCGTCCTCATTCGCAAAAGTATTTAGCTAACAAATCTTTGCCGCGAGCGCCCATTTGGTGCAGTAATGCTTCGATTTGCTTCAACGCCAGAGGCAATGGCTTTGTCCGTCCGTTCTCCCAACGATTTACGCTCTGAAATGAGACTCCCAACTTAGCCGCAAACTTCACTTGAGAGAGTTCAAGGGCTGCCCTTGTCTGCCGCACTAACTCTGCAAGCTCTGTTTGTTCTATTGCAGGCATAAAGCACAAAACATTTAATTTTCTTACCAGCTATTTATACCACCTGGTATAGCCATTAGCCCATCCATCCGAAGGTATAGAAGACTGGGCTTCGAGTGCGATCGCGCAAAGCGCAGTGCCGTTCGCGGAGCGTCTCCGCTACTGAGAAGGCAATCGCCACCAAAGGTTTTTTAAATGATGCTGGTACAGGTTTTTAGGCTCCTGAGAAAATCATCATTTTTTTGCGTTTTAGCAAAGACAGGCTATCTGTACATTTTGGGTATCAATATTACCTGATGAAGCCTGTAGAATTTACAGAATTACTAACAGAAATAATAAACTTAATGAAATTACCTTTATCTGATGAATTCAATCCTTAGATAGAGGTGTCTGCTCACGCTGATTTTACCCGAATTTCAGAAATAACTGAGGTAGCAGGGAACTGCTTTTGAAAAGACTCTGCTAGCTTGGCATTGATGAGTCTTAGTATTTTTCCAAACTTCTCTACTTCTTCGGGTGTTAGATTGAATTGCGCTAAATCAACTGTTGCTTCACCTTGAACCACAACAATGTCATCAGTGTCTGTTATCTGGACGGCAATGAGGAGGTCTTCAACTGCAACCAGATTTTGTGAAGAAATTTCCATATCATGTTAGCGGGAAAGTAAGACCCCCCAATGAAAAGTATGGGGGTTAAACTCATATGCAAGAAACGTTAACTTTAAGTGTTGCAGGCATTACATTGTTTAACTTCCTACTTTTGGCACATTAACATTAACAGTTATCAGTTATCAGTTATCAGTTATCAGTTATCAGTTATCAGTTTCATCCTTTGCATGTTTAAGTCCCCCACCAAGAGCACCGTTCGTCAAGAGACGTGCCGTAGGCATAAACGTTGGTGGCGGGTTTAAATCCCCCAGCAGCCCGAGAAAGCGTCACTGCGGCTGGTACTGTTCACTGTTTTAACTAAATTCTTAAAAGCAGAAACTTTCAACCGAGTCAGCATAATATCCTTCTCTTGCAACCAAAAGTGTTGCAATTTACCTGCGCCTATTTCTTCTTGGGAAATTGAGAATTATCTTCTAAAGAGGAGTCTGGTAGTAATTGTTGGCGTCCGTTGCGAATAACTCGCAACATATCCTGAAGATTCTGCTCAATATTTTCTAGGACGCTATCAGCGTAGTCATCAGCTCCCTGTTCAACGGCTTCTGCTTCTGCAATGGCTTGACGCCGCATTTCCTCTATTTCTTGCTGACAAGCGCGTCGCTTACGGTCAATTTCTTCGAGGGTTTCTTGCAGCATTTCGTCACATTCTTGTTGAACTTGTCGCCGCAGTTCGGCGGCTTCGTGTTCTGCTTGTCTGATGATGTCACTTTCATCCAAAATTTGCGATCGCTTGGCTTGCGCTGCATCAACAATTTGTTGCCCGTACTCTTCCGCTTGCAGGAGAATTTCCTCCTTTTGTTGGATGATTGCTGCTGCTTCTTGAAAAGCTTCAGGTAAACAAAGCCGTATCTCATCAAGCTGATCCAGCAGCTTGTCTTCATCCACTAACGTGCGTCGCGTCAGTGGAATGTTGAAACCGGCAAGAATCATCTCCTCCAAGCGGTTGAGTTCCTGCTGAATGTCTACGCTTGCTATTCGCGTAGCGTCTCCGTCGTAGGAGATTCCATCGGCAAACTCTTGCGGGGGGGGATTACTTCCGTTTTGATTTGGTTCGATACCGGACTGTTTTGGGCGTAGCATTGGGAAATATCCAGGGCAACGTGCGGGGGAACAAGATGATCGACAGAGCCACCAAACTTAGCAATCTCTTTTACCACACTACTACTTAAAAAACTATACTCATTTGATGTTGCGAAGAAAACTGTTTCTATCTGATGAGAAAGGGTTTTATTTGTGTGAGCCATCTGAAGTTCGACTTCAAAGTCTGAAATTGCTCGTAAACCCCGCAGTAGCACTTGCGCTTCCCGCATTTGGGCATAGTTTACGGTCAAACCATCAAAAGCGTCTACCTCCACATTAGCGAGATGTTTTGTACACAGACGAATCTGTTCTAGCCGTTTTTGGACTGTAAACAGTGGATTTTTGTTAGGATTGCGCACCACAGCGACAATCACCTGGGCAAACAAGCGACTGCCGCGTTGGATGATGTCAAGGTGTCCTAAGGTGATAGGATCGAAGCTTCCTGGATAAATGGCAATCACAATCACAGATGCCTCAAAGTTGTTTACGTGATTATATCTAACCACTACTGGTTGGGAGCAACAAAGTACAAGTTTTCATTGAAAAATCTAGGATATTTGTCTTTGGTAACCTCTGTTGCACCTAGTGCCATACTCTTATTTATCTACCCTAAAAATAAAGTTCTTGATAAATACACTGCCTATGCTGCCTTCTTTGCCCACAGCGACTTAAAATCAATGCTGTGGACCGTACAACAATTTTTGAGAAAGTCAATAGTAGGAATTTTGGATTTTGGATTGAAAATAGAATTTAAAATCACCTCGCTATTGCCTTTAATCCGGGAGCATCCCACGTTCCATGGTGCTTACGCGTACCAAGTGTGCGTACGCATACGTGGGGAAGAGTGAGTTCCCCATCTCGCTCTTAACAAGCACAAGTCAAATGTATATTAGCTTTTTATAGTCTTCTAGGTACTTTTGCATGGCACTGGATTTTTCCACCTTGCCCCTGGCATTTCAATTTACTTCTCCAGGACCGATTCTGGTGAAAATAGGACCATTACCTATCCGTTGGTATGGTCTTTTCATTGCTACAGCAGTATTCATTGGCGTAACGCTTTCCCAGTTCTTGGCAAAGCGCCGTAACGTTAATCCAGAGTTGATCAGCGATTTGTCAATTTGGCTGGTTATTGCAGCAATTCCAGCAGCACGGTTATATTACGTTTTGTTTCAATGGTCAGAATACGCCCAGCACCCAGAGCGGATTATTGCGATTTGGCAAGGAGGCATTGCGATTCATGGAGCCATTATCGGTGGCGTTGTCGCAGCATTAATATTTGCCAAAATTAAGCAGATTTCTTTCTGGCAATTGGCTGACTTGGTCGCTCCTTCATTGATTTTAGGGCAGGCAATTGGACGGTGGGGCAATTTCTTCAACTCTGAGGCTTTTGGCAGTCCCACCAATTTGCCTTGGAAGCTGTCTATTCCACCAGAAAATCGTCCCCCAGAATTGGCTAATTTTGAGTACTTCCATCCCACTTTTCTCTATGAATCTGTGTGGAATTTGATGGTATTCGCTTTGCTGATAACTTTATTTTTTAGGAGTTTGTCGGGCAAACCAGCTTTGAAAACAGGTACCCTGTCTTTTGTTTATTTAGCAGCTTACAGCTTAGGACGCCTGTGGATTGAAGGTTTTCGCACGGATAGTTTGATGCTTGGACCGCTACGGATAGCACAAGTCGTGAGTGTAGTGGGAATCGTCTTAGGTTTAGCTGGGTTAGCTTGGCTTTATATAGCTAAACGCCCTTTACCGGATGTCGTTTCCACCGTTGAAGCAAATGGAGAGAGGAGGTAAGCACATGAGAAGGAGGACTCTTGGCTCAAAAATAAAAAATGCCCCAGAGTGTTCTCCAGGGCTTAACCAGGGTGCATCTACCAATACACTTTTCTAGAAGGAGGGGTTCTATCCGGAAAGATACTGAAGAAATGCTAAAAAAATTTTTTTGAGGAATTGCTGTGTGTTCGCGTATGCATAAATATACGAGCCTAATAAGTAACAAAAAACCTTATAAAGCTTTAGAACCTGCTGTTTATATCGTGGGTGCAGGTCCTGGAGATCCAGATTTATTAACTGTTAAGGCGCAGAAACTGTTAGAAAGCGCCGATGTGATTTTATTTGCTGATTCCTTGGTACCCCAAGAAATTTTAGAAATTTGTCGCGAAGATGCCCAGATTATTCACACTGCAAACAAGACTTTAGAAGAAATTTTGCCAGTCATGATAGAACGAGTGCGATCGCACAAATCAGTCGTTCGTCTCCATTCTGGCGATCCTAGTCTTTACAGTGCCATCCACGAACAAATGCACCTTTTGGCAGAGGCAGAAATTCCCTTTGAAGTGATACCAGGCATCAGTGCCTTTCAAGCCGCAGCCGCCAAACTCAAAGTAGAACTCACTGTTCCCGGTTTAGTCCAAACAATCATACTCACGCGCATCAGCGGACGCACAGAAGTCCCCGCAAGCGAGGAATTAGCAACGCTCGCGGCTCATCAAGCTAGCCTATGTTTATATTTGAGTGCGCGTCACGTTGAAGCAGCCCAAGCCAAACTGCTGGAACACTACTGTGCGGAAACATCGGTGGCTATTTGCTATCGGTTAGGGTGGAGTGATGAAAAAATTAGGGTTGTTCCCCTCAATCAAATGGCAGACTGTACTCACGAAGAAAATCTGATTCGTACCACACTTTACATAGTCAGCCCCGCACTCTCACAAGCATCAGCACGCTCTCGTTTATATCATCCCGAACACAGTCATCTGTTTCGCCAGTCTCACCCCTAGGAAGCACCGCTTAAGGGGAAGCAGGGGAAGACAAAACTCCCTCATCTTCCTCATCCCCCTCATCTCCCTCCTCTCCCTCCTCTCCTCCGTGTTCTCTGCGCCTGTGCGGTTCGATAAACTTAACAATGTGAAACCGATAAGAGAAATACTATGCCTTTAATTAAAGTCCAAACTTCTGTATCTGCTCCTCTTGGAGAAGAAATTGAAGCAATGCTCAAAAGCCTATCAACTAAGCTAGCCAAGCATACTGGAAAACCCGAATCCTACATTATGACGGCTTTTGAAGCAGGAGTTCCCATGACATTTGGCGGTACGACAGATCCAGTATGCTACATCGAGATTAAGAGTGTCGGTACAATGAAGCCAGACCAAACCCAGGCGATGAGCCAAGACTTTTGCCAAGAGATTAACAAAGCGCTGAATGTGCCTCAAAATCGTATTTATATAGAGTTTGCTGATGCCAAAGGCGCAATGTGGGGCTGGAACGGCACAACTTTTGGTTAAAGCCTACTTTAAGGAACAAAAACGCTCATGCTTCAACTGCGTCCTAATTGTGAATGCTGTAACAAAGACCTGCCGCCATCCTCGGCAGAAGTCATGATCTGTTCGTTTGAATGTACTTTCTGTCGAACGTGTGCTGACACTATTCTACAGGGAAGATGCCCTAACTGTGGTGGTGAGTTGGTTCAGCGTCCCACCCGCCTATCAAACTTACTGCTAAAGTATCCTGCCTCAACTAAGCGTGTGTACAAGCCCTCAGGCTGCAAGACAAGCGCTTAATCTATGCACCATGAGTCATCATGCAAGAAACAAAAATTGCAATGAAGATGATTTAGAACGAAGTGTTGGAAACCGCAATTATAAACCCAGGGAACAAGAGCAGCAGCAGTTTTAATCTTGTCAGCATCGACATTAGGAGCAAAAGTTTTCTCTGTTTTGCCTTCCATCTCTGTTAGTTCCAGGTTATCAGCACGCACCAAGTCAGTCAGCTTTTGCGTATTAGTCACCGCTTTTGGTTTGTGCGAGATCGCCCTGTGTAGGATCGCACAACCGGTTGGAACACAGCAGTGCATTGTGCGGTCGTGTGCCTTCGCTTGGATGAGAACTGCAAGACTTAAAACTGACCAGATGCAAAAGTTTCGAGAATCTGCTATCACCGTCGGTGCGATCGCTGTTCTGAGTGTTCAGCCTTTGTTTACCCAGATTGAACCACTTTTAGCGCAACCAGCGCAATTGCAATCAAAATCGACAAATCGAGCTTCAGCCTTCCGGTTGCCTGCCCCGACTGGTTCTTACCAAGTAGGCACAACGGCTTACCACTTGGTTGATACCTCCCGTAAAGAAACTTATAGCACTGAAGTCTACGATCTACGGACACGAAAACCGATTACAACTCCACCACCGACGGATCGCCGTGAGTTGATGGTTTATGTTTGGTATCCTACTAATGCCAAGCCGGGAGCAAGCACTGCCCCTTACATGGATCAGGGTTTTGCGCTGGCTACTGCTGAAGGCATGGGACCTGATTTTGGAGTATCGTCTGACCAATTCGTCCAATCAGTCACCCAAACCATTCAAACTAACGCTGTTCCAAAAGTGGCGATTGCGAATGCCTCGAAACGCTATCCAGTTGTCATTTTCTCGCCTGGTTTTGGCTCAACACCCAAATTTTATACAACACAACTCGAACAACTTGCCAGTCATGGTTATGTAGTCGTTGCAATTAATCCCACTTATGAGGTGCCAGTCCTGTTTCCGGACGGACGAGTGATCACTCAATCAACGGTCTTCAATTTCTCCAAAGCTGAGCAAGCGAAAATTCAGCGTACCTTTAACCAAGCAGTTGAAATTCGGGCAAAGGATGTCAGCTTTGTGCTCAATGAGTTAAATCGCCTCAACATCAAAGACGCTCAAGGACTTTTCAGCGGACGTTTAGATTTAAATCGAGTCGGTATTTTCGGGCATTCCTTAGGTGGAGATACGGCTATCGAGGCAGTGTGGCGCGATCGCCGATTAAAAGCGGGAATCAACATGGACGGTGGCAGCTATGGCAAGCTTTTGGGCAGTGGAAATAAGGACAGATTGGATAGCCCGTTCCTGCTGATGTCTCATGATGGTAGCGATGATGCCCTGCAATCGTTTTATCAACGGCTAAGAACCAATGCCTATAGCCTGACGCTCAAAGGGAGTAAGCACAATACGTTCATAGATTTTGGGGTAATACTACCCGCATTTTCAGCGAATTCAACAACTCAGGCAGAATCTCCAATCAAGCAAGCTATCGGCTCAATTCAACCTCAACGGGCAGCCAAAATCATCAATGCTTACACATTAGCATTCTTCAATAAATATCTCAAAAACCAGCGTGAACCTTTACTTGACAGAGCTTCATCTGATTACCCAGAGGTGCTATTGGAATCTCGTGGAAAGCTGTCTAACAAGTTTTAAGTAGACTCTTCAGTGTTCCAGTGTTGAAAACCGCAATCATAAACCCAAGCAATAGGAACAGCGATCGCCTACCATAAAGATCCAAGGCGAATTTCTTAACTACCATGTCTGCTAAGTCTGTCTCTGTACTCCCCTCCCCTAAAACTGATACTCCACAACAACCTAACATCTCTATTCCACCGCTTTTAGGGGCAAGTGTAGAGGAGTTAACGGCTTGGGTGCATGATCAGGGACAACCAGCTTATAGGGGAAAGCAACTGCACGATTGGATTTATCAAAAGGGAGTGCGATCGCTCTCGGATATCTCCGTCTTCTCCAAGCAATGGCGTGCTGAAGTTGCAGAAATTCCCATCGGGCGTTCAAAAATACACTACCGCTCTGTAGCTCCCGATGGTACTGTCAAATATCTTTTACAACTAGCAGATGGTCAAATTATTGAATCTGTGGGTATTCCTACAGAAAAGCGCTTAACGGTTTGCGTTTCTAGCCAGGTGGGTTGCCCAATGGCGTGTGATTTCTGCGCTACTGGTAAAGGGGGCTACAAGCGCAATCTTGCCCGTCATGAAATTGTCGATCAGGTGTTGACGGTTCAGGAAGATTTCCAGCAGCGGGTGAGCCATGTGGTGTTTATGGGCATGGGTGAACCGTTGTTGAATACAGATCATCTGATCGGAGCTATCCAATCCCTAAATAAAGATGTAGGTATTGGACAGCGCAACCTCACTGTCTCTACTGTTGGAATACGCGATCGCATTCGTCAGTTGGCTCAGCACCAGTTGCAAGTCACTCTTGCTGTCAGTCTCCATGCTCCCAACCAAACACTACGAGAACAGCTCATTCCCAGCGCCCACTCCTATCCTATTGAAGATTTGCTGGCTGAATGTCGCGAGTATGTGGAAATCACTGGACGCCGTGTCAGTTTTGAATACATTCTCCTTGCTGGGGTGAATGATTTCCCAGAACACGCATTGGAGTTGGCAAAACGTTTGCGGGGATTCCAGAGTCATGTCAATTTGATTCCGTACAATCCCATTGAAGAAGCAGACTACAAACGCCCCAACCAAAACCGCATTCAAGCTTTTGTTAAAGTCCTGCAGCAGCAAAAAATCGCGGTTAGTGTTCGCTACTCGCGTGGTTTAGAAGCGGATGCTGCTTGTGGACAACTACGGGTAAGCAAGAAATAGCAGGAGAAGGGAATTAGGGGAGATCATCAGCCGGATAAGGGAGCAATATCCCCCTCATCCTCCTGTGGCCCTCAATTAACGCGGTGCATGAATACCTGGAGCATAAGCCTCAATAACTTTGCCAGTACGCGTGCAATTGATCATCAAGTAGTCACAGATTGGGCATTGCGTTCGAGTCAGCTGACTATCAGATAAATAATGCCTTTCACCTTCGCTACCACAGTTTGGGCAGCGAATTTTTTGTACTATCTGCATTTTTAAACCCTGGAATTTCATGATTTTTTTTGAAAAAACGCTTTCTTCAACTTGTAAATCTTTTAGATTGGCAGAATTGAACAAGCGATAATAATTTATCGCTTAAATTAACACAAACAAAATTAGGTGTTCTTTTTCATTTATATTTTCTTAATTATCCTTACTATGAGGCTATATGCTATCCAACTGAGGATATATAAATTCTCTCTAGAGTTCAACTTTCATTAGAAATCGCATGATCCCAAACCCTAATACTTTGAGACCATGTTATTTGTAGTCATACCAACTTTGTTTTTTTGCTATAAGCCATTTCAGCTTTTTTAAAAGTTGATATTTGCAGCAAACAGGTAAAAACTGAATAATTTTGGATAATAGCAACCGTGAGTCGCTCTTTATGCAGCGAAAGCAACTCATGTCTTCTGTGGCAAATCTTCGCCCTTTGCAAGTCTACTCTTTCCTAAAGAGTAAACCTGGGCAAGCAGAAGCCATAAGTTAATGGCTCTATTCTCTAGGTGTATCCAAAAAGTATTACTTAAAAACTAACTCTATCCTGAGTCTTAGTAACAAAATGTTAAGTTTTAGCTTTTATTAATCTTTGTTTACTATTGAACAGAAGAACAAATCATGGTAAATAAATAAGCAAAAATTCCAATTATAGAGATTAACACGATTCCTATGTTTGGTGAACATAGAATTCTCCTCATCGGCGGATCATCTCATGTGGGTAAATCGACCCTTGCCCAGTCTCTGGCCTTTCATCTGGAATGGAACTACTGTTCCACAGACAAACTAGCTCGCCATCCTGGACGTCCGTGGCAAGCAAAACCAAAGAAAGTTCCAAATCACGTAGCGGATCATTATCTATTACTGTCAGCCGATGAACTTATCACTGACGTCCTTCGTCATTACAGAGAAAATGTGTGGCCGCTTATCGAAGATATTGTGGCTTTCCATGCAACCGATGTGTCAGCTGACAGATTGGTACTGGAGGGTTCGGCTTTATTGCCAGATCTTGTAAATACTCTGAACTTTGAAAACATTGCTGCCATCTGGCTCACAGCCAGCAACGAGTTTATAAAACGAAGAATCTACGCCGCAAGTCATTATGAATCAAAATCCCATACTGAAAAAATGATGGTTGATAAGTTTTTGGAGCGCAACAATTTATTCAACGATCAAATTATGAACGCTGTCAACCAACTTGGATTGGCAAACGTGGATGTGGAAAATGTACCCAATGTGGATGAACTGACGAGTATGTGCCTGTCAGCATTTAAATGATCACGCTTACACGATCGCCTAGCAAATGCCTGAAGATGTCCTATCAAATTGTGTTTAGCGAACAATTTTTCCTTCTGGTGTCGTAATAGCAATTTGAAAAAAGAATGCGACAGATACACACTGCCAAACCCTCGTTATCTTAGGCTTTCTTAATTTTGAATTTTGAATTTTGAATTTTGAATTGGCATAACTCCCTCTTGTCCTTCCGTTGAGCTGGAATGGTAGTACACAAGCCCAACACTCAACAAACCAGCTACTACAAAAATGATTGGTAATAGCTTCACCTTAAGGCTAGAGACAGTAGCAGGAGGCTGCGTCCGGGCAAAGCTTGTCCTGACTGGGTTGGTTTTCGGCTGGGATACATCCTCTAACTTAGAGGTTTTCTGAGAATCATTTAGGCTAGAGGCAATAGCAGGAGGCTGCGTCGGGGCAGAGTTTACTATAGCTATTTTGGTACTCGGCTGAAGTTCATTCTCCAATTTCAGCGCTTTTTCAGGAGACTTCGCCCCTTCTAGCATGATGTTGACAATCTCTGCATAGGCATCTGTCCACGCTTGCTTGACTTCTGGCGTCCAGTCGCTTCCTAAATAAAATTCAAAGGTTTTCAACAGTGCTGTACCCACCATCGGATAATGTTCCTCGATAGTGGCGTATCTTACATGTCTTTCTCCCAGATCCCTCAGTATAGTCTTTAAGTAAGCAAAGTTCCGTAAATTGTAGATTACCAGCACCAAAGTCATCATTTATATCAAATCCGGATGATTGCACATAGTATAATAGTCTGAGTGGATTTAGTTACGAAGTATATGCCGAGACGCATTTCCATAGAACGTCACCTAAGTATTGATGAACTAGTAGTTCACCACAGAGATTTTGACAGGTGTCCAGGTTACTGAGAAACTAGTTGAAAATCTCGGTATTCACAAATGGCAGAAAAATACATCGTTAACCTCACACAAGAGGAATATTCATCACT
>JAHHIB010000102.1 GCA_019359075.1 Kalymmatonema hyalinum WJT4-NPBG1
CAGGTAATTTTCTCCTCATACTCATCTTTGATTCCCCCTGTCAACCCCCACAACTACCCTCACCGCCACCATTCTTATCCTGCCTGTTTTACAGCAATGTTAAGAAAGATCCGGGTAATCCATAGCCGCGCGCGGGGAGGGGTTAGGGGTGGGGTCAAAGCGTACTGTATCCAAACGAGAACCGCTCTATATCTTAAAATCCGCTGTCAAGTGATTTTGTCAACAAGTGAAAGGCGATCGCTTTTTTTGTAGATGAAAGTGCGATCGCGCAAAGTACACCATTCCCAAGGGGCGATCGCTCTTCTGGGTTACAAGATCCCCGACTTCTTAAAGAAGTCGGGGATCTGACCCCTAGGACATGTCAAAATTAATGACATAAACTACTAGATAAAGTTCTGTTGCTTCTTTGTTGAGCGGTTCTATGCTGTATGCACCACACGCTAGGGGCATATGCTGTTTGTTACCAAAAAAAGGTATCCAGGACACGTCGGATACCTCTAATAAAAAATAAAAAATATAAAAACTTCTACGAAAAGTGTAAATTGCACTTGTTTGTTTTAGGAAATTTCAAAACTAGAAATTAGGAAATAAATAACTATTGTAACCATATTTTAAATTTATTAACAAAGTGTGCGAAGTTGCATTTTTTGTGTTTTGGCTCTTAAATTAAGTTTTTAAATATGCCCCTCAAGTGTGTGTACATATGATATTGAGGGGCGAGTAGAAAATTTAAGCAGCTTGAACGAACTCATGAATTTGATTTGTTTGTGTAGTCTTGGCATTTACTGTACTAATTAAGCAGAACTTTGTCGCTGTAACAGTGCTGTGTTTGTGAGATACGATATCGTATATTGCCTCAAGCGTGGATTCAATTGAACCTTGCAGCCATGCTGGATATTTAGAACAATGTTCACCAGCGAAGAACAAAGTATTTTGAGGTCTAGCAGCTTCCAAATAACTAATGGTGTGGTTGGATTCATCCGACATATCATCACTCCAATGAACTGTACAGCCACCAGCGCTCCACTTGTAGTTACCCCAGGCAATTGAAGCGACATCAGCAACCATACCATTGGTTTGAAGTTCTGGGTGAACCTTGCTAACAATGTTCTTAACGTAGTCGTGACGCTCAGCAGAAGGCATATTCCCCATTCTGTCAGCATCATCACCGATGGTGTAGCTAGCGAGCATCACACTACCACTGTTGGGATTGAACTTCACAGAAGGATAGTAGCTTTGGCGAACGCCTTCACCGCTGAAGGATGCACCACCCTTAATTCCTTGTTTTTCCCAGAAAGCGGATTGAGTGTGAAACGCTACCTTCGTTGCTGGACAATATATAGTGTTGTGGATAGAATCCAGTTTTCTTTCATCAAATCCTTCTAACTCCATTTTCCGCATTACCGAGAAAGGAATTGTACACAACACATACTCGCAACGACGGGTGTGCTTTTCTCCATTGGATAAGTAATCAATTTCTGTATAACCATCACGCACCCGCATTGCTACGACTTGTTGGTTGCATGTAATCGATGCTTTGATTGATGCTACGAGACGTTGGATGATTTGATCCATTCCGCCTTTGATTTGCAATAAATCGTGACTGGTTTCAACTATGATGTCTCCCAGGAACATATCCAGAGCTTTGCTGCAACGAGCGCGGAAACTAGGATGGTCTTTGATAAATGAGTTCAAATCAATCGTTTCGCCATCTTCACTAAAGTAAGGTTCTAAATCTAGTCTTTCCAACTCATCCATCAAGTGTGATTTCAAGTCAGCATCCAAACTTTCGCGCAAATTACCGGGGGAGATAGTATTGACAATCGTCTTCAACCATGCTGCAAACAAGCGAGTTTTTTCGCTGTAACGAGTGTCGGTAAAGATTCCTTGATAGCGTTCTTGGAGGAGGCGGGGTGCATCTTTCATGCGGAAGATGTTTCCTTCGATGTTCATGAAAGCGTTTTGTTCTTCAAAGACTGTGACAAATTTGCAGAGTTTGTCAGCTAGCCCTAATTCTTTTACATAATGCAGTGTATGTTGGTGGTCGCTGGGGATACGCATTGCGCCGAGTTCTGCGTAAGGTGCATCTTGTTCGTTACCGAAGCGGTGTGTCCAAACTCGACCGCCAACGCGGGGGCTACCTTCCATAATATCTACGGTGTGACCCATGCGTTCTAATTCGTAAGCTGCGACTAAACCGGCAACTCCTGCGCCTAAGATGGTGATGTGCTTGCTTTGTTGGGAGTTTGACAGTTTGCACATATCCAGCATGAATTTGGTGTCCATTTTTCGATACCTCGTAAAAGTGTGATTTGGGTGAATTTGAAAGTTTGCGTGGCGGTGTTTGTGTGTTTCAACCGCTTCTTAACGTTCATACCGGTGGGGTTGCTGGGTTTATGCAGTCGTTGACGGTTGTGATGGAAAAAATTTTTGAGACACTAAACCTTAAGGGGATGCAGCCCTTATGGGGACGTAAAATCTCTGACGAGTCCTTTTGGAGAGTTCTTGCAAATTTTAGAGTGGGTTGCCAAAAACAAAGGCAAGCAAGTCGTATTCGTAGATCAGTGGTATCCATCTAGCAAAACTTGCTGTCACTGTGGACACGTTCTAGAAAAATTGGATTTGTCGGTTAGAGAGTGGGGTTGTCCTTCTTGTCAGTCAGTCAACGGAAGAGACGAGAACGCAGCGCGCGAATATTTGTGCAGTTGGGGCATCAACTGCATTCTTTAGACGATGTAAGACGGGCGAGAGTCCGCAATCGTTGTTTGAGCCTAGAATCCGCGCACTTTTAGGGCGGGGAGTATGTCAATGCCATTTGAAGCTGCTTATTACATTGTTTGAAGTTATGTAGCCTTTTAATTACGGACGCTAAGCCACTGCGGTAAACTAAGCCTTGATTATAATTCTTTCGCACCAGAAGAATACTCTGAAAGGAGATTTTTTTCAATGTCTCATACCGTAAAAATCTACGATACCTGCATCGGCTGCACACAATGTGTCCGCGCATGCCCCACTGACGTACTGGAGATGGTTCCTTGGGATGGCTGCAAAGCCCAACAAATTGCCTCTTCACCGCGTACAGAAGACTGCGTGGGCTGCAAGCGGTGTGAAACGGCTTGTCCTACCGACTTCTTAAGTATCCGGGTTTACTTGGGATCTGAAACGACTCGCAGTATGGGTCTGGCTTACTAATTTTTCTTTCGGATCGCACTTAATTATCTCGATAGCAAGCACTTTTAGTATTGCAGGCTGGGCATTTTCTACCATTTATCACAATGGTGGGTAATGTCCAGCCTGCACAATTATTACCTTAACGGTATCGCGGAAGTCCCCACCCGTGGCGGTACTCATAGGGTGGGGATGGACATCTGAATTTAGAATCCAGAACACGCCCAGATACTAGAAAAAATAAGAAGAATTCTGTACTCCTGAGCTTTCAGTAGGGTTGCAAGCCCCCAGATTTATCCTTGAAGTTATTTTGATTTCTGCATTCTTCTGAAATATTGCATCTCCTAGCCCGCGCTGGCGGGCTATCTTCGTGTAGTGGCGATTTTAGTCGTTAGGGCAAAGGCGTTTCTGTTTGCAAAAACGCTACCTTTGTGTTAGCAACTATACTGAGTTTATAGTTCTATAAAGAAAGTGGTGTGATCAATGTGCGGGATTGTTGGCTATATTGGCACTCAAACGGCAACAGAAATTTTGCTATCCGGGCTGGAAAAACTGGAGTATCGCGGCTACGATTCTGCGGGAATCGCTACGATATGGGAAGGTGAAGTGAATTGCGTCCGGGCAAAAGGCAAACTTCACAACCTGCGTTCTAAGCTAGAACAAGTAGAAACCCACGCTCAAATTGGTATTGGTCACACTCGCTGGGCAACTCATGGTAAGCCAGAAGAGTACAATGCCCATCCACATATGGATACAGCTATGCGAATAGCTGTAGTCGTAAATGGGATTATTGAAAACTACAGCGAGTTGCGCCAGGAATTGAAACAGAAAGGATACGAGTTTCGCTCAGATACTGATGTCGAGGTTATTCCCCACCTGATAGCTGAGTTTTTGAAACATTCCCCTTCTTCTCCTGTTGCCTTTTCCCCCTCTCCCTTACTTGAGGCTGTTCGCCATACTGTTAATAAACTCAGGGGGGCGTTTGCGATCGCCCTAATTAGTGCTGACTACCCCGACGAACTCATCGTCGTCCGACAGCAAGCACCCATAGTCATTGGTTTTGGGCAAGGGGAATTTTTCTGCGCTTCCGACACACCAGCCATTATTGCTTACACCCGTGCGGTATTACCCCTAGACAATGGAGAAATTGCACGCCTGACACCTTTGGGTGTTGAGGTTTACAACTTTGCTGGTGAAAGGTTAAAAAAACAGCCCCGCCTGCTCAACTTGAATCCCATGATGGTGGAAAAGCAGGGATTCAAGCACTTCATGCTCAAGGAAATCTACGAGCAACCGGGAGTTGTACGAGCTTGTTTAGATGCTTACTTCAATGCTGATTGGAATGTAGGTGATTCTACCAATTCTCCGGTGAAGCTTGGTTTATCGGCGGATATTTACGGTGACTTAGAACAAATTCAAATCATCGCCTGTGGTACCAGTTGGCACGCCGGAGTTGTGGGGCAATACTTACTCCAACAGCTGGCGGGAATTCCTACACAGGTGCATTACGCTTCGGAGTTTCGCTATGCACCGCCACCCCTGACACCTAATACACTAACGATTGGCGTGACTCAATCAGGTGAAACAGCTGATACACTAGCTGCTTTGACGATGGAAAAAGAACGTCGCCAGGGTAAAGAACCTAAGTATCAGGCGCGGCTGCTGGGGATTACCAATCGCCCAGAAAGCACCCTAGGTCAAATGATATTTCATATTATCAATACTTTGGCGGGAATTGAAATTGGAGTCGCGGCGACGAAAACTTTTATCGCCCAACTCATGGCGTTTTACGCTTTGGCTTTGGATTTAGCGTATCTTCGTCAGACTATTCCGCCAACAAGATTACAGGAGATTATTAACGGGTTGCGGCAAATTCCAGGTGAAATTGAAGCAACTTTGGAAAAACAAGAGCATTATATAGAGCAGTTGGCTCATGAGTTTGCAGAAACTAAAGATTTCATCTTTTTGGGAAGGGGAATTAATTACCCCATTGCCTTAGAAGGAGCGTTGAAATTAAAGGAAATCAGTTATATTCATGCAGAGGGATATCCTGCTGGAGAAATGAAGCATGGACCTATTGCTTTGTTGGATGCAAAAGTGCCAGTTGTGGCGATCGCTATGCCTGGAAGTGTTTACGAAAAAGTGATTTCTAACGCCCAAGAAGCAAAAGCCCGTGATTCTCGGTTAATTGGTGTGACTCCAGTCAACGATGGGGAAGCAGCGGAAATCTTTAACGACCTTATCCCGGTATCAAAAGTCGATGAATTGCTTTCCCCCATTCTCACAGTGATTCCCCTGCAATTGCTGGCTTATCATATTGCAGCGCGTCGCGGTTTGGATGTTGACCAGCCAAGGAATTTGGCGAAGTCTGTAACGGTAGAATGATATAATTTCAGCTAAAAAAAATTTAGTTGGCAGATGACAACAGACAAATCTTTATCAAGGGGCGGGCAAGATGTCCGCCCTTTTATCGACCTTTAAGGAGTAGTGTTAGTGGCGCGTACCAAGAACAATCAGAAAAACAATAATGGTGCTAAGTTAGGCTTTGAAGAAACCCTTTGGCAAGCCGCCGATAAGCAGCGTGGTCACATGGACGCGGCGGAGTATAAACACGTTGTCCTGGGGCTGATTTTCCTTAAGTATATTTCCGATGCCTTCGGTGAAGTTTACAACATTCTCGCCAATCAACCCTACGCTGACCCAGAAGACCGCGACGAGTACGTAGCGGATAATATTTTCTGGGTTCCGAAGGAAGCAAGGTGGTCTTACCTGCAAGCGAACGCTAAACAGCCAAATATTGGGACACTCCTTGATGAGGCGATGGATGCCATTGAGAAAGAGAACTTATCCCTCAAAGGCGTGTTGCCGAAGGATTACGGAAAGCCAGCATTGGATAAAAGATTACTCGGTGAGATAATCGACCTGATCAGCAAGATTGGGTTAGGGGATGAGGAAAACCGCTCAAAAGATATCTTGGGGCGAGTTTATGAATACTTCTTGGGACAGTTCGCCACTGCGGAGGGCAAGAAAGGCGGACAATTTTATACACCGCGTTGTGTCGTGCAGGTGTTGGTAGAGATGCTGGAACCTTACAAAGGGCGAGTGTATGACCCTTGCTGCGGTTCTGGGGGAATGTTTGTGCAGTCCGAGAAGTTTGTTTTAGCACACGGAGGACGCTTGGGTGATATTTCTATTTACGGGCAAGAGTCCAACCCGACAACGTGGAAGCTGTGCAAGATGAATTTGGCAATTCGCGGGATTGACGGGAATCTTGGCGGACAAAATGCCGATAGCTTCCACAACGACTTGCACAAAGACCTCAAAGCTGATTTTATTATCGCCAATCCGCCTTTTAATATGAGCGATTGGGGCGGGGAACGCCTGCGGGAAGACAGCCGCTGGGATTATGGCACGCCGCCTGTAGGTAATGCTAACTATGCTTGGTCATGCACATGATACATCACTTGTCAAGTCAGGGTGTGGCTGGGTTTGTGTTGGCGAATGGTTCGATGAGTTCCAACCAGTCGGGAGAGGGGGAGATTCGCAAAACCATTATTGAGGCGGATTTGGTGGATTGCATGGTGGCTTTGCCGGGGCAGTTGTTCTACAATACCCAAATTCCAGCGTGTTTGTGGTTTTTGGCACGGAATAAGAAAAATGGGAAGTTCAGAAACCGCACTGGGGAAACATTATTTATTGATGCGCGGAAAATGGGGGTGTTAATTGACAGAGTACACCGGGAACTGACGGTTGAGGAAATAGCCAAGATTGCCCAAACTTATCATGCTTGGCGGGGTGAGAAGGAAGCGGGTAAGTTTGAGGATATCCCTGGTTTTTGCAAGAGTGCCAAGTTAGAAGAAATTGCAGCACATGGTTATGTTCTCACGCCGGGAAGGTATGTGGGGGCGGAGGAAACCGAAGATGATGATGAGGCGTTTGAGGAGAAGATGTTGCATTTGACGCAGAAGTTGGAACAGCAGTTTCAGGAGTCGGCGAGGTTGGAGATGGCGATTAGGGAAAATTTGCGAGGGTTAGGGTATGGCGGGTGAAGTCCACCCCATCTTTGAGTCGCGCAAAGTCTCCCCTCCCCGCAAGCACCAGAGGGGTTGGGGGTAGGGTTGTGCAAGAATTGGGGATGAATGCAGTATGAAATTAACACCACAAGATTATGATGATTTTTTGCGGGGACTCAAAGAACGCATCCTCAGTGCCCAAGTAAAGGCGGCATTGTCTGTTAACCGTGAGTTAGTATTACTCTATTGGTACATTGGGCGCGAAATTTTAACACGACAGCAGCAGCAGGGATGGGGTGCAAAGGTAATTGACAAGCTTGCGGCTGACTTACGCCAAGCTTTTCCACAGATGAAAGGATTTTCAGCACGTAACCTTAAGTATGTAAGAGCTTTTGCTCAAGCGTACCCAGACGAAGAATTCGTGCAACAGCTTGTTGCACAAATTCCTTGGGGACATAATGTCCGTATTCTAGATGCTGTGAAAGACTCTGAAGAACGCAAGTGGTACGTAGAACAAACCATCCAATATGGCTGGAGTCGCAATATTTTAGTTCATCAGATAGAAAGTGGGTTGTACCATCGTCAGGGAAAGGCTGTTACTAACTTTGACCGTACTCTACCGAAGCCCCAATCAGAACTAGCCCAGCAATTATTAAAAGACCCTTACAATTTTGATTTTCTCAGTTTAGGAGAAGAAGCGCAAGAACGCGATTTAGAAAAGGCTTTAATAGAGCAGATTCGCAAATTCTTATTGGAATTAGGGGTTGGTTTTGCCTTTATGGGAAGCCAATATCACTTGGAAGTTGGCGACCAAGATTTTTATATTGACTTGTTATTTTATCATGTACGCTTGCGCTGTTATGTGGTAATTGATTTGAAAATTGAAGAGTTTAAACCGGAATTTTCTGGAAAGATGAGTTTTTATGTTTCGGCAGTCGATGATTTATTGCGCCATCCCGATGATAAACCAACAATTGGCATGATTTTATGTAAAACGAAAAATCAGACAATTGTAGAATATGCCCTGCGGGATATGAATAAACCAATTGGGGTTTCCACTTATCAGTTACGCGATGCTTTACCAGAACAATTGCAAGGAAGTTTACCAACAATTGAGCAGTTAGAGGCGCAGTTAGAGGCGTTGAATTTAGATATTGACTAGCACGGTTGGTTGGGTTGACGCAGCAAATCTAACAAAATGTGTTCTCACGCCGGGGCGGTATGTAGGGGCGGAGGAAGTGGAAGATGATGATGAGGCGTTTGAGGAGAAGATGTTGCATTTGACGCAGAAGTTGGAACAGCAGTTTGAGGAGTCAGCGAGGTTGGAAAAAATTATACGAGCCAATCTTGCGCGAATTATCAACTTTGATTGAGGTGTTCTAAGTGGTAGCTTCTTTTGAAAAACTTTATGAAGCAAATGGTGTAGTTGGTACTTTTCCGCGTGGATTTTCCCCTAGTACTAACTTTGCATGGCAACTTGTTCGTGCTGATGCTTTAGTATCACTGAATTATGGAAAGGCATTAGTAGAAAAGAACCGCATTCCTGGTAATGTACCAGTTTATGGAACTAACGGGCAGTGTGGCTGGCATAACACAGAACTTGCGAAGGGTCCAGGTGTTATCCTGGGTCGTAAAGGTATGGGTCCTCTTGGTGTAGAGTGGTGCGAAAGTGATTTCTGGGTAATTGATACTGCCTATTATGTTTCCTCAAAAACGCCTGAACTTAACCTTAAATTTTTCTATTACCTCATTAAATATATAGGTCTAAATCACTTAAAAGACGGTACATCTAATCCGAGTCTATCCCGTGATACTTTTTATGCTCAACTACTTCCTCTTCCCCCTCTGCCTGAACAAAAAGCGATCGCCCACATCCTAGGAACCCTCGACGACAAAATCGAACTGAACCGGGAGATGAACAAAACGCTAGAAGCAATGGCGAGGGCGATTTTCAAGTCATGGTTTGTTGACTTTGATCCCGTGCGTGCCAAGATGGAAGGACGACAGCCAGCCGGGATGGATGCGGCGACGGCGGAACTTTTCCCTGATGAGTTTGAGGAGTCGGCGTTGGGAATGGTTCCCAAGGGGTGGAAAGTAATAAAACTTGGAGATTTAATCGACATCAAGCACGGTTACGCATTCAAAGGAGAGTTTTTCCGCACAGAACCGCCTGGAGATATACTTTTAACGCCAGGAAATTTTGCAATTGGTGGTGGATTTAAAGACGACAAATTTAAATATTATCTTGGCGAAGTTCCAGAAGAATTTGTGCTTGATCAAGGTGATTTGCTTGTAACCATGACCGACTTAAGCAAAGCTGGTGATACACTTGGTTATCCTGCTATTATTCCAGCACCACGAGGAAGCCATTATTTACATAATCAACGCCTTGGTAAAGTCATTATAAAATCAGGTGTTTCTTTAAGCAAGTTGCATCTTTATTATTTGCTTTGTACAGATGCTTATCGTCATGAAATATTAGCTAGTGCTACAGGAACAACAGTTAAACATACATCTCCTGATAGAATAAAAGCTTTTGACTTTCTGTTCCCAAATAATGACATATCTTTAATTTTTGGAAAATTTCTGACTCCTTCATACAACAAAATTATTTTAAATCAAGAGGAATCTCTTTCTCTCGCATCTATCCGCGACACCCTATTACCCAAACTCCTATCAGGCGAAATCCGGGTGAAAGAAGCGGAGAAAATAGTTGAAACACAACTTTAATGGACATC
Source organism: Kalymmatonema hyalinum WJT4-NPBG1 (assembly GCA_019359075.1). Classification (GTDB taxonomy): domain Bacteria; phylum Cyanobacteriota; class Cyanobacteriia; order Cyanobacteriales; family Nostocaceae; genus Kalymmatonema; species Kalymmatonema hyalinum. Next base: position 9,920 of record JAHHIB010000102.1, read on the forward strand.
AACCAACAAAAAGAACAATTTAGCATTACCTACATACGAGCAATTGCCGCAGTTGCAGGCTATTCTTTATATAGACCAGAAATAGATAACGACAGCGTAGATTTAGGCATCGTTGCTAGTGGTACAGGAATCATCCTTTCACCTAGACTGGAATTGCAATTAAAATGTACAGCAAGAGATATTCTTGACAACAACTGCCTTAGATATCCCCTCAATCTCAAAAATTATATTGATTTGAAAATAAATGCTCTAGTACCTCCTATTTTAGTTATCGTTTTAGTTCCAGAAAATATAGCTGACTGGTTAAAACAAACAGAAGAGGAACTGTGCCTCAGACATTGTGCCTACTGGGTTTCATTGCGGGGAATGCCAGACAGCGAGAATACAACAAATGTTACTATTGAAATACCCCGTAGCAATCAGTTTACACCAGAAGCGCTCCAAGCCATCATCCAACGTATTAGTTTTGGAGAAAAGCCCGTGAAAGTTACCATACGAGATAGCCAAATTCTCAAAACTGTTGAACCTGATGTGTTACAGGCGCACTTACAAGAAACAGGTTGGCATGAAACCGGGCGAATTTATCATGATGCAGGGGCAATTTGGCGACTGAAAAAAGACTCTTCAAATGAATATGAAATATTGCAACCCCTCCAGCAAAGTTTAGGTGATTATGCCGCGAGAATCAGCGACGCACTGAAAATCTTAGAAGAAGTAGAAAATCGCTCTCAATTTGACATTTTAAGTGAACTCATTACAAATTATCCCAGTTTCACTGTCAAAGGAGTTGTCATGCAAATTGCAACTCCTAAAATTGATAAGCTTGGTGGCGAAATTACTTTATTATGTGCATTTTTTGATAAATTACAGCAAATTCAAACCGAACTTGCAGACCATGATTATATTTTGGCTATAAAAGCTTATCAAGAGCGTTTGCCGATTTTTTGTACTGGTGATTTAGTGAAAAAAAATCATAATTTTGTCTTGAAAAAATCGAGAAATTTTCAAATCGTAAATATCTAAAAACTAGAGCTTTTCGTCATTTATATGAAACAACCAGAACTCCCTGAAAACATTAGTTAAATCGATGACAACCCAGTACCAAAAAAACTCATTACGCGTGTATCTCCGTGCTAAATTCAAAGGACGTGGAAAGCCTTTACCGTATATTTTGGACGAATAAGAAAAAAATGAGCCAAAATAGATACCGATAGCCAGCGTCAAAGGAATCACATCGGTGTCAGGACAATTTACAGAAAGCATCGTTGAAGAAGCAACTCTAGAATGGTTTGAACAACTAGACTACACCACCCTCCAAGCCTCAGAAATTGCCCCCGACTCCCCCAACCCAGAACGCCAAACCTACGCCGATGTCGTTCTCCTTCACCGCCTGCGTTCATCCCTAGAAAAAATTAACCCCAAAATTCCCGCCGACGCTATCGAAGAAGCTATCCGCAAAATCACCCGCAGCGAAACACCCAGCTTATTTGAAAATAACCGCCGCTTCCACAAATTCCTCACCGATGGCATAGATGTCGAGTATCAGACATCAGAAAGAATTGTCTACGACCAAGTTAAATTAATTGACTTTACCAACCCAGAGAACAACGACTGGCTAGTCGTTAATCAGTTTACTGTTATTGAAGATAAAAAACAACGGCGTCCTGATGTCGTGGTATTTATCAACGGCTTACCCTTAGCAGTCATTGAACTCAAAAACCCAACCGCCGAAAACGCCACAATCAAAAGCGCATTCAACCAATTACAAACCTACAAAAACGACATCCCCAGCTTATTTCCCTACAACGAAATTCTCGTAGTTTCCGACGGTACAGAAGCCAGAGTCGGAACCCTCACCGCCGACTGGGAAAGGTTCATGCCTTGGCGTACCATCACTGGAGATGACATCACCCCCCGCTTTCAGCGTCCCCCCGCTTCTTGGGGGGACTACAGGGGGGTAGAATTAGAAGTTTTAATCAAAGGCATCTTTGAAAAACACCGCTTCCTCGACTTACTGCAACACTTCATTGTTTTTGAAGTAGACGGCAGCAATATTATTAAAAAAATCGCAGGCTATCATCAATTCCATGCCGTCAACAAAGCTATTGAATCTACTGTAAAAGCAACTTCCTCTGGCGGTGATAGACGCGTTGGTGTTGTCTGGCATACTCAAGGCAGCGGTAAAAGTCTCACAATGGCATTCTACGCCGGAAAGATTATCCAACATCCGGCAATGGCAAACCCCACCTTAGTTATTGTCTGCGATCGCAACGACTTAGACGATCAATTATTTAGTACCTTCGCCACCTGTTCCCACCTCTTACGCCAAACCCCCACCCAAGCAGAAAAGACAGAACACCTGCAAGAACTTCTCAAAGTTGCTTCCGGTGGCGTTATCTTTACCACCCTACAAAAATTCCAACCCGAACGCGGCGAGAAATACCCGCCACTTTCCCATCGTCAAAACATCATCGTCATCGCCGACGAAGCGCACCGTTCCCAGTACGGCTTAAAATCTCGCGTCGTCAAAACAGAAACCGAAGCTTATATTTCCTACGGTTTCGCCCAACACCTCCGCGACGCTTTACCCAACGCCTCGTTCATCGGCTTTACTGGAACACCCATCGAACAAGCAGATAAAAGCACCGCCGCCGTTTTTGGCGACTACATCGACATCTACGACATCCAACAAGCCGTCGAAGATGAAGCCACCGTCCCCATTTATTATGAAGGACGACTGGCGAAGCTGGAACTCAAAGAAGAAGAACGTCCAAAAATTGACCCGAATTTTGAGGAAATTACAGAAGACGAAGAACAAACAACCAAAGAAAAACTTAAGAGTAAATGGGCAAGGTTAGAAGCTTTGGTTGGTTCCCAAAAACGCATAGCTCTAGTAGCAAAAGATATAGTCGAGCATTTCCAGAATCGCCTCTCTGGCTTAGACGGCAAAGCAATGATAGTTTGTATGAGTCGGAAAATTTGTGTAGACTTATACAACGAAATTATCAAACTTCGTCCTGACTGGCATCACCCCGACGACGACAAAGGCACGATTAAAGTCGTCATGACAGGTTCTGCGGCGGACGAACAACCATTACAACCCCACATCCGCAGCAAAGCCAGACGCAAAGAACTAGCGAAACGTTTCAAAAACCCCGCCGACGAAATGAAATTAGTAATTGTGCGGGATATGTGGCTAACGGGTTTTGATGCTCCATGTCTGCACACTATATATATAGATAAACCAATGCGAGGACATGGGTTAATGCAGGCGATCGCCAGAGTTAACCGCGTCTTCAAAGATAAACCCGGCGGCTTGGTGGTAGACTATCTCGGCATTGCCGAACAATTAAAAGCAGCCCTTGCCGCTTATACCGAAGGCGACAGAGAAAAAACAGGCATTCCCCAAGAACAAGCTGTCCAAATCATGCAGACAAAATATCAAACTGTCTGCGAAATGTTCAAGGGATTTAATTACACTCAATTCTTTGATGGTACGCCGACACAGCGATTATCTATTATTCCTTTGTCTTTAGACCATATTCTCTCACAACAGGAACACGGCAAGCAAGAATTTCTCAAAGCAGTTACCCAACTTTCCAAAGCCTTCGCCTTAGCAGTTCCCCATGAAGACGCTTTGGCAATTCGGGATGAAGTCGGTTTCTTCCAAGCCATCCGCGCTGCGATGATTAAACATACCACAGTTAGCGGTAAAAGTCCAGAAGATTTAGATACAGCCGTACAGCAAATAGTCTCCACGTCTGTAGATAGCAATCAAGTTGTAGACATCTTCACCGCCGCAGGTTTGCACAAACCAGATATTTCCATCCTCTCCGATGAATTTTTAGCAGATGTACGCGGTTTACCCCAGCGACACCTAGCTTTGGAGATGTTGCACAAGCTAATTAACGATGAAATAAAAGTGCGATCGCGTCGCAATCTGGTTCAGTCCCGTTCCTTCGCCCAAATGCTAGAGCAGACAATTCAAAGATACCAAAACCGCTCGATTGAAACAGCCCAGGTTATGAGCGAATTAATAGAACTGGCAAAGGAAATTCGCTCACCTGCAAGCCGAGGCGAAAACATGGGGTTAACAGAAGATGAACTGGCTTTTTATGATGCCCTAGATATCAATGATACTTCGGTCAGTGCTTTGGGTGATGACATACTAAGGGCGATCGCCTGCGAATTAGTAGATACAGTCCGCCGCAACGTTACCATCGACTGGACGCAAAAAGAAAGTGTGAAAGCGAACCTGCGACGGTTAGTCAAGCGCCTGTTGCGGAAATACGGCTATCCACCAGAAAAGCAGGAAAAGGCGACGGTGACGGTGCTGGAACAAGCGGAATCACTGTGTAAAAATTGGGCTGCATGAGGGGAAGAGAAGGCGATCGCGCAAAGCGCACCGTCCTGAGTCCTTACGGACACGCTACGCGAACGGGCGATCGCTTTCTAGTGCTATCTATAAATTGAGAGCGCTCACCACTGAATCTTGGGGCAAATAGTTTCAAATCACTACAGGGCAGGCTTTGGAAAAATTGTACAACTTTTTTATTTATCAATGTGATGAATGCTTGGAAAATTGTACAACTTTCTTTTTTGAGGTTTGCGTGAATTTTAACGGTAATATAATAGTTACAAACCTTCAAATTGTACGACTTTTTTATTTTTTGACACGAACAGGCGAAATTCCTTCTCTGTATCCATCATCCGGTTGCCCAACTGTGTAATCAAATCTGGCAGCAGCACGACGTAATTGAGTCGGAACTCTTGTGGGTGACAGCATTGCGTCGTGATACTAATCTGGTTGTACCGGAGCCAACTTTTGCAACGCCAACAACCCAGCACCATAAGCAGGTTCATTTTCAGGAAAAATCACTTTTGCTGAAGGAAATAGCGTGAAAATAGATGTGGCAAACGTCTCACGAATCCTCGATTTTCCTTGCCACACACTTCCAGTGGTGACGACTTTGAAACGTTCGCTATTGCTAAAAATTGCCTCAATAACTGTAGAAGTAGCTTTGATTAACTCTTTCACAGCATCATGGATGATTCTATGAGCGACTTCATCTCCACAAGCAGCGGCGTTATCAACAATAGGAGCCAAAGCGGCAATCTCTTTGACACCCCATGCTCGCCGATATATAACTTCTATTAAATTTTCTATAGTTATAAGACCGAGATGCTGTTTGAATTCCTCTACAAGAGTTGTTGGCATCTCCCGTCCATCATAAGCTTTTAATGCTGCTTGCATACCAGCAACAGCAATTTTATAGGCGCTTCCTTCATCTCCTAAAATATAGCCCCAACCGCCAACTCGCTTGGTATCTCCATGATGATTTCGCCCAAAAACTATAGAACCAGTACCTGCTGCAACCACAATTCCAACAGGGTAACCAACTCCGCCAACCAAAGCAATCAAAGCATCATTACAAATGACGATATTAGATGCTGGTAATTTCCAAGTTATAGGAAGCAAACTGCTATTTTGTAATTTTTGCACTATACTTTTTATGACTTCGATATCCTCTGGACGACCTACACCTGCTAACCCCAAGCAAATCGATTCAATATTAATATTATCTGTAAACTTTAGCGCCTCAAGCGCGGCAGCATAAATTACAGATTCCATTAACTTTAGTGTTGCTTCTGTGCCTATAGTCTGATAATTAGATGCTCCTGCTTCAGCACGACCTAGTACTTTACCTGTCTCATCCATCAAAATACAAACTGTCTTGCTTCCGCCGCCATCAATTCCTAAAACGTAACTCATATTATTTTGGATTTTAAACCGCAGTCTATAGCAGATGGACGCAGATGATTTTCTATTATATCAGCGTGGCTCTGTATTGCTGTGCGCTTGCAATTCATAGCTTAAGCTGTTTGGCGGTTCTTATCTTCATTTAAAGGAATAAAAAATAGAGCTATCATGCCGGGAATCGTTAGCAAACAAACTAAAACAAAGAATAATGGATATCCAAAATTTGCCTGAATATAACCGCTAATTAACCCCGGTACCATCATCCCTAATGCCATAATTCCTGTAGATATAGCAAAATGAGAAGTTTTGTATTCACCTTGGCAAATATACATGAGATAAACACTAAAAGCCGTGAATCCAAACCCATATCCAAATTGCTCTAAGGAAACCAAGGGATAAATTAAACTGAGAGAGGGTTTAGTGTAAGCCATGTAAACATAAAAGATATCTGGTAGGTTTAATGCTAATGCCATAGGAAAAAGGCACTTTTTTAATCCGTATTTGGAAATAACAAAACCACCTAAAATCCCTCCTATAATCAGGGAAATTACCCCAAATGTACCGTAGACTAAACCAACATCTGATGTTGATAACCCCAATCCTCCTAATTCTGGTTTATCTAATAGGAATAACGAAGCTATTTTCACAAGCATTGCTTCGCCAAATCTATAAAGCAATATAAATGCTAAAATGACTCCTATTTTCTCTTGCTGAAAATATGAAGTTATCACAGTCCAAAAAGGTATCGTTTCTGTTAACGTTTGGGTGTGGGGTTGAGAATCGGACTCCGGCAACGGTAAAATAAGACGATGAAAAATAAATAGTATCGCTAAAACTAAAGCTGAAAAGCCAATAGCAAGAGTCCAGCTTAAAGGAATATTGTTGAGAGAAAGTTCCAACTGGCCTGCTAAATATACTAAAAACCCTGAACCAAAGATAACAGCGAGTCGATAAAAAAGTGAGCGGATACCGGAAAAGAATGCTTGCTGTGCTGCATTTAAAACCAGTAGATAGAAGCCATCAGTAGCAATGTCATAAGTAGCGGAAATAAATGCCGCTATTGTCAATGCTGCAAGGGAGACGAAAAAGAAATTCGGGAGTTGTAAACAAAAGGCTACCAAACCCAAACTACAGAACATGGCGAATTGTGTGGCAAGTATCCATGTTCTTTTAGTTGAGTAAGTATCAACAATAGGTGCCCATAACATTTTGATTACCCAGGGGAGATAAAGAAAACTGGTCCACAAGGCAATTTGAGTATTATTTATGCCTAGTTTTTTGTAGAAAATGACAGAAACTGTGTTGATAATGATGTAAGGCACGCCAGAGGCAAAGTATAGGGTGGGAATGAAAGTCCAAGGGGAACGAGACACTGTTTGATTTTTCATAGATTTGGTTCGTTTCCTTTTCTAACACCCAATTGGACACCAATATGAAATGTTATCTGTAATTTGCCCCTCAGAAACACGCATTCCTACACCTCCAGAGACAAACTGGTCATTTCCATTGTTATAAAGCCATGCTCCCCAAACCGCAGTCATAGACTTTCCGGCAATTTCTACTTGGGCAAACTCTAATAACTCTTGATACACATAATCTTGTTCTGTATACCACGGGTCATTACTATGACTACGAAGAACTATTTCTCCTGACTTGACAGCAAATCCTCCTTCACCTTCCCTTCCTAAAATAGGTTTAGCAAAGTATGAATTTCCTATGTCAGATGCAGTCAATGATGTTTTTGGGAAATAATTAAAAATAATATCAGCGTCTTTAGGACTAAAAAAGTCCAGCCCTAAATCTGTGATGAGAGCAAATACGCTCTTTGGTTGCAGTGCAAAAGCAGAACCAAAGTTAACAATAACAAGTTTCTTCTCTAAGACAAGTTGCTCCAGTGCAGACCATAACTTTTTCCCATTTTCATCAGTATCATGGATTGCCCATTCAACTGGATACCACATAAATAATATATCTATCGGTTGTCCCGTTCTATAATCAAATAAATATTTACCATCTTTGACACGAAGAAACTCCAAAGGGAAAACAGCACTTTTGTGATGAAAGTGGCTGCTTAACCATCGCATAGTGCCTAAATCTTCAGCATTATTCAAAGCAGTAAAAGCAACTCTACAATTGGAAATTGGTTTCTTTAAACACTCAGCTGCTCTTTGTATATGCTGATTAAGTGTTAAACTTAAGATAGTTTGAGCATTAAAATCTGCTTGTTTCAAACCGAAGTGTTGAGCAGCTTTGCCATTTCCTTCAGTACATTCAAACCAAAAACTAGGAGTTTGTGGGTTTGTTTCTATAACCTTTTTGACTCCAGTTTCTTCGTTCCAGCACCAATCAAGACGCATACAAAATGGTGGGAGAGGGTCATGCTTTACTATTTTGATGGAATCTTTAGGAAAGCCATAGTAAAGTAGTGTTTCCTCATCAAGAGTGCGGATAACTGACCAAGCTTGTATTAAGACACTACCGACTAATTCAGATGCTTGCTTGATTTCCTTTATCATCTGTGGCGAAACTTTACGGCAGTGATAAAGCGCATATGGAACTTCTTGGTCAGTCAGAGGGATGCCTGTTCCTTCGTGAATGGGACAAACATTATACCATCCCATTTTCATTGACCGAAATAGGCGATCGCGTTGAGGACTATTGAAAATATCCATATTCATTGCTTGACTTTCCTAACCACCTGCATGACCACCGCGACCGAAACTACCAAAACCACCGCGACCTACCTTAGATGGGGAACGGCTTGAGCTACCATCATTGTGACTGGAACTACCGAATCTATATCCAGAACCTCTATAGCCAGTTCGACTACTGCCATGACTACTAGAGTTATCACAGTTATAGGGTTGTTGTGCCGTTTGTGGATGATCACAATTTGACTGACTTGTTTCTGGAAGTCTGGTACAAGAAGCAAGTAGGGATACCGTCATTATGATGACGCTAAGTTGGAATAAACCTGGTTTTAGTTTCATGTGCATAGGCTTTACCTGTGGAATTCATGACTACACGAGTGAAAAAATTAATTTCGCAAGAGATTTTTTCTTTTTAACAAACCGCGAAGACACGAAGTACACGAAGGAAGAATTAAGAAGAGAGGATGATGCGTTTGATACCTTGTTTGAGGATAGGAACTTTGAAGTTGATGAGAAGGGCTAGGGAATAGTTAGTCATTTTTAGGTAGGAGATAACTTGAGCTTCATGGACTGGAGATAGGTTTTCAACAGCTTTCAATTCCACAATTAGGACATCAGCAACCAAAAAATCTAATCTACCCTCGCCAACGGGATACCCTTTGTAATTTACACTGACTGGATGCTGAGGCTTATGAGATATCCCACGGATCCGAAATTCCATCTCTAAGGCTTGCTGATAAACAGACTCCAAAAACCCTGGTCCCAATATCTGATGTACCTCAATCGCCGCCCCAATCACTCTATAAGCCAATCGTTCCACTTCCTCACCTAACTGCTTCATTCTTCTTTCCTCTTCCTTCGCGTACTTCGCGCCTTCGTGGTTCATTTCCATAAAAGACTCCTCAACCCTGTGGCAAAATTTATAAAAGTCCTTCCACACTTAGTTTTCCCAGCATGACCGCAATAAACACCAACCTCCCCAGTCTTTACGAACCTTTCTCCACTGAAGCCAAGTGGCAAACATTTTGGGAAGAAAACCAAATTTACAAAGCTGACGCCAACAAAGGCGGCGAATCTTACTGCATCGTTATTCCGCCGCCCAACGTTACCGGCAGCCTACACATGGGACACGCCTTCGACAATACGCTGATTGACACTCTCGTGCGCTACCACCGGATGAAGGGATATAACGCCCTCTATCTACCCGGAACTGACCACGCTAGTATCGCTGTGCAAACAATTCTGGAAAAGCAACTCAAGGCAGAGGGGAAAACTCGCTATGATTTGGGACGCGAGAAATTCTTAGAACGCGCTTGGGAATGGAAGGCAAAATCTAAGGGAACAATTGTTGGTCAATTGCGGCGCTTGGGTGTATCGGTAGACTGGACGCGGGAACGGTTTACCTTAGATGAGGGTTTAACCAAAGCTGTTTTGGAAGCGTTCTTCCGCCTCTACGAAGAAGGGCTGATTTATCGCGGTAAGTATCTGGTGAACTGGTGTCCAGAGTCACAATCAGCGGTTTCCGATTTGGAAGTGGACTCGAAAGAGGTAGATGGTCATCTTTGGCACTTCCGCTATCCCCTCACGGATGCTTCTGGTTATGTGGAGGTGGCGACAACCCGACCGGAAACAATGCTGGGCGATACTGCGGTGGCGGTGAATCCTAATGATGAGCGCTACAAGCATCTGATTGGGAAAACACTGACTCTGCCAATTATGAATCGGGAAATTCCCATCATTGCTGATGAGTTGGTTGACCCCACTTTTGGAACAGGTTGCGTGAAGGTGACTCCTGCGCATGACCTGAATGACTTTGAAATGGGTCAGCGTCACAATCTGCCGTTTATCAATATTATGAATAAGGACGGCTCTCTCAACGAAAATGCTGGTCCTTTCCAAGGACAAGACCGCTTTGTCGCCAGAAAAAATGTGGTTTCTCGTCTAGAGGCTGATGGGTTTCTGGTGAAGGTGGAGGATTATAAGCATACTGTTCCATACAGTGAACGCGGTAAAGCCCCCGTTGAACCTCTCCTCTCGACTCAGTGGTTTGTCAAAATTCGTCCGTTAGCAGATAGGGCGCTGGAATTCCTCGACCAGAAAAATTCCCCAGAGTTTGTCCCCCAACGCTGGACAAAGGTCTATCGTGACTGGTTGGTGAAGCTGAAAGATTGGTGTATCTCTCGTCAACTTTGGTGGGGACACCAAATCCCTGCTTGGTACGCTGTGAGTGAAACAGGGGGAGAAATCGCCGACAATACGCCGTTTGTAGTGGCGAAGTCGGAAGCAGAAGCACGGGAGAAATTAACTGCACAATTTGGAGAAAATGTCAAGATAGAACAAGACGCAGATGTGCTGGATACCTGGTTTTCTTCCGGACTCTGGCCCTTCTCTACTTTGGGTTGGCCTGAGCAAACCCAAGATTTGACAACTTACTATCCTACCAGCACTCTGGTAACAGGCTTTGACATCATCTTTTTCTGGGTTGCCAGAATGACAATGATGGCGGGGCATTTTACAGGGCAGATGCCTTTCAAAGATGTTTACATTCACGGCTTGGTGCTGGATGAAAATGGTAAGAAGATGTCCAAGTCTGCTGGTAATGGCGTTGACCCGTTGTTACTAATTGCCAAATATGGTACTGATGCGCTTCGCTACACGCTAATAAAGGAAGTGGCTGGCGCGGGTCAAGACATCCGGTTGGATTACGATCGCAAGAAGGATGAATCACCATCGGTGGAAGCATCCCGCAACTTTGCTAATAAGTTGTGGAATGCGGCGCGGTTTGTGATGATGAATTTGGATGGTCAAACGCCGCAACAACTAGGAGAACCATCCGCTACAGAGTTAAGCGATCGCTGGATTCTCTCCCGTTACCACCAAGTTGTTAAACAAACCAACAATTACGTCGGCAATTACGGTTTAGGGGAAGCGGCGAAGGGACTCTATGATTTTATCTGGGGTGATTTCTGCGACTGGTACATTGAACTTGTCAAATCTCGCCTGCAAAAAGATTCTGACCCCGCATCCCGTCGCGTAGCACAACAAACCCTCGCTTATGTGCTGGAAGGGATTTTGAAATTACTTCATCCTTTTATGCCTCATATTACGGAGGAAATTTGGCAAACTCTCACGCAACAAGGGGAGAATTCTAAGCTAAGTTTGTCTTTACAACCTTACCCTGAGACTGAGCAAAACTTAATTGACTTTGCTTTGGAAGAACAATTTGAACTGTTGTTTGGGACAATTCGCACAATTCGCAATTTGCGAGCAGAAGCGGATGTTAAACCTGGGGTAAAAGTGACGGTGAATTTGCAAACCGCAAGCGATAAAGAACAGCAAATTCTCACTGCTGGGCAACCTTATATTAAAGATTTGGCAAAGGTTGAGAATTTAACTATCGCTGCTGAGCAAAAGAAAGAAACTTTTGTTGGTCAAAAATCCGGATTCACTTGGACAAAAATAGTATTAGTTATTGGCATCATTTATTTGTTTAAAGTGGGTCTGGCAGTAGCGGATGCTGTTGATGATATTCCCTTAATCGGGAGTTTCTTTAAAATTGTTGGTTTTGGTTATTCAAGTTGGTTCATTATCCAAAAATTGCTGCTTGCTGAGGCGAGACAAAAGTTCTGGGAGCAGTTGTTCCCACCAACGGTTAATCAGAATCAGCCGCAAACAGAAACACAACAACCACAAGAACCAGAAAAAGCGATCGCTGACGTTGTTGGTACGGTGCAAGTGGTACTTCCTCTTGCTGGGGTGGTGGACATTGATGCGTTACGTGCGAAAATCGAAAAACGCCTGAGCAAGGTAGAAGGCGAAATGAAAGCTCTTAGCGCTAGGTTAAGTAATCCTAATTTTGTGCAGCAAGCACGACCAGATGTGGTAGAAGGAGCGCGGAATGCCTTAGCTGAGGCTGAGAAACAAGCAGAAATTTTGCGCGATCGCCTGCTTAGGGTAGCATAGTTTTAAGGGATGTTCGTTGTTGGTTGTACAGACGCTCCATAACGCGTCTGTACTTTTAGTTATTAAAAAAGTATCACTGATAACTAACGACTAACTACTAACTCATTCCCACTATCTTTATAAATTTAATGTATATTTCTAATCATTAAAATTTCTATGTTATATCTAGCCCAAGTGCACAAAAACGATTTTTTAGATCAGTTGCAGTTGCGATTGTTAGCACGTGAGGAAGCTGAAAATATGTGGGTAATAATCCCAGAAGAAGCTTTTATTCTTCTGGGAAAAGGCAACACTTTGACTAAGAAGTTGCTCGTTTTAGTAGAACTTTCTCCAACAGGCGATATAGAAAGACTAGAAGACGCCACCAATTGGGTGCTGAATTTGGTAAAAGCTTACCTAACCACTGGTATTAGCCCGGAATTCTTACAACAAGAAGCAGATCGAGCAGAACAATGGCGACAAAACCTAACATTGCAAAATCAAGACTTAGCACGTCGTTCATTAGAATTGGAAGCACGTAGAGAACAAATTCAAGCCCTTGAAGAAAGTTTGAAACGAGATAAAAACGGCATTCAAAAAGATGGAAGCGCTGGATCTTAAATTGTGCATTTTAGCTTCAGCATTTGGCAGATGGTATGTATCAAGGAAAATGGGGAATCCAACTGTACAAAAATGCAAAATTCTAGCCACTTGTTAATTGAGTCCAGTAACGTTCGTAAACTTCTTCAAATTGCCCTAAAGGAGCAAGACGTTCACACTTGCTGAGAATCGACTCTGGAGGAAACAAGCTGAAATTATTTTGTACTTTCTTTGGCAATTGCTCAAACGCAGCACGGTTGGGTGTAGAAAGACTGAGGCGTTGACTTGTTTCGGCTGCTACTTCTGGTCGTAAAATCAAGTTAATCCAAGCATAAGCTGCTTCAATATTTGGGGCTGTTTTGGGAATAACTATTGTATCAGTCCATAATGAGGAACCGCTCTTGGGAATCACATATTTTAATTTAGGGTTTTCTTTAGAGATTTTCACAGCATCTGATGAGTAACACATTGCTAACAATAAATCTCCTGCCAAAATTTGATTCCGCCAAGCATCTGTCGTAAAAGCTGCTAATGCGGGTTTCAAAACCTTCAATTTTTCATAAGCTTGTTTGATTTCGTTTTCGTCTTTTGAATTGTAAGAGTAACCTAGCATCCGCAACACTGCACCCATCACCTCTCGGACATCATTCATCAACGTCATCTGTTTTGACAGTTGTTCTTGATTCTGCCAAAGATAGTCCCAGTCTTCTGGTGGAGGTTGTAGCTTTTCGGAATTATAAATAAAACCAGTTGTTCCCCAATTAAAAGGTAAACTGTAGCGATTATTAGGGTCATAGCTAGGATTTTGAAAACGTGGAAATAAATTATCTAAACCGATTAAACGCTCATGATTTAATTCAGTTAACAGCCCCAAGTTCACCATCTTCCGCACTATGTAGTCACTTGGGTAAATAACACTATAAGCACCTCCACCCCCAGCTTGCACCTTACTCAACATAGTTTCATTAGAGTCATACACGTCTGCAAGCACTTTGATTCCTATTTGGGCGTTATAAGTTTTGAATAATTCTTGATCTGTATATTGCTCCCAAGTATAAATGTAAAGTTGGTCACGAGGACCTTTGGTGGCAGAATAAGCCCGCACATTGCCAAGTCTCCAGCCACAACTTGCTAAAGATAAGCTAGAAAGCGTTGTTATACCTTTTAAAAATTGCCGTCTATAAGTCATGAGTTAGGCATTTTTACATTTCTTAACCTAGTTCTGTTTATTTCTACTTATCTACTTAACTCTCAACTCTTAACTAAAGCTAGACAATCCGTTTCCGCCCACCATGCATATATGGGCGTTTCACGGCTTGGTAAATTACCAAAAGTATTCGGCTGTAAAACAGTGATGCGTAAGCCGTTTGTCAATTGCACAATATAATTGACGTGAGTCCCTAGATACATGATGTTGATTAGCCGTCCTTCAAAGCAGTTCGTTTGCAAACTGGGTTTATAGAGCGAAAGCTGAATTTTTTCTGGACGCACACTCACGACTACTGGTTGGGATATTTCCGTTGGTGTGTCTTGCTGGCGCGTTACAACAATTGACAGTCGTGTTTTTGTCAAAATTATGACGTTTGAACCATCGATACCTGCTATTTCACCCTCAAATAAATTGGTATCACCAATAAAATCGGCTACAAAAGGTGTCCGGGGTTGTTCGTAAATTTCGCTTGGGCTGCCTATTTGCTCAATTTTGCCTTGATTCATCACAGCAATGCGATCTGACAAGGACAATGCTTCTTCTTGGTCGTGAGTCACCATGATAAAGGTTAACCCCACTTCTTTATGTAAATTTGAGAGTTCAACCTGCATTTCTTTACGCAGTTTTAAGTCTAGCGCTCCAAGCGGTTCATCCAGTAGTAACACTGCGGGGCGGTTGACTAACGCCCGTGCCAATGCTACCCTTTGTTGCTGACCGCCAGAAAGTTGATTAGGAACGCGCGATCGCAACCCTTCCATTTTCACAAGTTCCAGAGCTTCCTGAACTCTGCTTTGAATTTCGGCTCGACGTATTTTTTTTAGCCGCAGTCCAAATGCAACGTTATCCCAAACATTCAAGTGATTAAACAAAGCATAGCTTTGAAATACTGTATTGACAGGTCGGCGATAAGGAGGAACATTTGTCATAGACTGACCTTGAATCACCACCTTACCAGCGTCAGCTGTTTCAAACCCTGCAATTAAACGTAGCATGGTTGTCTTGCCACAGCCCGAGGGACCTAAGATACTGAAGAATTCTCCCTGCTTGACGTTTAAGTCTACTCCATGTACAGCAGGATATTGGTTAAAAAACTTGAAAACATTATGCAGTTCAACATTCAGCGACTCAAAAGCCACCTTCTCCCCCTGATTCTGGGTCAAAATTTGAGGCATAATCCTTTATTAGATCCTGTTATTTTCAGTGTTTGTGTTATTTAATGTAGTCGATTACGCGAACGACGAGTTACACTTTGGTTTATTCTATCCAGTAAAAGAATTTAACAATTTACAGCAGAAAATATACTGCCTACATGATCTGAACGCTTAATCTAGGCAGAAAAATAAGATTATTTTATACCAATAAATCACTATCTTGAGATTGGATATTGTTTTATGACTACATTGAAACCACCTCAGCTTGGTAAAAAGAAAGATATACGTACAGTCGGAGGTAGCTACCAGTCTGTATTTTTTATTGTATTTACCCTGTTGATGATGGTTGGCATTAACGCTCGTCTAGCATATTTGCAAATTCTTGAAGGACATAAATTCAAGGAACGAGCACAGGCAAATCGGATTCGGACGATTCGCAAACAACCGGAAAGAGGTAATATTTTTGACCGCAAGGGCAAACTTTTAGCCACAACTCGCTATCCGCGTTCTGTGTACTTATGGCCGATGGCACACACCAAGCCATCGTGGTCAGTTGTCGGTCCACGCCTGTCGCAAATTTTAGACACACCTCAACACGATATTGAAAAGAAACTCGAACAGGCAGGTCCCAGCTCTACTTCACTCGTACGGATTGCTCGCAACCTCAACGAAGCGCAAGTCACAGGATTAAGAGAGTACGAAAGTGAACTTTCTGGTGTGGAAATTCATACGGAAGCAGTACGCTACTACCCTCACGGAAAACAGCTAGCCCATGTACTAGGTTATACGCGAGAATTAACGCCCGAACAGTTAAAAGAAAAGAAGAAGCAAGGCTAGCGCCTCGGAGATGTCATTGGTCAGATGGGGGTAGAAAAAGCATATGAACAGCTGTTGCGCGGTGAATGGGGCGGTCAGCAGGTAGAAGTGGATGGTAAAGGTCGTCCAATTCGAGTGTTAGGAGAAAAACAGGCAAAAGCAGGGAATGATATACATCTGACTATAGACTTGGATGTGCAAAAGCCAGCCGAAAAAGCTTTGACACTTAGCAAAGGCGCTATTGTTGCACTCGATCCAAATAACGGTGCTATCTTAGCAATGGTGTCTCATCCTGTGTTTGAGCCGAATATCTTCTCTAAACAAAAACTTACCCAGAAGGACTGGCAAGGCTTACAAAGTAAAGACCATCCCCTAGTCAATCGCGCCCTCAGCGCCTTTCCACCCGCTAGTACTTTCAAAATAGTCACTACGACTGCTGGACTAGAATCGGGTAAGTTTTCTCCTAGCACAGTGCTGCAAACTTACGGTTCTCTGACAGTTGGCGGGGTAACTTTTGGTGAGTGGAACCATGCTGGATTTGGTCCGTTGGGATTTGCAGGTGCGATCGCCATGAGTAGCGATACCTTCTTCTATCAAATTGGTAGGGGAGTGGGCGGTCCTACCTTGATTTCATGGACTCGCAAGTATGGATTTGGTCAAAAAACTGGCATTGAGTTTGCCGATGAAGAAACTAAAGGTAATGTTCCAGATGAAGCATGGAAGCAAAAAGTGTGGAAGATTCCTTGGACTGTAGGCGACACAATCAATATGTCTATTGGTCAAGGCGCTTTGCAAACGACACCACTCCAAGTCGCTGTTATGTTCTCCATCCCTGCTAATAGTGGCTACAGAGTGAAACCACACTTGCTCAAAGACCATGAACAAGCAAAAAGCTGGCGCGAATCCTTAAATATGAAGCCAAGCACCATTAAAGTTCTGCGTGAAGGATTGCGTCAAGTGGTCACAGATGGTACAGGTAAGCGATTGAGCGTGCCAACAATTCCCCCAGCAGCAGGTAAGAGCGGCACTGCGGAAGCTGGTACTGGTCGTCCAAATCACACTTGGTTTGGGGCATATGCCCCCGCTGATCAGCCGGAAATTGTGGTTGTGGCGTTTGGTGAAAACTCTGGTGAGCATGGTGGTAGCCTTTGTGGACCGATGGTGTTACAAGTCTTAGAAGAGTATTTTCACAAGCAGTATCCGGGCAAGTATAAAAAACCTGAGCGTGAGGAATCACAAGCTAAGACAAACAACTCAGAGCCTGGGACTGGGGATTGATACAAAAAGTCGTGCAACCACAGGAACAAAGTTCACCTACATAGACTCTGTAAATACCAAGTTCGGTTCAAATTTGTCATTGTGGGAACACGGAGTGTAGAACTTTTATGATCCTACGTTTTTCTACTCTCCCTTGAAGCCCTATACCTACGACACAGCACTAGAACGTTATGTCGTAAGCCTTGGGGACACCCTAAGCGGAGGCGCTGCGGCATACTTCGCCTTGTCTCACTGCCCTGCGGGAGATACTTTCATATGGGGGTTTTCTCCGAGTTGGTCCAAGTGCCGTCCTGCATTTGGAAAGTGTCCGTATTATCTACGCTTTCCTCTGTTTCCCTCAGTATGAAAAGTTATATCCGTAACTGCAAATTGAAGTAAGACTGCGTAGGCAGCCTTTGTGTCCCCTTAGAGTTCTTATTAAAAAAGGTAATAAATTTATCCAGGACTGCTCAGGAAAAACTCAGAAAATAATAGGTGGAACTAGCAACTCATATTAGTGGTACTGATTCTAAATATAGTATTATTTTACTCAGAAGTAACCATGCCCTTAGATACGATTTGATAAATTGACATTATTGTCAATAAAATTAGTAATTTCCTTTGAATAATGCTAAATATTAATGGAATTTTTGAAGCCAACTAAGGAAAACAATTTAGTTTATGCTATATAGTAAAAACCATCAAAAAAGGCTAGGGTACCCGAATTGTTTTCCTTGAAATCCGGGTAAAAAGTTAGCGTAATTGTATACATATAATACTATTTTCTGAATCCCTATTTGTGATATGACCTTACTGCAACCACCTCAACTATCTAACAAAAAAAATACACGTATTGTAGGGCGGGGTTTCCAGCCTTTATTCTTAATCATATTTACCCTATTAATGACAACTGGTATTGGCGCTCGTTTGGTGTATTTGCAAATTGTTGAAGGACCTAAACTCAGGCAACGAGCAGAGGCAAACCGGATTCGGACAATTCCCAAACAACCAGAGAGAGGTAACATTTTTGACCGCAATGGCAAATTGTTAGCCACAACTCGGTATCCGCGTTCTGTATATTTGTGGCCAATGGTACACACGAAGCCATCATGGGAGCAAGTTGTCGGTCCGCGCCTGTCGCAAATTCTCAACATCCCTGTAGAGGAGATGGAAAAGAAATTAGAGGAGGCAGGTTACAACTCTTCTCTGGTGCGGATTGCTCGTGACCTCAACGAAGCGGAAATTACAGGATTGAAAGAGTACGCTAACGAACTTAAAGACGTAGAAATTCATACAGAAGCTGTACGCTACTACCCACACGGCAAGGAGTTAGCTCATGTACTCGGTTATACCCGAGAACTGACCCCAAAACAGTTGAAACAAAAGAAACAAGAAGGTTACCGACTCGGAGATGTCATTGGTCAGATGGGGGTGGAAAAAGGGTATGAAAAGCTGTTGCGCGGTGAATGGGGCGGTCAGCAGGTAGAAGTGGATGGCAAAGGTCGTCCGATACGAGTGTTAGGAGAAAAACAGGCAACAGCAGGTAATGATATTCGCCTCACAATAGATTTGAATGTGCAAAAGGCAGCTGAAAAAGCTTTGAATGGACGCAACGGGGTTATCGTTGCACTCGACCCAAATAATGGTGGTGTCTTAGGAATGGTGTCTCACCCCACCTTTGACCCGAATATCTTCTCCAAACGAAGACTGTCCGCGAAAGATTGGCAAAGCGTCCAAGGCGAAAACCATCCTTTACTTAACCGCGCTGTCAGCAGCGCCTATCCACCCGCCAGTACTTTCAAAATTGTGACTACGGCGGCGGGGCTAGAGTCGGGTAAATTTTCTCCCAACACAGTATTGCAAACCTACGGTTCCCTCACCGTCGGCGGGGTGACTTTCGGTGAATGGAACCACGCTGGATTTGGTCCACTGGGATTTACAGGAGCGATGGCTTGGAGTAGTGATACCTTTTTCTACCAAGTTGGAAGGAGAGTAGGTGGTCCTACCTTGATTTCATGGACTCAGAAATATGGATTTGGCAAAAAAACTGGTATTGAGTTCGAGTCTGAAGAAACAAAAGGTAATGTTCCAGATGAAGCATGGAAGCGCAGAGTGTGGAAAATGCCTTGGACTGTAGGCGACTCTATCAATATGTCCATTGGTCAAGGCGCTTTGCAAACCACACCACTACAAGTTGCTGTTATGTTCGCCATTCCTGCAAACGGCGGCTATAAAGTGAAGCCACATTTGCTCAAAGACAATGAAGAAGCAAAAAGCTGGCGGGAATCCCTAAACATGAAGCCAAGCACCGTCAAAGTTCTTCGTGACGGACTGCGGAAGGTGGTGTCTGAAGGTACAGGTAAGGTTCTCAATGTGCCAACACTTCCTCCAGTATCTGGTAAAAGTGGCACGGCTGAAGCATGGAAGGGTCGTGTTAAAGCAAACCACGCATGGTTTGGAGCATATGCTCCAACCGATAAGCCGGAAATTGTGGTTTTAGCGTTTGCTGAACATTCTGGCGGCGGTGGCGGTAGTGTTGCTGCCCCAATGGTGTTACAAGTGATGGAGGAATATTTTCAAAAGAAATATCCGAACAAGTATAAGAAAGCTGCTACTGAGCCTTCACAACCAAAGGCTCAGACTCCAAGACCTAGACGGCGGAACTAATAACCCAAGTTGCTAGTTATTTGAGAAGGCGATCGCAAAGATAATAAAATCCCCTCCAGTAAGAAAAACGGAGGGGAATTATGTTAAATGAAACAATTGCTGTCTATGCTATCATTGACGA
>JAHHIB010000104.1 GCA_019359075.1 Kalymmatonema hyalinum WJT4-NPBG1
CGCTGCCTTTATCCCCCTACTTAGTATATCTGTACCACTATTTCACATCTCTACTTACCACTTTGTCAATATTTAGATGCGTTTGCCCTGACGATCGCTTGACTTTCAAGACAGTCGCTACAATACTAAGGCGATCGCACTGCTCGTTACTTTATCACAAGTTGTTTTGAAACAGTTCTAGAACATGTTGCCAAGCATCAGGAGCAGCTTCGGGGCTGTAACTTGGGTGCTGCTCTAAGAATGGGTATTGGTCTACAAATAATCCGTGGAAGAATCCGTGTCCTGCGTCGTATCGGAACACACGATGATTTATTTTATGTTTCTTTAATTCTGCCTCAATTTGCTGGTTTTCCTCCTGTGAAACGAATGAATCTCTTGTAGCAAAAAACGCATAAATAGTACCTTTAATTTCAGAGGTGCGATTAATAGTTGGAGTCTCTTCACCATAACTAGAAGTGGTAATCCCACCACCGTAGAACGAAGCTGTTGCTTTGATATCGGGTAAGGTTGCAGCCATGTAAGCAACATGACCGCCAAAACAGAAACCAATAGCGCCGATCGCATCATCTTTGACATTGGGTAAAGTTTTTAGGTAGGCAATCGTAGCTTGAATATCGCTTAATATTTCTTGATACTTTACTTGTTGATAGTAATGCAATCCAAGCCGATAGCCTTCTTGGCTATACCCAACATCTTCTTCGCTATACTCAATCTCAAAACCGGGAGCAATACGTTGATACATCGCGGGCGCTATTGCTACATAACCTTGTTTAGCTATGAGTTCGGTGACATCTCGAATCTGACTGTTGACTCCAAAAATTTCTTGAAAAACTATAACAGCGCCAAAGGTTGCCTTATGTGCTGGTTGAGCCAAGTAAGCATCTATTTCTAAGTCGTTGTTAGGTACTTTGACTTTTATAGTGTTAATTTCGATGTTTGTTATTTCTACCATCTTTGTTTCGGCTTATCTTGGTGCCATCCTACTGTAGAAAAAGTGCTACTTAAGACTCTAGAAAAAAGTTGCGGGATTTTAGTAAATTATTGCGATTGGGTTTGCAGGAGTTGTTTCGGTGTAACGCCAACAATCCGTTTGAAATATCGAGTAAAGTGACTTTGATCGCAAAAACCTACCCTGGCAGCAATGTCTGCAATGCTGAGTTCGCTGTGTTGCAACAGATATTTGGCTTTATCGATCCGACATTGCAAAATGTATTGGTGGGGCGTTACACCCATACTTTGCTTGAACAGACGCAAAAAGTGATATTGACTCATCTGGGCGATCGCAGCAATATCAATTAGCTTTACGTCTTGATGCAGATGTTCATTGATATACGACCTCACCTGTTGCAGCGTTGATTTGGATAATCCATCCGCATAACTAGAGAGCTTAGGTTGCGTGGTGCAATAGTTGCGTAATAGGTGAATGGCTAATGTCGTTTTGAGACTATCAATCAGCAAATAACCACCGATTTTGCCAGACTCTAATTCTTCTCTCAAGGCACAGAAGATACCTTGTATCAATACATCTTGCCCAGTCATAAAATGAGGGATGAGTTCAATGCGATCGCAATTAACCAAATCTTGACCGACTTGTTTGAGGAGTGCAGACTCAATTGCCAAAATCATAAACTGGACTGAGGTATTCCAATTACAGCGATGGGAAATACCCGCAGGGATGATAGCAATGTCTCCCAAACTGCGCGTCTCTCTTGTCAGCTTTCCATCCAACCATCGTTCTCCTGATGAGCAGACGCCTGATGAGCAGGAAAGCCCAGAAGCAATGACGTGCATTGTGTGTTGATGCTCAGCTACGTCAAACTTTGGCTGTTGATGGAGTTCAAGATAGATACTGTCCCAACCGCGGCTTGAGAGGACAGCGGGTTTAGGCACAAACGGATCTGATGCATTCTGTTGGCGGTAATCAATAACTTTGATCGTTTGCCCTTGCATTCTCATATGAGTGCTTATACAGCTTGGGGATTCTTCTATTCTGACTGTTTTTCGACACGGATGGGCGATCGCCTAAAAGGCACTGCGCTGCTTTGCAATCGCAGCAGCGACAAGTTAGGATGTAGGTTATTACTGAAAATTTTGTGAAGCGGAAATAAGTGCGATCGCCCAGAGAATAGCGATTGCGCGGAGCGCACTGCCCCTTGGGCAATCGCTCTCACTGTTAACGTTCCTGGTCAGCGGCTGCCAGTAGCCTTTGGAACTCTACCATCGGCTTGCGGCACTCTGCTTGGGTTATTAGCCTGCGTAACTTGCATTAGTAGCATTAGTCTATTGTAATTTGAACTTCAAGAGTATGTTTGACTCCAAAATCCTCATCCAAAGCATTCGCCTCATATCTTCTATTTGAAGCTGCTGCGAGAGTCTTAGATGCCCTATCGCCTACAAAAGCTGGAACAAACAACTCAACGAACCAATACCAAAATGGAATGGAGTTTGGTAGAAGTTCATCTAACTTAATATTTTTGCTTTTGTATCTGTTAGCTTCAACTGCAAGTGCTGGAACAACTAGAATCCCGGCAGCAGAAGCTTTTTGCTGCTCACTAAAAACTGGAACAAGACCCAAATCATATTCAAAGTAACCCATATTCCAAATGGGTGAACTGCATTCAGGGCGTGAATGCATAAAAACCATCGGTTCAATTGATCTGTAGGTTTTTACAAGTTTAGTGGGCACATAAATAAAGTAATAAGAGCTTGAAGTGATCTCTAGAAGCAAAGAACTTTGCTTTGCTTTGGTCTTTTCAACTTCGTGGAAGAAATCAATAACAATTTCTGAATTACTAATCTTTTTACATTGAATGAGATATGCATATTTGGTTTTCCAGTGATAGCTTGATTGAGAAATATTTCTAGTAAGGATAATTCCAATATCTGCACCTGTTTCGTACTCACGAGTTGATTTATGAACTGTAGTTGATAAATAAATTCCCCTCTCCTGTAAAGGTGATATGACCTTACCCCACACATTTGTAGTTGATTGCGTGTGAAGTAGATCGAGAACATCCTCTGTTAAAGCAGTTTCATTGATATTTTGATTAAGTGCCAACCTGTTATTTAACCGATTCCCCACATGATATGAAACATCTAGACAGGGTTGACAAAGCAACTCTTTTACTTCGTTAGTTAGCCAATAATCCATATTTTGCTTCCGTCTCCGGTGATTTACGGTTTTGCTGACTGCTTACAGTAAGCAATCGGTAGGGTGCGTTGTCGCGCAGCGCAACGCACCACATCAATTATGGGCATCCTAAAAACAAACGCCATCCCCTCACGCCCATGCCTAACTACCGCAGACCCCATATTCCTGGTGGCACCTACTTCATCACCCAAGTTACCTACCAACGACAACCCTGGCTTTGCTCTGATACCGGACGCACTGCTCTGCGTGCTGCCCTTGAACATGTTCGACACAATTACCCTTTCTCCATTGACGCCTTTGTTCTACTGCCAGATCACTTTCACTGCTTATGGACTCTGCCTGAGGGAGATAGCAATCTATCGATGCGAATGCTTTTGATCAAACGCTTTGTTACCAAATACTACGGGCATCAGCTAGGGCTTGATGTTGGTATCTCCCGTTCACGAGAAAAGCGAAAAGAACAAAACCTATGGCAACGCCGCTTCTGGGAGCATCTGATTCGAGATGAAGCTGACTTTGCCAACCATTGCGATTACATCCACTATAATCCTGTAGGGCACCAGCTTTGTGAATCACCGCAACAATGGGCTTTTTCAAGTATTCATGGTTTTATCCAGCAGAACATTTACCCGTTAGATTGGGGTGGCGGTGGTGCGGTTCAGCTTTTATCGGATATTTGGGATATTTGAGATTATGGTGCGTTGCGCTTTGCGACAACGCACCCTACGGGAGGGATGCGATCGCTATTCATCCAATGTGGTTAAGCGAGCAAGTCATAGCGATCGTAATCACTACGCGATTAGCTCGCGGGCATTGATGCAAGATATCTCAGGTTATCCGCTGGATTTCTAACTTTGAACAGATAACATCTCGAACTTTTGGATGATACTAAGCGTTTTTGATTTGTGAGACCTTACAGAGGTAAGCATAAAGACTCAATTTTAAGAAGCACAAGAAAAAACAATGCCGGATGAAACATTCAGGAAAAACGTTCCAGAAATTGACCCAACCGAGATTGAAGATTCTCGAACTGCGATCGCCGACGAACATCACTCGTTCCTGGAAAAGGTCATGGTAAAAAGCGGATTTGGGGATCTGTATGACGCAAGAGACTTTACCGAAGTTGTGTTTCGCGTCATGCGCGACTTAATGACAAGGGAAGCCATTGAGCGCGTCGAGTCAGAACTGCATCAAGAGGTTCTGCCTACGAAGGAGAAAGCACTTCAGATGGAAGTGGCTGACCTCTGGAAAGACACCAATCCAATTGTGGGATTTTTAAGCCGAATACGTCAACCTTTAAGAGGTCCGGCTCCGATTGGAATTGATTCCAATCTATTTCTCACCCGAGTTGCCAATGAAGGAGCACTCCCACCGACAATCGAGGCAGAGCAGGGAGTTAAAGCGGTGTTTGCTGCCACCAAAGACGAACTTTCTCAAGAGCGGATTCAGGAAATTGCTGGCTGGCTCCCTGACCGTATCCGTGAGTTTTGGGAGCAAGCTTAATTAGAAGCCTGGAAAAAGTTAAGTCTGTTTGCTGGTGATAATCACAAACAGGCTTTCTATATAATAATTAGGTTTATTGATTTACAAGCATCAATCTAGAGGAAGGCGATCGCCCAAACTCTTCAGAGGCATATTGTAAGTAGATAACCTCTAATACTGCAACAACTGGTAGGGTGCGTTGCCGTTCAGCGCAACGCACCAGATCAATTTTCTTAGCAAATTTAACTACGCTTATAAACCAACTCCATCTTCAACTTTTCAATCTCCAGCTTCAACTTTTCATTCTCCATCCTCAGCTTCGCATTTTCTTCTTTAATAAACTCAATTTCGTTTCTCTTACTCAAAGCCTGATTCATCGCCAACTTTCGCATATCTAGCGAGAACCAACGCTGATAAGTTTGAGTATGAACTTGCACACTATGCCCTAAATTATCCGCTGCTGCTTTGATTGGTATTCCCAAAATATGCGCCCTAATTGCCCATGCATGACGTAAATCATACGGCTTAAAATCCAATCCTATTTTCCGGAACCACCAACTAACTCGTTGTGTTAATGCAGTTATCTCTGCATGATTTGTTTTATCTTTTTTACTAATTGCTGTTGCTAGCATTTCTAAATATTTCGGATTTCTTAAATCAAATTCTTCAATCCATTGTTTATGCAATGGTAATGCTTGTCTTTCACCAGTTTTACACTCTTTATGAACTTTCCATGTCATATCTGCATTTTCTTCGCTTAGCCACCAATCGATATCAGGACTAATAAAAAGCTCCCGTGGTCGTAAACCAAAAGTTGCCAACATTCCATAAGTCCATCGCCAAAGCTGCCAACTATCTTTAACATCTGGATTCACTTGATTACCTCTGTTATTGAGGTAATCTGCAAACTTGATAATTCCTGCGGATATTTCCACATCGGTCGGTATCTTCCGGGAATTATTTTCAGGCATTTTAGAATATTTAGATAAATCAATTTCAATCTTGAAGGTTATGCAAAATGCAGAAATAGCTCTTGCAGCATTATATCTAGCCCATTCTTTATCAATTTTATCAATAGAATTAATCAGATTTTCTGGAGTCGCCAAATCTTTAGAATTAGTGAACCTCTTGGTTCGAGAAAAGTAATAAAAAAAAGTATGTTCGCTTTTTGTCGTACGTTTATGAGCTTTAAAATACTCATTTTCAAATTCTTCGAGTAACTCTCCTATTGTTTTAAAGTCTTTTTTAGTTGCTTCATTACCTAAATATTTATCATTCCATTCAAAAGTATGCCTTGCGATTAACTTTCCTAATTCATAAGCTTCTTCCTCTGCCGTCTTTAATCCATCCAAGTTAGCAGGAATATTCAAACTGAGATTATATTGTTTTCTTCCAGTTCCATTTGTGTCCTTATCTCCGGGTTTAATGGGTAACGTCGCTCGTAATTGCAGACTTCCATTCGATTCTCTAATTGTCACCTTTGTCTTTGCAGACTTCAAACGCTGATTAATTTTCTCTAACTCTAGTAGTACTTTTGTTCTCATATACTCTCTTTGCTGCTGTGCTTGCTGACTTGAGCCAAGAAAACTGCCATCGGTAGATGAAACTGGCTCCAACTCTTCAAAAGCTTGCTGATACTTGTCTTTATTTTGGTTATGCATCGTTGTGTTTTTAGCCTATATTTAGCCTAAAAATAAATGTGTTATCAGTGAACAATGCTTAAGACTAACACTGCTTACTGTAAACATTAGGCTATTTGAAGCTATTGAATCATAAAAAGGATTACTCCGGTCCTTATCATGGTTATGACGGCTTTGCTATCTTTGCCCGCGATATGGATCTGGCACTCAACAGCCCTACCTGGGGATTAATCGGTGCTCCCTGGAGTCAGAAAGCTGAAGCTAAAGCTAAGGCTAAGGCTGTCGCCTAGGGAAATGGGAGAAAAAAAGATGTGGGGATAACCTGGGGTTTTTACCCCAGGGGGGAGTAGAAAGTAGGGAATTTAGCACTCACCACTTCCCACTCCCCACTCCCAACTCTTATACTCTCCACTCCATTGCCTCAAATCTTTATTCCTCGACCAGTAACTCATTACAGCAACCTAAGGATAGGAAAATGCCTCAGAATCCGGAAAAGATTCAAGATCACGTCGAACTATTCCACCAACCGGAATACCAGGAGCTATTTGAGAACAAAAAGCAATTTGAAAACGGACACGACCCTGAAGAAGTAAAAAGGGTTGCAGAATGGACGAAGAGTTGGGAGTATCGTGAAAAGAACTTCGCTCGTGAAGCATTGACCGTCAACCCTGCTAAAGGCTGCCAACCATTAGGAGCAATCTTCGCTGCTGTTGGTTTTGAAGGCACTCTACCTTTTGTCCAAGGTTCCCAAGGTTGCGTTGCTTACTTCCGTACCCACTTAACCCGTCACTACAAAGAACCGTTTTCTGGCGTGTCTTCTTCGATGACTGAAGACGCAGCGGTGTTCGGTGGACTGCAAAACATGATCGACGGCTTGGCGAATTCCTACCAACTCTACAAGCCCAAGATGATTGCTGTCTGCACCACCTGTATGGCAGAGGTTATCGGTGATGACTTGCAGGCTTTCATCAACAACGCCAAGAGTGCAGGTTCAGTTCCTCAAGATTTCCCAGTCCCCTTTGCTCACACTCCTAGCTTTGTTGGTTCCCACATCACAGGCTACGACAACATGATGAAGGGTATTCTTTCTAACCTCACAGCAGGCAAGAAGAAAGAAACCAGCAATGGCAAAATCAACTTTATCCCCGGCTTTGACACCTATGTTGGTAACAACCGGGAAATCAAGCGGATTTGTAATCTGATGGGTATCGATTACACCGTGCTGGCTGATAACAGCGACTATCTGGATTCACCCAACACAGGTGAATTTGATATGTACCCAGGCGGTACTCCCCTGGAAGAAGCAGCAGATTCAATTAATGCTAAAGCTACAGTTGCTCTACAAGCACACTCTACTGCCAAGACCCGCGAATACATCGCCAAAGAATGGAAGCAAGAGGTTGTCGTTTCTCGCCCTTGGGGTATTAAGGGTACTGATGAGTTCCTGATGAAACTCAGTGAACTGACTGGTAAACCCATTCCCAAAGAACTGGAAATTGAACGTGGTCGGGCAGTGGATGCGATGACTGACTCCCACGCATGGGTTCATGGCAAGCGCTTTGCTATCTACGGTGAGCCGGATCTCGTGTACAGTGTGGTGGGCTTCATGCTGGAAATGGGCGCTCAACCCGTGCATATCCTTGTTCATAACTCCAACGAAGAGTTTGAGAAAGAACTGAAAGCGTTACTAGAATCTAGCCCTCATGGTAAGAGTGCCACCATCTGGCCTGGTAAAGACCTGTGGCATATGCGTTCTCTGATGTTCACTGAACCCGTAGACTTGCTCATCGGTAACACCTACGGTAAGTACCTGTGGCGCGACACCAAGACTCCCCTGGTGAGAATTGGCTATCCGATCATGGACCGCCATCACCTGCACCGCTACGCCACTATCGGCTATGAAGGCGCGATCAACTTGCTCAACTGGATCGTGAATACCCTCTTCGAGGAAATCGATCGCAACACCAACATTCCCTCTAAGACCGATATTTCCTACGACTTGATTCGTTAGGAATTGCATCAACTCGCGTCGTGCCAATAAAGGAAAAGGAAAAGGCAGAAGTAAAATTGAACATTTCTTAATGAATGCCTTTTTCCTTTTCCTTTTTTCTTTTACCTTTTTCCTAAGGATTGTATTATGAAATCGGTAACTCACACTCACACTCACCGGAACTATTATCCACCTAAGTATAAAAAATCTGGTTTTGATATCCTAAATCCATTGCGCCGTCGGGTGGATGAAATTCAAGTTAAAAATGCTCGCCTCGCTCATTTAATTTGCCAAGTCATTCCTTGTTGTTGCCCCTTTGAGCGAAAAATTCATTTCTTTGGGCGTACGCTTCAGATTCCCCCACTGTGCAAACTCAATCCCCTGTATGACAATTTTGTTGGATTGCGTTTCCGTGCCTTATCTTATCTATCAGATGAGTGTGGAGAGGATGTCACAAAATATATTTGCTAATAGGTAATGGGGAATAGGGTAATGAAAAATGCAAAATTAAAAATTAAAAATTGCATTCTTCATTTTTAATTTTTAATTCTCTGACCAATTACCAATCACCAATTACCAATTAAGAATTAAACTATGAAAATCACCCAAAGCAAAATCAACGAGCTGCTCACTGAGCCTGGATGCGAACACAATAAAGACAAGCATGGAGACAAGAAAAACAAGTCTTGTACGCAATTACCCAAGCCTGGAGCCGCTCAGGGTGGTTGTGCCTTTGACGGTGCAATGATTTCCCTAGTGCCAATTACCGATGCTGCTCATTTAGTCCACGGACCGATCGCCTGCTCTGGTAACTCCTGGGGAAGTCGTGGCAGTCTCTCCTCTGGTCCTATGCTCTACAAAACGGGCTTTACCACCGATTTGAGTGAGAATGATGTCATCTTCGGCGGGGAAAAAAAGCTCTACAAAGCCATCCAGGACATACACAAGCGCTACCAACCAGCTGCCATCTTTGTTTACTCCACCTGTGTCACCGCCTTGATTGGTGAGGATATAGATGCAGTCTGCGAAGCCGCTGCCAAGAAAATAGGAACTCCTGTTATCCCCGTAAATGCACCAGGGTTCATCGGTAGCAAAAATCTGGGCAACCGCCTTGCTGGTGAAGCTCTGCTGGAACACGTTGTTGGAACAGCCGAACCTGAATTTACCACACCTTATGATATCAACCTGATCGGTGAGTACAACATTGCCGGTGAAATGTGGGGAGTGCTCCCGCTGTTGGAGAAATTAGGTATTCGAGTTTTGGCAAAAATTACGGGTGATGCTCGCTACGAAGAAATTTGCTACGCCCACCGTGCCAAGCTCAACGTGATGATCTGCTCGAAAGCCCTGGTCAACATGGGCAGAAAGATGGAAGAGCGCTACGGCATCCCCTACATTGAAGAGTCTTTCTACGGCATAGAAGACATGAACCGCTGTCTGCGGAACATTGCCGCGAAATTGGGCGATCCTGATTTGCAAGAGCGTACAGAAAAGCTAATTGCTGAAGAAACCGCCGCCCTGGATCTGGGACTGGCTCCCTATCGCGATCGCCTAAAAGGAAAGCGCGTCGTCCTTTATACTGGGGGTGTCAAGAGTTGGTCGATTATTTCTGCGGCTCGTGACTTGGGGATGGAAGTTGTTGCTACCAGCGCCAGAAAAAGTACTGAGGAGGATAAAGCCCGAATCAAGAGGTTGCTAGGTAAAGATGGTGTCATTCTCGAACAAGAAAGTCCCAAAGAAATCCTGCGAATCATTGACGAATCTAAAGCCGATATGTTAATAGCTGGTGGTCGTAATCAATACACCGCTCTTAAAGCCCGGATTCCTTTCTTAGACATCAACCAAGAACGTCATCATCCTTATGCAGGCTATGTGGGGATGTTAGAGATGGCACGAGAAGTGTATGAAGCCCTTTATAGCCCTGTGTGGGACCAAGTACGCAAGCCGGCTCCGTGGGAAGCAGGAGGAGATAAGGGAGATGAGGTAGCAATATCCTCGTCATCCCCATCTCTTCTACAGGAGGTGAGGTGATGGCGATTGTCAGCGTGACCAACTCATCAGTTGCAGTTAATCCCCTCAAGCAAAGCCAGCCCTTGGGTGCAACCTTAGCCTTTTTGGGATTGCAAGGCATAATCCCCTTAATGCACGGTTCTCAAGGCTGTACTGCCTTTGCCAAAGTAGTTCTGGTGCGGCATTTCCGTGAGGCGATTCCCCTTTCCACCACAGCGATGACTGAAGTATCGACCATTTTAGGTGGCGAGGAGAATGTTGAACAGGCAATCTTGACGCTGGTGCAAAAGTCAAAGCCAGAAATGATTGGTTTGTGTACTACTGGACTGACGGAAACCAGAGGGGATGATATGCCCCGCTTTCTCAGGGAAATCCGCCAACGTCACCCAGAATTGGATAACCTGCCGATTGTGTTAGTCTCTACACCTGATTTTAAGGGTGCATTGCAGGATGGCTTTGCCGCCGCTGTTGAGAGTATAGTTAAGGAAATTCCGCAACAGGGCGAAACCAAAGCGCAACAAATCACGATTTTGGCAAGTTCTGCTTTCACCCCAGGGGATGTGCAGGAGATCAAAGAAATTGTCACCGCCTTTGGGCTTGTGCCCATCTTCGTGCCCGACCTTTCCGCTTCACTAGATGGTCACTTAGAGGATTCCTACAGCCCCATAACACCTTGTGGCACCAGTTTGGCACAACTGCGGGAAATCGGCAGTTCTTCGTTTACTCTGGCATTGGGCGAAAGTATGCGGGGTGCAGCGCAAATCCTGGAACAGCAGTTTGGCATACCTTACGAAGTGTTTGGTGAACTGACGGGATTAGAAGCGGTGGACTCTTTCCTACAAGCATTGGCAGACATCAGCGGTATGAGCGTACCAGAAAAATATCGCCGCCAACGCCGCCAGTTACAGGATGCCATGTTGGATACTCACTTTTACTTTGGTTGTAAGCGAGTGTCTTTAGCGCTGGAACCAGACTTGCTTTGGTCAACAGTTCGTTTCTTGCAATCAATGGGGTCTCAGATTCATGCAGCAGTGACGACAACACGTTCTGCTGTACTGGAAAAACTCCCCGTTAAAAGCGTCACCATCGGTGATTTGGAAGATTTTGAGCAACTGGCACCTGGATCTGACTTGTTGATTGGTAATTCTCATACAGTGGCGATCGCCAAACGCTTAGGAATTCCTCTTTATCGCCAAGGCATTCCCATTTTTGACCGATTAGGCAATGGTCAGTTTACCAAAGTTGGCTACCGAGGCACGATACAGCTTTTGTTTGACATTGGCAACCTCTTTTTAGAGGAAGAGGAAGAGAAAGCTAAGCATTTCATGAACCACAAATACGCAGAAAACCCAGAGAAAGAATGAGAATGCCGTCTAAGTTTTAGCATTCATCAGATTTATAAAATATGAGTTATGAATTATGAGTTGTCGTAAATGTTTATTTACTACTCATCACTCATCACTCATCAATTGAGTAGAGGAGAATAAGGATGAAAATTGCCTTCACAACAAGTGACCGACTTCATATTAATGCTCACTTCGGCTGGGCGAAAGAAATTGATGTTTATGAAATTTCTGATTCTGGATATCAATTTCTAGAAACTCTCACCTTTGAGGGTGATCTCAAAGAAGATGGTAATGAGGATAAAGTCACACCAAAACTTGATGCACTGGCTGACTGCACGATTGTTTATGTTGCGGCAATTGGAGGTAGTGCAGCTGCTCGGTTAATCAAGAAAGGTGTCACTCCAGTCAAGGCGAAATCGGAAGAAGAAGAGATTGCTGAGATTCTCAATAAGTTAGTGCAAACTCTCAAAGGAAGCCCTCCGCCTTGGTTGCGTAAAGCTTTACAACCAAAATCCCAAAGCTTTGAAGATGAATTGGAAGAGGAAGCAACCGTATGACGACAACGAATAGTGTTAACGGAACAACTCCAACAGAAATCTTAAACTCGCCTTTTCTCAAGGCGATCGTGCAACAATTCCGAGGTCAAGATAGTTATGGAACTTACCGTAATTGGTCGGATGAGTTGCTGCTCAAACCATTTATTGTAAGTAAACAAAAGAAACGCGAAATCTCTCTTGAGGGTGAAGTCGATCCGGTGACTCAAGCACGCATTATGGCGTTTTATCGCGCTGTAGCTGCTTGTATTGAAAAGGAAACAGGTCTTTTATCGCAAGTTGTCATTGATTTGAGCCATGAAGGATTTGGTTGGGCGCTCGTCTTTTCCGGTCGTCTTTTGTTAGTAACAAAGACCTTACGCGATGCACATCGCTTTGGCTTTGATTCGTTGGAAAAATTAGCAGAAGAAGGAGAAAGGTTCGTACAAAAGGGAATTGATTTGGCTAAGCGCTTTCCCGAAGTCAGTAAGGTTTAAAAAAGAAGAGCGATATGAGGGAAGAGTGAAGATTGAATTTAGAAGAAATTACTTTTTCTATCTTTTCTCTTCTATCTTCTTTTACACAAAGAGGTGTTTATGGCACAAGCTGAAGAAATATCTACTATTGAGGAGCTGAAAACTCAAATAAAACGCCTCAATAGTAAAGCTGGTCAAATGAAAATGGACTTGCATGATTTGGCAGAGGGATTACCAACAAATTATCAACAGCTTATGGATGCTGCCTCTGAAACTTATGAAATTTATCGTCAATTAGATGAACTTAAGCAACAGCTAAAAAAACTGGAGCAGGCAAAATGAACTGGGATTATAATAAATTCAAAAATCTCGTAGATGCAGAGGAGTATTTTGATTTTTTTCAACTCCCCTACGACCAAAATGTTGTGCACGTCAACCGTCTGCATATTTTGAAAAAGTTTTCTCAACTTATCAAAGAAATTGATGAAAATTATACTGACCTCAGTCTCTCAGATAGGTTAAGTAAATATCGTGAGGCTTTTTCTAAAGCCTATGAGGTATTTCTTGAATCAACACCCCAAGAACAAAAGCTGTTCAAAGTGTTTAATGAGAAGCCTAAAAATGTAGTCACGCTGACAGAAATCACATCGGATTAGGAGGTAAAAAGTGGTAAACCTAACGCCTACCGAATTGGAACGTTACCGTCGCCAAATGATGCTTCCTAATTTTGGCGAAGTCGCACAGAAGCGCCTCAAGTCAGCGACGGTTGTGGTTACAGGAGTAGGAGGCTTGGGCGGTACGGCGGCGCTATACCTTGCGGTAGCTGGCGTTGGGCGGCTGATTCTGGTTCGGGGTGGTGATCTGCGGCTTGATGATATGAATCGTCAGATTCTGATGACGGACGATTGGGTAGGCAAACCCAGAGTATTCAAAGCAAAAGAAACTCTGGAAGCGATCAATCCTGATGTCCAGGTGGAAGCAGTTCATGAATATGTCACCCCGGAAAATGTAGACTCCTTGGTGCAATCAGCTGATATGGCTCTTGACTGCGCTCATAACTTTACGGAGCGCGATTTGTTAAATGAAGCTTGCGTACGCTGGCGTAAGCCTATGGTGGAAGCAGCAATGGACGGGATGGAGGCTTACTTAACCACGATTATTCCTGGTGTCACGCCTTGTTTATCTTGTCTGTTTCCTGAGAAGCCTGATTGGGATACACGTGGCTTTGCAGTTGTGGGTGCTGTTTCTGGAACACTGGCTTGTCTAGCCGCATTGGAGGCTATCAAGCTGATCACTGGGTTGAGTCAACCTCTGTTGTCAGAACTTTTGACAATTGACCTGATCCGGATGGAATTTGTCAAGCGCCGTTCTTACCGCGATCGCTCGTGTCCTGTATGCGGTAACAGTGCGCCCTGGAGATACTCGCAATCCAATCCTATGGAAACCACCAGTCATTGCAAGTAAATATTGGTCATGCTGGTGTCTTCATTCATTGCTTTAGGGTTTGCCATAGGTTTGTTTCAGCTCAGTGCAAAAATCGCAAATCAAATCTGGCAGTTCCTGGCTATATTGATTGTTTTGTTCTGCCTAGGTTTAAGCTTCATTTTTTCACCTGTGCCAATTGAAGTGCTGATTGTGATTGCTTTACTCATCACCACTAAACAAATTCACACTTTGAATCACAAGAACTAATTTCAACTCATTAGGAGGTTTGATGACGGTTACTTTAACGGAAAAAGCAGAATTTCGCCTGCGGGCGTTTCTGCGGGATTCTACTCCCGAAACCAATACGCCAACTAAAGGTATCCGCATCTCTGTCAAAGATGGTGGTTGCAGTGGCTATGAGTATGCAATGGAAGTCACAAGCTCGCCCCAACCAGATGATTTAGTCAGCCAGCAAGGCAAGGTGCAAGTTTACGTTGATGCCAAAAGTGCGCCGTTATTGGAAGGGGTGGTTGTTGATTTTGTAGAAGGGGTCATGGACGGCGGGTTTAGGTTCATCAACCCCAAGGCTACTGATACCTGTGGTTGTGGAAAGTCATTTAAAACCGCTGACTGTTCCTCTGAGGGTGTACCTTGCAGCTAAACAAGTAAAAAGTAAAAAGTTTCTTTTGACTTTCTTACATCTTTGCACCCTTGAAGTCATAAACCTAACTGTCCCGCGTGTGAGAAGAATCAAAAAATGCCTACATACCAAGTTAGATTAATCAGCAAGAAAGAAGGTCTGGATACCACAATTGAAGTTGATGAGGAGACAACCATCCTAGATGCAGCTGAAGAAAGCGGTATTGATTTGCCCTTTTCTTGTCACGCAGGTGCTTGCTCTAGCTGCGTTGGTAAAGTTGTTGAAGGTGAAATCGACCAATCTGAGCAAAGCTTTTTGGATGACGAGCAGATGTCGAAGGGTTTCGCTCTACTTTGCGTGACTTATCCACGTTCTAATTGCACGATTAAGACTCACCAAGAACCATACTTGGTCTAGTTCATATTTTGTTGCAGTGTTTTCACCCGTAAGGAAATAAATTTCCTTACTCATGTAGAGACGTAGTATGTGAGTCCAGCGCTGCGGGAGGGTTTCCCTCCGCAGGCGACTGGCGTTCGCGTAGCGTGCCGAAGGCATACCCGAAGGGCTACGTCTCTACAGTCTTTCTTAAATATGTTTAACTATTACAAAAAAGCGATTTAGTTATTAATGTTCTCTAAATTTAGTGTCAGTGGTTCCTCGCTAGAATTGCTGAAAACAGGAGAGCGAGGAATCGTCAAGTTCTGCAACATTAAGGACGAAAAATTTCTCGAAGAACTGATATCAATGGGAGTAATACCAGGAAATTCCATCACTTTAGAACAGCGGTTTCCTTGTTTTGTCATCAGAGTAGGAGAAAACAGATTGACGCTGCAAAAGGAAATTGCTCGAAGAATTTATGTCCGCATTGATGATCAGCGAACCAATGAGGAATTTGTAGAACCATGATTGAGAATACCGCTGTACGCCACCATCAAAACTTTTTACAAGTCATTCACAGTTACTATCAACTCACAAAGCCTCGGATTATTCCTCTGCTACTCATGACGACTGCTGCTAGTATGTGGATTGCATCCGAGGGAAACGTTAACCCAGTATTGCTGCTTGTGACTCTCTGTGGCGGGACTTTCGCCGCTGCAAGCGCCCAGACAATTAATTGTATCTATGACCGGGACATAGATGACCAAATGGAACGCACGCGTCATCGACCTTTGGTTTCCGGTCGCATACAGCCATCCCATGCTTTGATATTTGCGATCGCACTAGCTTGTCTTTCCTTCACCCTACTTGCTGTATTCGTCAACTTGCTAAGTGCCTTATTAACAATGTCCGGTATTGTCTTTTATATCGGCGTCTACACTCACTTACTCAAACGCCATAATTCTGCAAATATCGTCATTGGTGGCGCTGCTGGAGCAATTCCGACCTTAGTAGGTTGGGCGGCGGTAACAGATACTTTAAGCTGGGCAGCATGGTTACTATTTGCGATCATATTCTTGTGGACACCTCCCCATTTCTGGGCTTTAGCATTGATGATCCGTGATGAGTATGCCAAAGTTAGTGTACCGATGCTTCCTGTTGTCGCTGGTAGTGTTGCTGCAACTCGTCAGATTTGGGTGTACTCTTTGCTTCTTATCCCCACTACATTTTTACTCGTCTATCCGCTTGCTGTTACTGGTGCTGTTTACGCCTGTATCGCCTTTGTACTAGGGGCTATTTTCATCAAAAAAGCTTGGGCGCTTTTGCACAATCCAGATGATAAACAACTAGCGCGTTCTCTATTTCTCTACTCAATTTTTTATATGATGTTGCTATGCGTTGGAATGGTGATTGATAGCTTGCCATTAACTCATCGGCTAATCGGAGCAATTTTAGATTTGAGATTTTAGATTGAAGATAACACAGAAAAAAAAGGTAGAAGGAAAAAGGCATAGTATATTTTACCTTTTCCCTTTTCCCTTACACCTTTACCTAATTGCTCATCTCACATCCAAACTTCAAACTGAATCATTTTTCGCTCAAGATAAAGAGTTGCAGGAGAAAGCCACCTACTTTCTTAAGCAACAGCAATTATCATGTTAATATTAGCTTGTTTTAAGGATTACCGTCATCAGTAAATCTACCAATATTGTGATAAAAATCACCGTAAATTTCCTGAAACAAGGATTGAGTTTACACAGGACAAAATCTCCTGTTAGCTTCTTTTGATATGATTAGTCAACAGCAACCATCACATCTGTTGCCTTAATCACTGCGTAAGCTTGCTTACCTTCTGCAAGTCCAAGTTTTTCTGCCGAAGATTTGGTGATAATTGCCACCACTTCTACACCAGGTGCAATTTCTAAACAGACCTCAGTATTAACCGCTCCAGGTACAACTTTTTTCACAGTAGATTTAAAAGAATTGCGAGCGCTAATTTCCATCCTTTGTAAACCGTTATCTAATTATTTATGTATGGATACTAGCAAAATATGAGCAAAACTATGATGTTTACAATGAGATTTATTTAGATTTGCTAATCAAGTCTTTAAGATGGTGAAATTTCCATATAATTTTTATTATTTTTACTATCAAATCGCAGATGATGTATGGATAAGATATCCTTCTATAGGAAGCCGATTTGATTACTGAAAGATTTTTAAGATAGAAGTTTTGCTGAATAAAGCTTTTAGTCTCAGTATGCTTTCAAAATTAAAGTCGGATTCCTATATGTGTGTGGATTAGTGTTTCAAAATACCAACTGGAATACATTATGTCAGACTTAAATAATTATCAGTCTAAAGATAAAGATTTTGAGCGCAAGTGGTCGGATTATTATAACGCTGTTGTGGGTCGTCCGCCACGAGACACCCTACTTGAAGCTTTAAAGCGTTTTGACAGCGAAAGCCTCAACAAAGACGGGACACCTGTCCAACAGTCGCGGTTTGCAGTTGACTTGGGCTGCGGGGAAGGGCGAGATACAGTCGAACTGTTGCGTCGGGGTTGGCGGGTTTTGGCTATTGATGGTGAAGCTGAAGCAATTACGCGTTTATTAAATCATTCAGATATTAACCGCCAACTTCTAGAAACTCGCGTTATTTTCTTTGAAGACGTAGTGCTACCAGAATCAATAGATTTAGTAAACGCCAGCTTTTCATTACCATTTTGTCCGCCAAAGTCTTTCCCTAGTTTATGGGAAAAAATTATTTTATCATTGCGTTCTGGCGGTCGTTTCTGTGGACAATTATTTGGAGAACACGATTCTTGGGCAATTTATGCTTCCATGAATCACCATACGCGCCAACAGATAGAAATGTTGCTGCAACCTTTTGAAATAGAAATGTTAGAGGAAGAAGACCATCCCGGAAAAACAGCTATAGGGGAAGAGAAGCACTGGCATATTTTTCATATTGTGGCTCGCAAAAAGTAAGATTTTTATGATAAAAAACCTTCGCCAAGCAAATGGGTAGGCAGTGCCTACCCATTCATTATTAGATAGACAGTGCCCACCGTATCCTTACTACTGGTTAACGTCCTGGATTGGAGGTTCCTGTACCAGAAGTGCCGGAACCAGAGGTTCCTGTGCCAGAAGTACCGGAACCAGAGGTTCCTGTGCCAGAAGTGCCGGAACCAGAGGTTCCTGTACCAGAAGTGCCGGAACCAGAGGTTCCTGTACCAGAAGTGCCGGAACCAGAGGTTCCTGTGCCAGAAGTACCGGAACCAGAGGTTCCTGTACCAGAAGTGCCGGAACCAGAGGTTCCTGTGCCAGAAGTACCGGAACCAGAGGTTCCTGTGCCGGAAGTTCCTGTGCCAGAATGTCCAGAGCCAGAATGTCCAGAGCCGCTTGAGCCGGTAGTTCCCGAGCCTCCTGCCATGCTTTGTGCCATTTGTAGGTGATCGGCGACGATTGGAGCAAACTGACTTGCAAACGCTCTCAGATCAGGATCTTGCCCCTGTTTGAGGTAATTTTGGTAATTAGCCAGAGTCTTGCTATGAGCTTGAACCTGCCCTTGCATATATGCTCGGTCAAAGTCTGTACCTTTTAGGTTGCTCAGTTTCGTCAATAAAGCTTTGTTTTCCTTACCGATGTCTTTTGGTGGTGTAAAACCCTTTTTCTGCGCTATCGGCGTCAGTTGTTGGCTCGAAGTTGTATGCTCTTGAATCATGCGCTCTGCAAAGCTTCTCACTTCTTGGTTTTGAGACCGTTTAAGTGCCAGTTGACTTGTTTGGATCTCTGTCTGATCACTTTGCGCTGCCTTGGTGATAAATTGTTTATCCGCAGCAGTAAGCGAACGATTAGGACTCGTGGTGCCAGGAGAAGACGTGCCCCCAGGAGAAGACGTAGTGCGAGGAGAAGGCGGGGTTGGAGTAGAAGGGCTTGTTGTCCCTGGGGAATTCTGGGAAAGGATGAACTGACTGGAACTGTTAGAAGAACCAGAGTTAATGTTTGCTTGTGCTATTCCTTGCAAAACGATGAAGCTACTTACGCCAGCCACTCCCACAAAGCTGCCAACAAACTTTTTCATTAACCGTGTGTGATTGTGCATATTCGTTGATACCTGTGTGTTTGAATCTTTGAAAGATGGTTATGATTTCTATTCCTGAGCGCTCTTGAAGGAGATTCAGAGCAAGGTAGGTTCCAAAAATTAGTTTTATAGGAACTTTGACGATGCTTTGCTTCTAACGGTCTTCCTCGCACAAATACAGGTTTAAAGAGCATTCAGGTCAAGTCTTCTTGCCGTTGAGTTGTTAAGGCAGGCTTGAGCTTGAGTTGCTTATGATGAAAAGGTAACTACTGTAGCTTTTTTAAACTTCTACCTCAGGAATATCCTCCCCTTCCATCTATAGAGTGACTTTGGAATTGTGGGTAAGTATGTTCCTTATGATCAAGTTAGATGCTTGCTATACCAACTTCATAATACTTGTAAGCATCTCCGATCTCTTTTTTAATAACAGACCTATTTCATTTGTGATTCAGAACTCCGACTTTTTTAAGAAGTCGGATATCTTGTGTTTTAACAAATTATTTAGGTTTGCTATATTTACTAAAATCAATGCTTATTATTTAGCATTTTTGAAATTTTACTGAAATTTTAACAAGAAAGAACTCAGAACAATCGTTCTGTACTACTAGGTGATAAGTAATGGGGAAACACCACGCTAAAATTGAAAATTTGGTGGTCAAGTTTCTTCCTAGCGGGTCTGAATCCAAGGGCGTAAGTGCATTCTGCGTTTTTCTTCAACACTTCTAAATTTTTTCAAGTTGTAAAAATTCCTAATATCGAACATTAAACAAATACTAGTATCTATCTTGATAATGCTCTGAAATCTATAGATACACCGAAAGAGAGGAAGTCATTGTTATAGGTTAACAAACTAAACAAGACAGTAATGTTACAAGAAAGAAAGCGAGTTTTTCAGAGCAATACTAAGGAATGTTTATGAAGCAACATTTGAGTGAGGCAACAACTCAATGGCTTATAGCAAAAGCTTACAATATTCAAGATTTAAATGGCAGAGGTGAAAATGGCGATACAGCTTTGATGAAAGCCACAAGAGAAGGCGTTTACTCAGTCGTTAAAGAACTGATTGACGCAGGTGCAAATATCAATGCTAGAAATAATGATGGTAATAATGCTTTGTGGTTTGCTTGTTTTGGCAACCACTACAATTTGATCAATTTATTACTGATGGCGAATATTAACATTGACAACCAAAATGATAACGGCGCTACTGTTTTGATGTACGCTGCATCAGCGGGGAAACTAGAGGTTGTCAAGCTGCTCTTAAAGCATAACCCTAACTTAGATTTGAAGAACTTAGATGATTCTAAAGCTCTAGATTTTGCCAGTACTATAGAAGTTTTAACAATACTGAAATATGCAACAAAACCAAAAAGTAGGTAAAACTTATCACGACTCCACAAAGCATTCTTACCTATCAGTAATGCTCGACCCAAATTATGTGAATCCATCTACCCAACCATCACCATTTAAATTGTATCCAAAGTTTTATAGGAGATTAAAATTAAATGTCAATAATCCTATTGATTCTTTTCTTTGGCTAACCAGCGCTATTACTTTTGAAAAAAATTATCAAGATGGTCCATATAAGCTGCGAGTCAATCCATCCGCTGGCGCTCTCTATCCTACTGAAGTTTACGTACAAATTCGAGGGATAGAGGGGATAGTAGATGGTATCTATCATCTAGAAGTTGCAAAT
Source organism: Kalymmatonema hyalinum WJT4-NPBG1 (assembly GCA_019359075.1). GTDB lineage: Bacteria > Cyanobacteriota > Cyanobacteriia > Cyanobacteriales > Nostocaceae > Kalymmatonema > Kalymmatonema hyalinum. The sequence goes on from JAHHIB010000104.1 coordinate 20,853, forward strand.
AATTGTCTAACACTCATCTATGAATTGATTGATGATGGATTAGAGAGTTACATATTACCGAATAATCGTATCATCGGATTCATTTTTTTAATGAGTTGCGTTTATTATAGGTCTAGTTGGAAATATAAAGAAAGGAGTGTGAGGTATTGCTGTTTAGATAGCGGGCACCATCTAGGCGCTATTGCAGCCTCAACTTATCTACACAATAGAAAGCTACAATTATTTTTTGATTTTGATAAACTCGCTCTCAATGCTGATTTAGGCTTTGAGAATAAAGAGTTTATAACTGCTTGTGCTATCTCTGGTGAGTTCCAAGAAAAGACAGTCAGACGTTTAAGGCTGAAAATGCCTTTTGTTTGCGGAACTGATTATTTTGAAGCTAATCAACTTATTGAAGATGGCTATCAAGCAACTGCTAGTTCTCAAAGTTCCCAAAAACAACTAGAGTATCCGCAGTTTGACTTTGACAAGGAAAGATTTTACCAAACTGTTTGGAACAGACGCTCAATCAGGCGTTTTCAGAAAAAGTCTATCTCTGCAAAAGATTTCTGGAATATCTTACAGGAAGTAGAAAAACCGATACCAACAGAAAATTTCGAGGAGATAGAAATTTACTCTGTTATTCATCGAGTCGAGGGAATATCGCCTGGGTTATATCAAGGAAATCGTCTGGTTAAAGCAGGCGACTTCAATGATAAGGTGGGTTACTTGTGTGTGAATCAAGCCCTTGCTAGAGATAGTGCTGTAACTTTATTTTTTGTTTCCAACTACAGCAATTATCAAACGGCGATGCAAATTGCTGGTTTTTTGGGACAGAGAGTGTATTTATTCAGCAACTATTGGGATATTCAGTGTAGTGGTATTGGTGCTTTCTATGATGACGAGACTCAGGAATTTTTACAAACAAATAAAGACGTACTTTATGCAATGGTCATTGGAAAATAGTTAGAGCAATCGAGAGACAAGGAGATGAAGAGGAAACATTTTTTTAACGAAGAAGATTCACGCCCTGTTCAACCAACATCGGCAGATATTATCCTGCGGCAGCAACTCGAGTATTCTATTAGCAGATACTTTTACGAAGGGTGCGATCGCACTATCCAAGATTTATTGTCTAATTGTCGGTGGTACGTAACTTTCCACACCAATACTTTAACCTTGGTTATTGAATGTCCAGACCAAGTGACAAACTGGCGTATGTTACAGAAACTTGTGACGATGGCTGCATTGCTACATACACTTGTCAGCAGTGCGAAAATTCGCCTCTGTCCTCCCAAGGGTCAAGGAATGCCTTTTGAAATGAGAGTGGATGAACTATCCGTGTACCGAGATTTGGCTTAAGCTCGCAACACAGCCCACAAAAGAATTTGCGGGATCTACTCGACATATTCCCGGCGTACAATCAACTGCTAAAACCACGTTTGTCTTTATTATTACTAACTACATTTGGTTGGATGCTGAGATTTTGACTGACTTCGCCTGAGTCAGGAACTTAGCTCATGCTCAGTCAGTCAATAACTTTGGCTTACTATGTTACGTATTTTTCCATTTGGTTAAAGGTAGTTCAAAGTTGCAGTGAATTTGAAAACAAGGGCGAGAAAAAAAAGACGAGAAAACAGTTTCATTTTTCGTGTCAGGTGTTTCTCCTTCGCTGCATCTACCCCTTTTTCCCTCTTGCCTGGCTCTGGACGCGATAAAGCCTTTCTGGTATAATAATGCCTACAATGAAGGGATTCGGATATTGGAAAACAATGGCGGAAGGAACCCCGTTATTGCTGATCGAGGCTGTGTAAGACCACCTATTCGTAAGGGCAAGGGGCAACGGTCAATCAAGTCAGAAGCCAACACCGTACCCGTAAGAGTCGGTGTTGGGTAGTTCACTGAGGCAACTTTGCACAAAATTTACTGAACACCAACCAAAGGATCTCAAAACATTAAAGCCATACCTTCTGTAGTCACAGATGTTTTTAACCAGATGAACAGAAAATTTGTCCTCACCTTGCTTTCCAGTCCTGTGCTGTTTGCTTCTATGCTGTCTCTAGCAATGATGACCCAACCAGCTAGAGCAAATCAAACAGTGAATCCAGCGGCAAACAATCTTTCCTGTGTACGTTCTCCTCACCAAGCAAACCCTAGTCCAACATGCACACGGGTTAAGAACACTGCTGGTTCCTCCGTGGAATTTGCCGCACCACAAGGCGATCAAAATAAAGCCGCCGGAGAACTGAAATTCACTGATGAAGAAAGCGAAGCAGCTGTAGCTAAATATGGCTGTGATTGTGTAGCTTGCATCAATGGTATTCGTCAAATGCGAGGTCTGGCTCCTGTGACAGGATAGTTGACAAACGAGGAAAATAGGCACACAAGAGCCAGAAATTATCTAAAAGCACCGTAATACCCCATCCTGAATGTACCCCTAGGGTGGGGTATTACAGTGGGTGATGACGAATGATCTCTAAATAATGTCTCACGTAGTGACGCAAGTGCTAGGTGTCAATGAGCCTTTCTAGAAAGAGGTAAACAAGCAATCATCGTGAAGATAATTTAAACTCAAGGTGATGTAGATTCATAGTTCCTACCTGTGTTATGTCCTCTACCATTGATTCCTTGCCACCAAATCTTGCTAAAATTGTCCAACGCTTCCAACGAGCCTCTGACCCTAAGCGACGTTACGAACAGCTCATTTGGTATGGTCAGCGGCTCAAGGAGTTTCCAGAAGCTGACAAAGTACCAGAAAACAAAGTTTCTGGCTGCGCTTCCCAAGTTTATGTCACAGCTACTCTGGAAGACGATAAAGTCATATTCCAAGGAGATTCTGATTCTCAATTAACCAAAGGATTAGTCGGGCTTTTGGTCGAAGGGTTAAATGGATTAACCTCTGGTGAAATTGTGCAACTCACTCCAGATTTTATTCAAGAAACAGGTTTAAATGTCAGCCTGACACCCTCGCGAGCTAATGGATTTTACAACATTTTTAAAACTATGCAAAAAAAAGCGTTGGAATGTCAGTTAATCGCTAATGGCTAACATATAGTTAATCGTCAATAGTTAGTTAATAGTTAATAGTCAATAGTGAATAGTAAAAAACTATGGATTATAGGCTATGGACACCGGACTATTGACTTATCAGAAAACTGAAATAGCTAAACCTTTTAAGAAAATGTTTTGTTATGCCAACCAACTTATTATCTGCATCTCCCTATAGTGAGATTGGTGGAGTCGTTCAAGAATATTTTTGGAACTGGGAAAACCAGCAATTGCGTGCTGTGTATGAAAGTTTAGGAAAAGGTCCGCAGCTTTTGCTACTCCCAGCTTTCAGTACCGTTTCTATGCGCTCAGAAATGGGCGAAATCGGCAAATTGCTTTCTCCCAATTTTCAAGTAGTCGCAGTGGATTGGCCTGGTTTTGGGCAATCTTCACGCCTTGCAGTAAATTACGGACCAGCTTTGTACCAGGAATTTCTGGAAGGTTTCGTCACATCTGTAATAAAGACGCCAGTAGCAGTGGTTGCGGCTGGTCATAGCGCAGCGTATGTTCTGCAACTGGCAAATAAAATACCATCAGTATTTTCGCGCATAGTCTTGGTAGCTCCGACTTGGCGCGGTCCGTTACGGGTTATGGGACTGAATCAGCAAACTACTGGGATGGTTAGAGAGTTAGTGCGATCGCCTTTTGTTGGTCAATTTCTTTACAAGCTGAACACCTTACCCTCTTTCCTCAGTTTTATGTATCGTCGCCACGTCTATGTAGATGCGGCAAAACTCACACCCGACTTCATCCAGCATAAATGGCGCAATACTCAACAGCCAGGGGGAAGATATGCTCCTGCTGCGTTTGTTACCGGTACCCTCGATGCTGTAGACAACCAAGCTGATTTTCTAGCGCTTGCTCGGGGTTTGTCTGTACCGTTGAAAGTCGTCATTGGAGAATCCAGCCCAGCCAAATCTCGTGCAGAAATGGATGCTTTGACAGCTTTACCGGGAGTACAAACAGTTGTTCTTCCAGGTTCGTTGGGAATGCATGAGGAATATCCACAGGCTGTGGTTGAAGCGGTTCGAGACTTTTTATTATCTTCCTGAAATTTAATTGACTCCAGATAGAAAGCGGCTTTCTCCAAGAAACCCGCTTTCTATTGTCACCTCATCCGCTACCCAATCTGTTAGCAGTACGTTTCTTGTGTCGAAAAAGCGAAAACGCTAGTAACCCAACAACACCGAGTCCAATTGTGGTTGTAGGTTCAGGTATTGGCTTGACTTGAAAATCAAAACTGAACGTGCCAGACTCGCCCAGAGGTGTGCGGTTATTAGCAGTACCTAAATCTATAAGCTTCAATGTAGCTGAATAATTTCCTTGTGGCGCAGCAGCGTCAGTCCAAAAAGTAGGAGTGAAAGAAAAATCATCCCCACTGCCGATAGTGTAAATATCGCCAACAGAGTTGAAGAGATTTGACCCTGACTGGTCAGCAATATTTAAACCATTGCTTAATGACACCAATTGTAAACCAATTGTTGCTCCCTCAAGCGATCCTTGCCAACGACTATTACTGCTATTAAACAGATATTGGTTTTCTAGTTCGCGAGAATTTTGGAGCGATCGCACAGGTTGTACATTGAGATTGCTATACTCCTCGTTTGTGGGAGTGGTAATTAAACGACCAGTAAAAACTCCTGTTCCTGGTAATAATGTTAGAGGCGATTGTTGTGTGTATGGTTCAGGAATTCTGTTATTTGTGTTGGTTGAGGTAATGGTTGGACTGTTTTGTGACCCTAAATAGCTGTAAGCACCAATACCGTGGAAATGGTTGGTTGTGGGGTCTTCTTCCCTATGTGCATACACAAAAGTCAGACGATTATAGTTCGGGTTTTCCAATCCAGCGTACGTACCGCTGGTAAGAACCTGTAAAGTATCTCGCCCTATGAAGTATTCAGTGTCATCAGCATGACTATGAGCGTCATGAGCTTGTGCTGATGTCAACGCGGTAGATAACACTAGGGGTACTGACACTAAAAAGCTGACTGCAATAGACACAGATGCTTGCCCTGTTTGAATTCGTTGCTTAAGAAACCAGGTCGTCTTATTCGCAACCACAACGCTTCTCCATCTAATTCTAATTTTTACTTTACGATAATGATTATCATAATTTAGTGAATTTTGTTTATTAAGAATTTTTAAAGAGAATCCCAAGCTACTGTTTCGCTTCAGATGATGTCAGGGCGATGGGCGTAAGCCTGGCGGCACCGCACGACTCAGCCCCGGTGGAAGCGATCGCCTGATTCCCAAAAGGTACAACCCTAACAGCAACTTGCTTTTCTGTGGTGAAAATGGCGAATTGTGGTTTGGTCAAAGTTTCGGGCGCGGCTGATTTCTTATTTCCAATCTCAAGTGGGAATTCAGCAAGCAAGAGGTGATTTATTTTATACCCCTTTCTAAAAAAGTCTAATGACTCTTGAGAGAAAATTAGTTATGCTGTGTGTGCAAGACTCCTATGTTTTCGTAAATTATGAAAGTAGCTAAACTGATTCTTCTAGCGTCTCCTGCACTTGTAGCATCTATGCTGGTGTTAGCCAAACCTGCAGAAGCATCAATTGTGAAATCTGCACCTGCTCAACCACACCTTGCTTTGGCATCTGATCAGCCAGTTTCTCAATCAGTCACACCAAATTCCTCTCAAGAGTCTAATCCGATCACGGATCAAATGGGTTGCAAGTGCGCTACTTGCGTTCAAGCTAGACTTGAGCTACAAGGCAAGTTACCTATCTCCAACCATTTATAAACTTATAAATTGTCGAGTAAGAATGATAAAATATGAATTATGAATTGTGATAAAATTCATAGTTCATAATTTTCGATTTCCAACTATTCAAAATTTTTATATTAATAATATGTTTATAAGCTTAACAAAAATCTCCCCATTTATTTCTATGTAAAATTATATCGACTCAGAAAAGCGCTTTCTCGAAGAAAGCGCTTTTTTTGGTGCTGAGCTTATTTATTTTGTCCTCGCAAAAATATTAATTTTATTTGCGATAGTGTAAATTCATTTAGAGATAATGATTATTATATTCACAAATTGGGTCAAGTTTGACCCGAATTCTCATGAAAGGAAAGATATATGTCCCTAAACGTGAGCGTGCATCTGATTGAACAAGCCAAAGCAGGTACGGTTAACGAAACAGACTTTGTAGCGAGCATCAGAGAATCGTTACCTTATGCTTGGAGTATTGTTGAAGGTTTAGCTGAACGTTTGGCAAGAGGTGAAGAATGGGCTAATCATGCTGTAGCGCCACCAAGTGAAAAAGCACGCGCTCAATTATTGCGAATGATGGGTGGAGATGCTATTCGTGGAGCAGTTGAGCGTTATTTTGGAATAAAATTGGCATTTCAAAATTGTCACAACGTTGGTGCATTTCACCTAGATGGATTAGATTCGTCTGCTTACCAAGACTTTATCTCTATCGAAAGTCAAATTCTTAACCAAACACCTGACTTAGTAGACTGCTAACACTAGACTTTCTGTAAGACTACCGGAAGAATAAAGCTGCGAAACCCCCTTTCATCCCCCCACTAAAAAGTTTTTCCTTGTCTGTCCCTATAACGGGGAGTTGGCGGGGATAGGGAAAGAGGGGGGTTTCGCTTATGAAAATTTTTCTATAATTGCCTAAAGATGCATAATATAGCTGGCGAAAACAACCCGTATAAGCAATATCCGCCATCATTATTGTGTTTGTGCAAATAAAAGTTGTTATGTCAAAAAAATTACGATTAACCCTACCATTACCTACTGCTCTCGTCGCTCTTACTATTGGCTTGTTCGGGTGCCAGAATCTGGGTAGTGTAGCAAACACTTCTTCTACTGCGACTGTTTCTGAACTCAACAGTAATCTTCCTAAAGTCGTGGTAACGACAAGCGTATTATGCGACTTAACCAAACAGATTGCACAGGAGACAATTAATCTCACCTGCTTGATTCCCCCTGATACAAATCCCTACCTTTATCAACCAAAACCAGAAGATCGCCAAGCCATTGAGCAAGCTCAATTGATTCTTTTCACTGGGTACAATTTAGAACCTAGTTTGCTCAAGTTAATGAAAGCGAGTAAAAACAGTGTGCCTAAAATTGCAGTTGCTCAACGTGCTGTTCCTCAACCACTAGAGTTTAGAGGAGATGGTAACACAGTACCAGACCCTTACATTTGGCACAATGCTAACAATGGTATGAGGATGGTAGAGGTTATTAGCAATAACCTGGGTAAAGCGATACCAGAAAATGCATCGCTTTACAGCAGCAACGCGCAAAAAGTCAAAAATGAACTCACCAAATTGGATGCTTGGATTAAGTCAAGAATTGGTAGCGTTCCCGTCAAACAACGCGAATTAGTCACAACCCTCGATGCAATGGGTTATTATGCCAAAGCTTACGGTCTTTCATATGCAGCGGCTTCGGAAGGTGTTAGTGATCAGTCTAAACCTACTGCGACCCGAGTAAAAGCACTGACAAGATACATCAAACAATCTGGCGTTCCAACACTTTTTTTAGAAACAACAAATAACCCTGATTTGATGCAATCTGTCGCTGAAGACACAAAAGTGAAACTGTCAGAAAGAAAGCTATTTGTTGATAACTTAGGTGCGCCAGGAAGCGAAGCGGACACCTATCAAAAAATGATGGTTGCTAATACACGCACAATTGTAGAAGGTTTGGGCGGGACATATCTGATATTTGAGCCAATACTCTCAAAGTAGCCAACGCCGTTGGAAAATTCGGTAATCGGTAATGGTCGATGGGATATCCCACCATTACCATGTGAGTATTACGTAATAATACAAATAGTATCAGTAGTATTAGGTTAACAACATGACTTGCGAGTTGTGTGAAAGAGAAGTGGAACCATTAACGGTTCACCATCTGATTCCTAAGCAGAAAAAGGGTCATCATGGACCGAAGATCAATATCTGTTCTGCCTGCCATAAGCAGATTCACACCCTGTACGATAATACACGCTTAGCACAGGAATTAAACTCGCTGGAGAAGCTAAAAAATGAGCCGCAAATGCACAAATTCCTCTGTTGGGTAAGCAAGCAAGACCCCAACAAACGGGTTAAAGTGCATCGTAGAAGAGCTTAAAGCGGTGGTGCTGGAATAGGTTTCGCCGGAACTGACATTGGATCTACCCCACCTTGCCCAGCCCTTTCAACGCGAACAAATGAACTAGTGAGCCATTTGAATGACACAAGTTGCAGATGACCAGGAAAAGAGGTATTTTCGAGCGATTTTAGCGTGTGTTAAGTCTCGCAGTTGTGAGTGGAGTTGAGAGTAAAAATCGGCGATCGCCATCGACAGTAAAAACTCCGCTTAGCGATGATCAAAAGGTGTGATGAGCGAGCAACCCGAAATGCTTGAGTTGTCTCCAAGAGGCACGAGGGGGGCTGCGCCCTCCCTCAGGACTCCCCCCGTTGGCTGTCGCTGAGTGACCGCCAGTATCAAAATAGCGAGTGAAGCGGCATCGGCGGTCGCGGCGGTCACTCACCGCTTCGCTGCGACAGGCTCAAAAAAGAGTTACAAACAGATGAGAAGGAGTCAGAATTCAGAATTCAGAATATCCCCAAAGGATATTGACGGGGGTTTCAAAAAGGATGCTCCGCATTTTACTTCGACCTACTTAAAAGCAGGGGCTTTAAACCTCGACTCATCTGCGGCTTCGTACAGGACTCCCGCCTGACTCCTGACTGCTGAGTTCTTCTTGGTATTTTTTTAAAAAATAGGTATTCTTCTAGCGGTTCGGGAGTAAGTAACTCTGAGAGGATGTCTGAAAAGTTGTGGACAAGTGATTTTAATCACGCAAGTTGTTTTAACATTAAACGAATCATAGCGATATAAATAAACGTCTGTGTAGTCTCAGGAAGTACTTCATAATCCTTACTAAG
>JAHHIB010000105.1 GCA_019359075.1 Kalymmatonema hyalinum WJT4-NPBG1
CGCATCTGTAGGTAGGAACTTGAACACTTGCCAATAACGTAGTACACGAGGTACTTAGTCGGGTCAACTACTGTCCTTGGACTTAGGCTAGAAGCCCAGCGTCTTTAGACCTGGGTTGTTGACATCAATAATACATGGTAGGCGCTTATGTGGTTTATTATGGCGTTATTTTGGTTTCATGCTTCCGAAGTATAACTAGCCAATAAGCAAGTTGGGCGTCCCAAGGCTTTGTGTTCATAAATTTATGCTCAAATGCGAACAGCCTTTCGTATTTTTTGAGAATAGAAAGAAGCAGATTCCTCACCTGTAGCACACTCAGCGGCAAACTGAATCAGGTGATGACCTACTAATCCAACATGAATCAAGTCTTCTATGTTACCTGCTTTGAGTGCTGGTTTAGCCATTTTCCAAAAAGTTTTCCGGTAATTTCCGAAAACCCCTACCCGTAGCAAAATGTTAGTTAACATTGTCAAACCTTTACGGATATTTGCCCAAGAAGTGCGGGCTGGACTGTTTGGTACTTTTATCCGGTTTGGGTAAGTATGCTCTATATTGTAGGCAAATCGCTGATACAAAAATTCTGGTTCGTATGCTGTTGTAATACAGCGACGCCACATTTCAACTACCTGCTCGTAAGGCATTAAAAACTCGATATTCGACTCACGATTTTCATCAAAGACGAGTCGCCCTTCTAGTTCTAACCTACGCCACAATGGAGTTTTTGGTAATGCATGAAGCAGGTTAATTGTCAACATGGGAATCTGGGACAGACGAATAAATTCCAGAATTCGGTCTGCGGTATCTAGTGTATCTGTATCAAACCCGAGGATGATTCCCGATACAACTTCCATGCCGTAGCTATTTAAAACTTTCACTGCCTCAAGAATCGGCATACTGAGGTTATGAGTTTTGGAAATCGCTTGGAGAGCGTTAGTTTCTGGTGTTTCAATACCACAGAAAACTGTACAAAAATATGCCTCGCGCATCATTTCCAAAAGTTTGGGACTTTGAGCCAGATTCAGGGTGGCTTCACAGGCAAACTGAATGGGATAGCCATTGCGCTTTTGCCAGTCAATCAGGTGTGGAAGCAACTTCATGAGGGCACGGCGATCGCCCACAAAGTTATCATCGACAAAATACACTGCTCCCGGATTACCAGATTCCAGCATCGCATCTAGTTCCGCTAGAACTTGCTCTGGAGTTTTTAGACGAGGGTTGTTGCCGTAAAGCGCAGGAATATCACAAAATTCACAGTGATAAGGACAACCACTGGAGAATTGAACGTTGGCAATGAAATATTGATTGAGATTGAGCAGGTGATAAGCCGGAATGGGAAAATCACTTAGAGGCAATCGTTCGTTGGTTTCAAAGCGAATTTGCTGTTGGGGACGTTCGCTGTGTAAATCCAGATACTCAATCATCGAGTCAGTTGCATCCCCTAATTCACCCAAATGTAAAATATCAAAATCAGGGTAATATTCTGGGCAACCAGACACCGAGGGACCACCTACAACTGTGATTTTGCCTTCTCGGTGGGCAATTTCATTAATTTGATTGATTTGCGAGCGCTGGATGTGCATTCCACTCACAATCACCACATCCGCCCACTGAAAATCCGTTCTGGTTGCAGACTGCACATTCTCATCAATAAAGCGGACTTCCCACTCTTGAGGTAAGTAAGAAGCTACAATCAAAATGCCTTGCGGTGGCATGAAAGCTTTGACATTCCCCATCAACGGGTAGGCATGGTGAAAGGTTCCAAACGATCGGCTGTACTTGGGAAAGACACAAAGAATGCGTCGATGATGGCGCGGAACGTAGCGGGTTGTTTGAGTTGTCTTCTCAAGAACAGGCTTTTGTGTTGGCATTACGTAACCATCCATCGCAAATTTCTCCCCACAAACCGCAACAGCTAACTTGATAATACTTTGGCAAAATCACTTGTAATTTCCACTAGCTTACCGCCTTTTGTCAGTTTCAGTCGTCGCCCGCGCCACTCAATTGTGTTGCCAAAGAAGCCGCAGCACCAGATGCCAAAGTTGATCAGGTCGGATAAAGGAATGAGCCAGAAAAATTTTTGGACACATGGATCTTGAAGATATTTAACGCCAACAATCCAGCCCATGATTAACCTTGTACTCCAGGTTAAACCAGCGACTACCCAACCGAAAACCGATCCGAGTGTTGCTATTAAGAATAATAAGCTGATTGCTGTGCCGTGGGTAAAGATGAGTCCGATATAGCCCCAAGGTCGAGAAACTCGTGTGCAACAATTCCAGCGTGTTTGGCGATGGATTAAATCAATCAAGCTTTCTGTTGCGATCGCATGGTTAATCACATACTCAGAAAGTACGACTTCATAGCCTGCTTGGGCGCTTAAGTAGCCAAGTTGGAAATCGTCTGCCAGATAATCAGCAATTGCCCCAAATCCTCCTATTGCTTCCAAGACACTTTTGCGGATTGCAATGGTTGGACCGAGGGCAAAGTTCATACCCTCGAGCGATCTTGCGACTAAAACGCTAGCATGATACTCAGTAGATATGCCGATGGCTTCCAAGATTGCTGCCCACCCTCGAACTTGCGGACGGTACAAACAGGTGACAACACCCACAGCTGGGTTGCGCATTGGCTGGATGACTCGCCTCAAATAATCTGGCCCGACGCGAACATCGCTATCTGCAAGCAGCAGCAGCGAATACTTGGCTTCAGCTTGTACGTTCGCTAGATTACTAACTTTGAAATTAGTCCCAATCGTGCGATCGCTTATAACAAGACGAATATCAATTGTTGGGAAATCGTCGATGATTTTCTTGACAATTTGCACACAAGGGTCATTCTCATCGCGGACACCGAAGATGATTTGGTACTCCGGGTAGTCTTGTTGGCAAAATGAAGCGAAGTTTTCGTAAGTATCGATGTCGAGACCGCAAATTGGCTTGAGGATACTAATGGGTGGGTGGAAGTCGGGATCAATCTGTGTCTGATCGGAAAAGAACTCAATTGCCGCATAGATCCCATAGCAGTAATACCAAATTGCCGACAAACACACAATCAGGAGCAGAAAGTAGAGCCCAGTGCCTGTCAAAGCAAAATAATCTGAGCCAATCTGATGCATGAGTTGATGCAAATAAAACATCCGTTACATAAGACTTAGACAAAGCTACCCAATATTAGAATAAGTTACTTGACACATTCTAGATTGGACTTTTACCTGCACATCATTTTATGACCTTTCTATGTAGAAGATATTACTTTAAAATGAAGAAAGTACGACTTTTGGCTGATAGTATAATCAAAAAAAATCTATATAATATTTCTCTTTTGTAGGAGCGCTCACTCAATTGGTTTGCAATCAAGCGTTATGAATCTGATTTCCTTTCTGCTGCGTTCTTCTTGGCGGATGGTGGCGATCGCAATTGTCACCGGATTTTTAAGTGGTGGCAGTAGCGCTAGCCTCATAGCCTTGATCAGCACTGCCGCAACTCGCAGCACTAGCCAACGCCTCACATACCTCGCTTGGGGCTTTGTTGCGCTGGCATTAGTGGCGCTGATTACCAGTATCATTTCTCAAGTTATGCTGATTCGCTTATCTCAGCATGCTGTGTTCCAATTACGAATGCGCTTAAGTCGCCAGATTCTTTCTTCCGAGTTGAGTCACTTGGAACAGATGGGAAATCCAAAACTCTTGGCAACCCTGACAGAAGATGTCCAGACAGTTGCTAATGCTGTACACCAGCTTCCTTACCTATGTATTGATATTGCCATTGTAGCAGGTTGTTTGCTGTATATTACTTGGCTATCCTGGTTCGTACTTGTGATGGTTGTGGGACTTGCAGTGGTAGCAATTGGCAGTTCTCAGTGGCTGTTAAAAAGAGGAGAGAGATTCCTTGCTCTTGCGCGAGATGATCAAGATGTCCTGTTTAAGCATTTTCGTACCATTACTGAAGGAGTCAAGGAACTCAAGCTACACTACAGGCGGCGTCAAATCTTCCTTTCTAAAAACCTGCAATCAACAGCTGCTGCATTCAGCCGTCACAACATTCAAGGTCTGATCCTATTTACATCAACAACAAGTTGGGGAAGACTTTTGTTTTTTTTCGCGATGGGTTTTGTGCTGTTTGCGCTACCCAATCTGCTGACTATTACTCCTGAAACTCTCTCTGGCTACATCTTGACATTTGCATACTTGATGATGCCGATGAACAACATTTTGGAGAACCTCCCCTTAATTAGCAAAGCTAACATTGCTTTGCAAAAGATAGAGTCGCTGGGTTTATCTTTGGCAAACCAAGCTGAACAGTTGACGGTTCCACCCGAAAGCAAGTCTTCGTGGCAGTACTTACAACTTGTCAATGTGACCCATACTTATCGCACAGACCAAGAAGACAGCAGCTTTATTCTCGGTCCTGTTGACCTAAGGTTTTATCCTCAACAACTCGTGTTCATCGTTGGAGGAAATGGGAGTGGTAAATCCACTTTAGCCAAACTCATTACAGGACTTTACATTCCGGAAGTTGGAGAAATTTTGTTCGATGGGGAGTTGATTAGCGAACAGAATCGAGAATGGTATCGTCAGCATTTTACCGTAGTATTCTCTGACTTCTATTTGTTTGACGAACTTTTAGGATTAGACAATGTTAATTTGGATACTCAAGCTCAAGAGTACTTAAGGCTCCTCCAACTCGACCACAAAGTCAAAATTAAAAATGGTAAACTTTCCACCACAAATCTTTCGCAAGGACAGCGGAAACGACTGACTTTACTGACGGCATACTTAGAAGACCGACCAATTTGTTTGTTTGATGAGTGGGCGGCTGACCAAGACCCAGTATTTAAAGAAATATTCTATACGAAACTTCTACCAGAACTGAGAGATAGAGGCAAAACAGTGCTGGTTATTAGCCACGATGATCGGTATTTTCATGTAGCAGACCGGGTCATAAAACTGGATTACGGTAAAGTGGAGTTTGACAAAAAATCTAATGACTAAAATTCTGTAGAATTTATTGTGAGTATTTTTTAGAAAAAAGTATAATATTATGCCCCATAGTAACTCGGTTTTGCAGTCAAAAAGGCGTTCATTATGGCAAATGGTACTACAGGGATTTTTGGATGGGGGACCTTCCACATGTCAATTTGCCATTACCAGTGCGTGCAATGCCCGTTGTGGCTTCTGCAATTTTGCAGTAGATCGGTTGCCTATGGATTTGAGGCATTCTGTAACGCTAGATGATGCAAAGCTGGCGGCAGAGATTCTCTATCGCAATGGGGTGTATTACCTCATCTACGTGGGTGGTGAGACAATGCTCCATCCCCACTTGACAGAAATAATAGCTCATGCATCAAGTATCGGTATAGCACCGATGATTGTGACTAACGGTTCGCTCCTGACGCCAAAGCGCATTGACGAAATGGCTGATGCAGGGCTTTTAGGAGTTTTTATTTCCATTGATGCTGCTGCGGCTTTGGAACATGAACAGAACCGAGGACTGACGGGAGTGTGCGATCGCATCCGCGATGCCAATACTCATTTGCGCCGCCGAGGCATCGGTACCACTGCCTCAGTCACCATGAGCCGACTAATAGATGATTATCAAAAGCTACCACCATTCTTAAACTCACTTGGGTTTGACACCGTCAACTTCTCCTATCCACTCACGACTCTGGCATCGTCTTACCTTGGTTACGCGGACTCAAACTTAGTCGATTATACTGCCGAGGAATTGCATGAGCGCTTCGAGAGTGTCAAAGCGCTCAAACGTGATTTTCGCGTCGTAAATCCCACCATTTCCATAGAAGATATGCAGCGCCATTTACAGGGTGAACCAGAGCAATTTGGCTGTCTTGGTGGCTGGAAGCTTTTTTATCTAGACTGGCACCTGAACCTCTACCGGTGCCACAACTGGGATCAGCCATTGTGCCATATTACAGAGTTTGACGGCACACAGCGGGTTCGTGATGGCTGTACAGCGTGTGTCATGAATTGCTACCGCGACCCCAGCGTCATGCAACATATTGCTATTGCCGTTAATGATGGGGTGCAGGCAGCAGCACGGGGAGAGTTTAGGCAAGCTTTGCAACATTGGTTTAACCGTAAAAACTTGCTTTCTCTCAAAGCCGTCTTGGAAGAAGCGACTTGGATACGCCAGTTGTAAGGGACTTCCAAATTAAAAAGTGTCCAATTTTTTCTTGTGGGATGGGATTGGCACCCGTCCTATAAACCAATACGGTTCAGTTAAGGTTGATGTGTAAAAAATTACCTGTGTACAGACGCGCCATGGCGCGTCTGTACATTTGGAGCGTTGTTGGTTATTGGTTGGTAGCTGCAGGTTGATAGTTGTTGGTTGTTCTTTACCACTAACTACTATCCACTACCCACTACCTAGCCACAACTGATTGCGTTTTAGCACCCGCCTGGGTGTGGCGGTCTTTCAGGTAAGAGAAAAATTCGCGTCCCTCACGCAGGCGACGCACTAGCATCTGAGGATTAGTCAGCATTTCACCCACAATTGGGATGATGGCTTGGGGTCGGAAATAGAAGCGACGGTACATCTGCTCAACAGCATCCTCAATCTCGGAACTGGAGAGATTCGGATATTGTAGTGAAGACATTTGAATGCCGGATGAGGCAACTAGGGAATTGTCGCTAAACCAACCATTAGTCTGAGCTTGTTGATAAAGTTCGGTTCCTGGATAAGGAGCGGCGATGGAAACTTGGATAGTATGAGGATTCACCTCGCAAGCAAAGCGAACGGTCTCCTCAATTGTTTGGCGGGTTTCGTTTGGCAAGCCGATAATAAATGTGCCGTGTACGGTGATCCCGAGTTTGTGGCAGTTCTCCATAAACTTCCGCGCCACCTCTAATTTAATGCCTTTCTTGATCCCGTCTAGAACTTGCTGATTGCCGGATTCAAATCCCACTAGCAATAGGCGCAAGCCGTTGTCACGCAGTTGCTTGAGTGTATCGTAGTCCAAGTTGGCGCGGGCGTTGCAGCTCCAAGTAAGCTTGAGTCGCTTCAGGTGTTCGCTGATGGCGATCGCCCGCTGCTTATCAATGGTGAAGGTGTCATCATCGAACATATATTCCTGAACCTTGTCACCAAAAATGGCTTTGGCTTCTTCCATTTCTCGCCCAACCGCTTGGGGGCTTTTGGTGCGGTACTGATGACCGCCTATCGTCTGAGGCCACAGACAAAAGGTGCATTTGGCAGGACAACCACGACCTGTATAAAATGAAACGTAAGGATGTAAGAGATAACCGATAAAATATTTTGTAATGTCCAAGTCACGAGCATAAATTGGCAGAACACTGGGCATTGCATCCCAATCGTGGATGAAATCGCGTTCAGCATTGTGATGTAAATTACCGTTTTTATCTCGGTAACTCAGCCCCTTAATCTGATCCCAAGGTTTGCCTTGCGCCAGTTCCTGACAGGTGTAATCGAACTCGTTGCGACAGACAAAGTCTATAATCGGGTTTTCGCGTAGTGTTTCGTCTGGTAAGACTGCCACATGCGCCCCAACAAACCCAATCTGCACATCAGGGTTTTGTTCCTTAATTGCTAAAGCACACTTGGCATCATTAGCCAGCGAGGGTGTGCTGGTGTGCATGATAATCAGTTCGTAATCTTTGGCGATTTTCAGCACATCTTCCACAGTTTGATTGTGTGGAGGAGCATCTACAAGCTTGCTTCCTGGGACTAGGGCGGCGGGCTGTGCTAGCCATGTAGGATACCAGAAGGAGGTAATTTCCCGCTTGGCTTGGTATCGGGAACCTGCACCACCGTCAAACCCATCAAAGGAAGGAGGACTGAGAAAAAGGGTTTTTTTCACTAACATTTCTCCTTTTGTTAAGTAAGGCAATACACTGCCTCGCAAGTTATATAGGCTGTGGCAATCTGAACCATCAGAAAAGTTGAATACTCAAGAAATGGCGTTCATTTTCGATAATTCAACTGCTTAATGAGTGCAAAACATTACTGTGGCTGAGTATATCTTTAAATACCATCAAGAGGTTTAATGAGAAAAAAATAATTTTGCAAAACCAGTCGTTTTAGTCCTATTAAGATCTATTGTTCGGCTACCCTAGACCCTGCATCAGCTTCCCATCACGATAGAGAGGCAAATGCTGGGTTGTTGCTAAGATACTATTTTAGAAGTGTGTGAGTAAGTGCGAGGAGCAATGTTGAGCAAAACCTCCGGACGCTTAGTCAGACCTAAACAAACATGGTTTCTAGTTGGTTGAGGTATGGGTGTAAGTGAACGCCCGTGGGATCCCATAAAGGAAATGCTTGACGGCGGTTATTTTACTTGCTTGTGTTAGTCAACTGGTCAAGCAGTGCAAGGACATCACTGCGGCTGAGTTTATTTTTGCCATTAGCCATAGCATCAAGAGTGCCATAAGCCAAAGTCAAGGGAATTTGACAAAAGTCTAAAGCCGGACCAGCAGGAAGGGCACTGGTGTATGCATCTGCCAGCGCCAAATTGCGACGAGCATAATGATGTAGATCTTTCGCACTCCAACCCTCGGGGAAGAAGTCCACCCCACGCACCAAGTCTTCACTGTGGTTGCGGATGATATTCACCGCCTGCAAACCGCGACCAAAGCCAACTGCATGCAGACGGTTCGTCTGCGTCCCATCGTACCAAGCCCATAAATCTGAGAGCATTAAGCCAACAGCACCTGCAACTCCAAATGTGTAACGATCCAAATCGGACTCACTACGGATTATCCAATTCGTTTCTGCCCAGTAAGCCATTCGGTCTGCCATTGCTGCAGTGGCATCCCAAATGCGAGGTGCAATTGTTGCAGGCGCAAGTATTGCCCATTCTCGAATCCGCAGGGAAACCTCTGGTAGTAGATGTTCATGTGACTTTAACCCCTTGTAGAAAGCATCGACGGCAAAGCCATCACCTCCTGCTTGTAATGTCAAGCTAATTGTATGTAACAGCTTTGCCTTGGTGAAGTTATCTAGGTCTGGATGGTCTTCAATTTCGTCAATAGCTCGCAAGCACAGGTATGCTGACGCTACCGCCTCTTGCAAGCCAAGTGGTAACTGAATAATTGGAATGTAAAAAGTCCGACTCGTTTCCTTGAGGATGTTTAATGCATCTCCATACAAGTCCATAAGACTGCAACTCCATTGGCTATGATTAACTTTGCTTAATATTGTTCGTGAAAAAGTAACCACTTAAATCAAAAAGTTGGGATTTGTGAATTTGGGATGCTTGTCTACCCAACTGCAATTGCATCAATCCACAGTCGGCTGCAAAGCTCAACCCAATCCAACAGCCACCAACTTCTGACTGACAAGGCAGATTCCGATTATCTATTTTCTTCAACCAAAGATTAAAACTATTCGCCAAGAACGACATCGGTTTCCACCTGCTGGACTTGTTAGTTATGGATCATATGTGCTTCTTGGCTCTCACTCCTAATTTTATTGATTACCGTGCTAATTGATACTAAAAATGTACGGTTAATCCTTTGCAAGCTACTCTCCTCTGTGTGCGATATCGCAAAACGCTATAGACCTGCATTAGTATGAAATGACGACAGTAATAAGTCAAAGTTCCCAGTAAACGCTTAGTTGTGACTTAGCCACCAGAACTGTTGAGTCTGTTGATCAGCGCGACCGCTGTGATCGCGCTTTCTCGGTGCCATCGCAAAGTAGAGGACTGCCTAAGAAGCGATTGATCGCTTTTGTGGGTGTTGTCGTTACCGTATCCAAAGCAAGGCATAGCCAGATAGAAGGTAAAGTACTTTAAAAGATATACCAGTCCTGTACCTCCTAAGTCATCATTTATAGGCTACGGCGTCCCAAGGAACGAGGAATATTATGCTAACAGGCGAGGCGATCGCTCCACAAGGAAAGATAAGCATGTTACTGGGGTAGATATCTTACCCGCCCTTGCCTGAGAAATGAGTATTTTCTGTTTAACGACGACTACTTTTTTAGACGTGAAGGGAAAAAAAAGGTCGTTTCAAGTTTTTCTCTCAAAAGTGCATAAGTTAATTTCACTCACCCCTATTAAGGAGTAGAAGGAAGGCGGTGAACCTAAAGCGCAAACGTATTTAGTGTTAACTACTTTCCTAGCGGTATTATCCATTAACGCATACTCTCACGCACTGTTATTAGTGCAATATTCAATTCACAAATCTACCAGGTTGCAAGGAGAAAAAAGTCATGGTTATTGAAAATTTACAGCAGTTACAAGAAGAGATTAAGCAGGAACTATTGAATGCAGTAAATAACTCTAAATTAGTCGAATTATTCCAGCAATACGGTTTAACAGGAGACGGACTGGTAACATTTCAGTGCATACTCGATATAACTAAAATTCAATTGAGTGATGCTGTTGTGAATCAGCGACTTGAAGAAAGTTTACGAGCAATTGGAGAGAATGAACTCATTATATCAGCATGTAATTGCTGGTGCGAAAATCCACCAGAATATTGTTGTAAGTGTGTTAAGTAAACTGTAACGGTATTGTTAACTTAATAGCTATAGTCTCAACTTATTGAGAATAAAAGTGATGACACTAGCTTAGGAAGCCCTTTCTCCTACTAGCAATTAATTTTGTCTCATTCTTAATAAGCTAGCTTTCCAGCAGTTAAGTTGACAATACCGCTATCCATTAAGCTTTGCTAAGGAGTGAAACGCAGATTACCAACGTCAATGTAGTCTACTCTATTAAAGATCACTTCTACTTAGCCTGCAATTTATTATATTGCAGGCTAATGAAGTATGTGATACATAGATTTGAGGTAAGCAAAAATGTCTCAAAGCCGAAGCAGTCAGGTCTGGAAATTAGCGCTAGCGAGTGCTTTCGCAATTGGTGGAGTACTTGCCTTGTATGGGGATTATGCCTTAGCTCAAATCAGAAGCGATGGCACCCCAGTAGCTGAAAGTTCAGCAGTTAAACCTAATCCGAACAATGACCGCCCTAGTAACGAGGTTAATGGTAGAGCAAATTGTACAGCCAACCTGTTCCGCAGGGTTGAACATTTTTCTACTTCCACCGATGTAACAGATGACAGGAACAACACAGCTGATATTAACAACATCACCGAGGTGACGGCTAAGTCTATCTCTGATGTAGGTAGCACATTTCGAGTCAACGGCACCACCAATCTGTTTTTGCTCAATTCCATTAGAAAACTGCCATTTAGTGATGCTATTGTGGATCAGCAACTTAAAGAAAGTTTACGAGCAATTCCAGAGAATGAACTCATTATATCAGCATGTAATTGTTGGTGCGAAGATATAAAACGATTTTGTTGTAGGTGTGTTAAGTAAACTGTAACGGTATTGTTAACTTAATAGCTATAGTCTCAACTTATTGAGAATAAAAGTGATGACACTACCTTAGGAAGCCCTTTCTCCTAGTAGCAATTAATTTTGTCTTATTCTCAATAAGCAATCTTTTCAGCAGTGAAGCAGTAGGCTGGGTTGAGGAACAAAACCCAACCTACTAGTATTTCGGTAATCCAATACCAATAAGGAAGTAATATAGTCGCAGTATTACCGTTGTTCAGCAACAGTTACTTCTCATAGAGGGGTGCAATATCTGGGATGAGTACTGTTTGGAACTATTTTAAAGGGCTAGGAGTTGCAATAGGTGGTGCAATAGCTTTCTCTGCTAACTGTGCCATTGCCCAAATTACCCCGGATGCCACTCTACCGAGTAATTCTCGCGTTACAACACAGGATAATATCAGAATTATAGAAGGTGGAACCCGAGCAGGAACCAATTTGTTCCACAGCTTTGAGCAGTTTTCTGTACCTACTGGGACTACGGCTTCCTTTAACAATGCACTTGATATTCAGAACATTATTAGCCGGGTCACGGGTAAGTCTGTTTCTAACATTGATGGCACCATTAGCGCTAAAGGCACAGCAAACCTGTTTCTGATTAATCCCAACGGCATTATTTTTGGTCCCAATGCCTCCCTGAACATCGGCGGTTCATTTGTAGCAAGTACGGCTAGTAGTCTTAACTTTGCCGATGGTATCAAATTTAGTGCTACAGATCCCCAAACCACACCCTTGCTAACAGTCAATGTTCCCATAGGCTTGCAATTTGGAGCAACTGCGGCACCCATCCGCAATCAATCACAAGCAAGTCCAGGTGGAGCAACCAATATCTCGAACTTCCCTGTTGGTCTACAGGTGCAAACAGGTACAACCTTGGCACTTGTAGGGGGTGATGTGACGTTGGAGGGGGGAAATTTAACGGCATCAGAGGGACGAATTGAGTTAGGAAGCGTCGCTGGCAATAGTCTGGTCAGTCTAAATCCATCCAACCAAGGTTGGGTCTTGGGGTATGAGGGTGTCCAGAATTTCCAGAACATTCAACTCATCCAGCAAACAGTTGATGGTTCTGAAATTCGATCTTTTATAGATGCTAGTGGCAACGATGGCAGTGGTAACATCCAGGTGCAAGGCAATTCTGTAGAACTAATTGGTAATGTGCGATTGAGAAATTTAAGTAATGGTGTCAAAGATGGCGGAGATTTAACGATTACCACAAGAAAATTAATTGTTCGGGATGGCGCACAAATAGGAACTTCTACTTTTGGAGAAGGTGCAGGAGGAAATTTGACCGTTAACGCCTCTGAGTCTATAGATTTAATTGGTAGCTTTAGCACACCAGTTCCTACTGTACTAAGTAGTACAACTTTTAGCAGTGGAAAGGCAGGTGACATAGTTCTCAACACTACAAGGTTGCGTATTCAAGATGGAGCACAGGTATCAGCAGCATCTGGTGCAAGACAACAGAACTCAAAATTTATACCAGCTACAGGATCTGCAGGAAATTTGACCGTTAACGCCTCTGAGTCCGTAGAGATTATTGGAACCTCTACAGATGGTTTTGCTAGTAGCTTATCTACTCAAACTTTCGGTTCCGCAGATGCTGGAAAAGTGACAATCTCCACAGGGCAATTGATTGTCCGCGATGGGGCTGCAATAAATATAACCAGTCAAGCTCAAAACAATGTAACCTACTTAGAAGACCTTAGAAATCTAGGAAAAGCAGGCGAACTCAGTGTTACCGCTCGCTCCATACTTCTGGACAACAAAGGAAAACTCACATCTGAAACTGACACTGGTCAAGGTGGAAATATTAACCTACAAGTGCAGGATTTATTACTGCTACGCCGCAACAGTCAAATTTCCACCAATGCAGGCAAAACTCAAGCTATTGGTGACGGCGGTAATATCACCATCAACGCTCCTAATGGCTTCATCGTCGCCAAACCACAAGAAAACAGCGACATCACCGCCAATGCTTTCACAGGTTCTGGTGGCAGAGTCCAAATCAATGCTACTGGTATTTTTGGCATAGCACCGCGTAGTCGAGAAGACTTAGTAAGACAATTAGGAACCAACGACCCTACCAAACTGAACCCACAAAACCTATTTACAAGCGACATTACCGCAATTTCTCAGACCAACCCGACTTTCAACGGGGTGGTAAATATCAATACACCTGAAGTTGATATCAACCGTGGATTAATCAACTTGCTTGTGGAAGCAGAGGAACCGAGACTGGCACAAAGCTGTGATGTAGCTGCACACAATCAAAGCGAATTTATCATCACCGGACGCGGCGGCATACCACCCAACCCTAGGGAAGTTCTTAAAAGCAACAATGTGCACGTAGATTGGGTGTCTTTGGATGGGGATGCAAACAATCCTTCTGGTGCTTCAAGCAGGGAGACGCAAGAGCGCAGAAGTGAACGTAATACACAAAATCACAAAAATGTCAATACAGTACCAAATGAGATTGTGGAAGCACAGGGTTGGGTGGTGGATAGGAATGGTGATGTGATTTTAGTCGCTCAAGCACCCAGTATGACACCTCATGGTCCGTGGTTGAATCGTGCATCTTGCAATGGTGGTTAGGAACACAAATTCATTGATATCCAATTTTTGGGTAGGGGCACAAGGTTTTGCCCATTGGTGTCAACTTAAGCCCAAAGTCATTATTGACAAGCATTAGACCATTTTTCGATGTACCATCTAGATTTTCGATCCCCCCTTAATCCCCCCTTAGAAAGGGGGGAAATAAAATCAAGCCTTAATCTCCCCTTAGAAAGGGGGGAAATAAAATCAAAGCCCCCTTTTTAAGGGGGTTGGGGGATCTAAAACGACCCTTAATTGAGTGTTTGAGCGTGATTATTGACACGCATCGGCAAAGAAAAACCCCTACGGAGGTTATGAATTTTACAAGTTATTTAATCCACATTCCTTAGTAAGCGGTTTCGGGGATGGGAGTTGTGAAACTTGCACATCTGATCAAGAAATATTTAGACTAGTCTAATACTAGTCTAATAATAATTATGGAATCAGTAGGCTCATACGAAGCAAAGACGCACCTTCCTGCGCTCCTTGAACGGGTCGCAAAGGGAGAAGAGTTTGTGATTACAAAGCACGGAGTCCCCATTGCGCGACTTGTTCCCGTGGATCAAGACCAAAAGCGTGACTTTCGCTCAGTGATTGAAGAGTTAAAGCAGTTCCGCAAAGGGCACACTTTGGGAGGACTCTCGGTACGAGAGATGATTAACGAGGGCAGAAGATGAACTTTGTGCTTGACTGCTCAATAGCAATGGCATGGTGCTTTGAGGACGAAGCAACAGAATTTACCGACTCGCTACTTGAGGGGCTTGCCCAAGGAAGTGCAAAAGTGCCTTCCATTTGGCCCCTTGAAATTGCAAATGTCCTAGCGATAAGTGAACGAAGGGGACGAACCAATCAGGCAAAGATAACTCAATTCCTCAGACTCTTGGGCAGTCTACCCATTACCGTTGATGCAAAAACTGGGGAGAAGGCATTTACTGACGTGCTTACCCTTGCGCGAACCCATAAGCTTACCTCCTACGATGCAGCATATTTAGAGCTTGCGCTGCGTGAAGGATTAGCTCTTGCAACACTTGATGAAGAACTGAAACGAGTTGCGAACAAGCTTGGTGTCACCATACTGTGATTAGAATTGGTGGTTGCTTGTCCATAAATAAACAGCACTACGCTGAAGGCGCATGCCCATTCGCGTAGCGTGCGCTTTGCGCTTAGGGCTTTAGACGCAGAGAAGGCAGAGGAAGAGAGAAGAGAGGGTTTTTTGCGTAAGCCCTGTATTGCTCTTGCCATTTCAAGATTGGCTATGACATACTCATAAAGTACGGTAATTATATAGATTTAGTGTAATTAATAATCAACTCCAAAATTTAGTGCGTTAACGGGTGTTGAAACAGAAAAGCCGATCTTGAACTAGGAATGAACAATGCTAAAAGACGCTCAAGGACTTGAAGTAACAACAGACTCAAAAGAGACGATCGCAGCCATTGACTGTTTCATCGAACAAGCCCTCAGCTATGGTAAGGATGCTGAAGCTTGTATCTTACGAGGAATTGCCGCAGATCCAAGCTGTGCATTGATTCATGCCTATGCAGCTGCTCATTACCTCTGTCAAGAAAACGCTACGGCTTGGCAGCAAGCCACACCCCATTTACAAACGGCTCAACAGTATTTAGCAAAGATCACAAAGCGAGAACGGTTATATATACAAGCGATCGCCGCTTGGGCTTCCGGAGCAATTGACTGGGCGATCGCCCTACACGAGACTCTTGCTCAAGACTTTCCGCGTGATCTCATATCGGTTCAACAGGGACAGTATCACTACTTCTATTTGGGCGATAAAGAAAGATTGCTCAAAATTGCTGAAAAAGTTCTTGCTGCTAATCAGGAAAATCACTATCTGTACGGTATGCTGGCGTTTGGTTTGGAACAGTGCCATCGGCTGACACAAGCCGAAGCAATGGCTCGAATGGCAACCTCTCTCAATCGTCATGATCCTTGGGCGCATCATGCTATTGCTCATGTGATGGAAACTCAAGGACGAGTGGATGAAGGCATTGCTTGGATGGAGAGTCATGCTGACACTTGGAATAACTGCAACTCCATGCTGTATACGCACAATTGGTGGCACGTAGCGCTGTACTACCTAGAACGAGGCGACGAACAAAAGGTGTTGACACTGTACGATACTCATGTATGGGGACGCGCCGAGAAAGAATCTCCCAAAGACCAAGTGGGGGCGATCGCCCTACTGTTACGCTTGGAGTTGCGTGGAGTGGATGTGGGCGGACGTTGGCAGGAGTTGAGTGGATATCTTTTTCCCCGCCTTCACGAACACGCATTGCCGTTTCAAGACTTGCATTATATCTATGCACTGGCCAGAGCAGGACGTAGCGAATGGTTGACGCAAATGCAAATCAGTATGCACAAACACGCTACTACTGTCAATCCCTATTTACGCCAAAACTGGTTTCTTTTGGCAATTCCAGCGGCGAGAGGTCTGGTTGCTCATGCCAAGGGCGATTGGTTAGAGGCGATCGCTCAACTGAAACCTGTATTACCCCTATTGCATAATATTGGTGGAAGCCATGCTCAGCGAGCTTTGTTTGAGCAAGTTTATTTAAATGCTTTGTTGCGAATTGACGCACCCACCCCTTCTAGGGGTGGGATTCACGCGAATATGCCATTATCGCGTTATCCCATAGACTCAGTTGTACTGAGTTAGGCGGGTTCCCAGGCACACCGCGTTTGCCCTTCGGGTAAGCGCAAAGCGCACGCTCCGCGAACGCAGTCGCCTGCGACGGGAAACCCGTCTTCAGCGCTGTCTCACCATCGCTGGCACGGTGTCTCCTTTTAATCCCTGTTAATTCAGGGTTGGGCGTTTCAAACAGTACTAGCTGTTTGGGTTCCGCAGAGTCCCTGCGTACCTTTATCATTTTCTTGATTGTTAACCCGTTTTGTTGTACTGCACGGGTTTTTATGTTGCCTGCTGCTTGTTTATCTGCATGTGCTTCATGTCCGCATGATGTGCAAACAAACTTCTCTCCAAAGCGAGATAAGGCATCTATTGCGCCGCATTTAGAACAAGTGCGGCTCGTATTTCTGGGATCTACTTTGAAAAAACTTTTTCCCGACTTTGCAGCCGCGTACTGAATTTTTTCTATCAAAGTCCCCCATGAAGCATCGGAGATGGAACGATTCAAACCGCGTTTAGCTGATTGACCGTTCTTGAGAAATCGACCTTGTTTAACATCATCAGGCGATAGCTTACACCTTGCTTTCATCCCTTTGATGTTCAGGTCTTCCACGCTGATAGCGTCAGCTTTTCTAACTATCTTGTTAGCAGAAAGCCCACTGGCTTTTAGCCGTGGGAGTGTCAAAATACCGATTCTTGAGACACCGCATTGTGAAGTACCCACCACCAAAACGGAGTACCGTTTATGGTGGGGGCTTCCAGTTTCATTGGTCAGTGCCACGTTAGGTATACCCGAAGGTATTCGTCACTCAAGACGATGATGGTCTTACCTGTCCTCCGGAGGTTTGGGACTCGCCCCTTACTCCCGTACACCCGTGTGTACCCTGGTAGCCGCCCGCCTCCCGCAGGCAGTTAATTTCTTTTCCGTACATCCTTGTGTGGCTTATCTTTTACCGCAGAGCGTAATCATACGAACCAGTGACCAGGATCTTTCCCCTTTTCTCTCGCTAGTTACTTTCGCCGCGCATCCTTTCTGCTACTTCGTGTTGTGGTCAGCCGAGTGGGTGGGTCGCAACCAATAATAGTATACCACTCAAAATAGACGGATTCCGGACAAAATTTAGAAATACTTGGTGATTCTTCGGACATCCCACTCCCGCGCTCACTTACAGTCAGCATAGGTCGGGGATGCCCTCATCATCACCCGCCTTATATCCCACCACTGAACGGAGTACCGTTACAGTGGGGGCTTTACGGCGAATTTTGGTAAATTTCCGCAAGTACATTGTAATCTTCCAACTTGACTGCTGCAAAACGCTGAACTCCTACTTGTTCCATCGCGGCTTGTAGTTCTGCATCTGGCTGAAGTAGAGCAAACTGAAGCTGCTTAATCACAGAAGCACCGAGACGCTGGCTCACAACCAAAGGCGGTATAGGACAAGGTCCAAGCACTTCCACAACTTGCAGATGATCAGATATTTCCGGAAAATCGCGCAGTTCCTGCTCTAAGACGACACTGTCAATTGCTGCACAATCTACCAACCCGTCTGCTACCCACCGAATTGAACGCTGGTGAGAACCTGATTGTATTGCCTTGCTAAAAAAGTTTTTGGGATGTCCGCCTTGAATTAACCGATAGCGCAGCAAATTGTAGCCGCTGTTGGATCCTGGGTCATTGTAGCAGACTGTTTTAAGAGCCAAATCCTCAAAGCTTGCCAAGTTGCTGGTAGCATTCACAATCACGTCTGAAAAGTAAATGGGACGGTTTTGATAGCGCGGTGCTTGCATTACTGGAGCAACCAACGCTTGCAACTGATGTGGGACAACTTGGCAATACCGAATCAAAGGTAGTCCACAGATGAATGCGAGATCCACTTGGTCTTTTAAGAGTACCGGGTCTTCTAATGGGTCGCATTCACCTGGATAAAGCTGTGTTTCAACTCCCAAGACGCGACCCAGATAAGCCAAAATGGTTTCGTAGAAATTGAACCAGTTGGGAGCTAGGTAAGACACAGCTCTGAGCTGAGTTAATCCAGTGACTTGCGGCTGAGGGTATGCCATTTACGTCCTCCAATGCCTTGATGAATGGAAACTAACAGCAGCTTACGGAAAGTCCCATGAATACGCAAGAATATCAAACTTAGTAAGGTCAGTAACCCGATCATCAAAACTGTTCCATAAGCCTTGCTGTACCACCAAAACCGCACAAGCAGTGCTGTACCTAGTTGCACAGGCTCCCATAAGCGGGGAGTTACCCTCTTTGAATCGTCGATAGTGACAACCAAGGATGTTGCTCTATTTGCCATTGCCATTTTCATCGAAAATTTGGCTAGAAACCCCGTCCTTATAGGACGGCTTTACATTCTTTGTTGTGAACCATTACCGCCTTGGGGTTACTAGATTCGGTGTACCTTTGTAATGTACTTTCGAGCTTGACAATTACCCTTACGGGTTCGCCATGTACCTCCAAGGAGGGAGACCCTCCTTCAGTACTGGCTCACCATCTCAAATCGTTCACCCCAACGGGAGAGCCAGTTCCCTACGGCGGGAAACCCGCCTTCAGGACTGGACTCACCTGTACGCATAACGGTTTTGCACTCGATGTGCCTTCCCAAGTGGGAGTAATGTTAGCCTTGACAAAGTTATTGGTCGGTACTTTCCAGGCGACACTGGCTTAACCCTCTAAACCTGTTTAATCGTCCGGTTTCAGAGTCCGAGACTGGCTATGCCTAACGTCCCGTTGAGGGATACGCATCCCGGAGCGAGAACTTGAACACTTACCAATAACGTAGTACGCTTCGGTACTGAGTCGGGTCAGCTAATCCTAGAGGTTTGAGGCTAGAAGCCCCTCGCCTTTAGGCAGGGGTGCTGACTACTCCTTTAACACCCTACCTAAGCTACTCAATTTTGCAGTTAAACTACGGTAAGCCGATAGGTTTAATGTTATTTATACGCAATATCTCATAGCTTGCTGAAAAAAGCAAGATCTCAGGTTAGTGGCTACTGGAAAATGTATGTGTTTTGAAAACTTTATATACTTATAGCGAAAGTTAGAACCCCTCAACCTCTGTTGCGGAGTTCACCCAAAACGACTTTTGTCCTCTACATACTGAATATGTTGATGAATCAGAATCTCAAACCAACGCCACCTTGCAAGGAGAAAGCGGTACCGCCGTCACGGACAGCGTCAAAGGCAATGATAGCGTTCCCAAAAATCACCGTATTGCTATTTGGAACAACGTAATCAATTCCTGGTTGCAGAGCAAAGCCAATTTTATTGCCAACTGGGGAAGGTGTATCACCGCCAGCTAAAACAACCCCAGCTCCTATATAGGCATCAGTTTGCCAGTTGATGGGGTAGTCGTAGGAAACTGTTGGCACAAGGGCGACATTTGAACCAATGAAAGCCTGAGCGCGGAAAGAAACGGGAACTTCAAGAAGCTTGTAGCGGCCAGCAATCACTCCTCCGACTCGCGCACCATCTGCAAAACCAACTGCTGGACCAACGCCGACATAGCTGCCATATGCGACTTGAGCTTGTGCTGGTTGGGTAAATTGAGCAAAGCTAAAAACTGAACCAGCTAAAACAAGTGATATTAAGTACTGAAGACGCTTCATTTGCCCGCTCCTCACACAATTTCTGAGTTAATTGTAGATTTTATACCTTCTGTTAATCAGAAGTCATCCTTTGCTCGTACTCTCCATCTCTATGGGCAACGAGGATGAATACCTCCTTGAGTACAAATGTAAGCTATTTGCCTGGGATCTAAATTTTTGACTTGAGTGAAATCCACTCCATCGACAACAGCAGATTTTGCCCCTATAGCTGGGATTTGGACAAATTGCTCTGCTTGGTCTTGTTTGCTAGGGGAAAGAATTGCTCCCTGAAAATCGGCTCCTGTGAGATTCGCGCCCCTTAAATCTGCAAGGCTCAAGTCGGCGTTTCGCAAGTTGACATTTTCCATGTTCGCAGAGCGTAAAATAGCATTAGCAAGGCGAGTGGCGTTGAGGTTGGCATTGCTGAGATTGGCATGATCTAAATAAGCTCCTGTCAGGTCTGCTCCTTGCCAATCGCTTTTGGTTAAGTTGGCGAATGACAATTGCGTTCCTATTGCAATAACGCGACCCAGACGAGCAGCATACAGATCCGCGTCTTTCAACTGTGCATTACTCAAGTCGGCTCCTGTAAGGCTGGTATTTTCCAGCACAGCACCTTCCAAATCGGCTCCCTCTAGCTGGGCGCTACTGAGGTTAGCACCAGTTAAGCGTGCGTTGGATAAGTTAGCTTTGTTGAGAATGGCGCGGCTTAAATCAGTACGAATCATCAAAACACGGCTGAGGTTAGCTTCAGTGAGATTTGCTTGCGTCATCCGTGCTTGGCTTAAATCAGCAATCCAATCGTCGTAGGTATCCCAGCGACCATCCTCGCCTCCTCCCCGAAAGCGACTCCCTTTGAAACTGCCAAAGGATAGGTTTGCGGATTTGAACCTAATTCCCCATAAATCAGTTTTATTTAGTACCAAGTTGAAGGAGCTTTGCTCTGAGCCGTTTTGACCTAAGTTGATATTGCTCAGATCTAAGTTATTGGCTTGACCGTTGTAGACAGCCAAAATCTTATTCATGACACGCTGGTTTGCTTGCAACTGCTTTTGTAGCACTTCTCGTGGTAAGGCTTTGCTGCCTCTTGCTGGGTCTAACTCGCCCGTCAGGTACTGATTCATGCGTTTTAAATCAGGCATGGCATTCGGTCCGATGCTGACCAAAGCTTGCTGAATCGTTTCAACTAAGATAGGGTTGGTTTCCTTAGACAGCAAGTTGACAAGGTATTGAGTTGTCTGGGGGTCATTGAGAGTACCCATAGCCAAAATTGCTTTCTGGCGTTCGTCCTTTGTTGCTGTCGAGTTGGGAGTTAACTGTTTGATCAGTGTAAGAAACTGCTGGCTGTTGCGCTGCTCGGCGACACGTTGATTTTGCTGACCTTGAATGTATATTTGAGTACCTACTAAAAGTGCTAAAACTGCACTCATGCTCAGGAGTGCAACTGCGGTCAGCGTTTGGCTTGGATTTTGTTGCGTCCACTGCCATACCTTGGAATGCTCTCGGCTTGGCTCTTCTGGAGTGATCACAATTGATGCGATCGCCGCCTCTTCATCTGGTTCGCTCAACGGAGATTGACTCTGCTTGGTATCTTTATGTGGGGATGTAAATGGTTTGGTAGCATCTATCGTATAAGTCCTTGCCAGCCTGTCATGCAGTGCGCGACGGTTTTGCTGCCAGGGGAAGCCCGTCGCTTCTAACACAAGCATAATTGTCGCCAAGCTGGTAAAAGCACCTAAACTGGGAAACAAGAAGCTGTTGCGCCATAGAAAATAAGCGATCGCCGTCGGCAAACCCCAACGACCGAGTCCTTCTCGCACGAAAACGGCTTTGAAACCTGGCGGTTTACCAAGATCGTTGACAACTTTAATGCCAAACTGACGTTTCCCCAGTGTGCTTCCAGTTTTCGCTAGTAAATATAATTGCCAGCCCGAAACTGTCAGGGGTGCGAGCAAGGCGATTGTCCATAAAAAATTCGTGACCGATGCTACATTCCGGGTTCCGTAGCTGACAGGCAAAGCGAGTGGGCGGGCGATCGCTCGTTCCGTTTGTACTAACAAAGGGTTGAGTGGCGATCGATTCAAATCGCTTCTAGAGTTGGCATATGCACCGATACCAAAGGGCACTAATCCACTGGCAACCACCAGTGTGATTTCTACTGCCCAAGCGGCAATGCGCCTAGTCGCTAAAGGCAATGAGTTAGATTTTCCCGGTTCTTTAGCTTGACTAGATTGATTCGTTCTCCTCACACCTGGGGTCGCCATTGGATAATTCCCTTTAACTTTATTTCTACGCCACTCTCTGCACGTTTAAAAATAAACTACTGCTTTTTTTGAGAGTTATTAGATACCAAAAATTTGTATCCAAGGTACACTAATATTGCCAATAGTGCCAAACTGATCGCAGCAGCGACGAGTTTCAGGACTGCTTGCAGTATGGCAAACCCCAACAGCAAACCTGCACCAGAAACTATAACCTTTTTCACGACCGACAGATTGTTGAACCAAGTCACAAATCGCACCAAGCGATGCTCCAAGCTTGCAAAACCAAACTCAGAGGACTTGACTCTTTTTTGTGACGGTGTGACCACATACGAGGTATTAATCTCTGCCTCTAGCTTTTCGAGGCGACGCTTTAAGTCTTCTTCTGGTTGAGGATTCATTTGTTTCTACCTTAGCTTAAACACTCTTATGAACAACGAACCAACAAAATCTCTTTGTTGATAGTTTCTAGCGTGATTTTAGCGAATACCTTTGTTTGAAAGACCGCTGTTGGTAGTTAGACAAGCTTTTTGTGCTAGCTTTGCCTAAAAAATTTATAAAGAACAACTCAGAACTCAGCTTTAGTTCTGTGCAAGTGGGTGATGAGACTGCCCTTAAGACCTCGCTGCTTGTAGGCGAAACCAATACTAAAATTTTCTTCCTTGTTGAAACTCCATCCCTTTATGGGTGGAGTCATTCTGAGTTTCTAGCTGGCATTCTGACTCCTTTTATTTTTTTAATATTTAACCATATAGCAATTCATCTGCCCAAGAAAAATTTATAATGTTCGCTTTGGAACAAAGACAGTTTGTTATCGTCTTTTCACTTTAAGATATATGTATCAATAATTGCTATAAAAAGCTCGGAAGCATAACAATAATATGAAGATGCGTACGCGATTTAAAGCTGTTCCCGCATCATTAGCGATCAGTTTGGTTCTTACCAATGCTCATTTGGTAGAGGCACAAGTTGTGCGAATTAATCCTAATTTGCAGCCAGATCCACTGATTGTAAATGGTACATCTGGGGGAACACTCCAAAGCAAGTGTGGCAACATTGCCGCTAAACCCAATCAAGTTATCCAGGTGACAAAATCACTGCCTTACCTACGATTAACAGTTGAAAGTGGTGGACAGCCTACTTTATTAATTGATGGTCCAGGGGGACGCTTCTGTGTGTTAGCAGATAGCTACTCTGGAGGCAAGCCAGAAATTTCTGGTTATTGGCAGGCAGGAAGCTACTCTTTATATGTAGGAGACTTATCCAAAGGACAGCATAACTATAGTCTATCAATTTCGCAACAAAAGACACCTAAAAATAAATAAACACTCATCAACCGGGCTTGATATGAGTTCTTTGTTGATCAAAGTGTTTTGATGCAGTATCGATCGCGCCCCTGCTGCTTTGCTTGATAAAGTGCCAAGTCCGTTGCTGCAATTAAAGCTTGGGGCAAGCTGTTGTCACTGGGAACAGTAGTGACAATGCCCATACTCACGGTGACGTAATCTGCGACATTAGAACCAATGTGGTCTAACTGAAGCTGGCGCACTTGGTTTTGAATAGTTATTGCCACATGAACCGCGCCTTTGTGATCAGTGTTAGGTAAAATTATCGCAAATTCTTCACCACCGTAACGCGTTACCAAATCTGCTGGGCGTTTAACGGAATGGTTGATTGCCTGAGCAATTTGCACTAAACACGCATCGCCAGCTGGATGACCGTAAGTATCGTTATAGCGTTTGAAAAAATCGATATCGCACAAAATTAACGATAGCGGTTTTTGTTCGCGTGCTAATTGGTTCCACTGTTGCTGTATGTACTCATCAAAACGGCGACGGTTGGCAACTTGAGTGAGTGCATCAATTTTGACAAGACACTCTAAATGCTCGTTTGCCTGTTGTAGTTTTTGGTAAAGTTCTGACTGCTGAATGGCGATCGCCAAATGATTTGAAATTTGGCGCAGTAAATCAACTTCTTCGCTTTGCCATTGACGGTAGTCATTACAAGCGTGAACAATGAGCAAACCCCATAATTGTCTTGCTGGAGATTTGAGGTTTGTTGTGGCAGTTCCTTGGTGTTGAATAATCGGAATAACAACCTTGGATTTAACGCCTAATTTCTGCATCAATTCCGTCAAACAGTTATTCCGCTCATCTTCACTTGTATCATCAATCACCCGCGACTGTCCCTGCCAGTAAAACTCATAACAATCGGATGGAAAACATTTGTCGGAGAAACTCATTCCCAGTGTTGGGGAAACAGAATCTACTGATTCTTGGATGACAACTCCCGAACCATGTGGATTGATCTGAAAAATTAACACTCGATCAACCTGAAGCATTTGACGCACTTTCGTCACGACCGTGGTGAGAATTTCATGCAAATCAAAAGATTTGTGAATTTGCTGGGCAACCTCACTCAGTAACCGTTCGCGCTGCATTTGCCTTTGCAAGGCTTGATCAGTTCGTTTGCGTTCGCTAATATCCACAATCAAGCCATCACAAATAATGTCTCCATTTGCCTGTCGGGAGGAGCGGTTAATCATTTGAATCCATTTGATCTGTTCAGAAGGAATTTGAATGCGTCCCTCCCATGTGTAAGGTTCCACCGTTTGCTGCATCGCCTCAAACGCTCTGTGCAAAGAACTGGCATCATCAGGGTGGATACTAGCCAGAATGAAATCTCTTCCCTGCTGGAAGGACTCTAGCTCCATTTCAAACAGCGTTTGGAAGCAGGGACTGAGGTAGAGGCACTCAACTAAGCCATCCAGCCGATGCAGCACCCTATAAATCACGCCGGGTAGGTTTGCTGCTAGCCTCTGAAATCTGGCTTCGCTCTCCTGTAGCGCCGCTTGTATGCGCTGAGTTTCGGTGATGTCCCGAAAAACGATCACCCCACCTTGTACCTCACCAAAAGCGTCGCGAATTGGGGTCGCCACATCATTAATTAAGCGTTCTGTACCCTCTTTTGTTCGCAACTGACATTGCTTGGGCAACTCAAAAGGGATACCCTCTTGCATGGCTAACAACACTGGATTTTCAATTGCTTGCCCCGTCTGTGGATTATATAGTTCAAGCACCTGATTGACTGGCTTGCCCATCGCTTCTGTTAAGAGCCAGCCTGTGAGAGCTTCCGCGACAGGGTTCATAAAGGTAATGCGACCTTCTTGATCAGTGGTTATTGTGCCATCGCCGATGCTGTTTAAGGTCGATGTTAGCCATTGCTGTGTTGCTTGTAATTGTTTTTCTAATTGACAACGATGCAAGGCTGTGGTAATGGTGGTGTGAAGCTCGGCGCGTTTGAAGGGTTTGGTTAGATAGCCGTAGGGGTCGGTGGCGATCGCCCGCTCTATGGTTTGATCATCGGTGTAAGCAGTCAGATAAACAACCGGGATTTTGAACTGATTGCGTATTCTGGCGGCTGCTTCAATACCATCTATTTCACCAGGCAGCCGTATATCCATAAGTACCAAATCTGGTTTGAGTGTTCCGGCAAGACCAACTGCCTTGTCACCAGAACCAATATTTGCTACCACGGTATACCCAAACTTCTCTAAAGCAGATTGAATATTCCAGGCAGCCACCCTTTCATCTTCAACTATCAAAATGCCTGCCATATATGGCTTTTGTTAGAATTGCAACCTGCAAATTTACATCTTATCTTATTTCTTTATCATAGATTTTTATATATATTTACAATTCATAATTCTTATCTGAAAGGGTTCTGGTCTTATCCGCAACCGTATTGAGGTATTACGGCGGATTAGTTAATTGGGTAGAACACAGGATAGTGCAATAGGGGCTAGCAACGGATTCACGGTTACTTACTTTGAGGAAATCGAACTTTAAACCATGTTATCTCGCCCCGCTGTAGCTCAAGAGAGCCTGTGAGTTGTTCAACAAACATCATGACTAACCTCAGCCCCATTGAGGCGTTTTGCTCAAGGTCAAAATCGGGAGGGAGGCGATCGCCATCATTGCCCACTTTTAGCTCAATCCAGCTATCAGCTAGACAGGTCAAGAGGATGTAGATATGCCCGGAACTACCTTCTGGAAAGCCATGTTTCAATGCGTTGGTCATTAACTCATTGAGCAGCAATCCGCAGGGAATAGCCTGGTCAAGACTAAGGAAAACCGGATCGCCTTCAAAATTGAGCATCACATTGCTCACAAGAGATTCGTAGTTTGCCAGCAAATCACCTGCCAGTTGTTGAACGTAGTCGGCAAAATCGATCCCGGAAAAATCGTTAGCCCGGTAGAGGTTTTCGTGGACCAGCGCCATTGAATTAACTCGATTGCAGCTATCCTCCAATGCGGCTTTGACTTGTGGATCGCCTGAGCGATCCATCTGAAGCTCAAGCAAACTGCAAATGACATATAGGTTGTTTTTGACTCGGTGGTGAATTTCTGCTAACAAAACTTCTTTTTCTTGCAGTGAGGCTCGCACTCGGTCTTCGGCAAGTTTGCGATCATTAATAACAATGTCTACTCCATCCACAATAAAATCCCCGTTTTCACTCCAGGAAAATCGCGCATTGTCTTGAATCCACGTCACCTCGCCTCCAGGTGAAACTACGCGGAACTCGACGAGATACCCCGGTTCACCGGCTTGTTTGGCAACTTCCAGTGCGGTTAAAAACCTGTCGTGGTCGTCCGGGTGAATCATTGCCAATAGCCGTTCTGCATGGTTCATCATCTCATCCGGACCGATTCCCAATAGGCTGAGGTAGGCAGGGCTGGCGTAGGGGACAGAAATTCTGCCATCTGCATGGTAGATGTTGCGATAAACTCCCCCGGGAATATTGGCAATGATGTTTGCCAAACGTTCCTGGCTCTCGCGCAGGGCAATTTCTGCTCGTTTGCGTTCTGTGATGTCTTCGGCAAACCCCAGCAAAAACTGTGGATTTCTTTGTCCGTCGTGAATGGCGACTTTTTTGTTGCGGACAATCTTTGTTTCCCCCTGTTTTGTCCAAATCATCCCTTCAAGGGTTTCCACCGCCTGCAAGGTGGCTAACACTTCCTGGTCTTTAGCAGTGCAAAAATCTGCATGCTGTGTTGTGAATACCTCATAAGCAGTCTTACTTAAAACTTCCTCTGCTGTATAGCCCATCAACTGAGTAGACGCGGGGTTCCAAAGCACAAAGCGGAGATTGCTGGTTTCTTTAGCGAAGACTGCAACGGGCAAATGATCTAAAACCGATTGCAGGAAATTATGAGTCTCCACGAGTTGCATTTCTGTCTGTTTGCGTTCCGTGATGTCAGTAATCAGAGCAAACCATCCCCTAACTTGAGATTGAGCATCAAATTCTGGGATGAGGATTCCAGAAATGTAGCGACTGCCACCCAATCGATAGGGTACTTCAGATTCATAGTATACTGTCTCCCCGGCAAGCACCCGCTCGTTATATTGCTGAATCGCACTATAGGCAGCTTCACCAACAAACTCCCTTAAAGTTCTACCGTAGATTTCATCCCGGTTGCACCCAAACCACGCCTCATAGGTCTTGTTGACAAACCGATAGCGTTGCTCTTGGTCAAGGTAGCAAATGCACACTGGTAGAGAATCGGTGATTAAGCGCAACTGTTCCTCGCTCTGGCGCAGCGCTATCTCTGCTTGTTTGCGTTGGGTGATATCCACATAAACAGATGCAACCCCGTAACTCTCCAAGGGAATTGGGGCTGATGTCAGGCAGATCCAAGCAATTTCACCATTGGGCTTAAACACGCCCATTTCCACATCTCGAACAACCCGCTGCTCGGTTAGCGCTATCATACCAGCATATTCAGAACTGGGCTTCGGGCTACCGTCCGGGCGGATAACCTGCCACTCAGGACTGTCATACCGCCGCCCACAATGTTCAGCAGCAGAAATGCCTAAAATTTCCTCAGATGCTGGGTTGACTTCAACCACCTTGCCTTCGGGGTCGGTAATCGCAATGCCGATAGGTAAGATATCAAACAGGATTTTGTACTTCTGCTGACTGGCGTTTAACTCATTTTGTAGGCGTTGGCGATCGCGTAGCATGGCTTGGTGATTACGTAGCATGGCTTGGTAATCGCGTAGGGCGGCATGGCGATCGCGTAGTGCAGTTTGGCGATCGCGTAGCGCAGCTTGGCGTTCAGAAATTTCCCTGCTCAACTCGACAGTTCGTTCTACCACTCGTTGCTCAAGTTTTTCATTCAAAGCGCGATACTTTGCCTGACTCTGGCGCAATTCCTGCTCAATTTGCTTGAGCCGTGTAATATCTGTTGCTGTACCAAGTATCTGCCGGGAAGAGCCATCGGCATTTCTGGTTAACACCACTTCTCGGCTGTAGAGCCAGATCCACTCTCCACTGGCATGACGCATTCGATACTCAATTTCTATAACTTCCCCATCTCTGACTGTGGCATATTGCTTCAAACTCTCAGCCACTTTCACCCAATCCTCAGGATGGATCAGGATTTGCAGCACTCCTGTTCCCATTGCCTGAACCGTTTCGGCAGACAAACCCAAGACTTCCATCATCTGCCGATTTGCATAGACATTCCGTTGTTCACATAAGTCGTAGACATACAATATTGCTGGCATCGATTCAGCAATCTGCTCAATAAATCGCTGCTTCTGTTGCAGTTCCGCCTCCATCTGATTACGTTCAGCTTCAATGCGCTTACGCTCAGTGATATCTTGTAAAATCGATAGGTGACGATAGGGCACAAAGTTTGCGACAGCTGCGTATTCTGTTTCCCGCACAGTGCCATCGGGACGCAAAATACGAAATTCGTCCCTGACTCTTCCGTGTTCCAGAAATGATTCCCACTCCTCAGAAAAATCAACACCGGGTTCTGTAATATCGGCAATGCTTCGAGTCAAAATTTCTTCCCTCGACAAACTTAGCAGTTCACAAGCGGCGGGATTGGCGTCTACATATCTGCCAGCATCATCAGCAATCAGCATTGCATCCAGAGCTCCATCAAATAAGGCCTGTAGTTCGTATTCCCCACTCGAAAACCTTTCTTCGGAGGGTTGTTGTGTGGTAGAATCGGCTATCAGTCTTTCCAGGCTAGTGTGCAGAGCTACAAAAGTTTGGGAAATTTGCTCAGATTGCACTTGGCTTTTTGGCAGTTCGCTGATTTGCTGCTGTAGGGTGTTAAGGCGATCGCGAAACGACTCTATGAAATGAGTCAATTGCCTGACACTCATTCGATGATCCCCGCTTAGTATCAGTTTTCTGCTGCTTTCCAGTTTATCGAAAAGTTGGGTCTAAAACCCCGTCCTTATAGGACGGCTTTGTATTTACTAGAGTTACAATCTCCAGTAAATGTGTTAAAATAGCGAAATGTTAACCATGAACTACCGCTATCGAATCTAC
>JAHHIB010000106.1 GCA_019359075.1 Kalymmatonema hyalinum WJT4-NPBG1
CTCTTCATTGGAACTAACTCTGAGTGACGGTTGCGCTCTGCGCAACCGCTAAATTGGCATTGGCGATCGCATTAATCTCAGACTGCGAAGCGCTCGAACTCAGATAACCCGCAACTTGGGTTACTATGTCAACCAGGGTTTGGAGCATCGTTTCCGGCTGATTCACTAGCTGCCGTGCCAACGTATGCAACGCCTGATTTTCTGAGAGCAAGTTTGGGGGAGGAGGCGATTCTCCTGCGCAGACGCTTCGCGAACGCCGAGATAATTCCTCGGTGATCAAAATATCGTCTAACGTGACAGTTTCAGGTCGAGGTCGTTGCATAGCGCTTATGGCTCCCGCAATTCGGCAAGATTTTTCAAAGTGGTTCAGATCCCCGACTTCTCACAGAAGTCGGGGATCTCCGATAACGGCAGCTTGACGGTAAATGTTGCGCCGCGTCTTTCCCCCTCACTCGCTGCCTCAATTGTACCTCCGTGCAGTTCTACGAGTTGACGGGCGATCGCCAGTCCCAAACCTAGCCCCCCAGGCAAATGCCTACTAGGGACTTCAGCTTGAG
This sequence comes from Kalymmatonema hyalinum WJT4-NPBG1, assembly GCA_019359075.1. GTDB lineage: Bacteria > Cyanobacteriota > Cyanobacteriia > Cyanobacteriales > Nostocaceae > Kalymmatonema > Kalymmatonema hyalinum. The sequence continues at coordinate 558 of JAHHIB010000106.1, forward strand.
TAAAGCGCTCAAAGACATGGGGCAGAAAATCCGCACTTATCCCGATACCTGTGTCTTTAACCTGGATAGTAGCCCAAGAGTCAACAGTATCGAGCCGAACTTCTACTCTTCCTCCCGAGTGTGTAAATTTGATGGCATTGTCAAGCAAGTTTGTGATAATTTGCTGCAAGCGCATTGAGTCGCCTAAAACGGAAATATCCCTATGTAGAGACGTTGTATGCAATGTCTCTATATGTAACGTCTGTGTATGCAACGTTTCTACAATATAAATACCCTTAGCCTTAGCATTAGGCTTGATTGTATTAATAACTTCTTCAATTATAGGAGTCAGTTTAACTGGCTGGCGATTTAAGCAGACTTTCCCTGAGATGATAGTAGAGATATCCAGCAAATTCTCAATAAGCTTCGCCTGATTCTTAGCGCTGCGCTGAATTGTGTCCAAAGCACGTAAAGCAGTCGCCCGATCAAGCTGGCTTGAACGTAGTAAGCGAGTCCAGCCAAGGATAGAAACCAAGGGAGCATGAAGTTCGTGCGTAACCGTTGCTAAAAACTCATCCTTCATGCGATTGGAGGATAACTCTTGACGCAGACGCGACATTTGCAAGTGAGAACGAACGCGAGTTACCAGTTCACGAGCAGAGAAGGGCTTAATTAGGTAGTCATCAGCCCCTGCTTGCAAACCCTCAATCGCCGCTTCTTCCCCTGCACGAGCCGATAGAAGAATAATAGGTATTCCTTTTGTCTTTGGGTTAGCACGTAATGCACTCAGCAATTGAAAACCGTCCATTCCAGGCATCATGACATCAGTCAGCACCAAATCTGGTGGTTGCTCACCGATAGCAGCTAGTGCAGCAGCTCCATTGTTCGCAGCTTTAATATGCCAGTGCTTTGAGAGCAGACGCGCTAGATAGTCCCGCATATCGGCATTGTCATCGACTAACAAAATCCGCGCAGAGTGGGTAGTTCGAGTATCTGGGACAGATGAACGAGTATCTGAGACTGGTGAACGAGTATCTGAGACTGATGAACGAGTATCTGAGACTGATGAACGAGTATCTGAGACTGGTGAACGAGTATCTGAGACTGGTGAACGAGTATCTGAGACTGATGAACGAGTATCTGAGACTGATGAACGAGTATCTGAGACTGATGAACGAGTATCTGGGACTGATGAACGAGTATCTGAGCTAGATGAACGAGTATCTGAGACTGATGAACGAGTATCTACACTCTCCTCTGCTCCCCCTGCCTCCCCTGCTTCTCTTCTCCCCCTGCTCTCCTCTTGAGGTAGCCACCGCTGCGCTTCTTCCACGTAAGGGGCAGCAGTTGGTGCTGAGGTTGATGCCAGTGTGCGTTCAGCACTAATTTGATTTTTAGGCAAGTGCGATGAGCCTGTGGGCAGGGTTACTGTGAAAGTCGTTCCCACACCCACCTCACTTGCTACCTCCACAGTTCCCCCATGTAAGTGAACGAGTTCTTGCACCAAAGCTAGCCCAATGCCTGATCCTTCATGACTCCTTGCCTGTACGCCTCGTATACGGTGAAAGCGCTCAAAAATTCGGGGTAACTCTTCGCTTGGAATGCCTGTGCCTGTATCTCGTATTTTTAGCTCTACTTTGTCACCAATTGAGTGTAATGAAACGGCTATTTCACCTTTAAAGGTAAACTTAAACGCATTGGAGATTAAATTAAGAACAATTTTCTCCCACATTTCGCGGTCTACATACACAGGTTCGCTCAGGGGCGGACAATCCACGAGCAATTGCAAAGAAGCTGTTTCAATAGCCGAACGGAACACTGAGGCTAACTCGGCTGTGAATGCAGCTAAATCAGTTGGCTCATAAACGGCTTGTATCCTGCCTGCTTCAATTCGGGAGAAGTCAAGCAAAGTATTGACCAGTTTGAGTAGGCGTAAGCTGTTTCGTTGGACAATATTAAGTAGTTCGCGCTGTTCGGGCAAGAGTGAACTTTGTGTTTCGGCGATGACTTGCTCAAGTGGATTGAGCATCAACGTCACAGGCGTGCGAAATTCGTGGCTGACGTTGCTAAAAAAAGCAGTCTTTGCCCGGTCTAACTCAGCCAACACTTCTGCGCGCTTGCGTTCCTCCTCATAAGCACGGGCATTAGCGATCGCCGTTGTCACTGATTTACCCAGCAACGTGTAAAACGTTTGGTAAGCCTCATCCAACGCCCGCCGGGGACTAACTCCGGCAACAAACACGCCCCACGGATGCGCTAACCCTGGAAGGGCGATTGGTACGACGATAGCAGACTGAACGGATTCCGGGTAAGGGCTGCACGCAAGTGAGCCGAACCGTTGTTCCAAGTCATCGACCTGTCGGGCTTGACCGGATGACCCCTGATCAGCGGTCGCCCATCGCGCCACTTCTGCGATCGCCCAAAGTTCTGGCGTTACCTCTAAATCTACGACTGTTGGGCAAGCCGCACTTCCCGGTTCCAGCCCAGTCATGCTCATTAAATACACCTGTTTGCTGTCCGGAGCAAGCCGATAGAACAGCGTAAAGGGCAGATCGAGTTCGTGAGCCGCAAGGGCTTGGGCGCTCAAGCTACAAGCTTCTTCGATGGTTTTAGCATCGGCGGTGCGATCCGCAAGGTCACGCAGCACTTTGAGCCGCCGTTCTGTCAGGGTTTGCTGGGTTAACTCTGTGACCGGGTGAAATAGTCCACCCACACCACCCGTTTCATCGCGGATGGGGCTAAAGGAGAACGTGAAGAAGGTTTCTTCCAGGTAGCCGTTGCGATCCAGGAACATCCGTCGGTTTTCCAGGAAGGCAGTTTCTCCCGCACAAGCACGCTCAAAAGGTTCCCCAACCGCATCCCAGGCGGAGAGCCAGCATTCTTTCATGTCTTGTCCCATTGAGTAGGGGTGCTTGTCGCCACAGATCGGCCAATAGCCATCGTTATAGATCTGAACGCGCCCAGGTCCCCAAATGATGTTAATCGGGAAGTTAGAGGCAAGACAGAGGCTGACCGTCGTCCGCAAACTTTGCGACCAAGATTCAATTGGACCAAGCGGCGTCTTTGACCAGTCCATAGAGCGAATCACTTTGCCCATTTCACCGCTGCTACTGAGCCAGTCTGTAGCTACGGATTTCCCGTTCTCGCCCATAAAATTTCTCCTGCCGTGACGTTCTCCCACCACCAAACGGAGTACCGTTATGTTGGGGGCTTCTACAAGTCGCCTCATAGAAATTTCCTGCTTCATTGGTCGTTACTCCAGATGCCCTAAGGACAAGCCATACAGCAACATCCACGTTTCGATACCTCCACAGGCAGTTTAGAGTTCCGTGACATCCCACCGGAACTTTGTATGTAGCGAATCCATCAGAATTCTATGTCTATTACGTTTCCCAACGTTCGCACTGTTCACCTACAAAGTAGTCCGTTTGTGTCGAGTGGATGGTCGTCACCAATGTCGCCTCACAAGAGCTTATCTATGGCTACGGGCATTACTATTATAGACTTTGTTGACCCGTAAAAGTTCCTAGAGAGTGGAGATTACGAGCGCCATCCCACTTCTTTAATGACATAAAGGTCATTATCAGTCGGAGATGTCTTCGTCATCTCCCGCCAGAGCAATCCCGGCGCTAAACGGAGTACCGTTATAGCGCGGGACTTACGGCGATGAGGTTAAACTGAAAACTGACTCCAGGTAACGTTTCTAGACAGCCAGATAATCTATCGTGCGCCAGATCTACTGTTCGCATCCGGGCACCCATCTCGCCACCGCCTGCAAACACTTCCATTGCGAGAGCGTCTTTCTTGCTTTCGGTTAAGCTGTCCATCTTTAACCTGGGAAAAATCTGCTAAAGTGCTCAATTCTTCTTCAGCTTAATGAATTTTGGGGCGTTACTGAATTGAAATATTAAAGGGAACGGGGAACGGGGAACAAAATAGAGAATATGTCATTAATTTTGTTTAGGTACTTAATTTTGGGGTTTTTGAAAAAACTAAAATTCTCTTCTCCCCTGCTCCCCTTTAAGCTCGCCCAGCAAGCTGTGCAACCATTGCAATTAACTCCGTTGGCTCAGCAAGTTTATGCAAGTGCGATTGAAAACCTGCTTTTATTGCCTTTGCTCGGTCTTCTGCAAGATAAGCTGTTAAGGCAGCAGCAGGAATCTGCCATCCCTTCTGAGCTTCTAGTGCCCGTACTTTCTTAATCAAAGCATAGCCATCTTCATCGGGCATCCTGATGTCACTGAGTATCACATCGGGGCGCGATCGCGAAGCGGGCACTCCGTGCCATCCCGCCTTGCGCGGCTCCCCTTGGGAGCATCGCTCCAACACCTCCAGCGCCTCAGCAACTGTTGCAACTGCTGTCACAGAAATCCCATGTTGCTCCAGCACTGCGGTGATAAACTCGCGGGCATCGGCTTCATCATCCACAAAGAGGACTTGCAAGCCATCGAGCGAACGAGGGAGCTCTACAGCTGCTGCCTTTGGCAGCAGCTGAGTTGCTGCTGCTTGAAGTTGTTGTAAATTCGCCTGCTTGTACTTAGTAATATCTAGGACACTTATCCGCAGCGAAACCAGCGAGTTGAAATCGCGGACAGGTGCCACCATAAGCGAAGCGTCAAAAGGTTGACCACCACGCGGACAGATAAGCATTTCCCACTCTTGCACAGAGTGTACAGAGGACAGTTGGTTCAGTTTGGTACGAAAAACCGAACGCTCTGCCTCAGCCACAAAATTGACTAATGGTTTGCCAACCAGGAAGCTGGGCAACACGTTTAACAATTCGCCAGCAGCGCGGTTAGCTTCCAGAATGATTCCTTGAGCATTTGTAAGCAAAGAGCCATCAGGTGCAGACTCGAACAAACGCTCACGTTGTTTTGCTAGATACTCATTCTGCTGAAGCAGTTCCTCCTGAATGACCTCCATTGCTTCTAAGCTAGTTTCCATTTGTTCTTGGAGTAACTGCAGGTTCTCTAACGAGGAGGCGATCTCCTCCAACGCTTCAACCACCACGTGCTGCTGTGTTGGCGATTGCATTGTGTATCTGTGCAGCGCCTCTATCTGCTGACTGATTATTTGAATATGCCGAGTAAATTCATCTTCGTTCACAACTAACTTGCCTCATTTACGACTTCGGGCTTTCTTGACTGACAAAATATCTTTATCTTTCTTTTATTATCTTTATTTTATATATTATCTATTTGCTCTCTCACCCAATTTCTAAAAGCTTTCATTGTCGCATTCCTACCAGCGGTTTTACTCTGCTCAACATACTGAGGAATAACATCATTCAGTGGGAATTGGGGAAATAAGCGACTAAGGTTTGACTTCAGATATATGTCATATTCCAACACATTAATCTCTAAGCTTTGCCCATCATATCGCCAAAGCTCAGGTACTCTCAAAGCTTCATAATTATTGAAGCGAGTCCGGGATGTAATATCAATTTCAATTGCCAAATCAGGAGGTGGATCTACAGTTAGATCTATCCGCTTCTTACCTCGAATGAGTGCTTCATTTTGGATATAAAAACAGTCGTCTGCTTCGATTCCTGCTGCCATTCCTTTGCTTTTAAAGGTTGTAGATCCAAGACTTCTAAATTCAATATCTAGTTCTTCAAGTAATGCTTTTACTAAATCTCCAATAATGACTTTGTCATCTTCATGTTCTGGCAGCGGTGTCATGATTTCCAACATTCCTTGGCTGTAATTAATTTTGGCACCACGACATTCTCCCAAATCGTCTAAAATGTTTTCATACATCTGCCAGGATACATTGTTTAATAATACTTGCTGACCAGGTGGTACTATTATTTGACTTAATTCCAGCAGCATAATTCACAATCCTACAGCTATAGAGTTCACTTATATCATTTCTATCAGAACAAAAGGCAGAATCAAAAGTTTATTTCATTTTAAACTCGCTTAGCCGTGAACACTTACAATCCATTACCAATTAAAATGAAAGGTGCCCAATAATAGGGATGGCTCAGACGATTTGCCACTTTCGCTGGTAGCTTCTCACGCGTAGATTTGAGAATTCCTCTATCCTGGTCTTGAGTTATCCCTGAATAGTCGCTTGTAATCATTGCGGCTTGCGCCTGACGTAAAGCTTCAGCTTTGGTAATTTTGCCTTGACTTAAGAAAGCGTAAAAAGCATTCATCAAAGCTTGTGTACCACCATCGCTGACAGACCATAAAGAAGCGATCGCAGCTCTTGCTCCTGTACGCTGTATTTGATAACCAAAACCTAAAATTTCTTCTCCCTTGCCTATTTGGTCACCAACTGCTGTTTCGCAAGCACTCAACACGACTAAATCTATATTTGGTAAAGATAATTTTTGAATATCTGGTAGGGTAATTAAACCACCATCGCCCATCAAAATAAAAGAGTATTCAGGTTTACCGTTAACAAATTTGGCGTGAGTCGCCATATGGATAATTGGGTAGACATTTAAATAAGAAATCATCGCTTCGCGGTTGAAATCATTATCTAAAAGTGTCTTGGTTCCTGGCATCATCGTAGCAAGGTTGTTGACTTCCGCCCCTGCATATTCCAACGCTTTAAATGGTAAAGAAGTAGACTCAACTTGTACGATGTGACGCTGTGTCGTCGCGCCAGCTAAGACTTTTATCTGAGGTAAAGGTTGGGTATCAAGTTCTGTTAAGCTCAAAGCAGTAATATTGTTAGTACGGAAGCGCTGTGCTAACCATTTTTTGCCGTCGTATAAAGCAGCGAGAGGTATGTAACGTAATGGTCCATCAGGCGCATAGATGATGGTTTTGGCATCTGCATTTGCCAAATCTTTTTCTATCGGCTTAATTAAATACTCATACAACTTTTGTGCGGGAACTGTAGCATCGGATTCGGGATTTTCTAAGGCGCGGCGAAAATCTACAATTGCTCGATTGAGTTCTTCTTTTTTGACAGAAACACTACGATGAATTGGCGGTGTGTTTGGGCTTGTTAATACCAGTTCCAAACGGTCGTCTAAAATCAACGGGTACAGCAAGACGGCGTTTTGGTTGAGACGCTGCAAGTTATCGCGCAAGCTGTTCAGATTCTCCAGTGGTATAATCTGTTGTGCCGCTTTTGAGCTAAGCTGTTCTAACCAAGCATTCACTTCTGGACTGTCGATAAATTGGTTAAAATCTGTGATCAGATTTGCCTCTAGTTCGACAATCTTTGCAATTTGGTCAGGTTTTCTGTTGGTTGATGGAATTTTTTGCAGTTCGCCGAGTTGTCTGCTGATTTTAATTTGTCTATCGGCTACGACTTTCAACCCTTGATTAATTGACTGTTCTGGAGACAGTGACTCAACTCCTTTGGCGGTTCTTTCGTTACCCCGGACATCACGCAGGTAATCGTCTAGTTCTTGAATCTTGAGTAAATCTAAAACTTGCTGTGCTTCCAGGACTCTGTCTTGTTGCAGCAGTAAGTCAGCCAAGCGGCGATAGGTATCGGCTATAGTTGCTGTGTAAGATTGCTGTTGTTCTCGTGGAAGCGATCGCAATTCCGCACGAATAGCTTCAGTTACGTTGACAGATTGCTTGTAGAAAATAATTGCTAATTGTGGCTTGTTTTGTCGCGCCAGTAAATCGCCGATGTTTCCTAGGGTAATTCTTTCAGCAGGTTTGTCACCAACTTCTCGACTCAAGAATAACGCTTGCTGATATGACGCCAATGCTTGGGAATAGTTGCCTATACCTTTGTAAGCGCTTCCCATACTATCAAAGGTACGCCCAGCGACGGCGCGATCGCCTACTTCTTGAAGAATTCTTAACCCTTGCTGAAGAGATTCTATTGCTTGCGAATACTGCCCCAATTGTTGATAGGCAAACCCTATATTGTTAAGAGTACTGCCCATCTTTGGCTGATTACCGATCTTTTTAAAAGCTGCTACAGCTTTTTGATAATAATTAAGGGCTTGGGAATATTTTTTCATTTGGTTGTAGGTGAACCCAATATTATTAAGGATCGTGCCTTCGCCATCTTGATCACCGATTTTTTCCCGAATTGCTAAAGCTTGCTGATAAAATTTTAGTGCTTTGGAATATTGACCCAGTTCGCTGTAAACAAGTCCGATGTTATTAAGAATATTAGCTTTATCTGTAGGTTCTTTGGCATTTTGGACGTTTGCTAAAGCTTGTTGAAAAAACTTGAGTGCTTGGGAATACTGTCCTGTTTCGTAATAAACTCCCCCTATACTATTAAGAGAATGTCCAACGCCTAGTTTATCTTCTATTTTTTGCTTGACAGTAAGGCTTTGCTGATAGTATTCCAGTGCTTGAGAATACTGCCCCATAGACTGATAAACTAAACCAATATTATTAAGGATGAGTGCAGCCGTTTCCTGTGTCTCTTTATTAGGAATCCCAACATCTACTTTTCGACTTATCGCCAATGCTTGCTGATAAAATTTTAGTGCTTGTGGATACTGACCTAGATTTTTAGAAATCGCCCCTAAGCTATTAAGCGTGTCACCAATGCCTTCCTTGTCACCTATTTCTTGATAAATAACTAATGCTTCTTTGAGGACATCTCTTGCTTGATAGTATTGAGATGTTTGATTATAAATAACCCCAATTGCGTAGAGAGTTTTAGCAATATCATCTCTCCCCCCAATTTGCTGATAAATTGCCAAAACTTTTTGGTACGTTTCTAATGATTTTTGAAACTGACCACTTTCATATTGATCAACCCCCTGATCATACAATCGGTCTGCTTCTGTCTTCAGGCTTTCAGGTTTTTGTGCTTGTAATGTCCCAAAAAAATATCTCACGAAGTTAGAATGACTGCTTGCTCCGTAAGCTGGATTCAATAAACATAAAAGAGTGAGCGCGATTGCACCAAAGCGAGTCAGATGAGACAAGTGCATGAATGAAGTTTCAATATTATTAAATTAAAGAGTTGCTTATTTCTTCAAGAAGCAACTTAAACACTTAGTGAGAAAAAATTGTTTTTGAGTAATATTGTATGTTGAGTAATATTGTGATGCACCTATACTAAACTTGATTTAAATCACCTTCAATCATTCAAATACTGACCTTCTTAGTTTTCTTTCTCTTAGGACCGTTTACCCGTGAAGAATGAGCTATTATACCACTAGCAGCAGTTAACTTGATTTTAGAATCACCAGACTCATCTGTGGTGGTAACAGTCACAATCTTGCTCTGAGAGATAATATAAGAGATGAGAGTAGCAACAGTATCTTCGCCAATATCCTCATAGACATCTAGCGCTTGTTGGTAAGCTTTTAAAGCTTCCCCTAACTGTTTATTAGCTTGTTCTAGTAACTTTTCGGCTTCCGCTTTACGGGGATTTTGATTTTGAGGTAAAGTTTGGCTAGTCATTTGATGCTCCTTTTTAAGGGTAATTTCCTAGATAGATTGACTTTGACTCAAGACAAATATGTATACCCACTGAAATCACATCATTCCGGATATTCGTATCACAATTAACTAGCTAAATTTACTCATAGTTGTAAAACTCTCGGATGCAACGTCTTTACAGGGTAGTAGCTATAGCGGTTCGGGGGTTGAGTGCAATAGTCAGGAAATAGGAACCACAGATGGACACTGATGGAACACTAGTTAATTTGTACTTCATTCAAACGAGAAGGGCTATAACTGCAAACACCACAGCACCAGGGTAAGTTTTTAGGATTGCTTAAGATTCAAGAGCATCAGACGTAGATTTGAATTGTTTAAGCTGGGTATCCAGTTCCTCTACTCTTTGCTTGTTACCTAAAGTTTTGTAACTATTTCGTGCTTGAGTCAGCCACTTCATGGCAGCTTTTTGGTCATCTAGCGCGACATATAAATCCCCCAAAGCTTCAGCAATTTGCGCTTGCTGTACCATATCCTTATTAGCGATCGCCTGTGTATATGCATTTAAATAATGAGTTTCCGCTAGCACATCGACTCCTGCTTGCCAATAAAGATCGCCAAGCTTCCGAGAGACGGAAGTCTCTTTACTACCACCACTTATCAAAGTTTCTAGCGTCTCAATCGCCTCTGATTTTAGGTCAGAACCGATATAAAAAAAAGCACTTTGTAAAGCCTTTACTTTGTCGGGAACTTGTTGATTATTCAGTTGAGCGATCGCTGTTTTCACAACTTGCGCTTCTTGCTTTGACAATAGGCTAAAACCCCTTGAATTTGGTTTTTCATCTGTTGAAAACTTACCGTTGTCAGCTTTAATAATCAGCAAATATTCCCCGCCAGGTTCCAGTTCTGGTTTCCCAGAATACACAATTTCATTGGTATTCACCTTTGTTTGCCAAATAACTGAATCACCTTTTTGTAAACTGACATCATAGCTTTTGACACCCAAAACTTGGTTCCAGCGTAGCCTCGGCTTGTTAGTCAAAAGCAATGTGCGGCGGGGACTAATAACGTAGGGAATATCCGGGTTGCTAGGGCTGCGAGGATCACCACTTTCGGCGCGTCTGCACTGGGCAAAAGGTATTTGACTAACTTGAGTGCTAATTGCTGCTAGAATTTTTGGTGGAACTGCCAATATCAAAAGCAACAAGCAAATAGCAAAAAACCAAAGAGAAATTTTGGCTTTTCTACTCTTTGCTTTCCAGTTTTTTAGTAGTCCACTACACATATAATGATATTTCTAACCACAGATGGACACAGATTAACATAGATAAATTATCTGTGTGCATCTGTGTTGCTCTGTGGTTCAATTTCATTCTTCTTGACGTTTTGTAAGAGGTTACTGAATCTTCTAAATTTATTTATGCAGTCCTACTAAATTCTGAACTCTCCTCAATTAATATTTCTCGCCGCCTCATTGATCCACTGTTTTTCCTCTGGAGTTCCAGAATTGCCATATTTCAGGCAATTTCTCGAAGCCAAAAAAGCCCCTTGCTTATTTTGTTGTTTTTCTAAAACTTTGGCTTGCAGGCAATATGCAGCAGCGCGATCGCTCTTAATATGAATTGCCTTTTCAAGAGAGTTTTTTGCTTCTGGGTAATTCCCGAGTTCTAAATACGCCCAACCCAAGTTTTTCAGCATTGCATATTTAGCTTTGTCATCGTAAGCAAATGGCAGTCCCTCTTGCAGTAGCCCTACTGCTGTTGTATATTCTTTATCTAAAATCTGTAAACGCGCCAAGTTATTGTAAGCTCTATCATAACCCTTTTGCACAGCTATTTTGTAGGCAGTACGAGCTTGCTCAAACTTATTTTTGTCTTCATAAAGCAAGCCCAAATTGTAATCAGCTTCTGGCATCTTTGGGTTAAAAAACAGAGCCAATTGATAATATATCTTGGCAACCTCAAAACTTTTCTGCTGATAGTTGGCAAATCCCCAATCGTTGAGGTTCAAAGCTATCTCTGGTGAAGATTTCCACAAATTGATGCCGCCACTGCTCAAAACCAATAAGCCAGCCAGCAAAAACTGAAAACTACGTTTGTTGGATAATTTATTCTGTGTTGTTTTCTGTTTATCAGCTAGTCGTTCATCTGACTTAAATTGAAGAGTAAATGTATTTTGTAGTAAGCGCTGAAGCGCTAAATAACTGACTCCAAACCCTGTCCCTGGTATGGTATCTGCTCTATCTTGAAATAGCTGAGAATTTTGTTGATTGCCTTTAAGGCGATTTAATATTTCCTGGCAATTTTGAGGTCGCTGTCCGGGGAAAGGCGCTATGAGGCGGTCAATTAAGTTTGCTAATTCCGGCGAAACATCAGTAAAATGGTCACGCCAAATTAATTCCCCAGTTTCTGAGTTTTTGGGAAAATCGAGAGGAGATTTTCCAGTCAGCAAACAGACAAAAGTTCGTCCTAGAGCAAAAAAGTCTGATTGTGGAACAGCATAACCCTCAGCTTGCTCTGGAGGGGTGAACCCAGGAGAAACAAGGACAGTACCGGTTTGTTTACCTTGTTGTTTTTCCAGATAAGTCGTTGTCACTTCCCTAACAGCACCAAAGTCAATCAGCACCAGTTGTCCATCAGGTTTCAGCATGATGTTAGAGAGTTTGATATCGCGGTGCAGATACTGGTGCTGATGCAGTTCGTTGAGTATCTCTACCAGTTGGATTAACCATTCGCGCGCTTGTTCTGTGGTGAGTGGTTGATTTCCTCTAGCTTGCAACCACTGTTGCAAATTAGAACCTGGTATTTTCTCCATCACGATGCAGTGTAACGGTTCACCATTGCCATCACACCAAGTAAAAGAGCTATCTGGCTCTACACGTGGAATACCAGGGTGCTTTAGGCGAGCTAATAATTCGGCTTCTCGTTGAAATAAAGCGATCGCCTTGAGTTTGATTGTCGGGTTGTGGAAACGCTCTAGACTGAGAACTTTTAATACTTTTGTCGTGCCATTATCATCTACTTCAAACACTTTACCAAAACCACCGCCACCAATTTGACGGATAACTTTGTAGCGTCCTTGAAGTAACATTCCTGGACGAATCATGGCTTAGTCTTTGCTCCAGCACATTGATTCTTCTACAAAAGAAAATCGGCTCATTCCAGAAAACTAATCTCTAGCGATAAGTGGAAGGCGAACAGTGAAAATCGACCCGACTCCGGGTTCACTTCTAACAAAAATTTCACCACCCATCATATGGCAAAAGTGACGGCTAATTGCTAACCCCAGTCCAGTACCACCATATTTTTTTGTTGTCGAAGCGTCCCCTTGGCTAAAAGGTTGAAATAGCTGTTGCTGTTGATGAGAGGACATACCAATGCCTGTGTCTTGAACACTAAAGGTGATCATTCCAGGAGCATCGGTTCCGTGTAAGTCTAGCATTTCCTTCTTAACCATCAGTGCTACCTTGCCGTTGGTGGTAAACTTGGCAGCGTTACTCAGCAGATTATACAGAACCTGTCGTAGCTTAGTCTGGTCAGTGTACATGATGCCAAGTTCCCCATGAAAATTCACTTCTAAAACATTGGCATTTTTCTCTACCAAAGGCTTGACTGTCAGGACAACGTTATTGATGAGCGTGGCGAGTTCAAATGTCTCCGGGTAGAAAGTCATTTTCCCCGCTTCAATTCGTGACAAGTCGAGGATGTCGTTGATTAATGTCAGTAAATGCCTACCCGCACCATTGATAGATTCAAGATCCTCAATAAAATCTTCTGTCATTCCAAAATCAGCAGCATCATCTTTGAGCAATTGGCTCAAGCCAATGATCGCATTCAACGGCGTGCGTAACTCATGGCTAATATTGGCGAGAAACTGGCTTTTTGCTTTGCTGGCTGCTTCTGCGAGTTCTTTTGCTTGTTGTAGTTCTTTTGTACGCTGTGATACCCGTTCAATCAAACGATTGAGAGATTTGGCGAGTAATCCAATTTCATCTTCGGTGCTGACAGGGGCTCGCAAATTAAAGTTAGATTTTTTCGCCACCTGTTCCGCGACTTGAGTCACTAGGATGACTGGTTCGGCGATCGCCCGAGAAGTACGCCATGCTACAATTGCGGCAATAGCTACCGACAGCAGCATACTCACTACAGCAATCATTTGCTCGATTCCTTTTGCTACGCCCACATTCCTTTCAATTGCGTTCTCTTGCTGTTGAGCAATTTGCAAAGTGTCAGTTAATCGTTGACGTATCTCATCTAACCGCGTGGTTGTTCCACCGCTCATAATTCCCAGCAACTTGTTTCGTGCTGCAGAAATCTCCTGTTGATCTTGTGGCTGCTGCTCAAGCTGCTGCAAGATTGACTCAATTTGAATAACGTAAAATTTTAGGTTAGTCGAGTAGTCATTCAATATAGTTCGTAGAGTGACTTCCGTTGCTGCTAGCCTTCCTGGCTTGCTGTCTATAAAATTCGTAATGTCTTTCTCAATGTTCTTGGCTTTGTCAACACTGTTTAAAAATTCGGCTCTTTTGCTATAAAGGCGTTTCGGATCGTCCACAACAGCAACCAAGTTTGAGCTATGCAATTGTGCATCTACTAAAGCATCTTTGTACCTACCAAGCATTTTTGTTTGAAACTGGGCATGACTTAATTGCCCCGTTTCTATACCTCGGTAGTAATTAGCGATGAAAAGCCCAGTGAGTGAACCGAAAAAGCCAATTCCGATTGCCAGAAAGTACCCATAGCCAATTTTCTGATGGATACGCCAAGAACTTGCTTTAAGTTTCCCTCGGGAAGGAAATTCTATAGTCGGGAGTTCATCGTCGGTAGAGGGCTGTTCGGCTGACACTTGTGTTATTTCCCAATTGCTGTCAACAGCGGTTGGCTTTTGAGTTTGCATTCCTCAAATCTCCTTGCCCTCCCGCAAAAATTACCGGATTTGTATCAAAGCTAAAATTTGGGCTAAAACTTGGTTCAATTTGTGATTACCACCTACTACATTATCATTATCTTCTTTTTTAACAGAAGCAAAGCGTTTCTTACTTAAGGATGAAGTTTAAAGTATGAAAGAAAAGCTAATTTTTAAAGTATTTTTTATAAACTTTTTATAAAGGACCTTGATTCTAGTCTAGACAAAGCTGCCTAAAAGCCATCTACATCTTTCATCCTTTTTCAGGGCTTGTACTCGCTTGTACTCGCTTGTTCCTTTGTGCTTATTTTCTGCTTTTAGCAACCCTTCCTACCCTTCTGGGGAACTATACTTTCTCTTGACGATACACACATTTTATTTTTTTCGCTGTCTTCAGTTATTAGTATAGTTTGCACGATTTCTATTATATCTAAGCAATTTTTATATGAACATTTAACGATATTTTTTGCTGCCAACAAAAGTCACCTTTATCAGGCTATTGACAGCGTCATGCAGCCAGACTCGATATAGGAGTTTTTAATTCAACAGAATACTACAGTTGTAGATTCTTGTGGGATGAACCAGACAGCCTGTCCTAAATTCAGGCGACCAAGATGTTCACCCTACAATATTTGTATGACACAAAAACGTAGAACTGCTATTTTTTGGATGCACTACAGCTAATCGACTAGTATATCACAAATATTGCCACAAGCTTCGATTCTCAAAAACTTTTATATATTACAAATCATTAAGGGCTCATACACCGGTTTTCTTTCGGGTGGGCATTGCCGCCCTCCGGGTATCTCCTGCGGAGACGCTACGCGTAAGCCTAGCGGCACGCTTTGCGCTTACGCAGTTCCTTCAACCGGGGGAACCCCTCTTCGGGTATGCGCAAAGCGTCTCCGAAGGAGATACACCAGTCGCCTGGGCGTGGGAAACCGTTCGGAGTTCGGCGAGGCTCACTCGAGCCGCTGAACGCGGTTCGGCTGAGCTCACCGTCGAAGCCTCACGGCGAAGCCCTCCTGCATAGCGCTGGATTCACCGCAACGGACTGCTCACGAATATCTCAAATGTCTATTACATAGCTTTTTTGGACAAGGAACACCCTACGATTTGTGGTCTAATCATAAGAATCAGCGCTCTTCAAGAATGAAAATCGCAAATGCATAAAAAAGCCCCCAAGGAAAGGGGGTTACAGGAGATGAGTTAGGAATTAAACTGATTCAAGCTCCTAACTCCTGAGTGTATCTATACAATCGCTGCCGACAGTAAATTGTTGACTGCTTGCTTCAACAATTCCGCCTTATCGGTACGCTCCCAAGGCAAGTCCAAATCGTTCCGTCCTAAATGACCGTAAGCCGCGACGTCCTGATAAAAACGTCCGCCTCGTTCACTAGGCAGGTTGCGTAAATTGAAAGCATGGATAATGCCCGCTGGACGCAGTTCAAAATGCGTTTTGACCAATTCCAGCAAGATTTCGTCATCGACCTTGCCTGTACCAAAAGTCTCCACCAGAACGCTTACTGGTCGCGCTACACCAATAGCATAACTGAGTTGGACTTCACATTTTTCTGCCAACCCTGCAGCGACAATATTTTTCGCCACATACCGAGAGGCGTAAGCCGCACTCCGGTCTACCTTGGTGGGGTCTTTGCCAGAAAAGGCACCACCGCCGTGTCGCGAATAGCCACCGTAGGTATCGACAATGATTTTACGCCCGGTTAGACCAGAATCTCCCTGAGGACCGCCGATGACAAACTTACCTGTGGGGTTAACCAAAAAGCGAGTTTGCTCATCAGGCTTAACATCAATGTCTCCAAAGACAGGCTCGACCACTGCTGCCCACAGGTCTTCTTTAATCTTGGCTTGCACTGCTGCTTCATCAGTGATGTCACCAATGGTAGCTGCGTGCTGGGTGGAAACCAGGATCGTATCAATACCTACAGGTCGTCCGTCTTCATAAACTATGGTGACTTGGGTTTTCCCATCAGGACGCAGGTATGGCAAATCACCTGTTTTACGAACCGCAGCTAGTCGGCGAGCAATGCGGTGAGCAAGACAGATGGGCAACGGCATCAGTTCTGGTGTTTCGTTGCAAGCGAAGCCAAACATGATACCTTGGTCGCCAGCACCAATTGTGTCAAATACTTCGTCACTGTGCTCTTCGCGGGTTTCTTGAGCAGTGTTAACACCTTGGGCAATATCAGGCGATTGTTCGTCCAATGCGACAATCACCGAACAGCTGTTGGCACAGAACCCGTTATCAGCGTTGGTGTAACCAATCTCGGCAATTTTCTTGCGAGCGAGATTGACATAATTCACATTTGCTTTGGTGGTAATTTCACCAGTGATTAAGACCAAACCAGTGTTAACCACAACCTCAGCAGCCACACGACTACTGGGGTCTTGTGAAAGAAGGGTATCTAAAATTGTATCAGAAATCTGATCGCAGATTTTATCTGGATGCCCTTCAGTCACTGATTCAGAGGTAAATAGATAACGACGAGACAAGTGGAGTTCCTCCATAGAAGGTTTTTCCAACTGACCAAACGAAAGCGTTTAGTTCAGCGACTTTAATCTGCAATCATAACAAGATTTTTACAATCACACTTCGTAGTTATGCTACTTTTATAAAAATTATTACCTAATACCGATTATTTTAAAGATAGAGAAAAGTTACCCTACTTGTTTATCGTTGTTTAGAGTACACTCAGCAATTTACCCTGAACTCTCAAACCTCTGACTTGTTTCCTACACCGATTAAAAAAATAGGGGGACACCCGTAAGCACCCCCAAAAGCTTCCACACAAATACAGCGACTGTCACTAAACGTTAACAGCTAGCTTTGCTTCCTTGGATGTCAACCGTTCGTAAGCAGTACGCATTTTCAAACCTGTTAGTACTTGGAATAAACCAGTTCCATTATTAGAACCTGGATACTCGCGGTGCTGGAGTAACAACTGAGTCATCTCACCTTTGTACTTGGTGGATGTGTTGCTCAAATGAGTTTCGATGTAAATCACTTCTTCCAGGTTGTCAAATTGACCATCTACCTCTAATACTGAAACATAACGACCGTAGTACACGTCTGAGCCATAATACAGTTGCATACCAGGGTAAGAACAGCTCAGTTTGCGTCCGCAGGGAGTCCACTGAATTGTTGAGCCTTCATCAAACAGGTAAACTGGGGCAAAGCCTTCTTTGCCTTCCCGCTGGAGCATACGTACCCGCAAAACTTTGCGCTCTTTATCGTCTTTAATTAAGTTTGTGGGCAATACCTGAAGAACGACATCAGCAAACTCTCTTTGTGGTTCAATGTACTTGCTAAAATCAGGTTTACGAGAATTGATTTGAGCTAAGACATCTTCATAACGATGACCACGCTCTGCCATATCTCGCTGGATTTTCCAGGCAATTTTGACTTCATCGCTGATGTCGAAATACACGCTGAAGTCGATGAGTTCGCGCACCCGCTCATCATATAAAGGATGTAACCCCTCAACCACTACAATGTGATTCGGCTCCACTCGCTCTGGTGGATCGATATTGCCGGTTTCGTGGTTGTAAATTGGCTTTTCAATCGCTTGACCATTCTTGAGCGCTTTGATTTGCTCATACATCAAGTCAAAATTGTTTGCTCTTGGGTCAAGTGCAGTTATTCCTGTTTCTTTGCGCTGCTTGCGGTCTAATGAGTGATAGTCATCTAAGCAAATGACTGTCATTAACTCTTCACCGAATAAATCTATCAGGCGACGCAAAAAAGTAGATTTACCGCACCCGGAGTCTCCAGCGACTCCAATCAATACCACGCGTTCCGGCTTACTCATAAATCTCCTCTAGATACTAAAGATGAATCAATAATTTTTCTCACAACAACTTTCCAGCCAGGAATATCCTTCAATGGTTTATCCTGCGTTGTCGCCTCCAGCAGCGCTATGACGCACTAAACGGGTATACAACATAGTGGCAGCAGATACCCGTCTGATGAGTCTGAACTCGTTACTGGTAAGTATTTAATCCTAGTGTTATATTGGATTGTAACAGAATGGAGTACTCTATACAAGGCTTGCTGTATTTCCTTTCAATCAGTTTTTTCGCAAGTAGGGAGTGAACAAAATTTTTCCAACCACCTATAACAGGCGTGGTCTTGTGAAGTCTTTGCTTGTGACTCCATATAGATAAGTTTATACGGTATCTTTTTTGTTTTCAATTTTTTTGTCAAAGAAAATAGACTCCTTTGAATTATCATTTGTGAACAATGCTCGCTTAGATCAAATCAGGAATTTCGAGAGAGAATTGAGCAAGTCACGAAAAAAGTCAGACTTTTTCCAGTAATTTTGCGTATATGATCAAATATGAGGTAGAAAAATCTAGCATGACACGCAAGAGTGGTTGACAGATTTTTCACATCAAGTAAAACTTATTTTAGTTGCTGATGTAAGGTTTCTCTCTATCAGAATTTAGTAGCTGGAGTATGCCTCAATTGTGGAAATACCCATAATGGTGGATGAAAATTCAGCAAATAATATTCTGTCTAAAATTCCCAGACTCATTTTCTGTGGAAAGAGGGAAAATTACAAAATTGGAGAAGTAAAACAAATCGCAAACAACCGTGATTGGTATTCTCCAATTCTTACGCTGTTTCAGGTTATCTACCTAACAAGGGGTAAGAAGTTATCTCCCTCTTTAGAAGTAGTACTTCAGGAAAAAAAATTAAATTGACTCATTATTAACATTCTCTAAAAGACTTATCGTCTAATTTAGAAGGTGAACAGGTGTGTTTTTTTGCAATTCTTGCTTGTCTTTGGTGAGTAGATGTAGCAACGCATTGGCTAGAGATGCCGCTTTCCCAAAAGCGCCAGTTTTGTCAAACCAAAATCAGGTAAACTAAAGCTGGCGCATTGTGCTGGGAAGGGTTTTCCAGAAAAGGTTAAGTAGACATCGGAGTGGTAGAAGAAATGTACATTAAAGGTGCTGTTGAAGGTGCTGCCAACACAGAATCAGGTAGCCGCGTTTTCGTATACGAAGTGGTGGGTCTACGTCAGAGCGAAGAAACTGATAAAACGAGCTACCAAATTCGTAACAGTGGCAGTGTATTCATCAGAGTGCCTTACAACCGTATGAATCAGGAGATGCGGCGTATCACTCGCCTAGGTGGCAAGATTGTTAGCATTCAGCCTTTGAGTGCTGTGGAGCAACTCAACGGTAAAGCCTCCACGAGCAACGCCACATCTGGTGAGACTGCTAACATTGCAAATGGTAAAGCCACACCTGTAGCTGAGCAACAGGCCAACAAAAAGGATAAAGAAGGCAACACCATGACTCAAGCGAAAGCTAAAAAAGACGCCCACGCTGACGTTCCCGTCAATATTTACCGTCCAAACGCTCCATTTGTAGGAAAATGCATATCTAATGAAGCGTTAGTGCAAGAAGGCGGAATTGGTATTGTTCAGCACCTAAAATTCGACATTTCCGGCGGTGATTTGCGGTATATAGAAGGTCAAAGTATCGGCATTATCCCACCCGGTGTTGACAAGAACGGTAAGCCAGAAAAACTCAGACTGTACTCGATCGCCTCAACTCGTCATGGCGATGATGTGGATGACAAAACAGTATCTCTTTGCGTCCGTCAATTGGAGTACAAGCACCCAGAAACTGCTGAAACAGTGTACGGTGTTTGCTCGACTCACCTGTGTTTCCTCAAACCAGGAGACGACGTAAAAATCACAGGTCCTGTGGGTAAAGAAATGTTGTTACCCGCTGATCCTGATGCCAAAGTGATCATGATGGCAACAGGAACAGGTATCGCGCCTATGCGGGCTTACCTGTGGCGGATGTTCAAGGACAACGAAAGAGCCGCTAACCCAGAATACCAGTTTAATGGATTTGCTTGGTTGATATTTGGTATCCCCACAACTCCCAACATTATTTACAAGCAAGAACTAGAAGAAATCCAACAGAAGTATCCCGATAATTTCCGCCTAACTTATGCCATCAGCCGCGAACAGAAAAATGCACAAGGTGGCAGAATGTATATCCAAGACCGCGTAGCAGAACACGCAGATGAACTGTGGCAGTTGATTAAAGAAGAGAAAACCCACACCTACATCTGTGGTTTGCGGGGTATGGAAGATGGTATCGATGCAGCGCTGACAGCAGCGGCTGCAAAAGAAGGCGTAACTTGGAGTGATTACCAGAAAACCCTCAAGAAAGGTGGTCGCTGGCACGTAGAAACCTACTAATTTAGTCATGAGTCATGAGTCGTGAGTCATGAGACTTTTGACAAAAGGCTATAGACTAAATTAAATAAAGATAATCAGTAGGTAGGGCATATGCCCTACCTACAATTGTTGTTGTGTATTTGACAACATTATCTAAAATCCAAAATATAAAATTGGTATAAAGCTTGTGGGTGTAAAGCTGGGAATACTGGGATTAGGCACTGTAGGGACGGGTACAGTGCAATTGTTACAAGATAAGGGTTTTCGTCACCCGTTATTGCAGGAAGTAGAAATTTATCGGGTGGGAGTGCGATCGCTCGACAAACCCCGCGCAGTCACATTGCCAGATTCCGTATTGACAACAGATTTAGAAGCAATTGTCACTGACCCAGCGGTAGATATTGTGGTCGAGGTGATGGGTGGACTGGAAAAGGCGCGATCGCTCATCCTCAAGGCAATTCAAAATGGCAAGCATGTGGTGACTGCCAACAAAGCAGTCATTTCCCGTTTTGGTGATGAAATCTTTACAGCAGCAAATCAAGCTGGGGTATACGTCATGCTGGAAGCCGCCGTTGGTGGTGGTATTCCAGTCATTCAACCTTTGAAGCAATCTTTAAGTGTCAACCGCATACACACCGTCACTGGCATCATTAATGGCACGACGAACTACATCCTGACGCGGATGCAAACAGAAGGTAGTAACTTTAGCGATGTTTTAGCGGATGCCCAACGCTTAGGTTATGCTGAGGCTGACCCCACTGCTGATGTCGATGGCTTAGACGCCGCAGATAAAATAGCCATCCTCGCATCGTTAGCCTTTGGTGGACGCATCAAGTTAAAAGATGTCTACAGTGAGGGGATTCGGCAAGTCAGCAAGACAGATATTGCTTATGCCGAGAAATTAGGATTTGTGATCAAACTCCTGGCGATTGCGCAAAGCGCAGCGCCGCTTGCGGCGATCGCCAACAGAACGACCCCCTCATCTCCTCTCATCTCAGTCAGAGTCCATCCCACCTTAGTCCCTAAAGCACACCCCTTAGCCAGCATTAACGGCGTAAATAACGCCATTCTTGTTGAAGGCGAACCCATAGGACAGGTGATGTTTTTTGGTCCTGGTGCTGGTGCTGGGGCAACTGCTAGTGCTGTATCATCGGATATTTTGAACTTAGTAGCAGCACTCAAAAAGAGCAAAACAGCACTAAATCCGCTGCTTGCTTGCGCACATCAAGACTACTGCCAAATTGTGCCAATGGCAGAACTCGTCACCCGATTTTACGCTCGTTTCCTGACTAAAGACCAACCCGGAGTGATTGGCAAATTGGGAACTTGCTTTGGCAATCATGGAGTCAGCTTGGAGTCAGTCGTTCAAACAGGCTTTCAGGGAGAACTAGCAGAAATTGTTGTTGTCACTCATGATGTCCGAGAAGGTGATTTTCGGCAAGCATTAACAGAAATTCAAACCCTTACAGCAGTAGACAGTATCCCTAGCTTGCTGCGAGTAGTTTAAAAACAAAGGTTATAGTGGACAGGCGGAATTTAATGAATCCGTAACCTGAAAGCTGTAACCTATTACCTAAGACCCTCAAACCTATTCCCTATCCCCAAAAAGATGACAGATATCCCTCCTTCAGATCCAAAGTCATCTCAAAGAAATACCCTTGGCTTTGATGAATTTCTCGCTATTCTGGTTGCTTTTTCTACCATTGGGTTGGTTTTATTTTGGTCATTTTCCCGTAAGGATTCTAGTTGGAACATAAATGGTTTGCTATTGCCTTCCCCTACTTCCTCTGCTCCTCCTGTTACCCCCGTTAGCCCTAGTCAACCAGTCGTTCCATTTATTGTTCCTAGTGTAAAACCAACAGTCACTCCATCCCCAACTGACCAAGATACCTTTGAAGATGAGTTACCTCCGGTTTCTAACTTTGCCCCAGATCAGTCACAAGCAGAAGACGAATCAACCTCTTCTGCGACCATAACTAGACAACAATATTCTGTAGTTGCTCCTGGTGAAAAATTGCCAACAATTCCCCCGCCACTCGCTTTTACGGATGTACCTAGTGAGTTTTGGGGACGGCGTTTTATTGATGTTCTTTCTTCTCGTGGGATTACCAAAGGCTTTCCTGATTACTCTTTTAGACCGAATCAGCCTGTCACCCGTGCGGAATTTGCTGCCATTTTGCAACAAGCTTTTGGTAAAAGAGTTGATAGTAGTTCAACAACAAATTTCAAGGATGTGTCAGCCCAATTCTGGGCAATTCCAGCGATTAACCAATCCATCAGTACTGGATTTTTAAAAGGCTATCCAGACAAAACCTTCCAACCAGAGCAAAAGATTCCACGAGTACAAGTTTTAGTTGCTCTTGCCAGTGGCTTGAATCTAAAAGTACCCTCTTCCCCAGATAAACTTTTAAGCGTCTATAAAGATGCCAAAGAAATTCCTAAATATGCTCTTGATAAGGTAGCAGCAGCTACAGAAAGTAGTCTTGTGGTAAACCATCCCGATCCACAAACCTTTGCTCCAAATCAAGAAGCTACCCGTGCTGAGGTAGCAGCTATGGTTCATCAAGCTTTGGTGCGAATGGGAAAGTTACAACCCATCAAATCTCAGAGCATAGTGACAGTGCCTCGTTAAGCTTTGCTGTGCAACTGATCAAGCAAAATTAACCGCCTCGCACTCATAAACTAAAAGCCTGCGTAGGGGCAGGCTTTGTTTTGGTAGCCCTGAACTCCCAGTCTGAGGGCGTAAAATGAGGGAGGCAGGGCTTGAGAAGAAATTGATAGCGCATAAGCCCTAATGGCTTTAGCACTGCATCAATAGCAGCTATTTAGCTTTCTGGAATTTGTTTGCCAACAACTTGTGATTTGAGCGCTGCAATTTCACTGGTTAACTCTTGCCGATTTGAAGCTTTGAGTAGATAGCGGTAAACAAACCATGCAGAGTAACCAATACCAATTAACTCAAAGGTAGGTGCGACTAAGGGAATGTCATTCAAAGCATCCAAGATCGCCAAGACTACCCTAACACTGACAATTGCTGTCACAAGCAAACCAAGGGTAATCAGGGGCTGTTTGTATCTATTAAAGAAGGTTCCCAGATAGTCGGGCAGTGTCGCTAAAAAACCAGAAACTTGTTCTCCGTATTTTAGCCATTGATCTTGAGACTGCACGCTTGGCTGGAGTTTGGTTATGGTTCCTGTTTGGTTGTTGATATTTGGCACTGTTGCCTCTGGAGACTTAGTTTCCACAATTTCCGGTTCTTGCATTTGGGCTTCCTTAATTTTCACACTTCAGTTACTTTAAATCCGGACAGTTACATCCAAAAGGCTGTTGACTAGGCGATGCACCAGCGCATCAGCACAACTGACTTTGGGGTACAACGAGGTTTTAGTTGCCTATAACCATAATTGTCCCTGAACCATTACTTCATCAACTACAAGGTAGAGAACCACTCAGAGGGTAGCACTCATAACGTAGTAGGATGACTGGGAAATAGCATTCTAAGTTCATTTTTGGATGAACTAGAATCTTGAATCTAGGGCTATTCCACACCCTGTGAGTTGCGAACAATGGTACTCGTCTAAGTACAAATCATGCAAAAATCAGTCCACCTTTCATTTATACAAGTCTAAATGCCGATTTTACCCGATATTTAAGGTATTTTAAGGTGTTGTCCTCAATTAATAAATTTATATTGATAGTTCCAACGGAGAGAGGTTACTAGTTATACTAAATTCACACTAAAAATAAGTTTAATAATTTAAAAATATTTATATCTACCAAGAATTAACACAAGTATCTTTAGGCATAGTCAATATCTTGTAAGTGTACGCCTCAATAATTTATGCATTATTTATGCATTAAGGGGGAAGCTAAATTACCCATGACACTTAGAGGAGTTTCCCCTAAATCCCTGTTGCTATTGCCAAGGAATTTTTAACTTCCCACGCAGGTAATGCAAAATCAAAACAAAAATCTTTTCAAAAGAAGTAGGTTTATGGGATCATGTGCACACTTAGCCTGTTTCTCTGACTGTCCCACCTAATGATAGAGATAAGCAAAATTAATCGATCAACTCAGAAAATCCGTTTGCAAGGAATTTACGAATCTCTAGTCCCTACTTCCTATAATCAAACCTATGGTAGGTTCTATTTCCAATCTGGAATTTCTCCATCTTCACCACCAACACCGATACCTGTGTTAAATATCTCAGCGTTGGTAATATTCAGGTCATTCATGGATGCCCCATAGACATTAGAGTCATAAATCGTCGCCCGGCTAAAATTCACGCCGTTGAGATTGGCTTTCTTGAAGTCAACGTTTGTTGCGAAGGCTGACGTTAAATTAGCTCCTGCTAAGTTCGCACCCGTTAAGTCAGCGCCTTCAAGATTCGCTTTTGTCAAGTTTGCTCCCTTGAGATTCGCATTTCTCAAGTCAGCACCAATTAAATGCGCACCACTGAGGTTAGCTTTCGATAGATCGCACCCGCTACATTCCCCAGTTGAAATTAGCTTTTTTACGTGCTGCGGATTAGCAGCCTTAACTGAAGTTGCTAACAGCAGGGGAGTTACTAAGGTTAGAGCTGCTAAAATCTTGAATTTCATGATATTTCCCCTTTCAAATACAAGTTGCTTCCGTTTTCTCCTCACAGTTCCATTATCGCCTCTATAGCTTGTTTGGTATAGATTGACGACATAAGTAGGTTGTGAGTTACGTCAGCTTTTTTTGTGATGGTAGACAAGTCCTCTTGGTTTTGAGGAACTGTTGATGTATGAATATATGAACCTTATCGATCCACCACTGAAAAAAATAATAACACTTGGTTTCAGTGGTAAGTTCTGCCATAAGGCGTTAATCAATATCTGCTATGAGGCATAAATGGCAGAACAGGTAGCTGAGCAAAGCTTTCTTACTTTATAGGTATTTACTCGCAAAGAAACACCCTGACAGTACTACTACCAGGGTGGTATGAATTTTCGCTAAAAGACCACAATAAAGAATGGTAAAGAGGTTTCTACATATACTTTTTCAGCAACAACCCCAACTTCTCTTTGGTGACTGCTGGAGCCTTTTCTAGGTTCGTCAAAATCGCATATTTTAAGGCTGAATGTGCATCACTTGGGGGCGGGTTTTCACTTAGACGCCGCACCGTTTCTTGAATCACTTTCTGAGCATTAACTGCATTTCGCTGCAAATTAGCAATGACCATGTCCACCGTCACGTTATCGTGATCTGGATGCCAACAATCATAATCTGTCGCTAGCGCTAAAGTCGCATAAGCAATTTCTGCTTCTCGTGCTAACTTCGCTTCTGGCAAATTCGTCATCCCAATTACCGTTGCACCCCAACTGCGGTAAAGATTTGACTCTGCCTTTGTCGAAAATGCTGGTCCTTCCATACACACATAGGTACCGCTACGATGAAGCGTGACATCTGGTAAGTTAAGAGATGCGATCGCATCTGCGACAACTCCAGCTAAATTTTTACAAATTGGGTCGCCAAAAGCGATATGAGCAACAATTCCCTCACCGAAAAACGTTGAAACTCGATTTTTAGTTCTATCAATAAATTGATCGGGAACCACCAAATCCAGTGGTTTGACTTCTTTCTTCAATGAACCCACAGCTGAAGCAGAAATTAAATACTCTACACCCAGTTGCTTCATTGCATAGATATTGGCGCGAAATGGCAACTCGGAAGGTAACAGCGTGTGATTACGACCATGACGCGCTAAAAAAGCAACTCGCGTACCCTCTAAAGTTCCTACGATCAAAGCATCAGATGGTGAACCAAAGGGCGTTTGGACTTGCACCTCTTCGATATTTTTGAGGGCATCCATTTTGTATAAACCGCTGCCACCAATAATTCCAATACGAGTTTCTGCCATTATCTTTAAATTTCGTTAGGGGTAGGGAATAAAATTAAGAGTTACGAGTTATAAATAATAACTCATAACTCATAACTCTTAACTCTTAACTTTTAGAAGTAATCTACCCGTGCATCTAACCCACGCGAGCGTAACCATTTAGACAACTCTTCCGCTTGTGAGCGTTCTCTAAATTGTCCAGCATTTACAAAAGGACCAAGTCTAGATTCAGCTTGGAAAGCCTCGGGAATGTACTGACGCACTTGATTCAAAGTGTCATTTCTAGAAATCGGTACGACCACGACAAAGCGATTCTCCTGGTTAGGATTCGCTCCTGTAGAATTGTCTGGATTATTGCTTATCCCTAATGCTTGCCAGGTTTGATAATTGACAAAGCCAGTCGTTTCCAGCCCATAGGATCGCTGGAATTGAGCTACAGCATCTCTAGTTGCTGGACCATAATAACCAGTGATATCACCGTTAAAGAATCGCAAATTCTGCAAACGCTGTTGCACAACTCTAACTCGTTGACCCCTCTCACCTTGACAAATATCTCCGGTTGTTGAACAACCATAATTTTGCTCGGGATTTTGCCCATAATTTTGCCCAGGATTTTGTCCATAATTTTGCCCTCTAAGAGCTGTCGTTATAGCTCCTAAGGTTTGTGAGTCGGCGACACCACTGGATCTTATTCGATAATCTTGCTGAAAACGTGCCACAGCTTCCTGGGTTGTTGGACCAAAGTAGCCAGTGGGGTTCACTCTAAAGTAGCCCAACTGCTGTAAATCCTGTTGTAATTCTCTGACTTGGGCACCTGAGTCACCCAAATTTAAAGCATAGGGCGAGTTATCTCCGCCAATACCGTCTGAGGAGTAAGTTGAGGAGTAAGTTGAGGAGTAATTTGAGGAATTATTTGAGGAATTGTAAGTTGAGGTGTAACTTGAAGAATTATTTCTGTTAAGACTGATACGTATTGCTTCTTTTGTTCTCCCACCGACAACACCATCAGCACGTATTCCATTTGATTGCTGGAATCTCAGGACTGCTCGTTGAGTCTCTGGACCAAAGTTGCCTGTTATCGGACCATTAAAGTAACCTAAACGCCGCAAATCCTGTTGTAACTTAGTAACGGCTTGACCTCTGCTACCTGGTTGCAAACCCCCGCTCACATTACTACCAGGTCTTCTACTTTGACATTGAGATTGCAACGCTTGTTGAGTTCTAGGACCCACAACTCCAACCGGTGGCAGTCCATTGGTTCGCTGGAACCGAATCACAGCATTCTGGGTTAAGGAAGCAAACTTACCTGTTACCGGACCATTATAATAGCCCAGCCTGCTCAAACATCTTTGGATTTGTGAGACTTGAGAACCGCTGCTTCCTACTTCAAGTGCTACCGCACGCTGAGCTATATTTAGAACTGCTAAAGTCAGTGCTACAGATAAAAGATGTATTGCTGCACTGCTAGAGAGTGTTTTCCAATTTAAGTGTGCAAAAAGATTAGAATTAACTCGGGCAGGAACATCCTCATTTCTTGTTGATGCCTCGTTTGCTGAAGCAAGCTGAAGATAAACAATTTTTTCCATAGTTGTTTCAAGTTTCTAGTTTGCAATATTGCCCTGTTGTAGGTTTGACCTCATACAGAGCGTTAGTTAATTGTTTGTATATACCATTATTGATACACCTGTGTCACAGGTAATTTCTTACAACTTGTTTTATAATAATTAAATACTTATTAATTACGTAAATGCACGGAAGTCGTACCAAATCTTTACTGCTTGAAACCCTACATTAAGAAAACCTTGAAAATACTGTTTACAGAGGTTTTATACAGCAAGCAACTAACCCCCCAATTTGACTGAATTGCACAAATCGACTTATACAAAAAATATACCAGTTTCTTAAGTAAATTGCTTTATTTAGCTTGAGACATACGACATTTATCTGTTTATCTTATGTAGCAATCCGTATTTATATGTGGAAGCACGTGGAAGCCAATTTGGTTAGGATATGCAGCCTTTATCGTATCTGCTGGCTGTGTGAAGTTCTTGCCGGAAACACAGAACTTAGCTTGAACAGCCGCCTCAGGATTTGGATAACTATTCTGCGTTGAAACAGTGTGGTGGGTCGTTTGAGCATATGCATGACTTCCAGCAGCGCCAACCGAACCTCAGCGTTGTTTGTCGTCAACTGCACAACTTCATCTATGTATCGGTGCATGAGTCGGGTGAGCAGACTGGGTGGTTGACCCTCAGTGCCTCGATAACGGTAATCTTCGCTTGTAGCTAATAGCCAAGGTACGGCATTGATTTTAGCAAGTTTCTTCTGGAAGCGCCTTGCCAGACCTGTGAAATCACCATCAGGCTGGTATTGTTGTTGCTGCTGTAGACACTCATCTAAAGTTAAAGCACCCAAAGCGGCAGTTGTCATTCCCTGTCCATACACAGGATTAAAAGCACAGGCTGCATCACCTACAACTAATAACCCAAGTTGCTAGTTATTTGAGAAGGCGATCGCAAAGATAATAAAATCCCCTCCAGTAAGAAAAACGGAGGGGAATTATGTTAAATGAAACAATTGCTGTCTATGCTATCATTGACG
>JAHHIB010000107.1 GCA_019359075.1 Kalymmatonema hyalinum WJT4-NPBG1
ATATTGGCTGAAACCCTCATTATCTCGTAACTTTTCGATCTACTGAAAATTCATATTTGCGATCACCTCAGAGCGGAATGTCGGGTCTAGCATCTTTTGGCTCATTTTTTCTTGCGCTTACCCTGCTATCTCAAAGGCAACGCTCTTAAGATTTGCCAACATCAACTCATCCCGTTGCTGCCAAACTGCAAATATTTCTTCTCTGCCATCATAAAGCGTCTTAGTGTCAATTTTATAGATTGCATTACTTACCCGCTTCAGCTTCAAACCCAACAAATTCAACAACCGATTGAGTATTTTTATCGGTGAAATAGACTTTTTCTCATTCAATAAATTAATACCAAGCGCTCTTTGAATATGTTTACTACACCGATAAGTAATATTTTTGAGTAACAACAAATCAGCTTCATTTCCGGTAAACTCTCTTTCTGGTTCGAGGAACTCTAGCACTCCTAACGCCCTCAATGCCTCAACTTTAAGCGTGTTAGTCTTTAAATCTGGCAGAAAAACTTTACCTTCACCCCAAGACAATTGCTGATGCCATTCTTGCTTATCTCTCAGGCGAAGAAACTCGCTTTCGTGAGTCAGATAATAATGTGTTAATAATTGGCAATAATATCCTTTGTCATCCCGCAATTTCAGCAGGGGAGTGGCTTCAATACCATACCTTTGTCTGAGAAGATATTTATTAATTTGGTTGCGTTCCTCTTCGGTAAGTGAGTGTTTAATTAATAGCTGTTCATATTCCACGTAATCAATATCCTGAGCATTAGCTACAGCAGTTGCAGCCGCTAATTGATTTCGCCGCTTAATTTCTCTGATTTTAATGTCAATTTCTTTTGATTTTTTGCGGCTATGAGACCAATCTTTCTGGACTTTGAATATTTCTAAAATCAACCTTTTACGGGTTGCCAAGTCATTGGTGTCAGTTGCGAAAAAGGCAAGGCGTAAATCTCGGACAATATTTTTTTGTACATCATTACTTCGTACATGGATTTGATGCCCATCTCCAATCAAACCATCTTTCATAGATTGACGGTAGAGGGTAATCGAAGCATTCACCCTTGCAGATAACTTCGCCCAAGTCCGCAAATGCATTGGATCATACACTAACGGCAAATCTACATCAACTTTATGCAGCGGACTAAGTAAAGCTAAGTTTTCTTTTTGATTTTCCTGATACCAATAAGACAAGGAACGATAATTGGTGCTTCCACTACCAATGAAGCCAATTCCTCGCTTAGCACACCAGACAATACGCGGTACATCATCGCGTACTCTTGCTAATGCTTGTCGTGCTTCCGTATCAGGGATGACTCCTTGAAAAATACCATAAACGCGGTCAAAATGTTGGACGTCGATGCTAATTCCCGTACCAAGGCTAGGAGTCACAAAAACAGTGCTGTATTCAGTCACTTTTTGATTGAGATTTGCTACAAAATCAACAGCTTCATGTCCTGGTGTGTTTGTCGTGTGACTGCTAATAACCAGACTTTTTGGAAATTGCTGTTTCAATCTTTCTAAACGCTCTTTCAGGTAACGTTCGATTGTTTCACAACTGTAACGTCCAGTGCGACTATCCGTCGTGACATAACATTTTTGTCCTGTAATTAAATCGAGTTCCAGTTGATGAATTAAGGGAGTTGGGTTTGGAGAATCATAGAAAGTCACATCCCAACCTTGCTGTGGTTTCCACTCATTCACAACCACCCAAGGCGTTATTTCAATTCCTGCCAATCCCTGTAAATATTCTAAGGAAACATCTGATAAATCAGCATCTTGAGCAATAATTAACCCTCCAGTTATTAGCACTGTGGAAATAAGCTGTTGGAATACTTTTAGAATTTTGACGCGCTTATCTTTACAAGTATTGCTATTAAGTAGATGCCATAAAGACTGTTCTACTTCATCCAAAATTATAATCGCCCCTCGCCAATCTTCAGGACTCAGCTTCCAAATAGAATCGATGCATAACCCAAGAGATTGAGGAGATGGAAAGATGGGGAGAGTATTAGTCAAGAATTTGTCGGTGTGCCTGCGTCCCCGCGTCCCCGTGTCCTCTTTACCCATTCCCCACTGAATGCCGATTTTATCGCATAAAAAGCGTCCCAGTTGGATTCTGTGAGTCATTAATAAAACGGGTTGATTTCTGCTTTTAGCTTGATTAACAACTGCTTGCACTGTTGTGGTTTTCCCTGTTCCTTTTGCAGACTTCACTCCCACTAATCCAGATGTAGGGAACGGTATTTCCCCTAAATAGCGACGGTTAAGGGTAAGTGCAGCAGGAATGGCTAACTCGGTGTGGGCTTTGATTTGGGCAAGGTAAACTTCTAAATCAATACTTTGCCGATAGATCGCCTCGAAAGCAGCTGCACCTTTGGCGACGATAAAATCATCAACCCCTTTTTCTATTCCTGGAAGTTGAATGACTTCAACGGGGCAATTTTTTTCTTGGAATAGAAATCCTAGCTGGGAAATAGCATTATTAACCGTTGCGGTTTTCTGAGGTTGAGTTTCAAAATCAAAACAGATGTAAAAGATGCGCCCAGCGATGGCAAAAGCTGCCAAGTCGGGGATAAGCTGGCGAGTGATCACTTTGCCAAAGTCATCTTTGATGACGCGGTAACCACTGGTAATTCCAGGGATGGCTAAAGCTGCATATCCTTGTGTCAGTAGTGCTGCTGCTTTTTTAACACCCTCACAAATAACGACGGGGATATTTCGTTCCATAACCCATTGCCAAAAGCCCTCGGCTTCACCATTAGGAGCAATGTTGATATTGTCAGGTATGGCTAGATTGTAACGCTGGGCAACTTGCTGCCAAATACGTAGTGATACCCGCAGACAAAATACGCGTGTTGGTGTGCTGGGGGGATGTTCGTACTTAATCAACTTGTTATTTTCATTTAATCGAGGTTGGTTGGGCTTAAAGCACCCCCACTCCATTGCTTGCCAATGATTCAGGGGATCAAGTCCAGAACACCACCAACCACCTTCAGCAATATGGGCGTAACGCTGCAACCACCCACTTCTTACCATCCCAGTATTTGTACGGGGGAGATGTTCAGAAATCAACAAGTAGTCATAAGAGGTTCTGCCTTGTAGAGACAAAAAATTAATTTTTGCAAGGTCTAAATCTATACCACTATCATTGACTAATTCCTCAAAATGTTGGGGGTGTAAATAGTACAGATGCATTGGCTTAGGCGGCAAAGGATGACAAGGGACTTAACACCTTATCATGCATTTGCTGGTTTTGAGATCAGCGATTATGAAACTTTTGCGAGACTTATTTGTTTGTGTAAAAAAATACATTTTTATCTGGAACTGCGAGAATTCATGCGGTTATAGACAAGACGAGACATCTTAGGAAAAATTTCTACCTCCTCAGCATATGCCGAGTCTGGAGCGAAAATCGCCAAAATATAAGTAGCTTTACTATTTTCTGTGACAACCATTGCCGCTTCTGCGCGAGAAATAGAAGTCCAGCCAGCTTTAGAATGTAAACGAACACGAGTATGGGGTAAAGACTCACCAAAAAAGGTGCGTACAGGGTTGAAATCATAAGAGTCTGGCGATCGCCAAGCTTTGGGATTTAAATCTCTTTTTAGCCATCCACACATTTTTTTGCTAGCTTGCACAGAAACAGCCTGCCCGGCGTAACAAATTTCGTACAATAGTCTGGCTGCGTGTTGAGTTGTTATCCTATTCCAGTCCCCTGGGTTACCTAGCAGCTGCGATTCGCTTCCCTCAGGCTCTGGAAGGTTAATGTAGTCAATGGGAAATGTTTTTTGAATAACACTAATATTTTTGTAACCTGCTTGTCGGAAAAACCGGTTAACTTGTTGGCGTTTATTTTTCCACAGTTTAAACTTTTCACTTTTTAGTTCTGATTCAGAACGTGTTCCTGTGACTTCGTCAAGAATAAAGCTAGCAGCCTCATTATCAGACTCCTTTATCATTTTTGCCAGATAAGGAGCAAAATCCTTTTCATTTTTCCAAATACCCTTTTCTATTTGGGCATATAAAACGACCATCCAAAACATTTTAATGACACTAGCGGGATATCTCGGTGTATCTTGCTGATATCCGGCTGTTTCGCCTGTTTTTGCATCTATTAAGGTAATTGATAAAGGCTTTTTAGGCAGACTTTGATCAGTAGCAAGCTCCACCATATCGTTAACAATGGCTTGCAACTGTTGAGAGTGTTTGAAATTTGGAGGCTTTTTGAGATTGTAGACGACTTCTAAATCTTGTTTTTCTGGTTGACGAGAGGGAATAGGCAGTGACTTGGCAACAGCCCAGTCAGGAACTGGTGGAGGTGGAGTCAGTGATTTGAACTTTTGTCGCGCGGGTGATTTGGCAGCAACCTTGACAGCAGGAACTGGCAAAGGTGCAGTTGGTGATTTGGCAGCAACTTGGACACTAGAACGTGAAGCCGGTGTCGGTAGATTCAATGAATATTGGGCAGATGATTTTACAAATTGTTCTGCCATATATTTAGTTATCAAAATCGCTATCAATACACTTAGAATTGTGAATTTAAGTGTCAGATGATTGACTTTGCTAGCTAAGCTGAGTTTTGAGAATTGGTGAGAGAGGATTTGAGATTTACGCCGTTTCGGCATTTTATTTAATTTTTAATTGGTTTTTCTAAGGACAAAAAAGTTAACATGACGCATTTTAGCAAAAAGGCGTAATTTATACCAAAGACATTTAGAGAGATTTTGAAAATCAAGGCAACTGTACTTGTAGCGGTTCTCATTTGCCTTGAATACAGTTTTTGTGGGGTGTGCCGTCCTGCCATACGTGTCAACAATCACGCTCAAATACCCAATTTACCGTCGTTTAGATCCCCCAACCCCCTTAAAAAGGGGGCTAAGAGTTGATTTCCCCCCTTTTTAAGGGGGGATGAAGGGGGGATCGAAAATCTAGATGATACATCGAAAAATGCTCAAATGCTTGTCAATAATGACTTTTGGCTTAAGTTGACATCAATGCTGTCCTGCCCGCCCTGAATCGGTTCTCAGCCGGTTCAAAAATGCTGATCATTTTTTTGGTTGAGTCAGTGCTATGACTTGCTCGAAGTCGAAATTTTCAACCAAAACTTTCAAAGCCTCGGGTAAATCTACTTTGTCTGCTGGAATTTGTTCCATAAGTTGAACAATCAGCAAATCATTGCCTTGGCTAGCAGCATTGTGAAGCTGTTGTATCCACTCAGCAGGCATACTTGCTATCTCAGCAGCCAAGTTAGCAGAATTGGTAACAACCTGACGAATAGGTGGAGTGATATCTGCATTTGGAGTGTCTTGTTGGTAAAGATATCGCACACCCAAGTATTCACTTATTTTTCCTAGCAGATCATCCTCTTGAAACGGTTTACTCAAGACATCGTCACAACCAGCGCTCAATATTTTGTGTTTTTCTTCTTCAAAGGCGCTTGCCGTTAGGGCGATGATGATGGTTTGGTGAGGATGAGGAACCATCTGTTTCATCTGCTTCTCCCTTGCCTTAATCAATCTAGTTGCCTCATAGCCATCCATCACCGGCATCCGCATATCCATAAAAATCAAATGAGGTTGCCATATTTCCCAAAGAGTGAGAGCATCTTGACCGTTGGTGGCTTCCTGTACTTGAAAGCCTAAGCTGTTGAGCAGCTTGACTAATAGCATACGGTTGGTTTGCTTATCCTCGACAACTAAAATCCGATAACTTGGTTGCTGGGGAGCTAAACGTATGGCTTTTTGACTCGTGAACTCAAGAGTTTGTGTTTTCGCTTCTGTTGCCTGACGCACTGGAATAAAAAAGGTAAACTGAGTCCCAGCCCCCAAGGTACTGCTAACCTGGATTTGCCCACCCATGATTTCCACGAACTTTTGAGTGATGGATAAACCCAAGCCAGTACCCTGACCAGATTTTAACCCAGTTGTGGTTTGTCCAAACGCTTGAAATAATTTATTGAACTCCAGAGGATCAATGCCAGGACCAGTGTCTGTTACCTCGAAGTGTAGGGTGTAAGGGCGAGAAAAAACTCCTC
The DNA here is from genome assembly GCA_019359075.1 of Kalymmatonema hyalinum WJT4-NPBG1. Lineage (GTDB taxonomy): Bacteria > Cyanobacteriota > Cyanobacteriia > Cyanobacteriales > Nostocaceae > Kalymmatonema > Kalymmatonema hyalinum. Next base: position 6,038 of record JAHHIB010000107.1, read on the forward strand.
CCTGTTCCGTATCTTCCTTAATATCGCCACTTGCCCCATCTGTGAGCGACACCCCCAAAATTACACTCCCAATTTCTGTAAATTTGATAGCATTGTCCAGTAAGTTAATCAATACTTGACGCAGTTTACTTTCATCAGTTGTGATATGTTGCGGCACTTCGGGGGTACGTTCAAAGACTAAGTTTAAACTCTTAGATTGAGCCTTGAGTTTGAGCATACCCTCTAAACTATCAAGCAACCGATGTAAATCAAAGTTATTTTTATTAAGTGTCATGCGTCCTGCTTCGATTTTGGACATCTGTAAAATGTCGTTAATCAACTCCAACAGATGTTCCCCACTACGATTAATGATTTTTAGGAATTGCTGATGCTCTGCTTTTATGGAGGAGTCGCGGTTCATCAGTTGGCTAAAGCCAAGGATTGCATTGAGTGGCGTTCTCAGTTCGTGGCTCATATTTGCTAAAAATTCGCTTTTAGCACGGTTAGCTTTATCAGCGATTTCCTTAGCTTGTTTGAGTTCGGTTGACTGCTTCTGCGTTTGTGCTAACAATTCTGCCTGTTGGATTGCCACTCCCAACTGTGCCCCAATCTGAACCACCATTTTTATTTCTGCTTCTTTCCAATGACGAGGAGCAGAATTTTGATACACTCCTAGCAAACCCCACAGTTGATTGCTGCAAAAGATCGGAACTGTGATGTATGCGCGTGCTTGAAATTGTTCTAATAATTCAAGGTAACAAGAGTCAAAACCAGCCTCGTAAATATCCCAAACACAGCGATAGTTTGTGCCAGAACGGAAAATACCGCCCTGGGTGTTGTACAGATAGGTGTCTTGTATGATCTTATCTACATCCCCAAAACCTTTAATAGCGCAATTGTCTTGGTTGACAGCAACTTGTGTCAATTCAGGTTGATTTTTTTGTACTTCTATCAGTGCTTTCCAACCTTCTGCTACTGACTCGGAGACAAATTCTCCACTCCAATTAGGATGAAAGCGATAAACAAGGACGCGATCGCAGTTTAAAGCTTGTTGCAACTCTTGCGTTGTCGCACTAAAAATTTGCTCGATTTCCAGAGTTTGACGCATCCGTTGAATCACAAAGGCAATTGCCCTTTCTCGTTCTGCACTTGAAGCGAGCAACTCTTCTGCGAGTTTCCGTTCTAGTTCAGCGCCTGCACGAGCCGCAAAAATTTTCAAAATTGACTCTTTGCCAAAATCAATCTCTAATGGTTTGACATCCATCACCACCAAGTAACCGATAACCTCCCCGTTCGACTCAACTAGGGGCACCAAGTAGCTGTGAAGATTGGACTTGCCGATATCTTGGTCTCTAGGTAGAAGCACTGAAACGTTGTCGTCAACTCCGCCAAAGACTGGTTTGCAGTGTCCATCGGTAATACCAGCTATGTCGTACTCGAAGTTTTTACCGAAGTCAACACCATTCCAAAATGCCAGAGTACGAAGTTGAGTTTTCCCCTCATTAGTAAACTCACTGACAAAAGCGTAACGAACTTGTAAAACTTGGGCAATATAGCGTACGCACGAGCGAAAAAACTCATTACCAGTTGTATAAGCTGTTCCCTCAACAATGAATTGCAGTGTGGCTTCAACTTGCTTTCTTTGAGTGATATCGCTAAAAGTGCAGACAACCCTGTCTACACTACCATCATTTCCCATCTGAGGGTCTGCATTAACTAACAGCCAGCGTTGCTCTTGGCTTTTGGGATCTTCAATCCCCATAACAATATTGTGAATCGCTTTTTGTAGGGTTATTGCTTTGTAGACGGGTCGTTCTTCTTCTGGCAGAGGCGTACCATCTTCACGCAACAACAACCAACCTGCACCAAAGACCTGGCGCTGTTCATTCTTAGGATCGAGATTGAGGAGATTTTCTGCTGCTTGATTGCTGATCAGAATTTCGCCATTGCAATTGAGCAACAAGACTCCCACTTGCATCTCTCGGATTAGCGTCCGAAAGCGTTTTTCACTTTCCTCTAAAGCTTGTTGTTGTAATAACTGAGCTGTTAAATACTGGTCGAATAGAGAAGTTAATAAAGCTAAAGTTAAGAGGAATAATGTCGAAATGCTAATAGCAATAGCTAACCAGGACTGACTTATGACAGGAGATTCCAGTTTTGATAAATTCTTGTGGCCGATAAAGTGAGTTGCCCACATTCCAGTGTAGTGCATCCCACTGATGGCAATTCCCATTAAAAAGGCGCTGCCAAGTTTCTGCCATATTACCCCTTTCAAGTCTTGATTTTTTTGCAGCCTAAATGCCAGCCAAAGAGCTGCAAAAGAGGCAATAATTGCAATGGCAACTGACAAACTAACTAAAATTAAGTCATACTCAATCTTCGCTTGAAGTCGCATAGCTGCCATGCCTATGTAGTGCATCCCAGCAATGGCAACTCCCATACAAACCCCACCACCAATGACAAGCGGTGTTGAAATAGAATACGAGAGTAAGAATAAAGCGATACCAGAAGCTAGGACTGCACACAACAGAGAAAGCACAGTGATCCATACATCATAAGTCACTCTCTGAGGCAATTCAAAAGCGAGCATGGCAACAAAGTGCATTGACCAAATGCCTGTTCCCATAGCTACTGAACCCCCCAGTAGCCAAAACAAACGCCTCGGTTTACGAGCAACCTGCACTCGTCGTGATAAGTCTAAGGCTGTATACGAGGAAATAATTGCGATCGCCAAGGAAAGTATTACTAGTTCTAATTTATACGTACCTGTCATTTCGCTATACATATTTTTTTATGCACCTAACCGATGACTGAAATTTGATCTGGCTATTTTCAGGAAGTGTCATACTTATATTTTGTAGGGATGCAGCAATATACCCTACTGGGCATTTTTAATTTATGAAAGCATTTGATAACATTATTTTCTCAATTTATGCTTATTTGCAGCTGCAATCTCAGATAAATCCTATCCTCCACATCATCTGCATTTTGTAAAAAATCTATATTTATCAATGATTTTTAAGTAATAAAACGATGAGGAAATCTATTTTATTTCTGGCATACCTACGTAATTTCACGTATAGAGTGAATTTCGTGATTCCCCACTACAGTTATACCAATTCTTTGTAACGATGAGCTTAATAATTACCCGCGTTTCCGGGTTCCCCCTTACGAAGCAGGGCTGTTTCATTCCACAAGGGTAAGTATTTTGTCAATGCTGAGACAAACGCTTGGTTGATGAAGTTTTTGCTCCATTACAATAGCCGACCCCATCGCAGCGAACCTCATTCCCGGATGGAGGACTGGGTTAGCAATTTACCTACTAACGGCATCCGTCAAATGTGTAATTGGGAGCGTTTTTGTACATTTGCACGCTGACCCGAACGCCGCAAGGTGGGCATTGATGCTCGCGTTACGGTTGAGGGAGTGGCTTATGAGGTTGAGCCAGATTTAGCTGGAGAAACCCTTATATTTATTGCGCGTGCCTATTAACGGGTTCTTAATGTACGGGTATGAAGTAAATATCTATTTTAAATCAGTTATCAGTTATTAGTCCTGACGGCGTATGGTGGGGGATGCGCTCACCGCCCTCCGGGTTCGCCACTTGCTCTACTTGGGGAAACCCCAAGACCGCAGTGGCTCACCACCAACGCATAAAGGTCCAATTGGTGGGGGACGCGCGACCACTCGTATTTAACTGATAACTGCGTAGGTAGCTGTTCACTGTTAATGTGTGTCTGATTTCATGCACTCTTATTTTGGGGATGCGATTGCCTCTGTCACTGCGCTCGCGAGAGCGCTAGCCTTCAGGTCCCAAGCGCGATATCGCCTGAAGTCCTGAATCAGAGGAACTTTTCTCATGCCCATGTACTTTGCTGAAATGTCCATGTGGCAGGGCTTCAAAAAACTTTGTGATAACGCTGAAAGTGCATAAGTAATGAGTGCTTACATCTATTAAGAATTACAGAAGGAAAGCAAACAAGCTTATCTGACCTTTAGCAAGCTGCTAGGGCTATATGCACACAATCATATTTTTGTCAATGCAGAAGTTCTAGTAATGTAAGTTCAGACCAAGTCCTTAAATCCGATCATATAAAACATTTAAGCAGCAGCAATGGAACAGCAAAGAAATAGCAACGACGTAACGCCTTCTTCGTCCTCACCTTTGAACTCGGTCAGCCTCGAATACACAATCAAGGATAAGAGCGGATCCATTATTAAAAAAGACTGTGAATTACTTGTCATAGCTTGTGATCCCAGGAACTTGTATACCATTTGTGATTACACGTCTAAAGAACGCGCTATCTTTGACAGGTTGATAAATTTCACATTCCATACATCGCTACTCAAAGTCGAGGTCAAGAGTTCATCTCCCCAGACAAATAAACATGCTGTCATGTTTGCTCCGAAACTATTGGAGCAAATGAACGGAAGTGTCTATTGCATTCGTAACGAATCCGCCAAGCAATTTGGACCTGAGCGTGCGAATGGGATGACGCATAACTTGGTGACCGTCTATCAATTGCTAGGCGAAACGGAGACCCCATTGCCCGCCAGCGAGTTTGAGAAAATACTTGAACAGCAATTGAAGGACAGCGACTGGTGGCCATTCTCTAGCAATTACGAGGTACTGGAAACCGTTACTACGCCATACTTTGATCACTTCTCGAATGAAGACTTGAAAAAGGGTTTGCCTTGGGACCTTCTGAGTTTGCAGGGACAAAATAATACCTTGTATGTGCATGGATTCACTTGTTTTGAATCGGTCTTGCATTGCTGGGATTACGCCAAACTGATGCTGGAGGTGGATAGTGCAGAAAAAGCCTTGCCAAAAAATTTAAACGCGCCTATTGTAATCCTGGGTGCTGGTGTTAGCGGTCTCTTGTTTGCCGTTAGGCTAAAGAGGTTGGGATACACGAATATAGAAATTCTGGAATCAACCGACCGATACTGTGGAAAAACCCATACCATCACTGTAGACGGACCTTATCCAAGCGGATCAAATGAGAAGACGGTCTGTGAGTTAGGCACATGTTATTTATCGCCTGCCTATTTTCATATGATTGAGGATCTGAAGGAATTTTTAGTGGACAACGATCAAATCGATTTTGCTAAGAATGATCCGAATTTTAGAGGAATTGTCACCAAAGGGGAATTTCCACCAAGTTTTCATGTAGCTCCCATTATTAACTATCCCGACTATATCCTTTTGAAGGCTAAAGCCTTACTAGGTCAGCCCCAAGATTTTGATCCAAACTTGGTAAAAGGTCAAATTGCTTATGACCTCGTCAAATACAGTATCCTTCATTGGGAGATCATGGGTTCACAAAACCCGATGCCACCCAAGCCACCAACGGCATTGCTGCAGAAAACGTTTTATGAGTTCTTGGAAGACAACCGCTTGCTTTCCCTTGTGGGCATGATGGACTATATCTATGCGGTGCAGGGGTATGGTGTGATCAAAAGCATCCCCGCTTATTATGGCTTAATCTGGATCACACCCATCGTTATCCAAACGATTCTGTTCGATAGTTTGAGTGAAGAAAATAGACCCGTTGTGAGCGCATTGAAAAAAGGTTGGGGCGATTTGTGGGATCAAATAGTAAAAAAAGAAGAACTTTGTATTACCTATTTGGCGGAGACTAGATCCATTAAACGTCATGCTGAGCGACAAATCGAAACGCAGAATACGGGTCAAAAGTAGCGAACGTGCAACGAGAGGCAATAGTAGAGTGTAATCATCTTCAGGTAAGCATTTCAGTCATTTGAAACGCAAGTTGGTGCTGGCGGCGATCGCCAGCTTCGCATTCCAATCACCAAATCCCGTAGCCATCAATCAAGTATCAAGTTAATTAGTCGTAGCCAAGCAATCAAAAAGATAATCTTTAGGCGGTTTCTGAGAAAGAATTTACCACTTAAAGCAAGGCATCTCGCTTACCCACAAGAAGTTCAGCCAACTTCCCCGGTAATTTGTTTCCTGAAAATCACCTTACAACATCCTCTCGCTAACTTCAGGAGCATTAAGTTGGTCAAGAATTGACCAAATGTGCTGTAACATTGGTTCCAAACCAGCACGCGTAACTGCCGAGATCAGGAAAACAGGGGAATAGGAGAGGTGATTGAGCTGTGTCGCTAGGGCTTCCAAATCCTTTGTTTCCCTATCAACAGCATCAATTTTACTCAGTGCCAAAAGTTGCGGACGCTCTACTAAACCGCGTCCGTATGCTTGCAATTCTTCTTGAATTGTGTTATAATCTGCAACCACATCATCGCTCGTTGCATCAATCAAATGTAGCAGTACACGTGTGCGCTCAATGTGACGCAAAAAATCGTGTCCCAGCCCTGCTCCTTGGGAAGCACCCTCAATCAGTCCAGGAATATCAGCAAAAACCGTACCATCTCCACTGGGCTTGCGCACGACACCCAAATTTGGAATCAGGGTGGTAAAGGGGTAGTCAGCAATTTTGGGACGTGCGGCGGATAAAGCTGAAATCAAAGTTGATTTTCCGGCATTTGGCAACCCAATAATCCCTACCTCCGCTAAAAGTTTCAATTCCAAACGCAGTGACTTGATTTCCCCTGGTAATCCTGGGAGGGCGTACTCAGGGGCGCGGTTGCGGTTACTTAAGAAATACTTATTTCCCAGTCCACCTTTACCGCCAAGAGCAACCAGCAAAGTTTGCCCAGGTTCGACCAAATCCCCCAGTATTTCATCAGTTTCCGCATTATAGGCAACGGTACCGCAGGGAACTTCGATGATCAAATCCTTGCCATTTGCCCCTGTGCAATTATTTGGTCCCCCACGAGAACCGTTTTCTGCCTGAAAGCGGTGGTTATATCTAAAGTCAAGCAACGTTTGCAGGTTTTCTCTTGCAACTAACAATACTGAACCGCCTTTTCCCCCATTCCCCCCAGCCGGACCACCCGCTGGTACGTACTTTTCTCTGCGGAAGGCGACAATACCATCGCCTCCCTTTCCTGCTTCAACTTCAATTTTTGCTTGGTCGATGAATTGCATAATAGAGTCCTGAGTTATGAGTCATGAGTTATAGTCATGAGTTATAAATTATAAGTTTTTCACGAACTCCTCACTTTGTCTTTGGTTAAAACCAAAGGCTCACCTGATTCTTTACTTGTAACTCAGGACTCAGCACTCAGCACTTAGATATATGGCGAAACATCCTCACCGCAGTCATCCGCAAGATAGGATAGAGCGCGGAAACGTAAGCCCACAAGTTGTTCATAGAGTGGGTTGAGTTTGCACAGCGGGGGGATGTGAACAATTTTGCGTTTGAACAGCGTGACATCACGCTCGAAGGGACACTGATTAGGTATCATCTTACATAAAAAACGAGCAACTCTAGGGTCTTGGATGTCTAGCTTGTCAAGCCAGTCGCGCATAGGGCGCAGTGCATCAATTTGACGCTTTGTTGGTGCAGCTTGTAAGGGAATTGGAGTCGTCGTTCCGGAAACCTGCGGCTGTGGGTGTTCGACGGTGTGACGGAGGGCTTCTAAGAGATCCTCTGGCTGTTCTAGGGCTTGGCACAACTGGTGCAGCAGATAGTCCTCGCTAGAAGAATATGTACCATCTGCGATCGCGACCATAACTGCTGTGCGTAAGAAATTTTCTGCTGTTTTTGTACCTTTCCCCAAAACAGCGGCTAATTCCTCTGGTTCTATTGGGTCTAATGACTCTATTTTGATGCCAGGAGCCAGGTCATCTTCGGTGATGGTGGCAATTAATTCCTGTTCTTGGGCATCGAAGTCACCATCAGCCCAAGCAATCGTGAGTAATCCACGTAGCCAAGCGGCAATTTGTTCGCTGGTATAAGGAGATTTCACAGCGCTTGTCATAAACTCATGCCTCAAGCAACTCTCATGTCTATATTAACCTGCGGTTAGATGACAAACTGTGGTGCTTATTGCCAAAGCCTTTAAGATTCCTAAGTGCTGAGCAATAAGTTTTGAGTCATTTTTTCCATAATTTAGCACTTAGTACTCAACACTCAGCACGGCCTTGCGTACCCTACTTAGCACTCAGTACTGTCTTGCGGTACAATCCGTCTGAAGGAAGTATTGAAAATTTTTTCTACTTATAACAACAAACAGCAAATCAAGCAATTCTGTCGAGGTGTTGATGACTAAAACCAAAGTTGACTTAGGTATCGTACAAGAAACACTACTCATTCCCCTTTGGGCAAGAGCCGTTGAACTACAGCAACCTGACCCCATCATCTGTGATCCTAAATCGGCTGAGATACTTGAGGCAATTGATTACGATTTTGATAAATTTGCTACTGCAAATAACTCTCAGATAGGCACTTGTTTGCGAGGGATGATTCTTGACAACTGGGTACGCACCTACCTCAAACAGCATCCCCAAGGTGCGATTGTCGAGATTGGTGCAGGACTGAACACGCGCTTTGAACGAGTGGATAACGGCGAAGTGCGCTGGTTTGATTTAGATTTACCAGCTAAATATCTACGACGTTTTTCTCTGATAACTCGCTTGCTATTTTCGTATATCCCTCCCCTACGAAATTCCTTTCGCTTGGCTTTAGTGAAATTAGGTTGAATTCAAGTCATTTAAAGTTTACACAGGGGCATACATCATAATGTTCTATTTCGGTATCGAGCATGAAGTGGCTTTCCTAAATCAAGAAGGGAAATTTGCTGATTTTTCCTGTACAAAATTTGATGATTTCCATCAAATTGTTAAACAACTTCCCATGTATCCCAATGACTATCTTCAACTGCGTCTTGGAGATGCGGGAATTAGGAAAAAAAGATGGTATATTGAGGGATTTGAACGTTTTGCAGATTCCGAACAAGTTATTGATTGTGTTCCTAAAGGCATCGAAATCAGAACAACTATACACTCTAACATTCAAAGCACTATTGCTGAATTATCAGAAAGCTTTCATCTGCTGTGTGAGGTTGCTGCACAATTTGGTTTTTCGCCGATTTTAGTCAGTTTTAATCCGTACCGTACTGTTTATCAGCCTGATCCACCATTAAATGATTATGAAATAAGACAATTACAGGGTGATCCGGAAGAGCAAACTGCCAACATTCACATGGTGACATATGGACCAGATTTAAATATTTCAGTAGCTGACTTGCCTGTTGAACATCTAATTGATATTGGCAGAAAGCTGACTTATTACAGTCCCTACATCGTTCCTTTTAGTTATAGTTCTCCCTTTTATAAAGGTGAGTTGTGGCAAGGACTGTCAGTACGAACGTTTATTAGGACAGGAAAAAGACCAGCAACGCTGGTTTTTGTAGAGAAACAAGAACAACTGATTAAGAGTGTCCCTTCATTGACGAAAATAGCACGTATCCCAGCAGAAGTCGGTCGTATCGAATTTAAGGCGTTTGATAGTTGTGCTGATTTTTCTATTTATGCTAGTTTATTAACCTTGTTGAAAGGTCTTATTTTAGACCAATCCCTGATGGGTAGAGCAACGACACCCGATGTCGCTTTGCACCAACTCTCGGCGCAAGAAGGATTTGACAACGAAGATATTTTTGCGATCGCCACCCAAGTTTTGCAAGCAGCCGAAGTTGCGCTTGCGGACGATCCAGATGTTCATTTGTTAGCGCCGCTTAAAATTCTTCTGCAAAAGCGCAGAACTCCAGCGCATGAACTGATTGAGGTTTTCAAGACGGTAGGTGAGATACCACAGGTACTGAGACAGAGTTATTCAGCACATTTCTAGCGCTTTTCAAGCAGTTATCAGTTATTATATCAAGTCCAGTTAATTACTTATAATTACTGCTTGACCTCACCCCAACCCTCTCCTTACCAAGGAGATGGTGCCGGAGGCGGGTGAGGTTTTTCGTTTTTTATAAGTGTTCATCCGGACATGATATTAACTGTTGACTGTTGAGTGTTGACTGATAACTGTTGCTCGGCGGACTGTCCACTCCACCCCACAAGAATTCTCAAAGGTAGAACGTGCTTCTGCTAGGAAGTAGAGGACGATGCTTGTTAAATTTGATTAAGCTATTAGCTACTAGCTACCAGCTGTCAGCTTTTTGGGTGTTGGGGTTAGTTGCCAACTAACTCCTATCATGTCCGGTTATATAACCCTAATAAATTCGTAGTGGGGACTTTAGTCCTCTTTACCAACAAAGCAAGGACTGAAGTCCTTACTACAAACAAGTTTTATTATGGGCAATTAAGCGAACATGATATCAATCCCTAAAAATGGAGACGGCTGATATCTAGTCGCTATTAATTAATGGAGATAGATTTGGTGCAAGCGACAAACACAGAAGCCAAACAGCGTGTTCAAGAACTGAGACAACTACTACAAAAAGCTAGCTACGCCTACTACGTCCTCGACTCACCCATCATGGAGGACGCAGTCTACGATCGCCTGTATCGAGAATTGCAACAGCTGGAAAATCAGTATGCAGAATTGGTGACACCTGATAGCCCGACTCAACGGGTGGGAGAAAGGCCAGCAACCCAATTTATCTCGGTACGCCATAATATTCCACTATATAGTTTAGAAAATGCGTTTAACATTGAAGAATTAAAAGCATGGGAAGGACGTTGGCGGCGACAAGCACCGAATGTAGGTGAGGTGGAGTATGTCTGCGAGCTGAAAATTGATGGTTCTGCCTTAGCATTGACATATGAAAACGGTGTTCTAGTAAGAGGTGCAACCAGAGGTGATGGAGTTATGGGTGAAGACATCACCCAAAATGTGCGGACAATTCGCTCAATTCCCTTGCGGTTAAATGTAGAGACGTTGGATGCAAACTCTCTCCCAGACAGGGTAGAGGTGCGGGGTGAGGCGTTTTTGCCCTTGGAGGTGTTTAAACAAATTAATGAGGAAAGGCAAAAAGCAGGTGAAGCAGTTTTTGCCAATCCTCGAAATGCTGCTGCGGGAACCCTCAGACAACTGGACTCCAAAATTGTCGCCCGACGGCGCTTAGATTTCTTTGCCTACACGCTGCATATTCCAGGGTTGGATGATGCTAGTATTGCTAATACTCAGTGGGAAGCGCTGGAACTGTTACAAAAGATGGGATTTCGCGTCAACCCTAACCACAAACTGTGTTCCTCTTTACAAGAGGTTGCCCAGTATTACGAATACTGGGACACGGAAAGATTGAATTTGCCCTACATGACAGATGGGGTGGTGGTGAAGCTGAATTCTTTTAAGCTTCAGGAACAGCTGGGGTTTACGCAAAAGTTTCCTCGTTGGGCGATCGCTCTGAAGTATGCAGCAGAAGAAGCACCCACGCGCGTGGAAAATATTGCTGTGAACGTGGGAAGAACGGGGGCGCTGACTCCACTTGCAGAAATGCGCCCGGTGCAACTCGCAGGGACAACGGTTTCCCGTGCTACCCTACATAATGCTGACCGTGTGGCTCAATTAGATATCCGCATTGGCGATACAGTGATTGTTCGCAAAGCAGGGGAAATTATTCCAGAAGTGGTGCAGGTTCTCAAAGAACTCCGTCCTGCTGATGCTCAAACCTTTGTCATGCCCTCCCAATGTCCGGTTTGCAGTCAACCTGTAGTCAGGGAAATGGGAGAGGCGGTGACTCGCTGCGTCAATGCTTCGTGTCCAGCTATCCTGAAGGGGGCGATCGAGCATTGGGTGAGCCGTGATGCTTTGGATATCAAGGGTATGGGCGAAAAGCTAGTGCATCAATTTGTGGATAGAGGAGTGGTGCATTCTGTTGCCGATTTATACGACTTGACAGAAGAGGATTTATATGGATTAGAACGGATGGGAAAAAAGTCGGCACAGAAGTTGGTGGAAGCGATCGCCCAATCGAAAAACCAACCTTGGTCGCGGGTGTTGTATGGTTTGGGTATTCGTCACGTTGGTAGCGTCAATGCTCAATTGTTGACACAGAAGTTTCCCATAGTCGAACAGTTGGCGCAAGCAACGCAAGCTGATATAGAAACTGTTCACGGTATCGGTGAGGAAATTGCCCAATCTGTACACCAGTGGTTCCGCATTAGTGCGAATCAAACTTTGATTTCTCGCTTGCAAGATGCTGGGTTGCAATTGACTACCGCGGAGGAAACAACAGCAGTGAACCAGAGTCAGCAAAAGTTAGCTGGTAAAACTTTTGTGATTACTGGTACACTTCCTACGTTGAAGCGGGATGAAGCAAAGGCGTTGATTCAAAAAGCTGGTGGTAAGGTGACGGATTCTGTGAGCAAGAAAACAGATTATCTGGTTACAGGCGAAGATGCTGGTTCTAAGTTGGTAAAGGCGCAAGAGTTAGGTGTTCCGCAGTTGAGTGAAGGGCAATTGTTGGAGTTGTTGCAGGATTAACGAATTGTAGAGGCAAGAGAGAACACAGACGACAGGAGTTTTTCTCTCTTATGAGAGTTGACAGATGACAGTTAACAGTCAACTGTCAACCATTAACAGCACCTTCAATGACCAGTTCCACATCAAAAACTTCTGCGAAGCACTGCGCTACATGAGAGCGTACCTCTAACAAAGAAATGTCAGGAATCCATTGAGCTAAACTGCCTACTGGCTTATCAGCAATACCGCAGGGTACAATGTGCTCAAATCCTGTCATGTCAGGACAGACATTTAATGCAAAGCCGTGCATCGTAATCCAACGGCTGACTTTAATCCCAATAGCAGCGACTTTACGTCCTTCTAACCAAACACCCGTGAAACCGGGATTGCGCTCTCCCTGTAATCCATAGATTTTGAGTGTACAAATTAATACTTCTTCTAATTGGCGCAAGTACCAGTGGAGGTCTTTACGGTAACGTTGCAAATTTAAAATTGGATACCCCACCAGTTGACCGGGACAGTGGTATGTGACTTCGCCGCCACGTTCAACTCGATGGACTTCATACATACTTTTCGTGGAGTCAAATTTGATAAATTCTGAACTGGCTCCTTGTCCCAAAGTATACACGGGCGGATGTTCTAGCAATATAAGCACGTCCTCTAAGCTGGGGTTTTTGATGCGCTCAGCTAGGAGAGTGCGCTGCCACAAAAGTGCATCTGAGTATGGTATCACTCCCTGGTTATATAACAAACATCGGCGATTGTGCAAAGACATATTACAAATTAAGGAAAAACTGAATCAGAATAGAGAGCAAAGTGTATCGCATATGACTAATATGAGTCAAAGAATGTCAAGCTTTGCAAAGGATTTTAAAGGAAAGTCAAGGGAATTGGTTTTACAAAATACAAGGTGCTAGTTTTGAATATATAACCTCAATGGTGTTGGGAGGAATTCTCTGCAATAACCGTCACGCCAAGAAAATAGTAACAGATGGACTGGCTGATGACGCCTAAACAATGGTTGACATAAAATACAAGATTAAGAAGTGCAAAAAGACTTGTGTATTTTAGGAAAAACAATTAAGCCTCCAGCAAGGAGAAGACCTACGATGTCTGCGTGGACATCCAATTGCTTTTCAACCAATTGGAATCACAGCAGAAGTTCGTCGTAGATAAACACAGGCTACACGTCCAAAAAACTCGGCTTTGGTGGGCTTAAGGTAGTAGGTTGTCAACATGAAGTTGATGTGTAAGTGTTTGTAGTCAGCGCTTTAGCGCTAAATCGCTGACTACGAAACCGTCAAATCAATGTTGACATAGGCGTCATACCAGCAGTAAGTCTAATCTAAATCTGTCCAAGATTGGTTCTGGCGGCAGCGATAGACCTTACCGCAATTCCTTTTTATCCCAAACCAAATTCACATAACATTGAGCGGGAGAGTTTACATGAAGCTTGTCATCCACGGCAAAAATATTGAAATCACCGAGGCAATTAGGGATTACGTGCATCAAAAGATTGAAAAGGCAGTAAATCATTATCAAAACATCACAAATGAAGTGGATGTGCATCTAAGCGTAGCGCGTAATCCCCGAATTAATCCCAGGCAGGCGGCTGAAGTCACTATTTATGCCAATGGCAGTGTCATTCGTGCGGAAGAGAGTAGCGAGAATCTATACGCCAGCATAGATTTGGTGGCAGATAAAATAGCCCGTCGGCTGCGTAAATACAAAGAACGGCGTCAAGAGAAGAAAACACACGCCCAAGAGACAATCGAAGGAACTGTCCAACCGACAATCGTCACAGATTTAATTGGCGATCGCACTCCCGAACTGCCTGAAGAAGTTGTCCGCTGCAAATATTTTGCCATGCCACCCATGACTATGGCAGAAGCTCTAGAACATCTGCAATTGGTGGGACACGACTTTTATATGTTTCTCAATGCTGAAACTGGCGAAATCAATGTCATTTACGAACGTAATCACGGCGGTTATGGTGTGATTCAACCCCGTAATATTCACACCAACGGCAAGAACGGCAAGAACGGCAAGACAGCTAATGGTTATGTTCCCATGCCGGAGAAGACTTTCCATAATAAGGTGTAGTAGTCTATCAATTTTGATTTGAAAAGTTCGTAGTAAGCGCTTTAGCGCTGAAGCGCTTACTAAAAACTAAAACGCTACGAATTTATGACTAGCTGTACTTAGGCTGTTTGCAGTTGTTGCAACGTTTTGAGCGCTTCTTCAACGTGACCTTTAAAGTTAAACATTGAGTCGAAGACATACCGCACAGTTCCTTGTGGATCAATGACGTAAGTCACACGACCAGGGATTAAACCAAAAGCTGTGGTTGCACCGTATTGCTTCCGCACTTGGTCGCCTTTGTCGCTTAAAAGGGTAAAAGGCAACTGGTACTTGGCGGCAAATTTCTGGTGAGATTCGGGTGAGTCGCCACTCACACCGATGACTTCTGCGCCTGCTGTTTTGAACACTTCGTATTGGTCGCGAAAGGCACAAGATTGAGCCGTACACCCGGGTGTGTCATCTTTAGGGTAAAAGTACAGGATGACTGGTTTGCCGCGAAAATTATTGAGACTTACTGGTGTACCGTTCTGGGAGGGTAATGTGAAATCGGGGGCTGTGTCTCCTACTTTGACTGGCATAGATTTAAAATTCCAAATTTAAATTCAAAAAAATCGCAGGTGGCTGGAGTGCGTGATGCAACATTGGTCTTAACAAAATTTTAACTTGTGTGTTGCTTTACAAATTTATCTTGATGACCTGCATAGGGTGGAGTACTTTAGAGTATTTCCTCCAAAATTCCATCTATGGGTCGTCTCACTTCACTTGATGTTTTTCGCGGCATTACCATTGCTGCGATGATTCTCGTCAATATGGCGAGTCTTGCCGACAAGAATGTCTACCCTCCACTACTCCATGCAAATTGGCACGGCTGCACACCAACTGACTTAGTCTTTCCTTTCTTTTTGTTTATTATCGGTGTGGCGATGACTTTCTCTTTGTCAAAGTACACCGACGACAATAAACCTACAGCACCTGTTTACTGGCGTATCCTGCGCCGCGCCGCGATTTTATTTGCTTTGGGGTTATTACTTAATGGCTTTTGGAATAAAGGTCCTTGGACTTTTGATTTGAGTACTATCCGCTTTATGGGAGTGTTGCAACGCATCAGCCTGACATACCTACTTGCTTCCGTTGCAGTTCTCAACCTTCCGCGTAAAGGACAATGGATACTGGCGGGGGTGTTACTCATCGGTTACTGGTTAGCAATGATGTATGTTCCAGTTCCCGGTTATGGTGCTGGAGTGCTGACGCGAGACGGAAATTTAGGTGCTTATATAGACCGTTTGATCATTCCTCAAGCACATCTTTATAAGGGCGATGGTTTTAATAATCTGGGAGATCCAGAAGGACTTTTTAGCACTATTCCCGCTATTGTTAGTGTACTGGCTGGTTACTTTGCCGGACAATGGATACGCACTCAGCCAGTTAAATCTCGTACAAGCATAGGTTTAGTATTATTTGGTATTGGTTGCTTAATTATCGGTTGGGCATGGGGCTGGACGTTCCCAATCAACAAAAAGCTGTGGACAAGTTCTTATGTAGTTTTCGTTAGTGGTTGGGCATTATTGTTACTTGCAGCTTGTTACGAACTTATTGAAGTGCGACGGGTGCGGCGTTGGGGTAAACCCTTTGAAGTGATGGGATTAAATGCTATCTCCCTTTTCGTTGCTTCTGTACTGCTGATTAAAATCTTGGTGAGAACCAAAGTTGGATCTGGGGAAAATGCTCCCAGCACCTACAATTGGATTTACCAAAATCTGTTTGCATCTTGGGCTGGTGCGGTGAATGGTTCTTTATTTTTTGCCATTGTCACTGTGTTATTGTGCTTGGCAGTTGCCTATGGGATGTATCAGCGACGATGGTTTTTCAAGGTTTGAGGTTCAGGGAGTTTGGCATAAAGGAAGAGTTGCACCTCACCTTATGCCAACAGGCTTAAACGACCTCAGACAAGGAATTTCACCATCACTTTCTGCTGACAAGTGATGTAGTTGATGGGGTGCTGCTAGTTGCTACTTGCTGATAGTGAGGCGCTGTCCTGTGAAGGTGAACCTGAACGGCTCACCCTCGCCCACCGGAACATTATCGTCTAAGGGATTTTGGCTTAGGTCGAAGGTACGAATTTCAAATGTCCCTTGCAATGTCTGAGTCTTTGGATTAAACGTCGCACGATAATCGGCTCGACCAGTCGTGACGGGCTGTGCGCTTTCCGGAGAAGGAAAATTGAAGTTGAGTGCCGTGGCGGTAATTTCTCCCTTTTCAGTACACTTCCAAACGCCTTGTCCACTGGTGAAACGATTGTTGGGGAAGGACTGAGCGGCGCTGGGCACGCCCTGATTACCGCCTTGGTTCGAGTCAATGGCAAAAAAGTTGCCGTCTTCGGTTAGCGTTATCACCCTACGTCCTACAAAGTCGTCATTAAGAAAGGTTGTCACGGAGTATGTACCGGCGCTTGATCTACGACAATCCGTTTGGTTATGACTTGCGTCCGTCACGAGTTGAGCCTCTGCGAAACGTGGGAAAAGGGCATCCGGAATGGTGAGCGCTGACAAAGCACAAATTGTCAATACGGTGAAAGTTTTACGAGTTATCATCACTGCCCCTGTGTTTGATGTGATTAGAGTCCCTAAAGACGATAATGGCTTTTGCTCCAAAAAAGCTTAAATTTTTATGAAAATCGGCACAGCAAGAGACTCGTATTGTTTCCCAATCGAAGCAACATCTAATATCAAGTCTGGATAAATACCAGTAGCGATCGCGCGGAGCGCACTGCCCCTTGGGCAATCGCTCCCACTACCCGCCCTATCCTACAGAGTACAGAGAGTATGTCACCTGCTCAAAATCGCTGTTTCAAATAGGCTCTCAGTTCATTCTGCTTTTGGACAGTTCCAGCAAGCAAGATACTAATTTTTCCAACCAGAATAGTCCCCCAGTTCACCAGCACAACACCCGTATTGCTTTCAGGATTAAACTCAATATCACTCAAATCAAGGTTTTCGAGCGAGCAATATTGCGTTTTGAAGGTTTCGCAGCTCCAGCTGAGGATATTAAGCTTCTTAGCAATACCTGTGGGATATGATGCGCCATTAAAGCGTGGATTGCACTCGATCGCCAGATAACGCGTTTGTGTTGTATCTTCCACGACAGCAACATCAAAAGCAAAGACGTCTTTCATCCCACGTTGCGCCATCCATTCGGCTATTGGTTCAACAGTTTCCCAAGGTTGATGCTTACTGGGATACCGATTGCCTATATGGGCGTAACCATCAAGTATTTGAGAAGTTACGGCGAAACGTTGAAGCTTTGAAGCTTCAACACAGTATTGCAAATTTAAAAAGGAGGAAGCTGCGACTTCCTCCTGGATTTGCAAAGGTATTTCATCGGGAAACGTTTTCAGAATTTTGGAAAGCTGTTGTTGGTTTTCACATCGGCTAATCCCGGCACCATCAACGGAAATCGTAGGTTTGAAATAACACGGATAGGGAAACTCAGATAAGTCTTTGATAGCAGCCTTGTTTTGAAAACAAAACGTTAGAGGAACGCTAACTCCCAGCTGTTGTGCAAGCTCTATAAAGTTGTTCTTGCAGTTCATAAACTTAACCGCGTTCAACCACTCGGAATCTAACTGGCGAAACCAATCTTCATCACAATCGGCTTTGCTGGTAGTATTGCCGAAGAAGAAAAGGGAAACGTTATGGTTAGGATACTCTTCCAAGACTTTTAGCGAAACGTCCCAGATGACATTTTTGCTATAGCTTAAACCTATCCGTCTATAGTGTTCGGTAATAATATTCCATTGCGACTTTAAATCTGGGTGCAACTGAATAATATCCTCTGGTTCAGTCAAACCTAGCACCCTACCAGAATAAAGATGATTACCTATCACAGACTCATGGGTGCAGACCATGATGTCATGGTTGAAAATTCTATGGTGAGTCACTTTTCAATCGGTATTATTAGGTTAACTGAAAACTGACGAAAAATGGCAAACTTGAGATTATAATCTCATCAGATAAAAAAATTAAAAATATATCTTTAGATAGATATTAGGGGTAATGTGATGGTATCTGCACTTGAAGTGCCAACCCTCGCTCTCACACCTTAAACCTTCTCCTTAGGTGGTGTCGCGATACCTCGCCGGATCAGATTTGCCTCTAGTTCCTTGATGAATTTTAAGTCTTCTTCCAGGAGGGGCTGGCTTGAGCTTCCAGACGTGTTCCTCTCAAGGAAAGCAAATGCTTGCCGGAATTCATGTGGACTCGTCGGAATTGGTGAGTCAAAGTGACAGGAAATAATCCGCCCAAAATCCCAAGTTGCAACCTTGTCAGCCCAGCTAAGCACTTGGTTTGGTGCTTGAGGAAGAATGAGAGTTTGCAGAATCGGTGCTACAAATGGACGCCCATTTCCTCGTAGGGCATCAAATGACTGCTGCCAATTTTCTTTCCATCGAAACGGAAATAAACCAAAGTATGCTTTTGGGGACTTATTCGGTGCTTTGAGAGCATCGCGTAACGTCTGCCCCACTCCAGCTGTCTCCAACACACTTGGACGTAAGTAAATCGCAAACAATGAGATGCGTTGCCATCCCTTGCGACGGTTTGCCTCGTTGTCCTCGATGACTTCCACGGCATTCTCCCTGGCGTGAAACAGCAAGGGGTATGGATCTAATTGGACGATCGCGGGGGGGTCTTCTGGCACACTTAGCACAGAATCTGTCACAAGTAAAGTGCGCGATCGCTTATGCAAGACTGCTACTTCTGCAAAAGAACCCCGTCCCAAGTTGATGTCCAGCACCGCGTAGTCAAACTCATCAGCAAAAGGAGCTTGTCTGCTGTCCTCTGGAAGCAATGAAGTCCGTTTTTGAGGAAAGCCAAGCCAACTCAGCGGTAGGTTGAATGGGAAGCTCCACTGGTGCGGAGCAACAAAAACCTGCGCTTGTGGAAACCGTCTGGCGAAGGGACCAACGAAGACCTTATGCTCTAAACCAGAACTGGTTGGGAGGATAATGTACTTAACGTCACCCTGAACAGCCACCAATTCGTTCACTAAGCGGACACACTCGGTCGTCGGAGCAACGGGTGCATAGACCAGAAGACCACCTGCAGCGAGCTTTACCACGGTCATACGAATCGGCACAATCGTGTAGAGGATGCCCTGAAGCTGATCGAAAGTCCAGATAGTGTCCTTAACTATTTCCCTGCGAAGTGTCCGCCGCTTGTTGTAAGGGTAGAGTGGTACAGCAGGCCAAAACGACCATGACCAATCTCTCGGATGCTCCTGTAGTTGTACCTTCCTTTGACGTTCCTGTGAGTTCATCATCCTTCTACCCCGGAAGTGTTCCTTTCCAATAGACTTCTCGCAAAAGTTATGATTTAAGAATATTTAGAACCACAGATGGACACAGATGGACACAGATAATTAATTAGTGTCCATCTGTGGTTTGATTTTCTCCAATTTTGACTTTTGTAAGAGACTCCATAAGCTAAAGCTTACAACCAACAATAAAAATGGTTATTCCTTGCTTCTTCTATCCTTGGAGTGTTTCTTTCCAATAGGCTTCTCGCAGTTATGATTTTAAGGATATTTACAACCACAGATACACACAGATTAATACACATAAATTATCTGTGTCCATCTGTGTCCATCTGTGGTTTAATTTTCTCCAATTTTGACTTTTACACTCTTGTTTCATCTTTAACACTGGAACACTTCTTGCTTGTGCTGGGAGAAATTTGTGAGGACAACTCCCTATACACAAACAATCGTGCCTACAAACTACGCGCCCACAGATTCCTTAGCAGCGTACATCACTTCCACTGTGATGACACTCACATTCCGCTCACGAGCAAATTTCTCGGTATTGCGCTTGACTTTACCACGCACAAAGCCAGGAATCTTGTTCAATTCTGCTTGAGCATCCTTCGCCCACGCCAAATCAGAATCAGCAGAAATGCCCTTGGTAATCACTTCCTTGGTATCGTGTCCGCCGAAGATTTCCAAGAGGTGGTCTTCCATTCCTAGGGTGAAGGAATTGTAAACCAAATCCGCAATTTGATTTGTCCCTTCGTAACCCATGAATGGCTTGTAACCAATGGGGAAGTTCTGGATGTGAATTGGTGCAGCAATCACACCGCAGGGGATATCCAGGCGCTTACCAACGTGGCGTTCCATTTGGGTACCGAAGATAGCAGAAGGTTCAACGCGGGCGATCGCATCCCCAATTGCACCATGATCTTCGGTGATTAGCACTTCATCGCAGTACTCGCTGACCTGTTCGCGGAACCAGTCTGCATCATACTTACAGTAGGTTCCAGCCCAAACAACGTGAATCCCCATTTCCCGTGCCAGAATCTTGGTCATAGCAGCAGCATGAGTGTTGTCACCAAACACCACAGCTTTTTTGCCGGTCAAGTTTTGACAGTCAATGGAACGGGAGAACCAAGCAGCCTGAGAGACATACAGGGTTTGCTCATTGATGTATTCTTCGTATTCCACTTCAGCGCCTTGGGCGTTAATCACCTGCTGAATTTTACGGATGCAGCGGGCAGTTTCCACAACACCCATCGGCGTAATGTCTACGTAGGGGGTTCCAAATTGTTCTTCTAGGTAACGAGCTGCCATTAAGCCGATCTCACGGTAAGGCACCAGGTTAAACCAGGCTCTGGGCATCTTCTTCAACTGGTGAACCGAAGCACCTTCGGGAATTACGGTATTCACCTCAATCCCCAAATCAGCCATCAGCCGCTTCAGTTCGGTGCAGTCGTGCTGGTTGTGGAAACCAAGCGTGGAACTACCGATGATGTTAACGGAGGGCTTTTCGGTTTTACCTTCGGGCAGTTCGCCCTTCTTGCGAGCTTTCTCGATGTAGTATTGGACGATTTGTTGCAGAGTGCGATCGGCGGCTTGCAATTCGTTGAAGCGGTAGTGGTTCACGTCCGCTAGCATTACGTCTCCTTTCGCTTCCAGCTGCGCCCGCTCCACAAAGTTATGCAGGTCTTCTTGCAGAATGCTGGAGGTGCAGGTGGGAGTTAAGACAATCAGGTCTGGGCGTTCCTCGGCGTCTTTGCGGGTGATGTTGTCTACCACCTTCTCTTGGGAGCCACGTGCCAAAACGTTGCGGTCAACGACACTGGTTGTCACCGGGGTGAAGTTCCTCTCCCGCTCTAGCATGGAGCGCATGACGTTGAAGTAGTCATCACCCAGTGGCGCGTGCATAATAGCATGAACATTTTTAAAGGAACTAGCAACCCGCAAAGTGCCAATATGGGCGGGACCTGCATACATCCAGTAAGCCAATTTCATGTTTGTGTTTTCCCTTTTTGTGAAACAAAATGTGTCCGATGAGAGGTGGATTAATGAGTGCTTGTTTTTTAAATCGTTTCTGATTTTCTCAGAACTTGCAACTTGGAAGAAGCGAGGGTTAAGAAAGTTCAAATAGAGGTGCGATCGCGAAGCGGGCGCTTTGCGCCATCGCCCTGCATAGCACTGCGCAAGAGCGCGATTGCGTTTGGCACTGCGCTTTGCGCAATCGCTCAAACCTCCTTGCTGATTATGATTGGGCTTTCGACTTAAACAACATCTCTGTTGTCAAAGTGAGACGAATCTTAATTTTTAGGCAAATTTCTTATAACTAGCGAGTTTCGTGATCTTGATCTTGTTTGGGATTAACCTTTGACTATGCAATGACATATCTAATCCTGAAGTTGGTTTAGTTCAGTCTCAAACCAGGCTACAACCTGAAAACTGATACGAATTCCCTGTTGACTCAACTGCTGAACTGCTTTTAGAGCTTGTGTCTTAGAAACTTGCCAGCCTGACAAGCTGCAAGCTATTCCTACAGTCCCTTTGACAGGTAAGTTCATTACTCGCGCTATTCGCCTACCCAAGCGTTCATCGATGATTACCCAGTCTGCATGAACTTCTTGAGCCAAGAGTAACACTTGCAATTCACCCGTATCCAATCCCAATAGCAAAGGTTCAATCGTTGATAATGTCGATGGGGCTTGTACTTTGCCCTCAAGTTATGAGGATTATGACTTGAGCGCACTGACTTCTAATTTCACCATACGAACATGTACTAATCCATCTTGGTCAGGCGGAATCCTTTCCAGGTATGTCTCCACAAAATGAGTGATAAAATCGCCCCGTTTACTCTCAGGAACGCACTGTCTGAAAGGCATCCAGGTTGTGCGTATCCAAGCTGCTAAACCCTCTTTACCAACATGCGTCATGTCTTTTGGAATTAACTCAAGCCGCTCAATGTTGAAACCAGCTTTTTCTAACCATAGTGAATAGTCCTGATCTCCGTAGAAGAAATAGGGATTGTGAAAGCCATCAAAATAGTGCTTCCAAGGTTCGCAGGAGATAAGTTCAGAGAAATTTTGCAAAATATCCGCCGCAGTTCCCTGACCACCACATGCAATAACCAACCGACCCCCACGCCGTAACGACCGACTCGCACCTGCAAGAAATGCTTGGTGATCGTCAACCCAGTGCAGCGCCTCATTTGAAAAGCACAGATGGAATTCCTGCTCGAAATCGAGAGAACGTGCATCAACACAAGCGAAAGAAAGGTTTGGATATACATGAGCCGCATAGGTGCGAGTAGCATAAGCAATCATATCGGGGGAACTATCTATACCAACCACTCTGCCTCTGGGTAAAGTAGTTGCAAAGTTAGCCGTGATTTTTCCATCTCCACAGCCGACATCCAGAACGGATTCATCACCTTGCAAATTAAGACTTTGCTTTAGTTCCTTTGCCCATTTCAATTGAGCATCCGAGTTTTTAGCATAGTCTTCTGGATTCCACTTCATAAGACCTCGTGGGAAGTATGGAAACTCAGCGTCTTCAGACCTGAGAGGAAATACGACTCGTGCGACTTTAGTCGCTTTGTTCCATTACCGCCTTGGGGTTACTTGAATCGGTGTACTTTTG
>JAHHIB010000108.1 GCA_019359075.1 Kalymmatonema hyalinum WJT4-NPBG1
CCCTACTCCCCCTGCTTCCCCTGCTCCCCTGCTCCCCTGCTCCCCTGCTTCCCCTGCTTATTGACTACCCCTCTCCCTTGTCAAACCATCTATGGCATCGCCTAAGGCGGTGGTTAGGCTTTTGCGCGTTTGGGCGTGGTTGTCTTGCTCTGTTTTCAAAGCTTGCAGCAGGCGATCGCGTTCTTTGGTGACCGCAATCAGTTTTGCTTTCAATTCCTCCACAGATTCTAGTTGTTCAACTTCTTGTTGAATGGCTGTTGTGGCTGTGGGATCATCTAGTTGTGCTGCCTCAATACCCTGGATTTGCTGTATTTGTGCTTTTAAGGACGCGATTGTCTGCTGCGCCATCTGGGCATCTGTACGGCGTTGTTCTGCTTCTGTGTTGTAGAGTTTCCGCCATTTTTCGGCACTTTGCCACCCTGCATCATGTTCTGTTTGAAGTTCCGCTATGTGCTGTTTGAGTGCCTTAATTTCTGCTAACCACTGGGAAGTTAATTCTTGAGTCATGAATTCTACAAAGGTAAAACACATTTAACTAAGGATAGTCTGAGTTGTCAGTTAGTTAGAGCGTGTTATTGAAGTTGGTAGTAAAGCATACCCTTCAGTTAAGGATTTTTTGTGACAATTCCAGGCTTGTAGAGACGTTGCATCCGAAAGTTCTACATTAATATGCCTGTAAACCATTTGACTTATCACTAACCGTATTAAGTAGTAAACGCGGTCTTAGCGAGTACCAAAAAATAAATTATTTATTATGTAGGGTGGGTTAGGCGCACGACAATTGAGGTTTTACATTCAGGACTTGCATTGCGCCGTAACCCACCATTGTTTTGGAGAGTACTACAAATTGGAGATTTTTTTAACGTGAGTTCGATACACCTCTCCCACCCAACCTCCTCCTACAAGGAGAGGGAGGAGCAACGTAAAAATCAGAGTTTTAAGCCTCTCCCCTACAAGGGGAGAGGAATGGAAGCGAGGTCAAATCAAATTCATCGAACTCACGTTTTTTTAATTGGAAGTCCCTTATCTTATAAACTTTTGTAACGAATTGGCAGGTTTTGCATAAAACTCATACTAGTAAAGCTGAGTAGTAAGCAGGAGTTAACTTGATGTCCAGTAACTGTGGTTAACTGA
Organism: Kalymmatonema hyalinum WJT4-NPBG1; assembly: GCA_019359075.1. Classification (GTDB taxonomy): domain Bacteria; phylum Cyanobacteriota; class Cyanobacteriia; order Cyanobacteriales; family Nostocaceae; genus Kalymmatonema; species Kalymmatonema hyalinum. The sequence continues at coordinate 1,135 of JAHHIB010000108.1, forward strand.
ACACTGGTGCAACTGCTGCAAGCAACGGAGGAGTGCAATGTCTGGGATAAGTACTCGTTGGGGCGCTTTGTTGAGTATTGCGATAGGTGGTGCGTACGCATTCTCTGCAAATTCCACTCTCGCTCAAGAACTCAAGCCCGTAGCTGATAATACGCTGGGAGCAGAAAGTTCTGTAGTTACACCAACAAGCCCGCAAGCTGACAGAATTGATGGTGGAGCGATTCGCGGCGCTAACCTGTTTCACAGTTTTTCACAATTTAATATTGGTGAAGGACGAGAGGCGTATTTTGCTAATCCAAGTGGGATTGAGAATATCCTGAGTCGGGTGACGGGGAATGATGCATCCAGGATTTTTGGGAAACTTGGTGTTTTGGGTAATGCTAATCTGTTTTTGATTAATCCGAATGGGATTATTTTTGGGCGAAATGCCAGTTTGGATGTTAGGGGTTCGTTTGTAGGGACGACAGCTAATGCAATCGGGTTTGGCGATCAAGGTTTTTTCAATGCAACAAATCCGAATACTCCTGCATTGTTGACGGTTAATCCTTCGGCTTTTTTCTTCAATCAAATTGCTGCTGCGCCGATTCAAAACAACTCAGTTGCACCCGCAGGAAAAGATCCAGCAGGCTTTGACGCATTAGGTTTACGAGTACCAGATGGTAAAAGTCTACTGCTGGTGGGTGGTAACGTCAGCATGGATGGGGGACGATTAAATGCCTTTGGTGGACGAGTTGAGTTAGGAGGATTGGGCGAACCTGGTACTGTCGCGCTGGGTGTAAATGGCGATAATCTTAGCTTGAGATTTCCTGAGAATGTTGCGCGAGCAGATGTATCCTTTACCAATCGTTCAGGTATATATGTAGAAGGGGCTGGTGGCGGTAATATTGCAGTCAATGCCAGGAATCTAGAGATTTTAGGAGGAAGTGTCCTAAGCGGTGGTATTGGGCAAGGTTTGGGAACACCTGAAACTGTTGCAGGAGATATTACGCTTAATGCTACCGGGGAAATCAAAGTTGTAGGCACTAGGAGCGTAGTTGCCAATCAAGTGCGTTTGGGGTCACAAGGCAATGGGGGTAATGTTACTATCAATTCTGGTTCTTTCTCGTTACGAAATGGCGCTCAACTTACTGCCTCAACATTTGGACAAGGCAATGCGGGGAATGTGACAGTAAATGCAAAAAATGCTATTTCCCTTGCAGATGCTTCCATCCTCAGCACGGTGGAAGCAGGGGGTGTAGGTAAGGGTGGCAATATCGACATCAATGCTGCAACCCTCTCGCTAAAAGATGGCGCTCAACTGCAAACCCTTACTCGTGAAGCATCTGATACCCAGCCAGCAGGACGGGGGGATGCGGGGAATGTCAATGTGAAAGTTACTGGTGCTGTTGATATTGCTGAAAATAAAAACGGTTTTGCCAGTGGGATTCGCAGCTTGGTGAGAACGGGGACAGTTGGCAATGGTGGTAACATCACTATCGATTCTGGTTCCTTCTTATTACGAGACGGCGCTCAACTTTCTGCCTCAACATTTGGACAAGGCACTGCGGGCAATGTGACAGTGAATGCACTCGATGCTATTTCCCTTGCAGATAATGCTTCCATCTTGAGCACGGTGGAAGCAGGAGGTGTAGGTAAGGGTGGCAATATCGACATCAATGCGGCAACCCTGTCAATAATTGATGGCGCTCAACTGCAAACCCTTACTGCTGGTGCATCTAATACCCAGCCAGCAGGACAGGGGGATGCGGGGAATGTCAATGTGAAAGTTACTGGTGCTGTTAATATTGCTGGGAACAAAAATGGTTTTGTTAGTGGGATTTTCAGCCGGATGAATACGGGGGCAGAAGGCAATGGTGGTAACATTACTATCGATTCTGGTTCATTATCATTACGAGATCGCGCTCAACTTCAAGCCTTAACCCGTGGACAAGGTAATGCAGGGAATCTGACAGTGCGGGCACTCGATGCTGTTTCCCTTGCTGCTAATGCTGGCATCTTCAGCACGGTGGAAGCAGGAGGTGTGGGTAAGGGTGGCAATATCGACATCAATGCTGCAACCCTGTCACTCATTGATGGCGCTCAACTGCAAACCCTTATTCGTAGAGCATCTAATACCCAGCCAGCAGGACGAGGGGATGCGGGGAATGTCAATGTGAAAGTTAGTGGCGCTGTTGATATTGCTAGAAACAGTGGGATTGGCAGCTTGGTGCAAACGGGGACAGTTGGCAATGGGGGTAACATTATTATCGATTCTAGTTCTTTCTCATTACGAGATGGCGCTCTACTTTCTGCTGAAACCCTTGGACAAGGCAATGCAGGCACAATAAAAGTTAATGCGGCTGATTTTTTCACCATTTCTGGTAAAAGTGCCAACTTTAACAGTGGCTTGTTCGTTAACTCCCAAAGTACGACGGGTACTGCTGGAGATATTATCGTCACCTCACCTAGAGTTACCCTAGACAACAGTGGCAGACTCGACGCCGAATCTGCATCGGGTAACGGTGGCAACATCAACTTACAAACTGATTTACTCCTTCTGCGTCGTGGCGCTCAAATCTCTACCACCGCAGGCACAGCACAAGCTGGTGGAAACGGCGGTAACATCACCATCAATACCCCTTCGGGCTTCATCGTCGCTGTCCCTACTGAAAATAGTGACATCACCGCCAATGCCTTCACTGGCACTGGTGGTAGAGTAGACATTAACGCCTTTGGCATCTATGGCATTCAACCCCGTCAAAATCCAACTTCCTTAAGCGACATCACTGCCAGTTCAGAATTTGGTGTAGACGGCACAGTAGAACTCAACACACCCGAAATTGACCCCAACAGCGCCTTAATCAACTTACCAACAGTCCCCGTTGACACCGAACTTGCCCAAGGCTGCAACTCTCCCAACTACGCTCAAAGCAGTTTCATCATCACCGGACGCGGCGGCTTACCCCCCAACCCCAAAGACATTCTCACACCTGATGCCGTAGAAGTAGATTGGGTCACTCTCAATCCAAACATTGACAACCACAAGAGTCCATCTGTTTCCACACTAAAAAATCCCACACCAGAACCCATCATTGAAGCTACTGGTTGGGTGTTCAACGCCAAAGGTGAAGTGGTTTTCACAGCTGATGCACCCACTACCACGCCTCATCAATCATGGCAGAACCCCGCATCTTGCCGTGCTTCTTAGATATCAGTGTCCACATTAGTACAATTGTGATAACTGGGTTAATTGATCAGACTATACGTCCTGCGTTGTTTTTTGTCCGATTGCGCGCAACGCCGTCAAGATTGTTATACCAATTCTCTATGAAGTTGAGCTTAATTCGACCCCCCTGTAGTCCCCCCTTACCAAGGGGGGACGCCAAAGGCGGGGGGTAATTATTACGTGTGTTAGGAATCAGCTTTAACTTTCCCAACTAAAGAGTAGAATATTTAGCGGTTTCACAACACAAATGCAAACGCGCTAATGTCTCAATATCCCTCAATTGAACCAGATGCGAAAGCAAATACTTTAAGAAAGCTGCGTCAGTTAAGCCGCTTACTGGATAAAGTCATTACTGTTCCAGGAACACAGCTTAGTATTGGTCTAGATCCAATTCTGGGACTCATACCTGTCGGCGGTGATTTTTTGGGAGTTATGCTTTCGGCATACATTGTCCTAGAATCTGCGCGGTTAGGTGCGCCAGCATCTACTTTAAGTAGAATGGTATTGAATATCATCATTGATGGCTTAGTAGGTGCAATACCCATAGCAGGGGATTTATTTGATGTCGGCTGGAAAGCTAACGAGTATAATATCAAGCTACTGGAAGATCACTTAAGGTTTCCCAGTCAGAGGAAGAGGGCAGACAAGTGGTTTGTATTTGCGCTTATGACTGTATTGTTGATTGTCGCTATTGGATTAGCAGCATTTGCCGTGATACTCATGAGATTGCTTGGAACGCTGCTTGGAATGCTGCAGGGTGTCTTAACTGGCAGTTAGATAAGTTACAACAAAATTAATGAAAGACTGGTGGCAAGAGACTTTCCCCAAAGGTCGGCAAAGTTTCGTAATTACCGATGCTAATGGGTATCCTGTAAAAATCGCTTACGGTGAAAAAGGTACAGGCAAACCCCTATTTCTCTTACATGGTGTTGGCAGCTGGAGCTACAATTGGCGTCACAGCGTCCAGCCACTCTCTGAGTATTTTCGGGTTATTTGTTTTGATGCCAAAGGTTACGGGTTTTCCGAAAAACCTGTGTTTCGTCGAGAACAGAGTGGTCATCAAATCATTGAGTTAGAAAGAGTCATTCTTTCGTTGTGTGATGAACCCGTGGTTCTTGTGGCAGAATCTTTAGGTGCATTAATTGCCCTTGGTCTTGCCCAAGCAAATCCCCAGTTAATAGCGCGGCTTGTGCTGGTAAATGTACCTATCTTTCCCCAACGTTTACCTCATTGGGGAATGTGGTTGCTTTCTCAGCTACCTTTAGAAATCGTGCAAGCAATTGACTCCTCTCGTCTAGCGCACCTATTTGCACCACTGGTGAGAGAAATTATGGCAATAGAAAGGCGTGGAGTCTTATACGATCCATCAATACTGACGCAGGATGATGTTTACTGGATAACTTACCCTTACACTGAAATTCCTGGGACTCTTACGAAGGTGGCGGAAGAGTTACAAATAGCAGCGCGGGAAATTGAACACTTGCAAACAAATCAACCAAGTTTTATCAGTAAACTTCAAAATAATCTCGGTGCAATAATATGTCCGACGCTGATTTTATGGGGCGAACACGATAGTTGGTTTCCGGCTAGCGATGGGGAAAAATTACGTCAGCGCCTTCCCGATGCTAAATTACAAATTCTGCCTAACTGCCATCATGATGCGTCTACTGGTGCTTCGGAAGCGGTGAATGCAGCGATTCTTAATTTCTTGCAGGAAACCAATTTCTGTTGAACAAGGATTAAGAAGAACTCAGTTGTCAGAACACAGAACTCAGTTTAATTCTAAGTCCAAGCGCTGCGGAGTTCTGAGTACTTAGTGGTGTCCACGCGATCGCATCCTAAGCACAACTTGGATTGCAGACGTTCGTATTAAGAAGGGTGAAAATTCGCCTTTTTGGTTGTCGCGTGTAGAGGCGCAATTCCCCACGGATGATACTGATGGTATTATTCCGAAATCATGGCTTTTGCAAGCTCGCGATCGCTATGATGCTAACCCGCAATATTGGGATGATTTGGCGACGAGTGATATCTGGCGGCTGGGTTTGGATGTTGGGGATGGACAAGATAATCACGCTTTGGCGATTTGGCGTGAACCTGTGCTGTATGATGTACAGATACATCCGACGGTGGGCGATGCTCCAGCAGGGAGCCGCGCAAGGCGCGATCGCATGGATACTGTAAGATCTGCTGAAATTGCTCAAGCTGTTATCCGTCGGTTGGGTGGTGATTACAGAATTGCTGTTGATAATACTGGGGTGGGTGCGGGGACGTTGGCAAGTTTGCTTGCAAGTGGGATGATGAATGCAAGTGGTTGCCGTTTTGGTGATGGGGCTGATGACCGTTCTTTGTTTTTTAACCGGAAGTCTCAGTTGTATTGGGAGTTTCGTGAGGGGTTGAGAACTGGGAAGATTGCGATTGCCTTCGGCAGAGCTTCGCTTAACGCACCTTTGGGTGAGAAAGAGGATTATATTTTTCAGGATTTGTGTGCGACTCGTTATAGTATCAATACGAAAGACCAGATTTGTTGTGAGGCGAAGGAGAAGACGAAAGCGCGGTTGAAGCGGAGTCCGGATGCGGAGGCGGTTGTGATTGCTTTGGAGAATTCGATGCAGTTAAGTGGTGTGTGTTCTCATGTTGTTGGTGTGGATGGGTTGGAGTCGCGGGGTGTTGGTGAGTTGGCTTTGTTGCATCAGCTTTTTGATGGGGGTTGAGAAGCGGGTTATGGAAAGTGTTTTGGAAGTTAGTGTTGTTTACTTGTGTTGTAGGGGAATGGCAACTCTAGCTGTATACAAAATGTAAACATTGTATACAAAGGGCGTTTTCGTAAAATGCCCTTTGCAACGCCTGTTAGGTTTAGTCAATATGGAAATTATCATTGTCTAATTCATCTATTGCCTCATCTCGTTGCTTTCTAGCTTGATTTACTATTTCATGGATATGAAGAGCATCAACAACGCTTTTACAACAACGTTGAGTATCTTCATAACCTTGTTCAATCCAAGATTGAATATTTTTGTCATCAAAGCCTATTAAGTCTTTTACTAGACCTTGACGTTTTATAACTCTTCCTGGACGAATTTCTAAAACAGTGGTGTTTGGAAAAGCCTTTGAAAAAGCATTACGATCCCATAAACTGCCATCACTTAGATGATTGACAATAATATGGGTACAATTTGCTAATTCAAGCAATGGAGTAATGGGAGTATTGCCCTGAACATTTCTTACACCTCCTTGACCACCATCCGAATAGAAATAGTTAGTTTCGTTAACCTCAATCTGTTCAGCTTTAAATAACAGAGGAATAGCAGCTGAAGCAAGAATGGCTACGCGTTGTTGAGTTTGCTCCAGTTTTTGAATATGTAAAAATTCAGAATGTCGAGTATTAATTAAGTTTACTGAAGCAAGAATGGCAGAAAATAAGTCATTCAAGCTACCTTGACTTCGATATACGGAAACGTATAAAGGTAAACCTTTCTGAAGTTCTTCTAAGTCTAAATATCTGTCTAACAACGTATGGATAGGACTTTTGTCTCCCAAACCTACGTTTTCTGACAATAAAGTCTGAAGATTGGCTACAGCTGATAATGCATCACTTGTTCCTGCTATTAGTGGAGCAACTTGACCAAGCAATATCTTGCCAATGTACTCAATTGTTTTTGTACTATTAATCTTGATAGGACTATTATCAGCAAGTGAGTACCAAATTTCTTGTAAACTTTTTGACGCTGTATCGAGATTGGGTGCTGCTGCTACAACTGCACCATTTAAAGCACCGATACTAGCACCAGCGACAGCATGAATTGGAATGTTCATGTCAGCTAGGTATTTAATCACACCTACATGATATGCACCTCTAGCACCACCGCCAGATAAAACCAAGCCTACTCGATAAGGTTTAGTAGTCATTGGTGCGCTGTATTCGTTTTTTGTTTTCATACATCAAATGATTAACTGCATGTTCTCCTGAAAAAACGCGAGGAAAATCATCAGGAAGTCCAGACTCAAGTAAGGCAGCATTTCTAATCGCCGAAGTAACAGGAGCAGTTTGTGGATCTGCCCAATTGCTCAAATAGCTCAGTACTTCACGCGATTCTTCAGGTAAATTCTCAATAGGAGATAACCATTCTTTTGGAAGCATTAACTGAGAAAAATCACCTCCTAAATCCCGTTCCATCTGAGTCAAGGCTTTATCAAGTAACTGCTCCATCAGTTGATGCACTTCGCTTGTTCCAAATTGGCTACGACAGTAAGTTCCAAAGTAACCCCAGTAAAGTTCATCTATCACTATATAAAGTCGTGCTAGAGGTGGATAGTTATTTAAGCGTTTTGCCTGCCATTTATCAAACACTTGTTCTAAATGAGTACTAGCTAATCTTCCAGCATTGACCTGTCGAATTTGAGATTCTAATTCAATCCGATGATCCTGAACCTGAATCTGCAATCGATCAACGTCTTGAGCAATCGCTTGCACATCTTCTGCTAGCTCGTTGTGTCCCTCTTGTAAGCGCATCACACCTGTACGGGTTTCTTTTAACTTACCTGCCAACTGAGCAACAGCAATGTCACTTTCACCTTGATGGAGTTGAATATCCTGTAGCCAAACAGAAACTGTTTCCAGGCTATTAGTGATATTACCATCAATGATTTGTCGACGTTGTGCTATCCTACCAGTGATGGAATCCCAGATTCTTGTTAAGAACTCATTGTTAGTTTGGTCACCGAATCGCAAATGGTCACGAAGAACCTCAAGACCGTTGACATAATCGACTATTGCTTTTTCTGTTAACTGAGGATGTAGCCTTCGCAGTTCATTCAGTGTAGTTGAGTTATCTCCGTCATTCTGGTTAAATTTTCTCATATCATTTCAAATTCTGCTTGATGGATTGAACATCTTGTCTGTGCAACTCTGCCCGTTCTTTCAATTCACTAATTTCACTAATTTGTTGCTTTAGATTTTCCTTTTCTCTGTCTGCTCGGGATTCTCTGTCTGCTCGGGATCGTTCAAGATTATCTTTGAAATCCTTGAAATAGTTGTCTAATGGAAGCTTGAGTTCTTTTTCCAATAAAGGTCGGTAGTTTGTGCTTACATTTTGAATATCATCGTCTAAACGTGTCAGCAAATTTTTCTCGATATCTGCTATATCAACAACAACGTAGTAAGATTTAGTTTTTGGTATTGTTTCACTAGATTTTTTCATACTCGATTTTAAAAGTTGAGTAAGCCCAGTCGTATCGATAACCTTAATATTTAACTGTGGGACATTAAATTGCAGTGGTAATCTCTCACTTTCTAGTATTTCCCCCACTGCATCTGTAATTATTTGAGGAATTTGTTCTTCAAGCCTATATGATAAATCTTTTAGTTTTGATTTTAGCTTTTTTTCATTATCATCGTTATTATCACAAATCTTTAGCTTAAGTTTTGCTAAGAAAAGTTCTGCGTCCAAGTTAGATTTGTATTTATGTTCTGTATTATTATCATTCTCTTCCAAGTAAAAAATCAGGTCTTTTCTCAACTCCTGTTTCGTCTTTTCATACTCTTGTTGAGCAGCTTCTAAAAAATTATCTATCAACTGTTTTAACGCTTTATCGAATTTTGCTTTAGCCTTTTCAAATTTTTGTATATCTTGTGCAAAATCTTTTTTCCATTGATTAATTTCTTCTACACTTTTAGTCAAAGTCTCAGAGTATGACTTTATAAAATTATTCAGAACCTGTCCGCAAGAAAGCATTTTGGCAGTAGCAGATTGTATACTAATCAGTGCAGATTCAGATATAGTGGGTGTTCTTTCTACAATAACTTCCTTAACCTTTTGCGCTTCGTCCTTGAGAGTGGTTTGCCAGCCCTTCACTGTGTTGCTATCGGTTATTTTTCCCTTGAGTAAGTCAGGGATATTCAGTAACTCACATATAAGCTTATCCTGATTATTAATCAGGCGTATAACCTCTTTACAAGTTGCATCAATCAAATTAAAATCAGCGGCCATCATTTTTCCTCCTCGTTTACCAAGTTGCATGATTTAAACCGTCTTATATAAACCCGCAAATCTCTCCATATTGATAGTAATACGCCTTTAGGCGTATTACTATCAATATGCTCCGCCGAAATAGTCAGTGTTGCCCTCGGTAACACTGACTCCCCCCTCTACAATAATCATCATTTTTGATAGTTGATTATTTTATTCTTCTGAATTCTTTGTATCGAATAAAAGAGATCTAATGAGATCTAGATCAGCATTGAGCATATTCATGGGTTTTAAAAGCTCTATTATCTCTTCATCCTTTATTCCCAATTCCTTCATTATCTTCACTAATTCTTTGTTAACGTGCCAAATAAATTTATTCTTATTTGGTAGATCAATAAGCTCAATAAATGAATTCCAGACACGCTGTAACAGAAGGATGAATTGGTTAGAATTATCAAAAAGAATTATCGGCTGTGACGCTGAATGCTTCAAAATTGAAGTACAAATTGATTGCTGAGACAATGGCCATAACTTTAGGAAAATATCGTTGAGATCTTTTCTTTCAGCTTCAGGAAAACCTACACAAACAATATCATCGTAATATAATCCCGCATTTTCTATATATGTTTTGTTATCTATCCCGTTATCGTCCTTGTTATATAGCCAATTAGACATAGGATCATAGGTTTCACAGTTTGTAACCACAGCTATTTTAGGAATTTTATTTTTAGTTATACTTTCTATAAACAATTTATAGTTATTTTCATCAGTTTGAGTAATCCTCCCTTTTTTAAGGACATGAATGAATAGGTTATATCCTTCTTTTGAATCTCTTAAAAGTTTAAGAAGTGATAACATAGAATCTTTACTTGGAACTGTTCCTTGACTACTTTCATTAAGACCTATAGTATCAGTTAAAATGGCTTCTCTATTATCTATTTGAAAAATTTGGGTTGTACGGCTTTCAAAAGTGACACCTTTTACACCATCATTTGCAGGTTCATCTTCACTAGCTAATACATTACAGACAGTTGTTTTTCCAACACCTGTTGTTCCAAATACAAGAATACGTATTAAATCTGACATTCTTTTTCTTCCTTTTCCTTTAAGTTAGATTGTTCTGTTTTTCCGGTCAGTAGTCTTCAGGCGTGAGTCCTCACACCCTTTGAAATAATTTTCATTTATTAATTCAATACCTTCGCCAAATTTATGAACTGGTAAAGGATCGGCTGGGTGAATGCGCCATCACTTTCTTGAAATATGTTGGGAATTTTCAGTAAATCACTCAAAAGTTTATCTTGTTTGGTAATTAAGCGTAAGACTTCTTCGCGAGTTGGTTCAATTAAATCAGCGTGCATCAATTTTCCTCCCTGTTTACCAAGTTGCATGATTTGAACTTGATTCAATCTTATATAAACCTACAAATATAGAAATGGAAATTCCAGGAGCAATGCTATTTGAAAAGCAAATACACTCTACTTAAGGAGGACTTTAGTAATTCTTAGAGTTTAACTGTCTCAAATATTTATAGTCGCAGCACTAATAGTTAAGTATTATCAACCTTAAAAGAAATATTTTTCTGCCCTAAATAGTACTCATGAAACTTTGCAAGGAACTAGGTCTAGATTTGTCTTAACTCTCTTTCCGTAAAGGTTTTACATCGATTAGCTGTCTATATTTGATGTAACCTTGGTTACATTTTCAAAGCTCTACTTAATATTTATATATCATGTATGAGCAACTTGATTGATTTAAATAATTAATGTGTTAATTTAAACAAACTATTCTTCTGCTATTATTTAAAAGCTACCTATTTATTTATCTAATGAGACTTTCGGTACTGGTTAGTTAAAAGGTGGTAAGAGTATTTTTAAGCAGTTGTAGAAGCTAAGGACAACAACCACAGCGTCGGGAGTGGGATGCAACAAGTTCTTAGCTACGCGGAAATACTAGATTTACCGTTTGCTTATAGTTCTAATAGTGACGCTTTTATGGAGTGCGATCGCGCTCTGCACCCTTAGTGTATCGCTACTCTGGCAAGAACACCCGCTCGAAAGGTTTTTTACGATAACGGCGATAGACATCAAAATCACTGTCCAAAGTCGCTATTGCAGCGATATCTAGGCGCTCCGAAATGACAATTAGGGATAAATCTGCAAAATCTCCTGGTAAGTCAAAGTAGGTGGCATTAAGTTCAGCAATGCGCGAAAAGTCTTGAGGCAATAGCTGCTCACACTCGTAGAGTCCTTTGGCAACGTCTAGAAGAAACTCGTTTTGTGTGCGCCAATCAGAACTAAGCAACCACACTACCTCTGCGATGCAGATAGGTGTAGTTACCAGCTTTGAAGTGCAGCTTTCAAAGAAACTACGTACTTGTTGATGATGCTTATCTCTGGCGCTGTAGTAGGCAAACAAAAACCCGCTGTCTGCGAGTATGAGCGGATGGTAAGTCATGAATGCCGCTCTTTGAGATATTGGGCGATCGCTTTCTTGCGGTTTGCTCGTTCAGATAAGTCTGTTGGTGCATCTTGCAGGAGATGTTGAGGGTGTCCACCTCGCCTATCAACCAAAGTTCTGCCTGCTTGCAAGTTAAGCCAGCGCTCAGCAATCAAGCGTCGGATCAACTCACTCTTGTCTGTTTTCTCGTGAGCCAAGATATCGGCTAGCTGGCGTTCTGTTTCTTCGTCTAGTCTGACTGTGAGCATGGCTTTTGTCATACTTGTATTGCGCTTATGACAAGTATAACAGAGGGCTTTTTATTAAAGCGATTCGTCCAAAGGACAATCGCCTGTGTGTTGGCAGAAAATCACGTATGCGTAATTTCTGCTTGTTAATTTTCCCCAGAACTGAAGGGGCGATAAGCCTCATCATCGTTACTATTGAATTGCACAATAGTGTTCAGTTCCTCCTCTTCTTCCTTAAAGACATGGTAGATATCCCAATTCTGTTGAAGATTCAACCAAAACTGTGGGCTATTCCCAAAAAACTTTGATAATCGTAAAGCGGTACTTAAGGTAATACCACGCTTTTCATTCACAAGCTCATTGATTCGTTGATAAGAAACATGAATTGCGTTTGCAAGGTCACTTTGTGACAACCCGAGTGGCTCAAGAAAATCTTTGAGTAATATTTCACCTGGATGTGTAGGCGGTCGTTTGCTGGGAATTCTCATATCTTTATATATATCTCCTCATGGGCTTAGTGATAGTCCACTATTTCAACTTCTTCTGCACTCTCTTGTGTCCATACAAAGCAGATGCGATATTGGTCATTAATCCGAATGCTATGCTGACCAACTCTTTCACCTTGGAGTCCTTCTAACCTATTTCCTGGTGGAACTTTCATCTAAAAACTCCCTTGAGTGTGGAAACCTTGTGTCTTTAGACCAAGGAGGAAACACGACAAGGGCTATTTATTAGCCGTCAAATGCCTTTAGATACCATTACCGCCTTGGGGTTACTTGAATCGGTGTACTTTTGTGATGTACTTTCAATGGGACAGTTACCATTTCAACTCGTTCACCCCAACGGGAGAGCCAGTTCCCTACGGCGGGAAACCCGCCTAAGCCCTTCGGGCAGGCTGCGCCAACAGGACTGGACTCACCTGTACGCATAACGGTTTTGCACTCGATGTGCCTTCCCAAAAGGGAGTAAAGTTAGCCTTGACAAAGTTATTGGTCGGTACTTTCCAGACGACACTGGCTTAACCCTCTAAACCTGTTTAATCGTCCGGTTTCAGAGTCCGGAACTGGCTGCGCATTCTGGAGTGAGAACTTGAACACTTACCAATAACGTAGTACGCTTCGGTACTGAGTCGGGTCAACTAATCCTATTGGCTTGAGGCTAGAAGCCCCCTCACCGTAGGGCAGGGGTGTTGACATCATCCAAAGTATGTGGTGCGTTGAGTTGATCCAATTTCCTCTGAGCGACTTTCCAAAGGGTTTGAGGACACTGTTTTCGAGCGTCTTTTGAATCAATGCCATCAAAAATGTCTTCAGTCCCTTTATCTTTGAATGATACTATCATACATAGCATGGTAGCACGGATATCATGCTATAAGCAGAAAAATCGCTACAACACAACAGACCTCTGTTTATATAACCGTTGCCAAGCCGCTCTTTGAGATCTTCAGCGGATCGCCCTTGGCGGAGCTTTGCCCAATGCCCAAAGGGCACGCTACGCGTTGGCGGAGCCTGCGCTTTGCGCTTACGCGCAAGGCGCGGCTCCCTTGGAGCATCGCCTTCTTGCGGTTTGCTCGTTCAGATAAATCGGGCGGTGCATCTTGCAAGAACCACTAGCTGCGGAGTACTTTTTGTTAAACGACTCGGTTCTGACGGATACATTCTGCGTACCATTCAAAGCTGGCTTTTGGGATGCGTTTTTGTGTTTTGTAGTCCACATAAACAATCCCAAAGCGTCGGGAGTATCCCCAAGCCCACTCAAAGTTATCCATGAAACTCCACAAGAAATACCCCTTTAAAGGATACCCTTCATTGATGGCTTGATGAGCTGACTTTAGGTGCTGGCGTAAGTACATAATTCGGTCAGTGTCAATGACTTCACCAGTAGAATTCACTTCATCTTGTGCAGCACAGCCACTTTCAGTAATGTACACTGGTAAGTCATTGCGCCCCACCGTTTCGCTGATATGACGAATGCCCCAATAAATACTCTCAGGCAAGATATTTAGCCAGGGCATATGCATTTGCGGGTAGCCTTTGGGAAGGTTGAGGAATTCGTAACCATCTTCATTACTGGCAGCACGAACATAAGTGCCAGTGTAGATGTTCAGACCAAGGGAGTCGAGGGGTTGGTGAATGATTTCTAAGTCACCAGGTTCTATACTTGGGGCATCTTCTTTCAACTTTGCCAGCATTGCTGGACTGTAGGTACCAGTGAGGGCTGGGAAAATAATGCCGCCATTTTGTCCACAAGTGTGGAAGGCGCTTTTTGCTGCTGCAATATTGACAGAAGATTCATTGATGGGAACTGTAACGGCGATGTTATCCACCAAAGCAACTTTACACCGAACCGGTGAAGCAGCACGGATAGCTTGACACCCCAAGCCATGAGCAAGTAAGGCGTGGTGAGAAGTTTGCCAAACTTCCTTTCGACTCTTGACTCGCGTCCCAGGGGCGTGCTGTGGTTGCTGCTTAACGTCATAACTCATGTGAGTAAAACAGGGAATTTCGTTGAGAGTCATCCAATTGGTGATGCGATCGCCCAACCGCTTCGCAACTGTCGTGACATAATCAGCGTAATCGTATGCTATCTGACGACTTTGCCAGGAACCGTATAAGTCTTCTAGTGCTTGGGGGCTATCCCAGTGAAATAAAGTCGCATGGGGAGTGATGCCGTACTCTTGTAAGCAATCCACCAAGCGTTTGTAGAAATCAATGCCCTCTTCATTGACTGCGCCGCGACCATCAGGAATGATGCGAGTCCATGCGATACTAAAGCGATAGTGTTTGATGCCCAATTCTGCCATGAGCTGCACATCGGCTTTGTAGCGATGATAATGGTCGCAGGCTACAGCACCCGTATCACCGTTAAGAACCTTTCCCCGAGTCGCGCTGAAAGTATCCCACACGCTGGGTTTGCGTCCACCTTCTCGATATGCTCCTTCTATTTGATACGCAGCAGTCGCAGCACCCCAGCAAAAATCTTCTGGAAATTTATACATAGTGATAATTTTGGGCAACTTCACTATTCTCTGGGAGAATGACAAAGTGTGCTAAATCAAGTTATTGTAAAGATTGATAACAAAAGCCGAAATCTCTGATGAAGAAGTTGTATTCCACAGAACCACATAGATTTTTCCGGTTATGATGTTAATCCGTGACCTCGTTCAAGAGGCAATAACAACTGGATATCTGAGCGTTGCAGCGGAAGAACAACTGCGAAATCTTCTGAAAAAAAAGTACGAGTTGGAAGATTTTGATGCTTTCATGACGTTGCAAGAAGCTGCTAGTTCAGGGAGGATTCGCCAGGAGTCCCGTGAATTGAGGTGTGACTTGCAGGAGGTGCGATGATGGATTGGCGATCGCCATTTCATGTGATCGTTGCAACCGGGCGAGCCTAAAAGTAACCTTTGTTATAGTGTCACTTAATCAAATATCAGGGAATTAGACAGACTCTGTGCGCAGCTTTGGGAGTCTGTCTTTGTCGTTTTTTCTTTTTCCGGAAATTACAGATCATAAAGTGATGATCTAAATAGAGATTTGGGCATATAGATGAAGGTACAGGCAATGATTGCAGATTTATCGATGCCTCAAGAATCACAGACGCCGAAACGACAATATAGAGGTGAATGCCATGACTACTGTAGAAATAGACTCCAAGAAACAGGAACACAAATCCGCTAAGAAAAAACAAAAGTCTTTTCGTCCCACAAATATTGGTACTCCTCAAGCACCTTTGCGCCCACATCAGACAAAACAGCACGAGCCTGAGCTACTGAGCGATTGGGAGCATTCAAGTTGATTTTGACAAGCCTTAAAGCTTGTAAAATTTTATATATTTAAGTAGATATCAGTGAATGTGATTTCGCGCGGCACCGTAGCACTGCGCCGCGCGATCGCCATTATTGTAGTGAAAGTCGTGCTATCCGCTAAACACTGGACAACAGTGGACAAGATAGCCAGTCTAAGCCTTTCGGGGCTACGTTAGTGAGGTCAAGACACCTATAGGTGCTTTCCAGCTTGTAGCTCTGTCGTCAAAGATTAAGTTCTGTATTTAGCTAAGGAAGTGTCTTTGACAAAACACAAGCCTCACTAACATTGACGAGGAAAACTTTACCCCAGAGATGGGAGGACAAATGTCTAATTTTGTATTCGTTCTAGATGCCGACAAACAACCACTTGACCCTGTACTACCAGGACAAGCAAGACGATTGCTAAAACAAGGAAAAGCCGCTATCTATCGGCGTTACCCGTTCACAGTTATATTAAAATACGCGGTTCCCAACCCCAAGACACAACCGCATCAACTAAAAATTGACCCAGGCTCTAAGACTACCGGGTTAGCAATTGTGCAGTGTGGCAAAGTTATCTGGGGTGCTGAGTTAACCCACAGAGGGCAACAAATCAAAAATGACTTAGAATCCCGTCGCGCTATTCGTCGCAATCGGCGCAACCGCAAAACCAGGTATCGCAAGCCACGCTTTTTAAACCGTACTCGTTCAGATGGATGGTTGCCGCCTAGCCTGCAATCTAGAGTAGAAAACGTATTGACTTGGGTTAATCGTATCCGTCGATATGTTCCAATCACAGGCATATCTCAAGAGCTAGTGAAATTTGATACGCAAGCAATTCAAAATCCTGAGATATCTGGGAAAGAGTACCAACAAGGTGAGCTTGCAGGATACGAAGTGCGAGAATATTTGCTCGAAAAGTGGGATAGGAGGTGCGCTTATTGCAACGTTCAAAATGTACCGCTTGAAATTGAACACATTCACCCAAAATCAAAAGGCGGTAGTTCGCGCGTTTCTAACCTCACTTTGGCTTGCCGTCCATGCAACCAAGCTAAGGGGAATAGGGACATTAAGGATTTCCTGACTCGGAAATCAGATGTACTGAGCCGCATCTTAAAGCAAGCCAAGCAACCTTTAAAGGATGCGACCGCAGTCAATTCCACGCGATGGGAACTGTTTAGAAGACTACAGCAAACAGGCTTGTCCATTGAAACCGGGACGGGTGGTAGGACAAAATATAACCGCACCCGCTTGAAACTGCCTAAAACTCATTGGCTAGATGCTGCTTGTGTTGGGGTTGTCAATGACCTGCATGTTTTGGCACAAGAACCGTTGCTTATTGCGGCTAAGGGATGGGGAAGCCGTCAGATGTGTACACCAAATAAATACGGTTTTCCCGCTAAGCATAGAACACGGTGTAAAACGTTTTTTGGTTTTCAGACTGGCGATATGGTATGCGTAATTCTCCCATCTGGGAAGTTCGCAGGGACTCACGTTGGTAGATTGACCGTTCGAGAAAGCGGAGTTTTTGAAATGAGGACACCCAAAGGCAAAGTTAGTCCAGTGCGTCACAAATACTGTAAATCAATTCATCGTAACGATGGGTATATGTATGCGTTTTCCACAAATGTCCAATGAATCAACGATTAGAGGAATAGCGATCGCCTTTATGCGATCGCAAAAATAACCATTGTGGTTTTGTAGCAACTATTTAGTCACAGCATAAAATCAGAATTTTGTCAAAATTTTGTCTAAAATAAGAACAAAATAGGGCAGAACGCTATCAATTATCACAATTGACAAACGGCAATAGTCTGTTGGTCGTATTGTAAGTTAGGGCTTTTTTTCAAAGATTAGAGCGAAGAATCACCGACGCCGACATCTTTCAAACGCTAAAATAAGCACAACTTCTCGTTGCTATCTTCTTCTTTGCTCAGTCTAATTCATGACCAAGTATCCTAGACAACCTTTCTTAGCATTGCTGAAAGTCGCCCTCTTGGGAGTTTCATTTCCCCTGCTGTTGACAAGTCATAATTGGGCGCAGGCATCTAAGCAGGACAATAGTCTGGTATACGCTCAAACACCAGCCCAGTCTCCACTCCAACCGAGCAAAATCGCTACACCCCAACCGAGTCAACCTGCTGATGCAAAAAAGACAAATCCAGCAACTCAGGAGAAAAAGCAGGAGGAAGGGAAAAAATCTGATCAACAGAAAATGCAGGATCTGTCTTTGATTGTCCTGGGGGTAATGCTTGGGGAACTCGTGGTTGTGTACCTGGGAGTTCTCTGGTTGCGTCCGCTTTGGTTGCTGTGGCTACCTGGGGAATTGAAGCTGCCTAAATTAGGAATCATCCCAGAATTCAAACTACCACTTCCTGTGTTGCTTTGGCTGAAATATCGACCCAGGATACTGGATTTTTGGGTGAAGAAACACATTGACACTTTCGCCCTGAACTTTGTCAAGAATGAGACAGTTGCCGAACGCAAGTATTACGTTTCCATTCCAGTGCGATTAGACACCGAGGAGATTAAGGAACTGAGTGCAGAAACCTTGAGGAAAACTTTTAAACAAAAGCGAGTGCGACTGCTGATTTGGGGAGAGGGAGGTTCGGGTAAAACAGCCCTTGCTTGTCAGATTGCTAAATGGGCAATGGCAGATGAACAGTCCAAACGCCTGACAGAACACAAGATGTTACCAATCCTGATTGAGCAAGAACTTGACTCCGATCTTGGGGAAGGCAAGAAGCCTTTGATGGAAGCAATTGCTGGAGAAATCCAGGATGCTTGCGACAACGAACAACTGATTTCTGATGAATTACTCGAACAACTTCTCCGACAGCGCCGGATTTTGGTAATTGTGGATCATCTCTCAGAAATGAGTACACACACCCGTAACAAGATTAAACCTGCTTTCCGAGAGTTTCCAGCAAATGCTTTGGTAATTACCTCCCGAATCGAGGAAAATTTCAAAGGAATTGACACCAAGATTGAGACTCTCCGCTTCGATGGAGAGGAGTTGGTTTCCTTTATCAAGAATTACCTCAAGCAGCTCGAAAAGTGGCATTTATTTGAGAACGAGGACGAGCCAGGGGAGTTGTTGCAAGAGTGTGCCAAACTTCAACGCATCGTAGGTGACAAGAAAACGATTACAGTTTTGCTGGCTAAATTATATGCGGAGCGGATGATTAACGCTAAAGAGAATATATCAGCATCTGCTCGCTCGCTTGACAACATTCCAGACCTGATGCTTGATCACCTAGAAAAGCTCAACCGTCAGGCAGAAAGAGTCATCGGGCAAGAATATCCCACACTCAAAGACGATGCCAAGGTGATTGCTTGGAAATGCCTGGAACGCGAATATAAACCAAGTTATGTAGAGCGTGAGGCAGTGGTTAAAGCGTTGGGGGAAATTAAAGCTGATGTGTGCCTTCAGTATTTTGAGGGAAAGCTCCATCTGATCAAGTCTGGATACAATAAAGACACAATCAGCTTTGCTCTCGATCCGTTAGCTGAATATTTGGCTGGGCTATATCTGGTAGACAGTTACGGCGAAAACGAGACATCCTGGCGGGAGTTTCTGGCACAAGCAGAAAGCAAACCACAGGAAGAAATTAAAGGTTTTTTGCTAGCAGTGAGAGACTGCTGTCTCTCCAAAGGCTCACAAGCCAAAGTACCCGGTTTTGTTGCAGAGGAACTGGGCAAACTCGCAGGAGTGGATCTCGAAGCCCTAAAACAAGAACAACTGAAGCGACGCATTCGACGCTTAACGGATGATCTGTTTGTTCCAGAGGTAGAAGATAGGCGACGTGCTGCTGAAGAATTAGGGAAGATTGGTGTAGCAGCTAAATTTGCAGCTCCTACTCTCCTGAGAGCTTTGAAAGATGAGGATTATGAGGTGCGTGCCATTGCTGCCTCTACCTTGGGCAAGTTAGGCAATACCTCAGAGTCAGTGTTGCAAGGACTACTGGCGCTGCTTCAAAATGAGGATTCCTATGTGCGTCTTTGCGCTGCCGAGGCGTTGGGCAAGTTAGGTAATGCCTCAGAAGCAGTGCTGCAAGGGCTACAGACGCTGCTGCAAGATCAGGATTCTTGGGTGCGTGACGAAGCAGTTAAGGTGTTGGAAAAATTGCGTAATATTTTTGAGAAAGTTTAGTAATAAAAATCACTATATACTTGAGACAGTAGATTAGCTTCCGTTACCATAACCCAATACCGTTGCCGATAAGACAATTTGCAAAAATCACAACAAGTGTAGAGACGTTCCATGGAACGTCTCTACACTTGTGAAATCTATGGCACATTCGTGCCACCCGCTTGTCGCAAAGCGTCGCGTGAGGAATACGCTATCAGAAAAAATCCTTAAAAAAATCCTTAACTGAACGGTATTGTACCATAACCCGCGCACATCCATCTGTTACTCAAACAGCATTGTCATCTACCAAGCGATCGCCCACAAGAGTAACTACCAACATCAGTTAGTATCGAGCAAGTAACGGTTACTTAATCGTAAATATTCTCTTGGGGCAAAGCTTAATCAGGTAAATTAGCACTAACAAGGTTTTTATTTACGTCGGTCAGTCATTTTTTGTCACACAACCTCTATATTGTGCCTGGTATGGAATCACTATCTTCACCACCTCGAGATCCGACAGGATTCGCTAATTCTGTTAACTCGTTAACCAAAGAGCTAATTACAGCAACTGCCCCTCCGCCAGCAGCTACAACTTGACTGATTCTAGAAAATACACTAATTAACTTTGCAAAAATGCCAATGAATGTATTAAATTTTTTTAATTCATCAATTGCTGCTTGTAAATCGTTTATTGTTTTCTCTAAAACTTTTGCAGCTTCGCCTTGTTTAAGGTCAGTAGCTATTTCTTCAATTGCCTGATTTGCAGCTTTATTTGCTTCATTTAAAAGCTTTACCTCCTCATTAAAAATAAACGCGTTTTGATTGTTATTTATTAAACCTTCCTCCAACAAATCTATTCTTTGTTTTGTAGATATTTTCACTAAGTCGAGGATGAATTTTGTCAATTTCAGCAAGTCCTTTTTAGTCAATAAATCGTTAGCCATTGGTAAATCTCCTAAATTCAAAGAGTTCTATTTTTATGCAAAGATTTTACTGTTTGAGAATATTCACTCAAAATTTCTTGAGCTTTTATCATCTCACTTTCTTTTAAATCCAATTTAGTAGACAGATTGTTTTTTTCTAAATCATTTTCTCTTTCTGCTAAAACGCTTTGGCATAATTGCTTTATTTCCTCCGTATTAATAGCATCTTTTCCTGTACCTTTAAAAACATCTTTGAGCCGAGAATGAGCTTGTGCAGTTGCTTTAAGTACATCAATATAGTTTTGAGCATTATCTTTTTTCTCTTGAACTATTTTCATTGCTTCGTTGTAATCTTTTTCGACTTCTAAGGCTACAGCAATCTGTGGCTCAGTAGATGTTCTTAGCGTTGCAAAATATGTTTGATAATAGCCGTTAATTTGTGTTTTTTCTATCTCGAGAATTCCATCAATATAACCTTCTTGGACTATGTTGATTAACCCACCATTTTGCTGCTGATTATCTATCTTTTAAGCTGGAATTTCCTTTAATGTAAATTTGTAAAGAATCATCAGCACATAAAATCGCTTTTTTAAGGGATCTTCCTCTTTTTTCTTTAGATAAAGCATTTGCAAAAATCTGGAAAACATTAATTCCAGCTTGTACAGTAGTTTTAGGAAGTGTAAAACTTCCAACCTTTAAATTTGTAAGTGCTGTTTGAAGGTCAGTGATATTCTCATCGAAAGAAACAGTCTTTCCACTGGCAACTTGACCTAGTTGTGTCATGTAATTAAGTAACACACTATTAGCACTTTTCACTTCCTTGATATTGGGTTTATTGTCAGAGTTACATCCTTGTAATGTATTCTCACGCGTTTCTATACCATTGGAAGCAGTTAAAATAATATAGTTAACTCTTCTTAAACAAGAGTCATAAATATCCTGTGCAACCAGATCAGAAGAATTTTTAATGGCAGCGTGATGATTGTTAACAAAGTTTTCAACAGATTTAAAATCACGACCACAACTATTTAATAGAATTGTCACCGGAATGAACAAAACAAATAATTTTAAAACCTTATGAAAATTGTGTTTCATGATAGTTGTCAATATTAAAAAAATAAGTGGGTTGGACTGCGTATGATTCAACGCTCAAATCGTTGTTTCAGAAATTGCATAGCCTTCTCTATGTAGAATGCCAAGTTTGAGACTACGGAAGTTAAGCATGAATGAGCTTTGCTTCCGTATCTAATAAGTTCATAGATGTAGGCAAAATTAACTTATGCACTTTGGGAAAGAAAATGCCCACCCTCAGATCTTGCACCTCTGGGTATAAACCTAGGCTAGGTAAAAAGCGGTGCGATAAAGTTACATTACTTATTTGGACTTTTCCCACTAAATTAAGGGCTTTAGGTTTTATACTGAGTGATTAAAAAACAGAAATATTTTTTGGTGCAAGATGTCAGTATACGAACCTGATATTATTGCCTGCCTCGTAATGATCACCCACGCTCCTGAAGCACGACTGTAGAATCAGCAGTACGCCCAAATTCTTCTGGTGCATATTGCAGGTGAACTTCAGCACCAGGATAAAGAAATGTACCCGGAGTCACAGAACGCACTAAGTAATGGAGGCTGTAAACTCCTGGTTCTAGGTGGTCGGCGTAGGCGATAATGCGATCGCGATAGATAGTCCTGAAACCAAGTTGCCAACTGTCTGCTTTTGCCTGTAATGTAGGTGTCGTAGTTTGAAAACTCGCATCCACCGCCTCAAAACCAGCTGGTAACGGATCGCTCATCACTACATGATTCACAGGATGGTCTGCTATAATTTCCAAACCAAAGGCACGTTTGCTAGGATTAAATTCTGCAAAAGTCTGGCTATATTTTTGAGATAAAGTTTGCAGATTCGCAGCAATAATTAACTGACTCGTCGCAGGTTCTGCGAAAGGCAAATCATCATCTTCCCAAACTTGTTGCGCTGGTGCTTTAATCTCCGGTATCAGGGTACTCGCCAGTTGAATGTCTAAACCTCCCGCATCAGGGAAAGTGTTTTTGTCAACATTGAGGGGAATCTTCGCTTGATCCCTTCCCCCCTTATTAAGGGGGGATTGAGGGGGGATCACACCTGTCTCAATCACTTGTTCTGTAATTTCTAATGGCTTAATTTCCAAAGGCACTTCAAAAGCATCTGCTGCTGTACGATTCAATTGAGTTGTAAAGCGAACTTTGCCGAATCCCACACTACCTGCTACCATCCCAAAACGATATGCACGGGTAGCTGTTTCAGCCTGGGTTTGCAAATTCGCAGTTGTGGGGTTATTCTCAGCAAACTTGACTGTACCGCCTACTTCACCATGAATTGTGAGAGTTCCTGTGTTACCAGTGTTGTTAGTGACGGATAAGCCAGCGAGGATGCGATCGCCAGAACGTGCAAATTGTGGCAATATGGCGTTAGTGATCAACGGCTTAGTTGTGATGAAAGTCGCTTCCGAGTTGCCGAAACGCAGATTTCCATCAGTGGCGATCGCCCTTCGTGATGACGCTTTTTGCATCATCCCAGCATCTTGTCGTTTTTGCCGCTCCTTATGTAGTATTACGATGCTTTTTGTTTTATTAATAACTTTTAATATTTACCAGCTTCCCTTCATCTCATGTAATATTTTGTACTCTTTATTTGCCTTTTGCGGGTTTACCCAGTTAGGTGCAAGATATGAGATGACAAGCGAAAGTATGGTGGACAATGCCCACGCAACAAAGATATATAAGGATGATTTACATTGATACCCAAGCTAGTCTGCTTGTTCCGGAAATGGCTAGATTTTTTATATGAAGTATTATGTAATTATTAAACTTCTTGCAAAAGTCAAGAAGAGTGAAAATTAAACCACAGATGGACACAGATGGACACAGATAATTAACTAGTGTTAATCTGTGTTAATCTGTTTTGAAATATTTCCTGATTCTGTCAGAACCATAGCGCAAAAATTAAGATATGTCTTGCTGTGCAGGGGATGCGCTGATGAAATTAGCTTTGGGGTGGCTTACCAGATGAGAAAGAAAATTTGGCATCAGCGCGATCGCTCTAAGGGCAGTGGCGGAGGCGATCGCACAAGAGGCAAAGTTATCATTGCGTTACTGCTGATATGCGTGACAGTGCGCTTACTCCCATATTTCGCTCCCGTTCACACCGCAGACATCACACAACAGCAACTAGCACTCGAATTTACGGATCGCAATGGGTTACCACTGGGAACTTTGCTTACTCGTGACCAAGAGCATACATCTGTGGTGCCATTAAATCAAGTGTCTTCTCATTTTATCCATGCGATTCTCGCTGCGGAAGATGGGGACTTTTATGATCATGGGGCGCTGGATCTCAAAGCAGCAGCCCGCGCACTTAAGGACGCACTACACACTAAAAGAATTGTTTCCGGTGCTTCTACAATTACCATGCAGTTGGCGCGGATGTTAGATCCAGTCTCCCGCACCTTATCAGGTAAACTTCAGGAAATTTGGCTTTCTTGGCGGTTAGTCGCTGGAATGAACAAAGATGAAATCCTCTCTTCTTACATCAATCGTTTACCAATGGGGGGGAATATCTATGGTTTGGAAGCAGCTGCTCGTACCTATTTTTCCATATCTGCGAACGACTTGAATCTTGCCCAAGCTAGTTTGCTCGCTGCTATCCCTAATAATCCCACTTACTTTGACCCACTGCAACATTATCAACGCTTAAAGCAGCGGCAGAAATACGTTCTCAATCGTATGGTACAAGATAGGTACATCATTCGCTCTCAAGCAGAACGAGCATACGCTGAAGAGATTTCGTTTCAGTCTCGCCAACGAGGAATTATTGCTGCGCCACACTTTTTGTTTTGGCTAGCGAGTCAGCAAACAACCCCACCCCACAAGCAGGGAGGTGCAAAGCCGGGGTGGAATTCTAATCCTATCCATACCACCATAGATCGTCCCTTACAGCAGTTTGTGGAAGCACAGGTGCAGCAGGTACTTTCCACCCTCGCCGCTAACAATGTCCATCACGCAGCTGCTTTGGTGATTGATAACCACACCGGAGAAGTTTTGGCTTATGTCGGTTCGCCTGATTACTTTAATGAAGCAAAGCAGGGAAGAAATGATGGTATTCAGGCGCTGCGTCAACCAGGTTCTACTCTCAAGCCGTTTCTGTATGAGTTGGCTTTGGAAAAAGGCGTGATTCGCCCCAATACAATTTTGGCAGATGTCCCTGCTCACTACGCAATTCCCGATGCAAAACTCTACAGTCCTACAGATTATACCAATAGCTTCCTCGGACCAGTGCGAGTGCGTGTAGCTTTGGCAAATTCCCTGAATGTTCCAGCTGTCAGGGTGTTGGAAAAAGTTGGTGTGCAGGCTTTTTTGGATCGTCTCCACGAGTTGGGGTTTGAACACCTCAACCAAAGCGCAGAATACTACGGGTTAGGATTGACTTTGGGTAGTGGCGAAGTCAGTTTATGGGAGTTGGCTAGAGCTTATCTCACAATGGCACGACTGGGAGAAGCAACGTCGCTGATAACTACATTTAATCAACTAGAACCTCACCCCCCAACCCCCACGCCAGTCGCCTCAACGGGGGGAACCCCCGCACGGCGCTGGCTCCTCTCCGCAAGCAGAGAGGGGGGCATTTACTCCCCTCCTCGCTTGCGCTTAGGGGCTGGGGGTGGGGTGACGACATGGCAATTAATTACCGATATGCTGAGCGATCGCCATGCGCGTGCAACAGCATTTGGTGTAGACTCAGTGTTGAGTTTACCGTTTCCCGCTGCTGTTAAAACTGGCACTTCCTCGAATTTTCGGGATACTTGGACGGTTGGTTTTACGACTGACTACACCGTAGCCACTTGGGTAGGTAATTTCGATGGCGATCCAATGCGCCAGGTTTCTGGAGTGACGGGAGCAGCACCCTTATGGAATCGGATTATGCTACACCTACATGAGCATGAGGAACCAGCAAGTTTTCCCCCTCCACAATATATGGTAGAATTACCCATCTGTGCAAACTCTGGGTTACGACCTACACCAGATTGTTCCTCAGTGGTACAAGAATATTTTTACGCAGAAAACCTTGGCGACTACGAACGTCAGAACCGTTTCACTTTCTCTGCTGAGTATGATGAGTGGTTGGCAAGGCAAGACCAATCTAGTTTGACTTCTATTTCAATTTCTGATAGAGATTCAGACAATTTACCACATTCTCGCACGCCCGATGTCTTCGACTCAAATGAAAACCGCCATAACAGGCTGAAGATTGTATCTCCTCATCAGGACGATGTATTCTTGCTGTATCCAGGTGACGAGGCGAAGCAAAGACTTGAGTTTAAGCTTGCAGGGACATCCGCAACGCCTGTGCAATGGTGGCTGAATGGTGAAAAGTTAGCTACATCATCTCATTCTGTCTTTTGGACTCTGCGCCCTGGTACATGGACATTGGAAGCGAAAAGTGGTGGAATGAGTGATCAGGTGAGTTTTCAAGTAGAATTAGCAAGCG
Organism: Kalymmatonema hyalinum WJT4-NPBG1; assembly: GCA_019359075.1. Taxonomy (GTDB): domain Bacteria; phylum Cyanobacteriota; class Cyanobacteriia; order Cyanobacteriales; family Nostocaceae; genus Kalymmatonema; species Kalymmatonema hyalinum. The sequence continues at coordinate 27,356 of JAHHIB010000108.1, forward strand.
TAAAACCCACACGTCGGGGCTTTTCTGTTGGTAATCCTTAACAAAAATGTCCTACCCTACCCTTAAAACAGTGAACAGTACCAGCCGCAGTGACGCCTGCTTCCTGGTGGGGGATTTAAACCCGCCACCAACGCTCTCTGGTGCTCTTGGTGTGGTGTTTCCCCCAACGATGAAACTGATAACTGATAACTGATAACTGATAACTGGTAACTGTTAAATAAGCCGTCCGCCGGATATCTATGCGTCTTAGCAGTTGGTTTAATAAATTTGTATAAAAACGCAGTATAACAAACACTCTACTGATAAAATATTTCACCATGCAAGAAAAAAAACTAACTGCACACACAGAAATTTTACTGGGACCAGGCACGTTGTGGAAACGTGTCATAGAGCAGACTGAGCATGCTCTCGGATGCAAAGCGTTGGTGTCAATTCCAACAGAGTATGAGTTCGTAGAACAGGGAGGCGTTCGCTTTTTGGTGCGAATCTTATCTAACCTTACGCGTAAAGAGGCAGCTAAGCAGAAACAGGAAAAACAAACCACCCCCTCTGGTGAGGAGTTCAATCCTTTTCTTCCCTACGAGGAGGATTTATTTGTTGCTGATATTTCCGACACCCATGTATGCATCTTGAACAAATACAACGTTGCTGAGTATCACCTGCTGCTCATCACGCGTGCGTTTGAGGAACAAGAAACTTTACTGACGCTGCAAGATTTTACAGCTATGTGGGCGTGTCTTGCTGACTTTGATGGTTTAGTATTTTACAACGGTGGTAAGACCGCAGGTGCCAGCCAGCGACACAAGCACTTGCAACTTGTTCCACTTCCACTCGTACCCACTGGACCGCAGATACCTATTGAACCTCTGCTTGCATCTGCCAAATTTCAAAATGTTGCAACTATACCGGAACTTCCTTTTGTACACGCTTTCACAAGGTTAGACCCTGATTGGGCAAAATCTCCATTACAAGCGGCTCAAGCAACGCTTTTGTGCTATAATAATCTACTGAGCGCTGTGAACTTAGAAAACGGTGACATAAGTTCAAACAGGCAATCTGGTGCGTATAATCTTCTGGCTACACGGCAATGGATGTTGATTGTACCGCGATCGCAGGAATCTTTCGAGTCAATTGCTGTAAACTCATTAGGATTTGCGGGTTCGCTTTTCGTGCGAAACGAGCAACAAATGCAGATTCTCAAAGACTTTGGACCTATGACCATTCTCCAGAGGGTCGCCGTATCAACACAATAGGAGCAGACAAATCATGTGCATTGACACTCCCCGCCCTAAAGGGTCGGGGATTCTACTTTCACCCTAGTTACTTGCTCAAGCAGGCTTTCACCGTTCGGCTGAGCGCTCACGGCGAAGCCAACCAGAGTAGAGGTCACTAGTCCAGTAGCGTTACTTCCCGTCTGCCCGACGGTAGCGATGCCGCGATTGAGAATATTTAAACAAAACTCCAAGCCCATGCAGAAAAACTTGGAGTTTCAATGTCTGAAATTATTCAAGATTGGATCAAAGCACTTCCTGAACCAAAAAAATAGCTTCACCGTAGGCTAAAGCCTACGGGGCGCGGCTTTCATCCCGACGCACTTGGGCAAAGAAAATATTCAAATCTCTCACCTAAAAAGCAGATGAATATAGAGAGGATGTAACGCTCTACTTCTAATTAGATAAAACATCAACACGCTAAAGTAAAAGCTTATGACTAACAAAAAGGTCGTGCTAGTTACAGGAGCATCATCCGGGTTTGGGCAATTAACTGCTCACCTACTGGCTCAAAAGGGATATCAAGTCTTCGGCACTAGTAGTTCACCACAGAAATTATGACAGGTCAGGAGTAGGATAAAGACTGTTGAGTTTAACTCGTGCATCCTTAGTGGTGAAGCGCCAGTTAACAGTAGCTCGTTGTTGATTGCGTTCTATTTCC
>JAHHIB010000109.1 GCA_019359075.1 Kalymmatonema hyalinum WJT4-NPBG1
TTAAACTCCCTAGTTAACGATCGCACCCCGGCGGGCACTTCGTGCCATCGCATCCTTTTCTTCCTGGTTTTTCCAACTTCACATTATCTCTTTTTTGTCAATCACGATTACTTGACCGACGCCCTAGGAATATCCATCGGCTCAAATATCCATTTACATCGATGTCACCAGAATATTCCTAGGGCTTGGCTAAATGCTGTGATTTGTCATGCTTTAGTGAATGTTTTATCAATAAGTGGTCGCTATCCAATACCACTACGTTTGCTCAGTTACGGTTTGTTTCCGTTTCTGGTATGGATGTTTTGGCGACTAGAACAGTTAGTGCGTTCTTTGCAAGGCAAACAGGCGATCGCTCTCATCTCTAGTCGTACACCTCAGCAACGCTTCCGACAACAAGCTTTGGTGCTGTTAACCCTGATGTTAGCTGGAAATGCTCTTTTTGGACTGTTTGTTTTAGCCAAAAGCCTAAGCTTCCTCGGTCCGTCTCAGCTTTTATACCCTGATGTCATATCATTTACACTTAGCCGCTTATTGTTATATCTGAGCCTTGGACTTTTGGCATGGGTGATCTATCGCTCTTTGCGACGTTCAGCACAGCGTCGATATTTTTAACTGCTTAACTACTAGCAAGCAATTTCCGTGCCAATGGTTGAGGAATCAACGACAGGACAAATGCTGCGACTGTTTTGAAGTTGAACTTTTGTCTGAGAACATGCACTAGATATGGTCGCGCTTCTTTAACTTGTTCAGATCGCAGCAACCCTATGGCTAGAGTTGTATGTGCTTGTAACCATTTTTCTTGGAAATAGTCCTTAAATTCTTGCAGCCGCTCATCTTCCATAAATTTGCGGTGACAGAAAATACCAGCTTTGCCAGCCCGGATGTTTGCCTGGCTGCTTACACCACCACTAATCATTGATTCCGACTGTGAATGCACGCGGTATCTAGCTAATCTTTCTGGAGAATAATAAGCTCCCCCTCCATTCCGACAAGCCAAGTACGTTAGGTACAGATCCCAAAAAGGTCCCATTTGAGGCGGAAAATCATTCCATTCAATGGCATCCTTGCGGATAACAGTAGCCACGGCAGAGGGAACAGCTTGATGAACTAGCCCAATTTCATAAAAAGGTTCATAAATTCCCTGTTTCAGTTGATCTCGTTTCCAGCGCTGTGTATTTTCCTCAGTGGCTGCATGATTAATTTTGCCATCGGGATCCATAATGTAGTGGTCGCTGAAAGCTACGACTAAATTTGGATTCGCATCAAGCTGTGGAACAAGCTTTTCTAAAAAGTCGTCGTTCCAAACATCATCGTCGTTCAAGCTAGCAACATATTTACCTTTTGCCTCCTGAAATGCTCCTATAACATTCAAGGAAATTCCTAAATTCTTAGAATTGCGTCGAAACCGGATTCTTGGATCTTGAAAAGATTCAATGAGTTTTTGTGGATTGTCCGGGCTCGCATCATCAGACACAATAATCTCGATATTTTTGTATGTCTGGTTAACAGCACTTTTTATAGCTTCTTCTAGATAATCAGGGCGATTATAAGTGGGAATAATCACGCTAACCAGCGGTTCATTTAAATGATTCTGTAATTGCATAACCTCTACTCCTTAGCTTCTTTCGGTGACTTTACTATTGTGTTAGCACACGCTCTTCTTATTCTTTATCCTCAAAGTAAAGGAAATATTAAGGAACTTTCAAGTAGATGTTAACAAATAAAATTTAGTTTCCAAAAAGCTCTAAAAAAAGAAAGAATTAGTAATTTCCACCTACTTATTTTTTCACCGAAGCGAATTTACTTTCCGTTTTCATTGAGTCAGTGTTATTCACTAAAATCCTTGTCTGGTATCTTTTTACAGCTTTTTGTGTCACACTAAACTCCTGAGAAACTGGGTATTACCAAGCCGAAAATTCACAGTTAGGATAGCTTTATTTCACCCAATTTTACGGTTATCTATACAACTTCAAGAGAAAAATTTGGTGAAATTTGTGAACTCAGTCAGTGTTGGCGTAATTATTAAAGCTATTAATACTATTATATTTAATTTTTTTTTGACGCTATCTCTCTAAGGGAAGACTATGTTAACTTAACTCAACAAGAGTGAAAACAATAATCTCCCAAAGCAGGCAAAACTTTGCTTAATGTTTCTATTTGACTGAAAAACCTTTTCTATTTCTTTCTACCATCGTGCAAATAGAGAAAGCAATTCGGTATACTATGCAGACATTAAACTTTAGGAGTACGACAACCGAATTAATAAATTTTAAAGCTATTCAAAAAAATTATATTATTTTACTAATTAATTGCAATTACTAATATTTTGCTAGGGTTGATATTTATTTTTTGTTTTTATCAAAAAATAGCATATTCTTGAAAACAAAATTGAGAAAAAATCAAGCAGTTATCAAGCAATTTATTAAGATTATTGGTAATATCGTTTCTGTATGAAGATGCGCCGCCTTAGCTTGCGCAGGCACTGAGAAGTCCTACAGGCGGTGAGACCAGTGAGTCATCGGAGGGCTTCGCCGTGAGCGCTCAGCCGAACGGTTTCCCGACCCAGGCAACTGGCGTAAGCGCGAAGGCGCTCTTTGGAGGAGATACCCGATAGCCGTAAGGCGTGGCGTCAACCATAGGGGTTTCCCAACAAGCGGGAACTGAGCGGAAAGCGTCCCGTGAGGGATACGGAGCTTTGTTTGCTGAGCGGCTGATTTAGGGTATAGGTGAATAAAGCGCAACCTCACATACAATTGGTATCAAAACTCAAGGAACTCAAAAATGTTGAAAATGCGAAAAGAGGCGACCAGTGAAACTAGACGCCCCTTTTAAAGCCTTTTACTCCCTTCGGTGGTACAAGATTACCTATCTTTTCCTTCGCGTTCGTCCCACGCCTAAAAGCGATGGGCTTTCTGCTTTAATTACTGTAAGTGTTGATAGCTGTTTGCGATTGAAGTCAGCTACACGCGTACTAACACAGGTTCATTCTGTGCAGCGTTGACTGAGTTAGGATCTGACTCAGTACAATAAATTTCGCAGGAGTTATTAGGGCTTTCGATTAATTTGACTTTGTATAGCTTGGCTCCCAATTCCTGGATAGGCGATCGCAGTAAGTGACTGATGTGAAGTGCAATATTCTCAGCAGTGGGAACGACTTCAGCAAAATGCGAGATGTCTTTGTTGAGGAAGGTGTGGTCGAATGGCTCGACGACATAATCTTCTATAACTTTATTCAAAGCGCCTAAATCAATAATCATCCCAGTGCGTGGGTCAATTTCGCCTTTCACAGTCACTTCTAGATGATAATTGTGTCCGTGACCGTTGGGACGAGCGCACTTACCGTAAATCTCGAAGTTTTCTTCGCTGCTGAGCCGAGGATGAGCTAGCCGATGGGCGGCGCTAAAATGAGTGCTGACTGTGAGGTATGCTTCCATGCCGTTTCCTAAATAATCAGCCCAAAGTTGAGGATGTTCAAAAAGCTGTATGCGGACTAAAGGTAAATGGGGTGCAAGCCGTTGCCAGATCACCCGTGCAATGCTCTCAGTGGTGGGTAGAGTTTGTTGAAATTCTGACCACACATCGTTGAGATAGGAAAAGTCCAGTTGACTGGTTACTTCTCGCTTAATAACGTGTTTCACATCGGACAAGTTGAGAACCATGCCATATTCATCCAATTCCCCAATTAAGGAGACGAATAAGACATAGTTATGCCCGTGTCCGGGAAATTTTGAGCAAGCATCAAATTTCTCAATATTTTCTGCTTCGCTCAGTTCTGGCAACCAATAGCGATGACTTGCTGAAAACTGAGCGCGGCGATTTACAATACATTGCATGAGTTAGCTGGGAGCAAAACTTAAAATTTCTTAATTTTTCACTGCTTCCAGCATAAACTAATTCTGGTGTTAGTTGTTAGTCAACCAGTTATTCACTGTTCACTGTTCACTGTTCACTGTTTTCATTCCCACTACACATACGCACCTACAGATTCTTGTGCCTCACGATACAAATGAGTGGCAGTGCGGAACATTTCTTGCCCAGCGTGCAAGTAACTCTCGTGGTAGTTGAGAGGGAAATATTCCAACTGATCTAACCCATCGCCAACTTGATTCAGGCAATAGTAGAGGTGAGCTGCTGCTCTTGCTAAAGTAGGGGGATTTGGTAGAGAACGAAAAGTGATTTGCGCTTGCCGGAGGTCGTCTCGACAGGCGTTTAGGTAATCCTGAAATTCTTCTAGGAGGACATCATCAAAGGGATCAGCTGCTAGTTTCTCAATTTGCTCCTTTAGGGAAGTGAGAATGCTAAACAGTAGGCGATTTACTGGTTGATAAACCAGGTGCAGCCATTCCTCAATTTGTTCATCCGCATTCCTTCCTGTTTTTCGGGTCGCCTGGTATTGCTTTTGAGCTGCAGCTGCCCGTTGTTGCCTACCGCTGGTCGTTTTTTGAGATCGCTGATGCAATCTTTGGTCGTAATTTTGGCGATTTTGAACATCGCCCAAGACCTCATACGCTGCATTAATGCGGATAATTTGCTCAGGATCTGATGTACCCTGATTGCTGTCGGGATGAAACATTTTGACCAAGCGACGATAAGCTTGCTTAATCTCCGCTTGGCTGGCGTTGGAATTGACTTTGAGTGTTTCGTAGTGGTTCGTCTTATCTGCCATTCTTCCAATTTATCGTTAGCTGATGCTAACTGCTACCCTTGGCTCCAAGTCTTGGAATAACGGTGTACTTAAGTACCTTTCTCCAAAACTCGGCTGAATCATCACTATCAAGCGCCCCTCGTTTTCTTTGCGTTGAGCGACTCGAATTGCGGCATACAAAGCAGCTCCACTGGAAATGCCAGAGAGTAGCCCTTCTTCTCTTGCCAAACGCCGACCGTAGGCGATCGCTTCTTCATCGGTAACAGAAATCACTTCATCTATCATATTTACATTTAGCACTTGGGGAATGAACCCTGCACCGATTCCCTGAATTTTGTGGGGTCCTGGTTTTCCTCCAGCTAAAACTGGGCTATTTGCCGGTTCTACTGCGATCGCCTTAAAACTCGGTTTGCGTGCTTTGATCACTTCGGCAACACCTGTAATCGTACCACCCGTTCCGATTCCAGCAACAATCATATCCACCTGTCCGTCAGTATCCTCCCAGATTTCCTCTGCTGTCGTTTCCCGGTGTATTTTTGCGTTAGCTGGGTTACGGAACTGCTGTAACATATAGGCATTGTGCGTGTTATCAACGATTTCCTGTGCCCGCCGAATTGCCCCACTCATACCTTCAATTCCTGGTGTGAGTTCTAATTCGGCTCCATACGCCCGCAACATTGCCCTTCGTTCACCGCTCATTGTCTCAGGCATTGTCAAAATTAATCGATAGCCCTTTGCCGCTGCTACCATTGCTAAGGCAATTCCGGTATTTCCAGAGGTGGGTTCCACTAATATCGTTTTCCCAGGAGCAATCAACCCTTCTGCCTCTGCGGAGTTGATCATGCTCACGCCAATTCGGTCTTTTACTGATGCTGCTGGGTTCATACTTTCCAGTTTCACTAGAATCTGTGCGACACAACCTTCCGCTTGAGGGATACGGTTGAGTTGCACCAGAGGAGTACGACCAACAAGTTCTGTAATATCACGAGCTATTCGCATACCTTAGTTCCTAGCCATTAGTTATTAGTTATTAGCCATTAGTCAACAGTCAATCATAAAAATTAATAACCTTCTTTTCTCATTGACTATTGACTATTGACTAAATGTAGTACATTATGTCCAACTGTCGTCGAGAATCTCGTTTTTCACACAGCTCCGCAAGCGTGTATTTTTGCAAAACTGCGTTTGCCGCAAGCCTTGCCTCTTGCCAAATATCTTCTACAACAGCACTGTCTACAGTTTTAGGATTGACATCTTCTTCACATGGGCGCACATCTAACCCTTCTAAACAACTCAAAACCTCGAAAAGACTGATTTTCCACGGTTCTCGCGCCAACAGATAACCGCCCTTTGACCCGCGCTGACTTTTGACTATACCTCCACGCCTTAAGGTCGCCAACAGCTGTTCTAGATAGCGGTCTGGTATATTTTGTTGTGCAGCAATCTGTCGAATTTGCAGCGGTTCCCCACTTTGGTAATGAATTGCTAGCTCTAATAGAGCAAGAATTCCGTATTCTGATTTACACGATAGTTCCACAGCAGCTTTTAGAAGAGGTGATGGGTTTAAAACAGAGGAGATACAGAGAAAGTTAAAAGTCAAAATAATTTTTTATTTTTTACTTTTCTTGTCCTCTTTACTAGTATACTCCGGTTATCCAGTGGGGTTTTGATTTTGGTTTTTTTAATTTAACAGATGAAGCTTTATGTGTGTACCCTACCCTGCCTTAAAGCCCCAAAAAAATAAAAAGCCCCACCGTACGGCGGGGAGCAATTTATTTAACTACAAAATCTTTTAGGAATTGTCAACCCTCTAGAAGGTGAAGGTTGTTCTTAGAGTTCCAATAATCGCATCATCGTTGTTGCTGTTCTGACCAGGAGATGTCAGATAAATAACACCAGGAGTGATGGAGACGTTATTGCTCACCTGATACTTGTAGAAGCCTTCGATACTGTAAGGTATCTCGTTAGCGCCTGCTACTCGACCACGGGAATAGGGTTGTGCACCCGCAAAAATACCTAAGACGTTACCGCGCTTTCCAAAGTCAGGTAAAGCGATTCCAGCTCCATAACTCCAAGCTTCAAAATTATCATTGGCACCAAAGCCGTTGACGTCATGATAGGAAACGAAGCCACTAATAGAGAATTTGTCAGTCGGTCTCAACGCTGCTGACAAACCGTAGGAGTTACTAGAAGATGCGTTGGTAGCACTGAGAGCGTTGGCTTGTGGAGTACCTACTACAGGCACGTTTTGCCCTTGGAATCCGCCGGCATCAAATAAAGCACCACCTGCACCGTGATATCCGTGGACGTAGGTAGCTGCTAATGCAAACCGCTCACCAAGATTAAAGTTCAACTGTCCTAAAGCAGCGTAGTTACCCTCGAAGATACCTGAACCTCCATTAGGACTATTCGCTTCAGAACCCAAGTAACCTATGGTTAACGAACTTGGTTTAAGGATACCACCACCCCTACCAAAGGGGATGTTGAGTGCTGCACCTGCGCCACCACCAATCCGATAGATGGGGTTTTCCGAAGCGAAGGTGGTCAAAGCACCATTTCCGCCGTCATAGTCTTCAAAGTAGGGGTTGTTAGTCGCAGCATAATCGCTGTGAACACCACCAGTAGCTGCAACGTAAAGTTGGGCAGGTCCTACAGGGACGTAGTAAGCCAGCCAATCTAGGACAATATCGTTACTGTTGCTCGCATCCCCCGTAAGGTTAAAGGTTTGAAAGCCTTCACCACTTAGCTCTGAGGTATCTATAGTTCCGTTTCTGTTGGCGTCTATATTACCACCTGTGTTCAATCTTCTGGCGTTACCAGTAGCCAAACGAGTATGCAGAACGTCTCTACCCGTGAAGCTTGTTTGCAAGTCTAAACGTACCCTGTTTTGGAAGACAGTATTGTTGTTTTCGCCTGCTGTCTCGCCAAAAGCATCAGTCAAAGCGAAGATTGCTTCACCAACGAGTTTGGTCGTTGTTGAGAACTGGTTAGCTTCCAATTCTGCTGTCTTTGCTTCTAATGTATCTACACGACCGCGCAGGGTAGCTAGTTCTGCAGAAAATTCTTCTTGCAAGCGCTGCAAGCTAGCCAGGTCTTCTTTCCTGACCAAGTCAGTTGTTGCTGTAGCAATCAGTTCGTTGACCCGGTCTAAACATGCATTTAAACCCGCAGCAAATTCATAACGGGTCAAAGCACGGTTACCACGGTACGTACCATTCGGATAACCAGCAATACAACCATAGCGTTCAACTAAGGACTGCAATGCTTGGAAAGCCCAGTCTGTTGGCTGCACATCGGAGAACTGGGAAACTGATGTCACTTGGGACAGAGAATTGTTTTTCCCGTCGTTGGTGTAGCTGTCAACTTGCTGCAAAACGTTGACTTCAGTTTGTTGTGCTTGAGCCAATGTTTCTGGCTTGGGGGTAACTTCAGTTGTATTTGAAGTTGTTGATACTGATGTAGTTGAAGTTGCTGATACTGATGAAGAAGCTTCTTGATTATTGTTGATTTGTGAAACTTCCGTCTTCACAACTTGATGATTGGTGTTCTTTTCACCAGCGATCGCTGTTGTGGACATCAACAATGTTGCTCCTAAAACCGCTGGAGTGACTACCAGGGATTTCCACAAGAGATTAGACATCTTTCCTGTTCTCCTCACACCTTCTATAGATAACTTTTTTGCTGCAACTATTCTCGAATTTTTCTCGAAATTGCGAGTTGTTATTGATACTTGTGGATTAGGCATATTAGCCCTCAACACTATTTTAGTTTTTGCAAAGCTAACAACGAATTAAGTTTAGGTAAAGAAACCATGGAATTAACTTATGCAAAAACATAGTTGTATTTACTCGTAATTATAAGTCGGAAAAACTGGATGACAAGATGGAAGCGATCGCCTTATAAACTGTCACACATCTCATCTCAGTGTCTCGAAATAAATTTCTAGATGACATGAACTCAAAAACCTCCTCTGCAACGGCTTTTTCCCACTCACAAAGCTATGAACAAAATATGCAATATTTGAAGCAAATAGCAATGCAAGCAAATCACTTAATTGATTTGGGAAATCACCTCTGCCAAATCAAAGTCTTTCTGCGTTAACCCACCAGCATCATGCGTTGTGAGTAAAATTTTGACTTTGTTGTAAGAAATCTCGATATCTGGATGATGTCCTGCTGACTCAGCAGGCTCAACAAGCTTGTTCACAAACTCTATAGCCTGGACAAAGTCTTTAAACTTGCGGTTATACTGCAACGTTGACCCCTCTACTGTCCAATCTGGCAAATGGCTTGCCCTTTCTTGAATTTTTGCCTCAGTAAGTAGCTGTGCCATATCTTGAAATCCCAAAAACTGAATTTCTTTCTTTTTTGGTTAAATTTTTAACTGAAAAAGAACTGTGACTGTAGTCACTTACATTCTGCCCCCTTCATTCTGGAATATAGAGGCTGAGTGCTGCTATTTCCTCTTCCTCCAGACAGTTCTTGAAAGACCCTAGAAAAGCAAATAGGACGCGGAATTTACTCCTTCAATTGTTTAAGGTTGTTTAACCGATCATACAGACACCCTACTCGCGTTTTGTAGCTAATGGGTACATCCGTGGTACTAGCTACCGTCTTTGTTACAAAATTTTTGAGTGTAACTGTTCTATTTTGTATAAACTCAACAATTTTAGAACGACAATCTTAATTGACGTTACTTGCTCAATAAATGTTCCAGGAAGCATGGATACGAAATCTTGATATCGGTTCACGCAAATAAGGCTATTTCTCTTGATTGTGATAGCTTTTTTCCCTAAGGAGCACTATAATAATTGCGCTCTTTGCATCTCCTCATAAGCTGTCACAAACACAATTTTCCATTGTCCTTGCTTCTTGGCAAGGTTCTATGTAGTGTGATGCAAGAAAGTCCAATACAGAGTTGGAACCGCAAAGCTTTCACCTTGGGGGAAAAACTCCCGTGGTATGAACTCAGCGTGCTTGTAGCCGCCCTCTTGGTACTGAATGAGGACTTTGATATTCTGACAAAGATCGCAAGCGCTAGCAAAGACTTCTCTCTCGTGGCTTGCCCTGAATGCTTGGCGTATTGTATTGTGTTGCAACCCCTGCCCAGTCAAATTCGGTTAAAGGCAACACAGTATCTTTCAAATAACTGATGAATTTCCGTCGGCATAGGTGAGGAGTCACTCGCTTCGCTCAAATTCAAAATTCAAAATTCAAAATTCAAAATTAATTAGTGGGAGCTTATACTCGCCACTAATTGAAGACCACCAAATCTGCATCCGCATGGTGGGGGCTTGTACCCAGAATTAATCAATTCAAAAAAAGATTCTTAATTTTTGTTCGCGTAGCGTGTCCGTAAGCGCAAAGCGTGCCGCTAGGCATACGCGCAGCGTGTCCGTAAGGACTCAGAACACACTTTGAACTTTGAATTCAAAAAAGGTCAATTGCTGAGAGTAACACAATCTCAAGACACCCAAGAACGCTGGTTGCAAAATCTTGACACAAACGTTCCTTAGATAAAACTATCCGCTCTTACTCAGATCAGTTGATCTAAGTAAGAGCGGTCTAGCGGGTCTTCAGGTTGCAACCAGACTGCCGGAAGGAACTCCGAGCTCGCCTAGCCACTTAGTCTAACTTAGTCTTACTAAAAAACTAAGGCTAGCTTCTAGAGAACAGCCCCGGCGCACAGCCGGCTAACTGCAACCTGATGACCCATGGGTTTACTACTTTCTATCATGGGCATCACCTCCTTGTTGCCTAAACGGTCTTAGTCTCAAAAAGGCAGAGTTGTTAGCTCTGGGTTATTCACCTTTACTCAATATAACACATATTAATGATTTGTCATTAGTACAAGAACAAATAACAAAAAACCCCGCCAAATGGCGGGGAAAATTTAGCTATGAAACGCTAGGAATAGGATGACTATTACAAAGCGTTACCACGAGGCAGAACTTCCTCGGGGAATACAAATTTTTCGTGAGGCTGATCTTGAGGAGCCATCCAAGCGCGGATACCCTCGTTCAACAAAATGTTCTTGGTATAGAAGGTTTCAAACTCTGGGTCTTCTGCCGCACGTAATTCTTGCGACACGAAGTCATATGCCCGCAGGTTCAGTGCCAAACCGACAATGCCAACCGCACTCATCCACAAGCCTGTGACTGGCACAAACAACATGAAGAAGTGCAACCAGCGCTTGTTGGAGAAGGCAATCCCGAATATCTGTGACCAGAAACGGTTTGCCGTCACCATCGAGTAGGTTTCTTCTGCCTGAGTGGGGTTGAAGGCGCGGAAGGTGTTCGCTGCATCGCCGTCTTCAAACAAGGTGTTTTCTACTGTTGCACCGTGGATGGCACACAGCAGCGCTCCACCAAGTACACCCGCAACGCCCATCATGTGGAAGGGGTTGAGTGTCCAGTTGTGGAACCCTTGCAAGAAAAGCAGGAAGCGGAAGATTGCTGCCACTCCAAAGCTGGGGGCAAAGAACCACGAAGACTGTCCCAAGGGGTACATCAAGAAGACGCTGACGAATACCGCAATCGGTGCAGAAAACGCTATAGCGTTGTAAGGACGAATCCCTACCAGACGCGCGATTTCAAATTGCCGCAGCATGAACCCAATCAGACCAAAGGCTCCGTGCAGCGCTACGAATGGCCACAAGCCACCTAATTGGAACCAACGGGTCAAGTCCCCTTGTGCTTCTGGTCCCCACAACAGCAACAGTGAGTGTCCCATGCTGTCTGCTGGTGTAGATACAGCTACTGTTAGGAAGTTGCAGCCTTCCAGGTACGATGAGGCTAACCCGTGGGTATACCAGCTCGTTACAAACGTCGTACCGGTCAGCCAACCGCCAAGTGCTAGAAAGGCGCAGGGGAATAGTAATATTCCTGACCAACCTACGAACACGAAACGGTCACGCTTTAACCAGTCGTCTACAACGTCAAACCACCCTCTGCTACTGGGGGCGCGTCCAACTGCGATGGTCATTACAACAAATCTCCAAACTTTTATAATTACAGGTTTCGCCTCTCTATTCTAAGACTGACATTTGACTGCCTGCTTAAAACAGAAAGTTAACTGGGTTGTCAATCCAGTTTACAATTATTTACCGACTCTAATATATTCTAGGTAAAATTCTGTAATTTTTCCAGTGTATTTTTAATTTCTTTAACTAAATATATATATATACGTCTAAATATACGTCTTTAGGGAACTGATCCGGGTTAGCTGCTTGTCTATCTATGGCACTTGGTGCGACGCTACTTTAAACAAGTGCTGGCGGGAGCAACGCACTGCCTCTGCTACTTCCAACCTAGACTGGCGAGCTAACATTAAAATGAGTTCTACAGTTAAATTTGATTAAGGCTAAATGTTTACCATCGACTTAACCCTAAGAAACACAGCTTTCCCTATATCCATAGAACGTAAGTCAGCTGAGGATGCCGAGGAGATTTATCAGCGCATTTTGACAGCAATCCGCTCTGGCAACCCTGATATTGTGGAATTAGAGAGCGAGGGCAAGACAGAGAAAAAAGTCGCCGTGCGCGCCAGTGAAATTTCTGGGGTGCAGCTGACTCAGAAAGATGGTTCAGTCGCTGGAGCTGGCAGACCACCTGGTTTCTTCGCTATAGCTGGTGAGTAACCATCTGATAGTGTACTCATGGCAGAACTAGGCATTGAGGTCAAGGATTTAAACTTTAGCTGGTCGTCAGGAGAGAATGTTATAAAGTCTTGCTCTCTAGAAGTCCCCAAGGGTGAATTTTGGATGCTCTTGGGTACAAACGGCAGCGGCAAGTCCACGTTACTCAGACTGCTGGCGGGGCTATTAACTCCCCAGTCTGGTGAAATTGGACTTTTGCATCCTCTGGGCTTTGTCTTCCAAAATCCTGACCATCAATTGGTGATGCCAACAGTTGGTGCTGATGTGGCTTTTGGGCTGGTGGAGGAAAAACTGCCACCAGCTGCTGTCAGAGATCGCGTTGAGGAGGCGCTAGGAGCGGTAAATTTACTATCGCTGCAAAAACGTCCGATCTACGCTTTGAGTGGTGGACAGAAACAACGGGTGGCGATCGCCGGCGCTTTAGCCCGTCGCTGTGAAGTCTTATTATTAGATGAACCCACTGCTTTACTCGATCCAGATAGCCAATTGGAATTAGTAGCTGCTGTCCGCCGCCTAGTCAAAAGTCGGGGTATTACAGCCCTCTGGGTAACCCATCGCTTAGACGAGTTGAATTACTGTGACGGCGCTTTACTACTAGAAAGGGGTTCTTTAGTGGATCGGGGTGAACCGCAGCGCCTCAAACGACGGCTGATGGAATTGCACGACGAAAGTTCACCAAACTTAGGGGTGTAAGTCAAGAAAAGTCAAAAGTTAAAAGTTAAAAGTTAAAAGTTAAAAGTTAAAAGTTAAAAAAATTCTTTTGACTTTTGAACGCCAGTCACCTGCAGGAAGGTAACCCTCCTGCAGGTGACTTTTTGATCGGCTTGTTGTTTTTGGCTTCTTGCCTACAGCCCTTATATGCCTTTTTTTTTGTAACATAGTGTTACAAGGAATGATTGAATTACTATAAATCTTATGAATGAATTTTGTTAACTTTAGAAAATTGTGATTCAACATCATGTCCCGTTTCTCACCTCAAGCCGTTTTGCTTGTGGACGGCTACAACATCATCGGCGCTTGGTCTTGCTTGAAAAAAACCCGTGATACTGCCGGACTAGAGGCAGCGCGTTGCGAACTGATTGAAGCTTTAACGAGCTACAGTGCGTTTGCGGGTTATGACACTCAAATTGTGTTCGATGCCCAATATCAAAACACCTGTAGCAACAGAGAAATTATTACTGAGCTTTTATCGGTTCATTTTACAGATTTCGGGCAGACAGCAGACACTTACATTGAAAAAGTCTGTGCATCTTTACGCTCAACAATCGCCCAATCTCTTATTTCTCGCATGATTGTTGCCACCTCAGACCGACCGCAGCAGTTGATGGTACAGGGTTACGGGGCTGAATGGATGTCAGCACACCAACTGTGTTATGAGGTACAAGCAAGCGTTTGTCGGGCGCGGCAAAAATATAAATCAGGAAAACAATCCAACACAAGGTTTTTAGCTAATTCTATCGACGCTAAGGCACGTCAGCGTTTAGCTGAATTGCGGATGGGATTTAAATAGTGCTGAATTTTGAGTAGTGAAGTGCCCAGTAGAACGTTTCCAGGCAGCGTTGAAAACTTTGGAGAGCAGTTTCCTCATGATCGCTATCGAGGAAGTGTGAACCGCAAAGACTTGCAAATATTAGTGTTTCGCGTCTCCAAAAAAAAATCCAAAAAATTTTCCAAAAGTACTTGCCATATCCTACTTTTAGCCTTACTATAAGAAATCGGAGCGTTCCTCAGTAGCTCAGTGGTAGAGCGATCGACTGTTAATCGATTGGTCGCTGGTTCGAATCCGGCCTGGGGAGTTAAACAAAGAATAAAATAAAGTGGTGAAAAATTTGCAGTCTGAAACCCAGGACTAGCAAATGAAACCAGTGAACAGTACCAGCCGCAGTGACTCACTGATGACTGATAACTGATAACTGATAACTGATAACTGTTAATCAGCCCAGTGCTTAGCGCGTTCTACTGCCTTTTGCCAAGTAGCGAATTCCAAAGCGCGATTTCTTCCTACACCAGGCTCAAACACGCGGTCAATCTGTCGTTGGCGCACTAGTGCCGCATAGCTATCCCAAAATCCTGCCGCAAGCCCTGCGGCAAATGCGATACCTTGCACAGTCATCTCGCGCATCACAGGACGTTCAACTGGAATTCCCAACACATCTGCTTGGAACTGCATGAGGAAGTTATTCTCGCAAGCACCACCGTCCACGCTAAGCCGTTCAATGGAAATACTGTTGGATGCATTAATTGCCTGCACGACTTCTTGAACCTGGTAAGCTACTGCCTCCAGTACGGCACGTACCAAATGCTCGCGTTGTACCATTGCGGTAATGCCGAAAAAGGCTCCCCTAGCAGTCATATCCCAATGAGGTGCGCCCAGTCCACTAAATGCAGGCACAAAGTAAACCCCACCATTATCTGCAACTCGATTTGCGATCGCCTCAGTTTCGGCAGCAGTTGCAATGAGCTTGATGCCATCACGTAACCACTGGATGCACGCTCCACTAGTAAATATGCTGCCTTCTAATGCATATCCCACATCCAAAGTACCATCGCTATTTGCTTGAGTCCATGCCAGGGTACTTAGGAGTTGATGCTGGGAACGCACGATTTCAGAGCCAGTGTGAGCGACCAAAAAGCTTCCGGTACCGTAGGTGCATTTCATTAAACCTGGCTCATTGCAGCCATGTCCAAACAAAGCAGCCTGTTGGTCTCCTAAAATGGCAGTGATGGGAATCTCAACGCCCAATAAGCTGGCATCAGTCACTCCAAATGTTCCCAAGCTAGGCTGAATATGCGGCAAGATATGAGCAGGAATCTTAAACAGATTTAACAGTGTCTCATCCCACTCACAGGTTGCCAGATTCATTAGCATTGTACGGCTGGCGTTGCTGTGGTCGGTAGCATGAACTTTCCCACCCGTTAGGTTCCACAGCACCCAGGTATCAATTGTCCCAGCTAAGACGTTTTTGAGGTCAACGCCTGCAAAATGCTCTAAGAGCCATGACAGCTTTGTGGCTGAAAAGTAGGCATCGATGATCAGCCCAGTGCGATCGTAAATCTCCTGAGCATATCCTGGTTGCAACTGATGGCAAAGGGGAGCAGTGCGGCGATCTTGCCATACAATCGCCCGATGGAGGGGTTGCCCAGTGGTTTTATCCCAAATCAAGCAAGTTTCGCGCTGCACCGTTAGCCCGATCGCAACAATTTCACCTGGGGTAATTTGGGCATTTTGAATTGCAGTTTGCATAACCCAGCAAGTAGCCTGCCAGATTTCCACAGCATCATGCTCCACCCATCCAGGCTGAGGATAGTACTGCCTCAGTTCTTTATATGCCTGAGCAACAATCTTGCCGTCTGCGTTAAATACAAAGGCACGGTTGCCTGTTGTACCCAAATCCAATGCTAGGATATAGCCCGATTCTTGCATAGAAATTGAGAGAATATTTTTGTGATAATAGCTTAAACGAACGACCAATGACAAAGCCCCAAGGTGTAAGGCACAAGGGGCTTTTGTATCAGTTATTGAAGGGCGATCGCGCGGAGCGCAGTGGGAAGACAGCCCAATCGCCCAAGGGGCGGCTCCTCTGGAGCATCGCTTACTTGAGTTTTTACCCAAGCTTTGTTTTATCGCCTAGGTGAAGCTGTCGGTGTCGGTGATGCACCTGTGCCTGTTCCTGTGCCAGTTCCTGTGCCTGTGCCTGTGCCAGTTCCAGAACCAGATGTGCCTGTGCCTGTTCCTGTGCCAGAGCCAGAACCTGTGCCTGTGCCTGGGGATGTAGACGAGCCAGAGCCAGAACCTGTGCCTGTGCCTGGGGATGTAGACGAGCCAGAGCCAGAACCTGTGCCTGTGCCTGGGGATGTAGACGAGCCAGAGCCAGAACCTGTGCCTGTGCCTGGGGATGTAGACGAGCCAGAGCCAGAACCTGTGCCTGTGCCTGTGCCTGTGCCAGAACCAGAGCTGCCTGCGCCAGTAGCAGGTTTATTAGTAGGTTTCTTTTTACTTGTGGTTGGTTTTTTGGGTGTCCCTGTAGTGCCAGATGGGGATGGGGACGCCGTCGTAGTGGGTTTAGTCGTTTGTGCTTGGACTAGTGATGGAACGCTAGCAACAGGTATGGCAAGTGCCATGCCAAAAATGAGGGAGACTGATATTGATTTAACAAGCTTACTCATATTAACTGGTCACTCCTCTTCAAGGTTCGAGTAAAAACTTCTCCCTGATTTTATACCTGATGTCGTCATAATAAACTAGTATTACGAGACCTTTTCAAGGTAGTCTAATGAATACTTCCCCAGTAATAGCTATTAGTATTTTCACCTTTTTGTTTGATTTTTTACTAGCAGTAAGCCGAGAGCTAAAAGACTTATTCCTACAGCGTTACCTGGTTCTGGAACCGAACGGGTGAAACTGACATTATCAATAGATAAAGAGCCAATTTCGCCTCTACCCAAAGTCTGAAAACTTCCTATTAATGAATCACCAGCGTCAGCAACGACACCAAAAAAACCATTTTTTGGTATGACACCAGAGGAACCAAAAACACCCCTAACGCTAAACAATTTATCAGCGTAATCTGCAATCACTAAATTCCCAAAGTCAAAACCAAATCCCTCTACAGTAGTAGGGAAGGCGAACTCTTCGACACTCCCAGGGAAAGCTAAACCTACACGCAAAGCACCTTGAGACACCTCTGCACCACCTAAGAATCCAGAGTCTACAAATTTAAGCCCACTAGGGGACTTCCAAAAAAATAATTCCCCAAAAACGATTAAAGAAAAGGCATTAATTGTATAAGAATAATAATCATCGTCTGTGGGAGGAGAAGCCAGCCCTTGGGGCTTGTTCTCCTTTTGGCAAACTTAAGGAGAGCGGCTTTCATCGTTTGGTCAAGATTTGGGTTGATGGCGGGTATCGTGGCAAGGGCTTCATTCATTGGGTCATTGATGTTTATCGTTGGATTTTGAGCGTAGTCACCCGTCATGAGGAACAAAAGGGGTTTGTAGTACTAACAAAACGTTGGCGCGCTTGTGAGAACTTTTGGTTGGTTTAATTGGTGTCGTAGACTCAGCAAGGATTACGAGGTATTACCTGAAACCACAGAAGCATTTATTTATGTTGCGTTCGCGAAGCGTGTCCCGAAAGGACTTAGATTCGTTTGATGCTAAAGCAACTTGCGTGATCAAAATTACGTTTTCACAACTTTTCAGACATCCTCTAAGGTTTGAATTTGGATTCCAACTAAAGTTGGAGGCAATCTTCCATTGTGAGATGGACTGATTCATCAATCATTCTATTGTGCAAAAGTTTCAACTCTTAGTGGACGACAAGTTAGAGACAATTGCATATATTGAATTCATGCAAACATTGATACCAATGCCCGTTGCTAGATCTAAGTTTGCTTTATACAAAGAAAGTAGAAAGAGGATTGTATGGCGATCGCGCTTTGCGCGGCTCCCTTTGGGAGCATCGCTTGCGATGAGCATTCTTTTCAAAGGAGGTATCACTGAGCTATGACTGTGACCACAGACAGACATACAGAGAAGGAGAATTTCATGGTTCAATATGACTATACGGATATAGCCATTTTGACCCATCCCCAAAACATTGGCAGTGTCAGTTTGGGTTCGCCTGACCCCAAACCCTTGAGTTATGGAAATAAAACCGCCCCTACCGCCATTTACCCTTGAAACTGCTCTCATCAAAGTTCAAGCAAAAGGAGACTCTAATGCCTTACGTTACTGTCGGTAAAGAAAACTCTGGAAGCATCGATATCTACTACGAAGATATGGGAGCAGGACAACCAATTGTGCTAATCCACGGGTTTCCTCTGAACGGTCACTCTTGGGAGAAGCAGGTGGCGGTTTTGCTGGAAGCGGGTTACCGAGTCATCACCTACGATCGCCGGGGCTTCGGCGATTCCAGCCAGCCGTCGTTTGGCTATGACTACGACACCTTCGCGGAGGATCTTAACAAGCTAATGACAGAACTTGACCTACGTGATGCCGTGCTGGTGGGCTTCTCGATGGGGACAGGTGAAGTGACTCGCTATCTCGGCAAGTACGGCTCGGGGCGCGTCAGTAAAGCAGTGCTAATGGCTCCGGTGCCACCCTTCCTGCTGAAGACAGACGATAATCCCGAAGGAGTCGATCGCAGTGTCTTCGACGGGATTATGAAGAGTATCGTAGATGATCGTCCAGCATATCTGTCCACATTTTTCAAAGATTTCTACAACGTTGATGTGCTTCTCGGCACTCGCATCAGCAACGATGCCATCCAGATGAGCTGGAATGTCGCGGCAGGAGCCTCCGCTAAGGGGACTCTGGACTGTGTGCCGTCGTGGCTGACCGACTTCCGCGATGACCTGCCGCACATCGACGTGCCAACCCTGATCATCCAAGGGGATGCCGATCGAATCCTCCCGCATCATTCCACCGGAGCTAGGTTGCCGAAGCTGATCAAGGACAGTCGGCTGGTAGTGATACCTGGCGGTTCGCACGCAATCAACTGGACACATGCAGATCAGGTCAATCCTGTGCTGCTGGATTTTCTTAAAGGAAATTAATCAGCATTCCAACGTTCGCCCAAATCAATGTTATCTGTTGCGATGCCGTAGGCACGCTGAGTCCTCCGAACACGCGCAAGGGACGTGAACGAACGGTGATCTAGACTACCCTAATCGAATGCTGTGCAAAACTTTGGAGCTGAAGATGAAACTCATTTCTGTCAATGTAGGACTTCCGCGTGAAGTGACCTGGAAAGGGAAAACAGTTACAACTGGAATTTTCAAAGAGCCAGCCAGCGAAGGGGTTATGGTGCGATCGCTCAATTTAGACGGTGATCGGCAAGCTGATCTCACCGTTCATGGAGGATTAGACAAAGCGGTCTATGTCTATCCGTTCGAGCATTACGATTACTGGCGAGGTGAATTGCCTGACACAGAGCTAACACCAGGTATCTTTGGCGAAAATTTCACGAGCACTGGGCTGAGAGAAGAGGAAGTGAACATTGGCGATCGCTTTCGTATCGGCAATGTAACGTTGATGGTGACACAACCGCGCCTACCCTGCTACAAACTTGGGATTCGGTTTGGACGACCTGATATCGTTAAACAATTTCTTGCGAGTCGTCGAACCGGATTTTACTTCCGCGTTTTGCAAGAGGGCGAAGTCGGAGCCGGAGACACTCTAGAGTTGCTGAGCCGGGATGATAATAATATCACTGTTGCCGATATCACTCAACTTTATGTTCGTGAGGAAGACAATCCAGATTTACGTCAGCGCGCGGCTCAACTTGAAGCTTTACCCAAAAGTTGGCGCGACTATTTCCAGCAGTAGCATATTTCCATCTAAATTGACCGCACGATAGAGATTACAACACAACTGTGCATCATCACTAACACTAATTTACGAATAAATAACTTGTTTACTTAGAGACGACAATGACAATCAACCAAAACGGACTTTTCGTTGAACCAAATCAAGGTCATTGCTACTGGTTTGGTCAAGACCTCTATACTTTCAAGGCAGTTGGTGAAGATACAGGTGAAGCTTATGCGCTTTGTGAGATCGTTGTTGCACCTCAAGGGGGTACTCCTGGGCATCGACACAGTAGGGAAAATGAATCGTTCTATGTGCAAGACGGAGAGATTGAATTCCAGCTTGACGATCGCACTCTTGTTGCAACGGCTGGAACCTTCCTCCATTCGCCCAAAGGTCAGCTTCATCGATTTACCAATACGACCTCTGTACCTGCCAAACTGTTGGTTTGGGTGACACCCGCTGGATTTGAGAAATTTATTGCCGAAGTGGGAAAGGCGGTGAATGGTCAAATTACATCTGCCCCACCATTCAGTTCTGAAGGCTTAGATAAAATCCTCACCACTTCACCTAAGTACGGCATCGAGATTATTCCTCCGCCTCCTGAGCAATGAAAACACGAGGACTCTCCGTAAAGCTACCAGGACTTACGCAAAGCAACGAGTTTTAGTTATCGGTAATCACTGACGATCAATTTCACCCCACAATTCCAGCTTCACCTATAACCTTACAAGGACTAAAGTCGTGACTACATTTCGCACAGTTTCGATTGATGGTTTAGATATCTTTTATCGAGAAGCTGGAGAGCGCAATAATCCAACGATTCTGCTGTTGCACGGCTTCCCGACCTCATCTCATATGTTCCGCAATCTGATGCCTGCGCTTGCCGATCGCTTCCATCTGGTTGCACTCGATTATCCTGGCTACGGCAACAGTTCGATGCCAACCGTGAATGAGTTTGACTACACGTTTGATCACCTGGCAGAGATCGTGGAGAAATTTATTACCGCGATCGGTCTCAAGCGATATAGCCTTTACGTGATGGATTATGGTGCTCCCATTGGCTATCGAATTGCAGCTAAATATCCAGAACGAGTGGAAGCGCTCATTGTCCAAAACGGGAATGCCTACGAGGAAGGTCTCGGCGAATTTTGGAACCCGATCAAGGCGTACTGGCAAGACCGTTCTCCTGAGAATGCTGACAAGCTCAAATACCTTGTCACCCTCGAAGCAACGAAGTGGCAATATACCAACGGCGTTCGCAATCTTGAAGCGATCAGCCCGGATACCTGGAACATGGATCAACTCTTCCTCGATCGCCCCGGAAACGATGAAATTCAACTGGCGCTGCTTTATAGCTATGGCACGAATCCACCATTATACCCGCAATGGCAGGAGTATTTCCGCAAATATCAGCCACTGACCCTGATTGTTTGGGGTCAGAACGACTATATCTTCCCTGCTGAAGGCGCTTATCCCTACAAGCGCGACCTGAATGACGTTGAGTTCCATTTACTCGATACCGGACATTTTGCTCTGGAAGAGGAAGGAGATGCGATCGCAAACTACATACGTCAATTTCTCACGTCACGGCTGCAACCCATCCCTGCCTAATCAGTGCAAGGCTTAGCCACTGGCTTGGCAACAATTGGACGCACTAAGTACACATCTTCATAAAAGAGGTTCGGAATTCGCTTGAGGAATAGCTCACTTCTGGGAGTTGTCAAATTTTGATTTCCGACCCCCATTAATGAAAAGTTGTACTAAAGAGAGCACGATCGTGCCGCAGTTGCTTTATCTTCCTGGTGTCCATTTCAACCATGCTGATGGCGCTGGCGATGGGCGTATCTCTTTCAGAGACGCTACGCGTTCGCGTAGCGTGTCCGCAGGACTCAGCCCCGCCGGGTACGGCGATTGCGCGGAGCGCAGTGCCGTTCGCGGAGCGTCTCCGCCAGGAGAAGGCAATCGCTTCATACTTGCATTCAGCAACGCTGTTTGATTTGGTCAAAGTCTAAATAGCAAATTGTTAAAAAGGAACGACACCATGACAACTCAAAATGTAACCATTCCAGCCTTGTCCGGGGGTAGTTTTAGCGCCTATCTAGCAGCACCCAGTACTCAGCCTCGTGCAGGAATTGTGTTGATTCAAGAAGTTCTTGGGGTCAATAATAATATGCGACAGACTGCCGATGATTATGCTAAGGCAGGCTATTTGGTGCTCGTGCCAGATTTATATTGGCGACTGGAACCCGGTGTGGAACTTGATCCTGAGGATGAGAACCAGTGGGCTAAAGCCTTTGAGCTACTCGGAGCGTTTGATGTGGATAGCGGCATAGAAGACCTGAAGGCAACCTTGCCTGTGCTGCGGCAGTATCCCAGCAGCACAGGCAAGGTGGGCAGTGTGGGCTTTTGTTTGGGCGGCAAACTGGCATATTTCATGGCAACACGTACTGATGCGGATGCCAACGTCAGTTACTACGGTGTTGACATTGATAAGAATTTAGCAGAGGCGACAAAGATTCAGAAACCGCTGATATTGCATATGAGTGAAAATGACGAGTATGTGTCACCAAGCGCTCAAGCGACCATTCAGCAAGGACTGAAAGACAACCCCCTGGTAACAATCTATCGCTATGAAGGAGTGAGTCACGGGTTTAGTCGCGTGGGTAGTTCCGCTTATCGCAAAGAAGCCGCAGAATTAGCGGGCGATCGCACGTTGGCGTTTTTAAAACAGCATTTAGGGTAGTAGGTGATCGTCATTCCACGATCGTTGCACACTAAGCAACTCTGTTGTATATAGCCAACGCAGTTCTGTCCACAGACGACGTTGTAGAAGCAATGGCGTAACGTAAAACGCAAAGGAGATGTCCATGGACACCCAATACTACGATGACATTATTATCGGCGGCGGCAAAGCGGGTAAAACACTGGCACCTGCACTAGTCGCGGACGGACGCAAAACCGCTCTGGTGGAACGTAGCTTAAACATGATTGGTGGCTCGTGCCCTAATATTGCCTGCATTCCCAGCAAAACGATGGTGGCAAGTGCAGAGGTGGCAAATACTGTGCGAAACAGTGCTGCCTATGGCATCAAGACGACACCGCCAACGGTTGATATGGCGGCAGTAATTCAGCGCAAACGATCGGTCGTGCAGTCCCTGCAACCAATAAATCTTAACAACTTGCACACCGCTTTGGGGGACGATCTGATCATTGGCACCGCTCGCTTTGTGGCACCTAAAACGATTGAAGTGGCAACAGATGAGGGTACTACTCGGTTACTCACCGCAGAACGATTGTTTATCAATACAGGCACGCGACCGTTGATTCCATCGGTGCCTGGACTCAAAGAAGCTGGGTTTTTGACCAGTGAGTCGATCATGGAGCTAGAACAGTTGCCTGAGCACCTGATCGTTCTCGGTAGCGGCTACATTGGGTTAGAGTTTGCCCAAATGTTCCGGCACTTTGGCTCTCGCGTGACTGTCATTGGGCAAAGTGAGCAAATCCTGTCACAGCAAGACCCAGATATTGCGAACGCGGTTCAAACGCTACTCGAACGAGACGGCATTGACTTCTTGCTGAAGGCGAAGGTGTTAAAGGTCGAACGCTCTGGTCATGCTACCGTACTTCAGCTCCAAGTCGCCAATCGTGAGATGAGCCTCGAGGGTTCGCATTTGCTAGTAGCCGTCGGTCGTGCGCCAACCACCGATACCTTAAATCTAGCTGCTGCTGGTGTAGCAACCGATGCACGCGGATTTATTCCAGTCAACGATCGCCTGGAGACAAACGTACCGAATATCTGGGCGTTAGGTGATATCAATGGAGGACCGCAATATACCCATGTAGCGTTGGACGATTATCGGATTGTCAAAGCGAATCTGATTGATGGCGGCAACCGCAGCACGCGCGATCGCTTGGTGCCATCCTGTCTTTTCATCGACCCAGAACTGGCTCATGTGGGTCTGACCGAAACCGAAGCACAGCAACAAGGGTATGCCATCCGAGTGGCGAAGCTGGATGCAAGAGACATTATGCGAGCGGTAACAGAGGGTCAAACCGATCGACTGATGAAGGCGATCGTCGATACCGAAACGGGTCGGATTCTCGGTTGTTCACTCTTGTGTCATGAAGCAGGTGAAGTGATTTCGACAGTGCAAATGGTGATGCAAGCGAGGATGCCCTACACCGTTCTGCGCGATGGAGTTTTGACTCATCCCACGATGACTGAAGGGTTAAATATGCTGTTTTCAAAGTTGTAAGGAGGACGCAAGTGTAGACACCTCACAATTCTTTACACCCAAATTGAGATCTTAGGCTAATGACAGCCATCGAAATTAACCCCAACGAATTATCCGGCAAGAGAGTGCTGGTTACAGGCGGAACCAAAGGCATGGGCGAAGCCGATTCTCCAAAGGAGAGGCTACGCCAACCTCAAACGTCTGAGGCAAGTCGGTGCAACGCTCATCACAACCGCCCGCCCCGAAGAAGTGGCTGAACTGGTTGCTTTCCTGGTATCCGATCGCGCTTCTTATATCAACGGTACTGAATTCGTGATTGACGGCGGAACCATTCCTACCGTGTAAGATATTGCATGTCGAGCGTAAGTTCTCACATTTTCGCAATCCGTTGCGGATAACTCTTTCACCCCTCAACAACCACAGGACTCATCCAAAATGAAAAAACTAGAAGGAAAAGTCGCTCTTGTCACCGGCGGTACCAGCGGCATCGGTCTTGCCACTGCCAAGCGCTTTGTCGCCGAAGGAGCGTATGTCTTCATCACGGGTCGTCGCCAAACTGAACTTGATGCCGCCGTGAAAGAGATCGGTAAAAACGTCACGGGTGTTCAGAGCGATGCCTCCAAACTGGCAGACCTTGATCGCCTGTTCGCCAGCATTGGCGAAGAGCAAGGACACCTCGATGTAATCTTCGCTAATGCTGGCGGTGGAGAACTCGCCCCACTCGGCGAGATCACCGAAGAACACTTTGACAAAACGTTCAACACTAACGTTAAAGGTCTGCTGTTCACCGTGCAGAAGGCACTGCCTCTGTTGCCAGAAGGCGCTTCTATCATCCTGAACGCCTCGATTACTTCCATCAAGGGCACTCCAGCTTTCAGTGTTTACAGCGCTACCAAAGCCGCCGTGCGATCGTTTGCCCGTAATTGGACACTCGACCTCAAAGAGCGCAAGATCCGGGTTAACGCCATTAGTCCTGGCGTAGTTCCTACTCCTGGCTACAATCTCATGGGACTGAATGATCAGCAGGTGCAGGAATTCGTGGACAGCCAAGCCAGCACCGTCCCACTGGGAAGAGTAGGTACGCCCGATGAGATTGCCAAAGCCGTTGTCTTTCTCGCTTCAGATGACAGCAGCTTTGTGAACGGCATCGAGCTGTTTGTCGATGGCGGTATGGCACAGATTTGAAGCGCCCTCCCAAGCGGTCGGTAATGTTCCAAGCGGGCTGTGGATCGTTCACTTTCCGCTCAACTCAAAGCACTCAAGGAGGGAGGAATAAACCAGAGGAAATCGCCCCTTTAAGTTGGAGCTAGCTCATAGAAACGCTTGAAATGCTAGTTTTACACCACCACACTATGAACAACCCCGAAAATCCTCGACTACCCCTGCCGCCTTTCGATAATCAATCCGCCATCCAAAAAGTCCAAATTGCAGAAGATGCTTGGAACACACGTAACCTTGAGATAGTATCATTCGCTACATTTCGCATAGCGTTTGGCGCAACCGCTCAGAATTTCTATCCGGTCGTGAGGCGATCGTACAGTTCTTGACACGTAAGTGGCTTAAAGAATTGGACTACCGTCTTATCAAAGAGCTTTGGGCTTTTCGGGACAACCGAATTGCTGTCCGGTTTGCTTACGAATGGCATGATGATTCCGGCAACTGGTTCCGTTCCTACGGCAATGAAAATTGGGAGTTCGACGAACACGGATTCATGCGGTGGCGTATTGCCAGCATCAATGACCTGCCAATTCAGGAGAGCGATCGCCGGAGGCGGGGCTGAGTCCAGAGGACACGCTACGCGTTCGCGTAGCGTCTCTGAAAGAGATACGCCCATCGCTCTCTACCACTGGATACTGGGTCGTCGTCCTGATGATCATCCCGGATTGTCCGACCTCAATCTTTGAGAAGCCGGAGCAACGCCAATATTTCTAACAAACCGCGCTTATTTGGTGAACCAGCACTACAGGCGGGCCTCCCGTCGTAGGCGACTGGTGAACCCGAAGGGCGCACTCCACGATTTATCGTGAAGCGTAGAACAGTTAATCGTAAAAGGGTTGCGCGTTTTGTGCAGGTTTTCCCCCAGACATCGAATGTCGAAAATCCGAACAGGTACGTTCTCATATTTTCGCAACCCGTTGTAGATCAATCTTTCACCCCTCAACAACCACAGGACTTGGCAAGGTCAAGAGTTTTTAGAGGTAGATCATTTTCGTGATACTGATCCTTTGGAATGGAATAGACTACAACGCTTTGCGGGTATTCACGACCTTTACCAACGTCTTTGTCAATTGCGACGCAACTGGGAAAACAACACTCGCGGACTAAGAGGACAGCATATCAACGCTCATGTAGTTGACAATTTGAACAAAGTGATTGCCTATCATCGTTGGGATCAAGGTGGTCCTGGTGATGATGTCATTATCATTTTGAATTTTTCCAACCGCTCTTGGGATTCTTACCGAGTTGGATTACCCCATTTGGGTACATGGTGGTGTCGCTTCTCAAGCGATTGGAGTGGCTACAGTAGCGATTTCAGTAACTTTGGCGGACACGCAGTTAGTGCTGAGTATTCACCCAAAGATGGCATGGCATACAGTGCAGGTTTTGGAGTTGCTCCTTACAGTGCTGTGATTTATCTAGAAACGCCGTAATACCCCTTCCAAGGGCGCAGTAGGGAGGGGATTGCTCTGGCGGACAATGACGAAAGCATCTCCGCCCCAATGTTGACCACCGCTCAACGAGGAAGTGAGGTGCTTGAGGAATTGTCTCTCTCCGGGTTGGGCAACGAGTCAATCCAGACATTTTCTGCGTAAATGCTGGTATATTTCAACTAATCACAGGTAAGCCAGAGAGCGCCATTGCTATCTCTTCGGCTCTGTACTCAGTATCGCGTAACAATCCAGCCTCATAATCCATGTATGCCTGCATATCAAAGTGACCGTGACCACACAGGTTAAACAGGATGGTTTTGCTCACTCCTTCCTCCTTGCAGCGCAGTGCCTCATCAATTGCTCCCTTGACTGCATGGTTGGCTTCCGGAGCAGGTAAAATGCCTTCAGCACGCGCAAAGGTCAGACCAGCCGCAAAACAGTCAAGTTGTGTGTAAGCTCTTGTTTCAATCAGACCTAATTCGACAACATGACTCAGCAGAGGAGCCATGCCATGATACCGTAACCCGCCTGCATGGAAGCCTTGGGGGACAAAGGAACTGCCCAAGGTATGCATCTTGACAAGAGGCGTCAGATGTGCAGTATCGCCAAAGTCATATGTATATTTGCCTTTAGTTAATGTTGGGCAAGCAGCTGGTTCAACTGCCACAAATTTGATATCACTTTGCTCACCGCGCAACTTTGCACCCATGAAGGGAAAGGCAATACCAGCAAAGTTACTACCGCCACCTGTACAGCCGACAATAATATCTGGATAGTCACCTGCTTGTTCCAGTTGTGTCTGTGCTTCTTGACCAATGACAGTTTGATGATGCAGCACATGATTCAACACACTACCTAAAGCATATTTCGTCTGATCATCTTGAACTGCGACTTCCACCGCTTCACTAATGGCGATGCCTAAACTGCCAGTGCTATCAGGGTTTTCTTGGAGAATTTTCCGCCCTGCTTCAGTTTCATCACTGGGGCTTGCAATTACCCGCGCACCAAAAGATTCCATAAAAGCGCGACGGTATGGCTTTTGCCGATAGCTGACTTTCACCATGTAAACCACGACTTCTAAGCCAAAAAAAGCACCAGCAACCGCCAGCGAGGAACCCCATTGCCCCGCACCTGTTTCAGTAGTCAGGCGCTTTACACCTGCTTGCTTGTTGTAGTATGCTTGTGGGATAGCTGTATTAGGTTTGTGACTACCCGCAGGACTGACACCCTCGTACTTGTAGTAAATCTTGGCAGGTGTATCAAGGGCTTTTTCCAAGCGTCGTGCGCGATACAGTGGAGTTGGTCGCCACTGACGGTAAATTGATTGCACTTCGTCAGGAATTTCAATCCAGCGTTCAGTGCCTACTTCTTGGGAAATCAGCTGCTGTGGAAAAAGGGGTTCTAAGTCTTTTGCTGTTATCGGCTGATGCGTAGCAGGGTGTAGCGCTGGTGGCATCGGCTTGGGCAAATCAGCTTGGATGTTGTACCAAGCTGTGGGCATCTGGTTTTCGCTAAGGGTGTATTTGATAGTGTCCATAGGTGAAAAGGTGTTGCTATAGATTGTTCTATTTATCTCATTAAGAAAGCGGCAAGCCAACTGTTTACATTGCTTGCCTTGGTCTTGCTAGAAGAAATGCTGTGGAAAATTCATTCTTCATTTTCAAAAATTGTTTGGCATTAAACCATGATTTTTTTTTAGATTATTTTTAGATTGTTTGTTTGAATTATTGCCATTTTCAATTGGGTGCAATACCAGTCGTTTGTAGGGGCACAGCATGCTGGATACGTGTCAACTGAACGTTCAAACCTTTATTCCACGTTGGTTGATTTAACCCCACCCCTTAATCCCCTCCCCTTACCAAGGCTATGCATTACCCGGATCTTTCTTAACAATCCCAGAACTGTTATAGGGATTTGGTTTTATGAATAGACAAAAAGGGTGAACTTGACCTGACGGACAGTTTTTGTATAAGAGAAGGATTACAGTA
>JAHHIB010000111.1 GCA_019359075.1 Kalymmatonema hyalinum WJT4-NPBG1
CGTGGATGTTGCTGTATGACTTGTTCTTGGGGCATCTGGAGTAACGACCAATGAAGCAGGAAATTTCTACAAGGCGACTTGTAGAAGCCCCACCCTCAGCCGACAGGCAGGGTGGGGAGAACGTCACGGTATACGCTAGGCGATCGCCGTAAGTACTGCGGACAGACTGCGCCATCGCACCTCACCAGCACCCTGTAACCATAAACAAAAAAGCAGCTAGAATAACTAGCTGCTTTGCTCACAAAAGCGCTGCTCTGTTTACTTTGTTATAACCAGGTTAACTGGCGCAACCCCCGCCATATCCAAAATTGGCACAATCAAATCTTCGCGCTTCACCGCCATCATGTGGACACCCTGACACAATTGACGCGCTATCTGCACTTGTTCAGCGGCAATTTTCATCCCTTCTTCAAGAGGGTCTTTTGCTTGCGCTAACCTATCAATTATGTGGTCGGGAATATTCACCCCCGGTACACACCGATTGATAAATTGGGCGTTTTTCGCTGATTTCAACAGAAAAATTCCCGCCAAAATCGGTTTATTACAACCTGCGGCTATGGTGTCCATGAATTTTTCTAGGCGCTCAAAATCTGTAATCAGCTGACTTTGAAAAAACTGCGCCCCCGCTGCTAATTTGCGCTCAAACCGACTTTGCAAACCAGACCAACTTGGACATTGCGGATCGACCGCTGCACCAGGAAATAAATCTAGCGCACCATCTGTCAGGGGTTTTTCGTTGCAGTCAACACCGTGATTCAGTTTTTGGATCAGTTGCAGTAGGCGCACCGCTTCCAAGTCAAACACACCCTTGGCGTCCGGATGATCGCCTGCTTTCACCGGGTCACCAGTCAAAGCTAAGATGTTATAAATACCCAAGGCATGAGCGCCCATGAGGTCGGCTTGCAAACCAATACGATTGCGATCGCGACAAGCAAGTTGACAAATCGGCTCGATGCCGTTTTGTAACAAAATTGCCGACGCCACTAATGAAGACATCCGTAGCACAGCGCGGCTACCATCGGTAATATTGACGGCATGAACCCTCCCCTTAAGGGTCGCCGCCATTCTTACCATGTGTTCTGGATTACCGCCTTTCGGTGGTGTCACCTCGGCAGTAATCAGGAATTGACGAGTTTTCGCAGCTGTACGAAAAGAACTTAAAGCAGTTGGATTTATGGTATCCAGCATAACAATGACAATTTCAGTCTGTAGGTACAGCTATAGCACAATATACCCCAGACAGAAAAGCTCATAGTGGCATAGAGTAACCCATAGCGGCTTTCACTTCATTCAGAGTTTGGTTGGCGATCGCCTCTGCTTTTTGCTTTCCATCCCGCAACACCGACTCTAGATAGCCTTTGTCGTTCGTCACCGCCTGATATTTCTCTTGTATAGGTTTCAAGGCGTTAATTGTGGTTTCCGTCAACAAAGGCTTAAATTGCCCCCATCCCATATCCTGACACTCAGCCGCTACCTCTTCCTTCGTCTTACCAGAAAGCAGCATATAGAGTGTTAATAAATTGTTACTTTCAGGACGCTCTGGATTGTCAAACTCCAAACCACGAATGGGATCAGTTTTACAGCGCTTAATCTTTTTGGCAATCTCATCAGGCGGATCTAGCAAATTGATTCGGCTCAATTCTGACGGATCGGACTTCGACATTTTCTTAGTACCGTCCGTCAAACTCATCACCCTTGCACCTTCTTTGCGGATCAAAGGGTCTGGTAACTTTAAAACAGGCTGATCCGGTTTAGCAAATTGGTGATTAAACCTGTTAACAATATCCCGCGTTAATTCCAAGTGTTGCTTTTGGTCTTCACCCACGGGCACTTTATCTGGTTTGTAGAGCAAAATATCAGATGCCATCAGCACTGGGTAGTCTAACAAGCCAACATTCACATTTTCTCCTTGCTTGACAGCCTTTTCCTTGAACTGGATCATGTCTTCCAGCCAATTAAGCGGCGTGATGCAGTTGAACAACCAAGTGAGTTCACTGTGGGCAGGGATGTGAGATTGTATAAAGATAGTCGAGTGGTTCAGATCAAGACCACACGCCAGATACAAAGCAGCGAGGGTGTAGGTATTTGACGCCAGTTCTGCCGGATTGTGTGGCACGGTAATGGCGTGTAAATCGGCTATGAAGAGATAATTTTCGTACTGGCTTTGGATTTCTACCCAGTTGCGAATTGCACCCAAGTAATTGCCCAGATGCAGATTGCCTGTTGATTGAACTCCAGAAAGAACTCGTTGCCTGCCCATAAACTTCAATATAACGTTTTCAAATCCGACAATAGCGGGAATAAAACTGATTTTCTTAGTTTGACATTTCTTTATATTTCACGCAAAGAGGAGCCAGCGCTGCAGGAGGTGAGACCAGTGCTGCAGGAGGGTTTCCCGACAGCAGGCAACTGGCGAATCCGAAGGGGTTTCCCGACAGCAGGCGACTGGCGTCGAAAAAACGCAAAGCTTTTCTTAGTGGCTAGGCTACTGTGCGTGAGGTAATTGTGAAATTCGCTGCAAATTACGTTTAATGACTCTTAGTTTACAAAAATCGACAAAATTTAAGTTCTCTTGAGAGAATACAGCAGTAACCTTGAAGTTAGTTAATTTATTTTACACTCCGGGGTGTGTGGTTTATGAAAGCTTTACTACTCTGGCCGATAATGCCCAATTCCTTCTGGTCTTACCAGGAAACGCTAGATTTGGCAGGGTTACGTGCGACAAATCCCCCGCTGGGTTTAATAACGGTGGCAGCAATGTTGCCTGCTGATTGGGAAATCCGCTTAGTTGACCGTAATGTCCGTCTAGAGACAGATGAGGACTGGGCATGGTGCGATATGGTAATAATCTCTGCAATGATTATCCAGAAAAAAGATTTCTGGGAGTTGATCCAAAAAGGAGTTGCGTTAGGGAAAAAAGTTGCAGTCGGTGGTCCCTTCTCCACATCAGTACCAGAATTTGCCTTGGAAGCAGGAGCGCACTATCTGATTTTAGATGAAGGGGAATGTACTATCCCCATGTTTTTACAAGCTTTGGAAAGGGGTGAAGAACGAGGAACTTTCCGCTCTCCAGAAAAACCCGATGTCACTCAGACACCAGTACCGCGCTTTGACTTGCTAGATTTAGATGCTTACCTGGCAATTACGGTGCAATTTTCACGGGGATGTCCGTTCCAGTGTGAGTTCTGCGACATCATCAACTTATTTGGTCGTAAACCCCGCACAAAAACGCCAGAACAGATGCTGGCTGAGTTAGAAGTCCTGTATCAAATGAACTGGCGACGCTTAATATTTGTCGTGGACGACAACTTCATTGGTAACAAGCGCAATGCCAAAGTTTTCCTGCATGCTTTGATTCCCTGGATGAAAGAGCGCAAGTACCCGTTTCCTCTGATGACAGAAGCATCCCTCAATCTGGCAGAAGACGACGAGTTGATCGACTTGATGGTGGAGGCTGGATTCACAAGAGTCTTCATGGGCATTGAAACACCAGATGTAGACAGCTTAGCCGTAGCCCATAAAGAACAAAATACACGCCAGTCTCTGGTAGAGTCTTGCGACAAGATTACGCGAGCCGGATTACAGATTATGTCTGGCTTCATTCTCGGTTTTGATGGCGAGAAAACGGGTGCAGGGCAACGCATTCAGGCATTTGTAGAAGAGACAGGAATTCCAGAAGCTCACCTTGGTTTGCTGCAAGCATTGCATAATACAGCAATGTGGACCCGTCTTAAGCAGGAAGAACGGTTAGAAGAAGGATTAATGGATTTCATGGGTTCGCAGAAAGCTTTGATGAACTTTGTGCCGACTCGTCCCTTGGAAGAAATTGTCAGCGAGTATATCGAGAGTTTCTGGAACATGTATGAGCCAATGCTGTATCTTAAGCGCACGTTCCGCCACTTTAACATGATGCAGGGTAAGCGTCCCAACAGCAAACGCCCCCTCAGTTGGCACGAACTGCACCTTTTCCGGACAGTTTGCTGGCGACAAGGTGTGGTTCGCTCAACTCGTTTGCTCTTCTGGTGGCAATTACTGGCGATCGCACTTAGGAAACCACATTTAGTTTATGATTATTTAGGGTCTTTGAGTGTCGGTGAACACTTCTTCATTTTCCGTCATGAGGTGAAGGCGGCGTTAGAAGAACAATTGCAAGCTTTGAAGCAACAAAAGCAAGCACAACAGCAGGAGGAAGCAAATCTTCAGTTATCACCTGTCAGTTAAGTTGGTCATTTTTAGTTTGCGCAAAGTTTGCAACTGATAAAATAACGGATGTAACGGATAAGTTATCTGTAGGACAACACATTAACTATCCGCTACATCTGAAGAATGCAATTGCTGACGGATAATTTGCCGAAATTCAATAACTGCATCTAGTGGTTCAAGTTGCACAACGTAATTAGCTAGTAGGTTCAAATCAACTTCTGGCAGAAACCTAGTGAACTCTGACATTAGCCTCTTTAGCTTAATTTTTATAAGGAAATATACTGAAAAAAATGTATATTATTTCAGTGTTGTGTGAGTTCTAGCTCACCCCACCCCACCCCGTCAACCATCGCCCAAAAATGCGACAATAACTTCACAATTAGGTTGACAAAGATGAAATTTCTCGGAATTGACTTAGGCTGGAAATGCCAACCCAGCGGCTTATGCTACTTACAATTAATCGACGAAAAACTGCAAATACTAGACTTAGATCGCAAAGAATTTATTGCAGATATTCTTACCTGGATTGATACCTGCGTTACACCAGAAGAACCCGCCATCATCGCCGTAGACGCACCTACCCTCATCCCCAACGCTACCGGGAGCCGCCTACCCGACAAACTCACCCACAAACATTTTGGCAAATATCACGCTGGATGCTACCCAGCAAATCTCAATTTACCTTTTGCAGAACGGACTGTAAAATTTGGCTTAGAATTAGAATCGCGTGGTTTTGCTCACGCACCAACCATCGAACCGCAAAAACCCGGTAGATATCAAATAGAAGTCTTTCCTCATCCAGCCATAGTTCAATTATTTGGCTTAGAACGCATCCTGAAATATAAAAAAGGACGCCTTAGCGATCGCCGCTTAGAACTTATCAAACTCTACAATTACATTATAGAAATCTTACCCTTTCTCCAACCTCCTCTG
Source organism: Kalymmatonema hyalinum WJT4-NPBG1 (assembly GCA_019359075.1). Classification (GTDB taxonomy): domain Bacteria; phylum Cyanobacteriota; class Cyanobacteriia; order Cyanobacteriales; family Nostocaceae; genus Kalymmatonema; species Kalymmatonema hyalinum. The sequence goes on from JAHHIB010000111.1 coordinate 5,137, forward strand.
GATCTGGCTGGTTCATTTCTTCCTGAAATTCCCACCACAGGCGCAGCCCTCAAAGAAGTCGAAGACAAACTAGATAGCCTCATCTGTGCTTATGTAGCTGCATACTGGTGGTATTGGGGTGAGCAACGTAACCTCGTACTTGGCGATCGCACCACAGGCTACATTGTCATCCCCCAATCAATCTTGTAGAGACGCGCTGAATGAAAGCGTCTCTACAGGTTGCGCCGCACTCTTATTGTGCCCAAACAATCAGCCTTGGCTCATAAGGACTAGAAAGGTGTTTTTGTTTTGGCAATACTCGTAAAGACAAGCCTTGCAAACCAGAGGTATTATACACGACGTCAGCCGTGTAAATACTCAATCCGTCCTTATCCTCTCCTTGGTAATCCATCACCACAGGTACACCGTTGATAATATCGCCATTGGCATCAATAGCACCTTGGTAAAGTTCCACCTGCACATCATCGTTTGTTAAAGTTGCCAAGTCAATCTTGGCTTTGACGTTAACGGTTTGGTTAACCTTAATATCTGCTTCTGAGGATACGTTAACATCTTTGATTTTGATATCGTACCAGTGTGCGCTGAGATTCTCTTTCCAATGAGCTAATTCTTTAGCTGGGGCGTAGTTATCGACAGTGAGGGTGTGGTAGCGATCGCTTGCTGGGAAATAAGCCCGCTCTGCATATTCTCGCACCATCCGCGCCGTGTTAAAGAACGGACAATTTAACTGGATTGCATCCTTCATTTTGTCAATCCAGCGGCGAGGCAAACCATCCACATCCCGTTCGTAGAATAAAGGCACGACTTCCTTTTCTAGGATATCGTACAGGGCATTTGCCTCTATCTCATCTTGGTAATCGGGATCATCATACATTTCCCCATGTCCAATTGCCCAACCGGTACGGACATAATCAGCTTCATCCCACCAACCATCGAGTACGCTTAAATTCGGCAAACCATTCATAGCCGCCTTCATACCACTGGTACCAGAGGCTTCCCGTGGACGCCGGGGATTATTTAACCAGACATCGCAACCCGCCACCATCAATCTGGCTATATGAATGTCGTAATTAGGAACAAACACTATCTGCTTTTCCAAGCCTTGTTCTTCAATAAAGTGATTGATATCGCGGATAAGTTCTTTACCTGGAATATCCTTCGGGTGTGCCTTACCAGAGATGACAAATTGTAACTTACGGTCTTTATTAGCTAACAAAAGCCGCCTGATTCGCTCAACATCCCGCATCCATAGGGTGGCACGTTTGTAGGTAGCAAAGCGACGGGCAAAGCCGATAGTTAGAACCTTTGGATCGAGAACTTCTTGTGCTTGGGCAATTTCTGAGGGAGAAGCACCACGATCTCGCAAATGCTTCACCAAACGCTCGCGCACGTACAAAACCATGTCCAAACGACAGCGTTCGTGATTGCGCCACAACTCCTCATCAGGAATGGCGTCCATCCGTTCCCATAAGGGGTTATCGGTTGCTGCTGATGACCAGCTTGGTCCTAAGTAGCGATCGTACAACTCCTGAGTCGATTTAGAGACACAAGATCGGGCATGAACGCCGTTAGTAATTGCGCTAATCGGCACTTCCTCTACTGGCACATTCTGCCACAAACCCTTAAACATTTGCCGCGAAACCACACCATGCAGCTGTGCTACACCGTTAGAAAATGTAGCCGTTTTCAGCGCCAGCACCGCCATACTGAAAGGTCCAGACAAATCACCAGTATTTTCGCGCCCCAAGCTCAAAAATTGGTCTTTATTCAAGCCAAAAATCTCAGCATAGCGTCCCAGGTAGTGCAACACTTTGTCTGGGGAGAACAAGTCAATTCCCGCTGGTACTGGCGTGTGAGTAGTAAAGATATTACTAGAAGCGACCACTTGTCTGGCTTCGGTATAACTCAGCTTCTCTTCCTGAATCAGGATACGGATACGTTCTAGGGCAGAGAAAGCCGCATGACCTTCATTCATGTGATAGGCAGTCACTTTGTACCCTAGCGCTTTTAGCATCCGGACACCACCGATCCCCAGCATAATTTCTTGGTGGATACGCATATCGATATCGCCACCGTAAAGCTGGTCTGTGATGTCCTGGTCGTAAGCGTTATTTGGTTCAATGTTGGTGTCCATCATATACAACGGCACCGATCCCACCTGTACGCGCCAAACCCTTGCATATACAACGCGCCCTGGATAATCTACCGCAATCCGCAATTCTGAACCATCGGGATTGCGTTCCAGGTGCAAAGGCATATTATAAAAGTCGTTGATTGGGTAGCGTTCCTGCTGCCAACCATCGGCGTTTAAATATTGAGCAAAATAACCTTGTTGATACAGTAAGCCCACACCAACTAAGGGCAACCCCAAGTCACTAGCGGATTTAAGGTGATCCCCAGCCAGAACTCCCAAACCTCCAGAGTAGATGGGCAAACAATCTACAAGCCCAAACTCAGCCGAGAAATAGGCGTAGTATTCTTTTTGCTTTTGAGTCCGGTGTTTCTGGTACCAGGTACGCTCTTGCAAATAATCCTCTAACTGACGAGCAGAGCGATCCATTTGCGCCAGGAAGCCTTCATCTTCCACAACTTCCGAAAGACGCGCTTGGCTAATGGTACCAAGCATCAAAACTGGGTTGTGACGGCTAGATTCCCACAAGTCGGGGTCTAAGCGACGGAATAAATCTTTTGTCTCAACGTTCCAATCCCAGTGCAAGTTATATGCCAACTTCCGTAGCGGCTCAAGTCGCTGCGGTAGTGAAGGGGAGACATTAAAAGTGCGAATTGGCTGCATAAGTTACCGAAACTCTAGCTTTAGCTATGGTTATTGTTGATTGTATTTCCCTTATGCTGTCAATTCTTTATACTAAGTTTGTGAAGTTACCGTGACATTGTTAAGTTTTAAAAAGTATTCTCAGTTTCCTTACCAAAGCGGACAACAAGGATATTTCAAATTCTCCGCGTTACCCTTTGCCCTATTTGGAATACAGAAAAACTTATCAGAAATATGTATCCTCTTTGTCAATCTAGCAAATATGAGTAGTAAATTTACAAATATTTATATTCTGGAAAACACCTACTACGGCGACTGGGTGTCTCAAAGGTTGGATGACCTGACTTTTCACGGTTCGTCCTCAAACCACAAGCTCAAACTAAACCCAGGGTCATAAATAACCCCGAACCTGCTGCCGAAGAGATTGAGGTTGTCGCAAAGCAGTGGGTTTGGGCTTTTCGCTATGCAGGCTGGAATGTCACGACTACCGAGTTACTACAGTTCAGTTAATCATGTTTAATCCTCGAAGATCCCCCAACCCCCCGATGCATTGGCAGCTTTTTTAAGGGGGGTTAGGGGGGATCAACTCTTATCTGAACCGTATTTGGTTATCTTGGTTATCAGGGAAAAGGAAACAAAAGGTTGTAGATTTTTTGGAACGGTAGCGCTACAGCTACGCACTTTTCATTACTGAGTGATCAATCCTTGGGGTCTTATTACTCCTTTCAAATCAGCCCCCTGTAGGTTTGCTCCTTCTATGTTCGCATCTGTTAGATTTGCCTTTTCTAAGTCTGCATCAAATAGGTTTGCTCTTTGCAGGTTTGCTCTGCTTATGTTTGCCTTACCTAAGTCTGCTCCTTGGAGGTTTGCCGCTAGCAGATTTGTTGACTGTAAGTTAGCCTTTTCTAAGTCGGCACCTTGCAAGTTCGCACCTTCCAAGTTTGCCGCTTGCAGGTTTGCCCCTTTTAAGTCTGCCCCAATCAAGTTACACCCGACACATTCTTTGGTTTCTAGTAAACGTCTAACGTTTGCTGTTACAGACTCTGTTGGCAATGCAGCTGGAAATATGATTGGAGTCTGTGTGGATTGTGTAGGTACGGATGGTGTGAGTGATTGAGCAGTGGCATTGGGCTGATCAAGCAGAGAAAATCCCGCTACAAGTACTAGAAATACTGCTGCTACAACCCAATGAGTGAGTTTTTTTAAATTTGGTTTTTTCATTTTACTTCCGTGGCTTTGCTTTGATTGCAGCCATCAATAAACTGCTTAATGTTCACTTTAAATAGGTTGATTGATAAAATCAAATATTATTTTTATTTAAATTTATAAATAAAAGTGATGAGAAAATCTTTAGATACATAGTGCAATACCCTTGGTGATAAGCCTTTTTTGTCTCCCCCTGCACCCTCTAGACCCCCTGCTTGCCTGGCTCAGATAACTTTTCTGAACTGAACCGTATTGGACTTCAAAGTGCATAAGTCAATTTTTCTGCTCCTACTAAAGAAACAGATGACATTTTATTTAAAAAGCAAAAAGGATTTACTCATGAGTACCAACAATGGAAATAAACCTCTAACCGAAGAGCAGCCTTTACCTACTGAAATTAGACAACCAATTGGTAACGCTTTTCAAAGCGAGGAAATCGTACAACAAAACATTGGTAAAGCAGAAGTTCATAACTTCAATATTTCACAAAAACCTATAGAAACAGACTTTTGGATTTACCGTATAGTTGTTGGTGGACTGACATCAACTGTATTAGGTTGTCTGATTGGGGCAATTGCATTACAGATAAGTAATAGACCAACTCCTGAACTTTTAACTGCTCTTGGAACAGGTTCATTAGGTGCGTTGTCTGGGCTATTAGCACCATCTCCGGTAAAAAAATAATGTTTTATTCCCCGCAGCGATCGCTTTGCGCCATTACACTTGCACAATGTGGAGTGAAAGGAGTAGTCAATAACTAATACGGAGTTGCGTTCAAAGATATTAGTTGAAGAAACAAGGGAGAGAGGGTAAGATGTATGAACCCAACTTAATCTAGGTAAATAGGTATAAATAAACAGAGCTACATTAAAAAATGTAAAAATACCTGAAACTTGCGCCCTAGACTAATGACGATCCTAACGAGTTAACTTTATTTTTACGACCTACTTCGCTGCATCTAACTCAGCAATCCATTGATTAATTTTGTCACGCTGATCAGCTGAAAGTCGCCCAGCTGCGACTCTAATAGCTTGTTTGTTATAAATTTCCCATAAAGAAGAAATCATTTCAATGTCTGAGCAAGCCTCAAGATCACCTGCGACTATTGCCAAATTTTCTTCAGTCAACCATTCCTCAATTTCCTTTTCATAGTGCGCTTTCATTTGGTTAAGCCTGTCTCTTTCTGGACGAGAAAACTGAGTCCAAATAACTTTCTTGACAACATCTGGACGACGAGACATAATTTTTGTCACGTCTTCCCACTCTTTAGCTTTGCGAACACGGGAAGCTAAACATTCTATGCTGTACTCAAATGCCCATTCCGTACAACCAAGTAGTTCAACAGCATAGTTGAGCTCTAATAAAGTCAGTTCTTGACAATTTAAGAACAAATTTTTGATAGTGTCATTATAAAATAAAAACTTTTTTTCTTCATTCCTAAACTTGCGCTTTTTGGCTTGAAGAATTGGGAGCAATAAACTTGGACGTACTTCCGGCGGAACTTCTTTAAACTCAATACCTTCTGTGGAGATAATGATTGGTACTCCATCATTTTCGATTCCTGAAGATTCTTCCAATACCCATTTAAAAGATTTGCCGCAGTTGGGGCAATCCGCTTCATAATGGGTGACAAACTCTGCTTTTGCAGAATTAAAGTATTGCTTGGTACGAATCAGCGCTGGCATTGGTTTGAAGGCATGGTGACAGCTAGGACAGCATCGCACTCCTAGTGTGTCTGGGTCGCAGGATACCGGATCGAGGCTCCATTCTCTGTTGTCACAGGGACGACCAAGCCTAAACCAATTATCGGTCATGTCGAGGATGGTAGCGTAATTTTTCCCCGGTGCAGGACGCAATACTCTGCCAAGCATCTGCAACCATAGTGTCACGCTGGTTGTGGGTCGAGCAATGACAACTGCTTCTGAGTCTGGGCAATCAAATCCCTCGGTGAGGATGGCACAATTGCTGATAATTTTTGTCGTACCGCTCTTAAATCTATCTAAAATTGCTTTACGCTCAGATTGGGGTGTCTCTCCATCAAGATGTTCGCAGCTGATACCAGCAGCACGAAATTTGGCAGCGATCGCTTTGGAGTGCATTACGTTGACCGCAAAAAGTATTGTTTTCTTACCAGCACAAAAATTGTTCCACTGCTTTAAGACTTCTTCTGGTTTGTAGTCAGAAGCAACTTGCTCTAATTCTTTTTTGGTAAAGTCGCGCTTTTGAGGAACTTTGTGCTTAGAATATTTAAATCCAGCTATCAACTTATACTCTGTCAGGTATCCAAGGGTTATTAATTCAAGAGTGGAAATTGAGCAAACAAGGTGGTCGAAGACATCTCGCAGTCCGTAACCATCTTCACGCCTCGGTGTGGCTGTCACTCCCAAAATTAAGGCATTTGGATAAGCATCTAATAATTTACGGTAACTCGCAGCTGATGCATGGTGCGCTTCGTCAACAATCACTAATTCCGCTTTCGGGTAAGTTTTGCGACGTGCTAAAGTTTGGATGCTGCCTACCTGAATTAGGGAATCAGTTGGTTTGTACCCTGCTTTAATGATTCCTGGTTGCACCCCTGTCGTTACAGCCATTTTATCTGCAGCTTGGAGAATCAATTCTTCGCGGTGAGCGACTACTAACACGCCCTCACCCCTGCAAGTCAATTCAGATGCTACTACCGCAAAGATAATGGTTTTGCCACCACCCGTGCTTAGTTGCAGCAATACCTTTCTCATTCCAGAAGACCAAGCGGCGAAAGTTTTTGAAATTAAATCCTGTTGGTAATCGCGCAGAGTGAACATTTTCAGTAATGGTCGCCCCTTGTTCTAATTGGAAATGCCCAATATGTTTATGATACCCGTAAGGTAGATAAGTCGAACAGGCAACAAAAGGCATTTTTTACTCCCTTTCCACCACAAAGGCGCAGAAAACTTGTGGTAAGAACGCATTTGTTTTGAAAGCTTCGTAGTGAGCGCTGTCTTCGCTCAAACAGTCGTGGACTAAAATCCTTACTAGGAACTTATACAACCATCATACTTAATGCGATGAACTACTCGTAGTCTATCAAGTCAACTTTGCACCGATGAAATAAAAAACCGTCATCAGTGCGATGAGCGAAGCCCCGCCTGAGCGCAAAGCGTCCCCTAAGGGATACGGCGATCGCGATTTGTAGGTATTGACAAAATTGCCATTATTTGATCGTATTTGTAGAATGTCCATTAGCCATTCAGCTAAAACATGGCTGAACTAAGAAATCCTTTGGTGGTTACTGACTTCTATCAAATGAGAGCGAGAGGGTGAGAACCCCCGAAGATGTAGTTTGACGTACGAAGGAAAACTACATCTGTGCTTTTAGCCGGGGGATGAAACCCGATTCGTAGGACTTCAGTCCTAAGTTTCTCTACTTTCCGCGTTGATTCTCAATATACTTTTTAACTACCTCAGTGCTGACTTGACCTGTTGACGCTACAAAATAGGTCGGTGTCCATAAAGCAGGTAGTTTTTTTAATTCGGGGAATTCCTTCCTCAAGTGGTGAGATGCCCTTCCTTTGACCCACATAGCAATTTTGGCTGGGGCTTCATCTGTTGGAGCGTTGATGAACATATGCACGTGGTCTGGCTGGATTTCCAGGGCAATCAACCGCCAGTTATGCTCTTGTACCAATTCAAATATGATTTCCTGCAATCTTTGAGCCACTTTGCTGACTAACACGGGTCTTCGTCGTTTCGGTACAAACACAAAGTGGTAATTGACGCTGGAAACAGAGTTTTCGGTACGTCTGTACTCGTGATCTTCTTTAGAAAGGCTTGCCATTGTCCGGAATTTTGTTGATATAGTATGTAGTAACTAATTTAATCAACAACAAAAACTGATGACAAGATGTACCGAGCAATACCAGTTAAAGCAAAGTTTACGGATGTTGAGCTAGCGTTTTGGGTTAACCAGTGTGAACACGCCAACAGTCTGACAAATTCAGCAATCTACCATACTCGTCAAAGCCATTACAGCAAGTTAGAGCAACAAGGTGACGCATTCACGCTCTACTGGCGTGGTGATGAATTACGCTATGGCTGGAAGACATATAAGTGTGATACTACTTACCCAGGACTAGACAAAGCCCTTAAAGACAGTCCTCACTACAAGGCAATGGCAGCCCAGTCTGCACAACAGACTTTAAAGACGGTAGGTGAGTCAATTGTTGGTTACAACGGTTTGGTGCAAAAGTACTACAAAGGTGAGGTTGATAAACCTTCATTGCCAAAGTACAGAAAGCGTGGTGGGCTTGCGGGTGTGACGTTTCCAAGACAAGCGCTTAACTACAAAGATGGCTGGTTTTACCCGTCAATTAGCCGTGACACAAAACCTCACCTACTGACCGAGATTAAGCTGCAACTACCTGATTTCATTGACTCGGACTGGGTGCGAGAAGTCACGGTACGTCCTCGGCTCGGAGAAATGTGGATTGACTGGGTGATTGACGACGGCAAACAGCCAGTTGACAACAACCCAAACCTTGACTATACCCAGGCATGGTCATTTGACCACGGTGGAACCAACTGGCTTACAGGTGTCTCGACTCATGGCAAAAGCTTGATTATCGACGGTCGCAAGCTAAAAAACATGAACCAGGGTTACTGCCGCCTAGTCGCCAAGTACAAACAAGGGAAATCTGAATTTTACTGGGACTCCAACCTCGACCGGGTACAGTGCAAACGAAACAACCAGATGCGTGACGCCGTAAACAAAGCAGCACGATTCATCGTAAATCAATGCTTAAATGACCGAGTTGGAAATATTATTGTCGGTTGGAATGAAGGTCAAAAAAGCGGTTCCAACATGGGAAAACGCAACAACCAAAACTTTGTTGTCATCCCCACAGGACGGCTAATTGAGCGGCTTAAACAACTCTGTAAAGAGTATGGAATTGTCTTGACAGTTACGGAAGAAGCGTACACGTCAAAAGCGTCATTTCTTGACGGTGATTCTTTACCTAAACACGGTGAAAAACCCGTGGGGTGGAAACCATCGGGTGATAGGGTGAACCGCGGACTGTACCGGAGTCGTGATGGTCATCTCATCAATGCAGATTGCAATGCGAGCGCCAACATCATGAGAAAAGTAGCCACACAGCTAGGTTTAAACCTAGTCGAGGTGGGTAGGGCATCTTTGACAGTGCCACAACGATTTGATTTGTTTACGCGATTAAACAGATCATATCGTAAACGTTGCGCAGGGGCGCTTCTAGCCCCCGTAGCAACATCAGTTTAGAATCCCCTTACTTCTAGTGAGGGGAGATGTCAAGAACTCTGCAACTTACGCTCTCATCGCAATGAGTTTGGGAGCAGTTCCAGGTGCGCTGAGTCGTTATTACCTGACTATCTTTTTTGCGCGTTGGTTAGGGGGGGCATTTCCTTATGGAACTTTTTTCATCAATATCACTGGCGCTTTTTTGATGAGCTTTTTTATTACCGTCACATCAAAACTAGCAATTTTCCCTCAGCTAAATCTCCTAGTAGCAGTCGGCTTTTTAGGTTCATACACTAGATTTTCCACTTATGCCTTAGATACCTCAAATTTGTTACGAACTAAAAACTACCAAGCTGTAATACTTTATTAAAAAGCTTTTTAAAGAGTATAGCGCTCATCGTTTTTGGTTAGATGTCTTTGAAGACAACCAACGCGCTAGGCACGTTTACCAATCAGTTGGTTTCAAGGAAGAAGGAGTCCTGCGAGATGCAGTGAAGAAAGAAGACAAATATTCCTCGTTAGTCATCATGTCAATACTAGGGAATGAATATTTAAAATCATATAAATATTATGCGTTTTATTGCTCAATCCGATAATTGTATTTTGTTGCTGCAAAAGGAGCGGTGAAGCTCCTAATTTCAGAGGAAAAACTTCACCGCTCTCGTAGATTTGGTTTCGCATCAGAATCCTGCTTTACTCAATGAGTCTCTGAAGGATTAGAAGCGGAACCCGACTCCCGTTTGCAAGCTGACGGCGTCAGCATCACTTGCCTTGTAGGCGTCAATGCCCCACTTGGCATCACCATACACGATGATGTTCTTAGCAACTTCTGATTCAGCACCAAGGGTCACAACAGGTGCATTCTGATTTCCCAACTGGCTTGCTTGACCTTCCTCTGTCTGGAAGGAGTAACCACCGCCAATGTAAACGTTAGTGTTTTTAGCGATCGGTGCATCGTAAGTCAACAACGGCATAGCTGCGGTTGAATCACCACCAAACAGAACAGAACCGCGAACTGAAACAGGCGCATTAGGAACGGCGAATCGTCCTTGAATATTTCCACCCAATAGAGCTGCATCGTTTTGTCGTCCGCCATTGGTCACGCCAGCAGAAACACCAGCACCGAGGTAGCTACCGTTCATACCACGTGTTGCGGCTTCTTGAGTTGTAGCTGTTGTTGGAGCAGTTTGAGCTGAGGCAATACCAGCGGAAAGGACAACAGAAGCAACAGCAAGTGTAGAAGTTAACAATTTTGCAAGTTTCATAGGTTTCTCGTTACTAGAGTTAAGTGGAATCAATACTCTCTAGTACTAGAATCCCTTTTTTGACAAAATTCACCTTCATGCACTTAGGTTATCCAAGTGGATGAAACTGTTTCACCCAGTTAGGTGAGCCTACACCAAAATAGTTAAGGTATAATATGTAGCATCTTGTGCTATCATTTATTTTTTTAAAAAACGCTGACGCAGACGAGATACAAAAATATTGACCTCTGGTAATTTCATCGATGCGGCAATGACAGCAAAAACGCCGATGCCCACTAAACCAGCAATAGATAATTGCAACAGTTGAATCAGCAAACCATTTGTACCTAAAAACCGTTGCAAAACCTCAAGAGTTCCATAGCTTGCGGCTCCAGCTACCAAACTACCAGCAGTCAAACCTAGAATTGGCAAACTCCACTCTCGCCAGGGTAATCCATTCAGCCGGCGATTTAGTAACCATAACAGCATCAATGTAGAGCTAATATTTACGCCCACAGTGGTTAACACCAAACCGGGAGCACCTAAGTCCAAAACGTTGATAAAAAAGAAAGCTAAAACGACGTTGAGAAAGATGTTAACACTGCTGATGCGAAACGGTGTATCGCCATCGCCTAAAGCATAAAATACCCGAACCAAAATATCACGCGCCAAATAGACAAACATCCCGGTACCGTAAGCGACAAGCAGAGAAGATACCAGCTGTGATTCTGCTTTTTGGAAAGCACCCCGTTCATAGACCACGCGTACAATTGGCACCGCCAACGTTATCATCAAAGCACCCAAAGGCAGCATGGTAAAAGCGGAGAGAATGAGTCCTTGGCGAATGCGTAATTTCAAATCATCCCAATCATTAGGGTCGGTCAGTCTGGAAAATATCGGTAATAAGGGAACCAAAATCATATTAGAAATGATTCCTAATGGTGTTTGCACCAAAAGACCAGCATTCGCGATCGCTGAAGCAGCAGATGGAATACCGGAAGCGAAAAACAAAATCACCCAGAGATTAATTTGCAGCATTCCAGAGGAAATGGTGGCTGGTCCCATAATTTTCATGACTTCGCTCACTCCAGGACCCCTGAAATCAAACCGCAGGCGAAAGCTACCCATACCAGCCCGTGCTTGCGCCACAAGCTGCACTATCCATTGCAGCAAGGCTCCAGCTAAGGTTCCTACCGCTAAAACCACTCCGCCTAACAAAGCATTTTCAGGAGCGGTAATTTTGTTACCCAGCTGTAGCCACAAAACACCCAGACCAATAATAACGGTAATGCTGGAAAACAGAGGACTGATTGAGGGAAGCCAGAATAGATTGGCAGCGTTGAGAGTACCAAAGCCAATACCAATAAGTCCGGCAAGAATTGCCATTGGTGCCATAATCTGGAGCTGTTGGATTGCGATCGCCTTTACCATTCCACCTTGTGCCAGCTTATTTAAGCCAGGTGCCACCAAATCAATCAGGTTTCCAGAAAAAAGAACCAAAATAACGGTGAGAACCAGCAGTATAGCACCCACAAGCGTCGTAATTGTCTCCACTAAGGGAGCGGCTTCTTCTTTCCTCCGCTTGGCTAAAACACTAACAATTGCGCTGTGGAATGGTCCATTAATCCCGCCAAGTAAAATCAAAAGAAAACCGGGAATCACATAGGCATATTGATAGGCATCAGCCACGACACCAAGACCAAAAGCAGCAGCAATTGCTTGCTGCCGCACTAGACCGACAACTTTGCTAATTAAAGTACCGGCGGCAACAATTCCCGCAATTCCGGCAACAGAACGAGAGGCTTTTTGTTCTTGTGTCACAAATCGTACCTGACAACTTTCTCAAGGCGCTTATCTGGAAACATTTAACCTGAAATTTAGGAGTTTGTCAGGGTATTTTTGACAAAATCAGGAATGTATGGGTGTAAGTCAGTATCGATTGTTCAAGTTGATGCGTGGAAAGACACGTACTCGTGCTGGATTGCAAAGGCTTTTCTCACAACTTTTGCCAACAGCATAAGTTAATTTAAAGTACATCTATATAGAAATAAGGGCTATTCAAGTTTAAGACAAACTTTTTTCCAGCATAAGGAGAATTACAATGACAGGCAACTCTAAAAGCACTATAGTTCAGCCAGGTCAAGGTTCCACATACTTGGCGTTGGGTGATTTCCACACCTTTTTAGCTGTGGGAGAAGATACAGGTGGAGCATATTCGCTAACCGAGGTAGTACTGCAACCGCAAAGCATGACACCACCCCACTTTCAGGAACAAAACGACGAAGCACACTACATTCTTGAAGGTGAGGTTGAGTACCAGCTTGACAAGCAGACAATCGTTGCAGTTCCAGGAACCTTCGTTCATTTGCCTAAAGGTCAAAGCCACGGTTTTAAGACAGGGTAAGAGCCTGCTAAAATACTAATGCTTTTAACACCAGCAGGCGGTGAGTAGTTTTTTGTAGAAGTGGGACAGCCAGTGAAGCGACCAATAAACGAGGAAGAAATACGCAGTCTTTACCATCCCCCCACTCCCGAGGAAATGGAAAAAGCTATTGAAGTCGCTACGACAAAGTATGTTCGATTGCCATAATTGTTGTCATTGATTGTTTTTGCTTAAGCATAAGCTGGACTGGCGTAAAGCAGCACCCATAACCAAGCAAGAAGCCAAACCACAATTAATCCCAGTATCCGAAGTATAAATTTTTTCATAAGCTTGCCTTTTGTCCTCTGTGATTAGTTATTAGTCAAAAGACAAATGACTGATGACTAATGACTAATGACTAATGATTACTTCCAATCATTACCAATACGAATGGTAATGTCAGATTCTAGATCCCCAATTGCAGCAACTTGGGTATAACCAAAGCCTAAGATTTTTTGTAGTTCTTCTCCTGCTTGTCTGTTGCCTTTCTGGACAATAATCTGAGTTCGGCGTCTGCTGTCAGCCCAATCAGGTATAGCGTAAACTTTAGTAAAACCTTTCTGTTTAAGAGAGTTGATAAGTTTTTGAGTTAGTTCAGGTTTATTGGAAGCATTTTGAATAGCAATTTTGAGGCTGGCTAGCGGTTTCGCACTTGGCCTCATACCAGAGATTGTCACCCCAGCATAGTCCTCAAGCAAGTCAACTCGCCCAGTCAGATCTAGCCAGTAGCTATTGGGATCTTGGCTTAAACGGCTGAAAATACCAGGCAGTATGGTCATTTGAAAATTATCTCGCCTAACGTTTAAGCCAAAGTTGACCAGCGCCATCATTTCTTCCAGCTTCAGGTTGGTGTCGAAGTGCTTTCGCATAATGCGAACGAGTTGAGGTAACCTGGGTAAAACTGTTGGACTATCTAAGCGAGAACGTAATGCCATCAGTAGTGCTTGCTGTCGCTGTACTCTTTCGAGATCCCCCATTCCTGGTTCATGGAAGCGCACAAATTGTTCTGCCTGTTCGCCATTGAGAGTTTGCCAGCCGTTAACTAAGTTAATCGAAAATTTCTCGCCAGAGTCTTTATTGACCATTGGTTTCGGAACAAAGACCTCTACTCCACCCAACTGATCCACCATCTGTCGCAACCCACTAGTAGATATACGAATGTAGCGGTCAATAGGTGCATTATTTAAAGTACGACTGATGACGCGTGCTGCCAAAACATGACCACCTTGGGCATTCGCATCAGATACCTTAGTTAATCCTTTTTCCGGAATAGCTGTCATCGTATCTCTGGGGATCGAAAGCACTCGGATTGTTTTGTTACTTGGGTTGACTCGTATCAGCAGTACCGTATCGCTATGACCTGCAAAACTTTCCGGAGAACCATCTACACTTCTGGGTACTGGTTCAACGCCCATCACCAAAATATTCATTGGTCGCGTGAGTTGATATTGTGAAATGTTACTCCACAACTCCCCAGGCAATGGTGTTTTTTGCTCTTTCCCATCCAATCCCAATTCTTCATCTGTTCGATCCATGTCACTCCAAAGTGGAGTCCAAAGTGCCAAACTCGATACCAGCAAGCCTGACAAAGTGATCCCTACAACAATTGTCAGTATCCAAAATAGCCATCGAGGCATGGCTAACCCTAGCCTGTGGTAGAGCTGGCTGGGAATCGAACCCGTAGACTCTACGAAGTCACGGGAAATTTTTTCTTGCTTTATTGCTGTCACTTCATTTGGCAATTGTTGAATTTCCTCAGATGTGCCCTGATTATCTTGACCTGCGACTTGTTTGACCACAATTGTCCCCCACTCATCCACTCCCTAAACGTAATGTTAATGCAAGCCATAAATCTTGCCAGTTAACAAGATCACTTGAAGTATGAAGTATAAGGTGTAAAATTTTGTTCCTACCCTACCCTATAAGAAGCCGCCCGGATGGCGTTTATATCCTTTACCCTTCACCCATGTATATTTAGAAGAACACAGAACACAGAATACATCTCAATAATCACGCATTGTATGCTTGTATTGTTTTTGTATTTTGACTACTGAGTTCTGAGTACTGAGTTCTTTCTTCGATCATTTCTTCTGAGTTCATCCTGAATACCTTTATACTTCATTACTTTTATTTGTCACAGTACACTTATAGTGTTCTTTAGTAAGTTTTTATGACACAATGAGTAGAACGTTGTTCCCTGTCATCCTTGCAGGTGGAAAAGGTGAGCGTTTTTGGCCCCTAAGTCGCCAAAATCGACCCAAGCAATTTTTGAATCTTGATGGCAGCAATAGAAGTCTCCTCCAAGCAACTGCTGACCGACTGCTGACACTTGCAGGTGGTTGGGAAAACTTGTGGGTCATAACTTCTGGTCAGATAGCTCAAGGAGTGCGAGAACAATTGCCTGAACTGCCATCTGATAACCTACTCGTCGAGTCACAGGGAAGGGACACTGCCGCTGCAGTTGCTTGGACAAGTTTGGAAATTCAAAAGCGTTACGGAGATGAGGCTATTATCGGCTTTTTCCCTGCTGACCACTGGATTGCAGACCAAGAAGCATTTGCACGCACAATAAATGCAGCTACAGAACTTGCGGCAACCCAAGCAGCAATTGTGACACTGGGGATCAAGCCAACTTTTGCATCAACTGGTTACGGCTACATCGAACAAGGGGAAAATACTGGTACCTTTAATGACTTGCTAGCTTATCACGTCAACAGGTTTACTGAAAAGCCTGACCGTGAAACGGCAGAAAAATTTCTCTCTACGGGACGCTTTAGCTGGAATAGCGGGATGTTTATTTTTCGGGCGGGCATTGTTCTTAAGGAACTGCACATACACGCTCCGGAAATTCTCGAACCGATAGAAAAACACGGTGCGCAAATTTACGCAGAACTACCTAAGAAGAGTATAGACTATGCCTTAATGGAAAAGACAGATATCGCCTATGTCTTGCCAGCAGAATTTGGCTGGGATGATTTAGGTGATTGGAATGCGATTGAGCGTTTGCTGAAAAAAGAAGGCACTCCCAATGTCGAATTGGCTACTCACGTAGGACTCGATACGCAGGGGTCTATCGTTTACTCCACAAATGAAGAAGATGTAATTGTTACCATCGGGTTAGACGATGTCGTGATTGTGCGCGATCGCAACGTCACCCTCATAGTCAAAAAAGACCGTACCCAAGAAATTAAGCAAGTCCTCAAAACCTTGCAGAGTGATCCCCGATTTACGAACTTGCTTTAAAACTTAAAACCCTTGGCAGAGGCATAAAAGGTGAATTTACCAGTATAACTTTTCTGTCTCGTATTTCATTTGAACAATTATGCAAATCATTAGTTATCAGCTTCTAGCCAAGGGCATGGCAATAAACTGCATTATTGCCTATCAAAAGCATATTTTTGCGCACAAAAAATTTTCGTGTCCCCATCGTCTATGACACGGTGGGGATTTCTACTCAAATTATGTCAAATGAATGCTGAGCAAACAAAATTTGACAAAAGTTGTAAAATCGTCTTTACAAAGATTAAACATTGCGCGGAAGCAAGCAAAATCTTAAAAGCTAACAGCAGTACCAATGACTTGCGCTGCATAATCATTCCTTGCTGCTGACCTCTCTAATCCCTCTGTTCCTTTTTCTGTTGCACTCTCGGTTGCCTCTGCGGTTCATTAAAATTATGTTTATAACCCAAACTGTTCCTCGTCAAAGAGAAATTATTGAAGTTCTACTTCGCAATGGCTGGGACTATATGCGACGACTCCTGACTGGAGGTAAAGCCGATGAACCCCAGCTACCCACACCTGCTGTTTTAAAAAACATCTTGGTAGATTTAGGACCAGTCTACGTCAAACTCGGTCAGTTAATGTCTACCCGTCCAGACTTGCTCAGCGCAGCATACATAGAAGAACTGTCAACGCTGCAAGACGAAGTGCCTCCAGTTCCCTGGGCAGAAGTAGAAGTTCTCATTCGCAAACAACTCAAACGCCCCTTAGAAGAAACCTTCGCCACAGTAAATGCGATCGCAGTAGCAGCTGGTTCAATTGCCCAGACACACAAAGCCACACTCGCAGATGGTCGGGAAGTTGCTCTTAAGGTGCAACGTCCAGGAATTGATATCACTGTTGCTCAAGATATCGCCTTAATTCAAGGTATTGCCGATTTAGTTGCCCGTACTGAATTTGGCCAGACTTATGAAATCAAATCCATCGCCGAAGAATTTACCAAGGCGCTGGAAGCAGAGTTAGATTTTACACGAGAAGCAGGTTTCACCGACCAGTTGCGACGCAATTTATCCGAAAGTCGCTGGTTTGATCCCACGCAGTTAGTCGTTGCCGAAATTTACTGGGATTTGACCACACCAAAATTAATGGTGATGGAGTGGCTGGACGGGGTTCCTCTGCTGATGGGGGATCTTAGCAGTGACAACAACGGTCAAGACCCTGCGGAGAAGCGCAAAGCAATTACCACCCTACTATTCCGTGCTTTCTTTCAGCAACTGTACATTGATGGCTTCTTTCACGCCGATCCGCATCCAGGGAATTTATTTTATCTCAAAGACGGTCGCGTTGCTTTGTTAGACTGCGGCATGGTGGGACGGCTTGATCCGCGCACGCAACAGATATTGACCGAAATGTTATTGGCAATTGTGGATCTAGATGCTCAACGGTGCGCTCAGTTAACTTTGCAGCTAGCGGAGTCTACACAGCCAGTGATAATGGTTCAGCTGGAAAATGATTATGACCGGATGCTGCGAAAGTATTACAACCTGAGCGTGTCGCAGATGAATTTCAGTCAAATCATCTATGAACTTCTGCAAGTTGCCCGCAACAATAAAATTCGCTTGCCCAGTAACATGGGCTTATATGCCAAAACCCTAGCTAATTTAGAGGGGGTAGCGCGGGGATTTAACCCAGAAGTGAACTTTATCGATGAAATTCAGCCATTGCTGACAGACTTGTTTCGCCGACAACTGTTTGGAGATAGTCCTGTGCGATCGCTTCTCAGAACAGCGCTGGATCTTAAAAGTCTCACTTTACAATCTCCTCGCCAGATAGAGTTGCTGCTCGACCGAATTACCTCGGAAACTCTACAGTGGAACATCTCAGTGCGTGGTTTAGATGGCTTGCGGCGCACAACAGATGATGCTGCCAATCGTCTTTCTTTCAGCATCTTGGTTGGTTCGCTGATTATGGGTGCGGCAATTATCTCTAGCAACGCGAGGACATCTCAACTGTCTTTCTTGAGCAGTGTGTTGTTTGCCGTCGCCAGTTTGCTAGGGCTGTGGTTAATCATTAGTATCTTGCGATCGGGGCGTCTACGTTAAAACCTAGTACCGAAACGCGTAAGGCACCACCCAATACATTGAACCTCACCCTGCGCTGTCGGGCATCCCTCTCTTTAATAAGGAGAGGGAAAGATTTTAGCGTAGCTAAAAGCGAGGGTGAGGTTTTGAGCAAGATGTGTGTACACGATTGCCTTTTTAAGGGGGGTTAGGGGGCAATACTACTCGGCTTTTGGGCTATCGGTGGAAATTTCACCCCGTGTAGAGACGAGAGGTGGCGCGTCTCTACAAAGTTTGCCGGTTAATAGATCTGCTTATCCGAGCAGTATTGGGCTAGGGGGGATCAAGTATTATCCGAAAAGTATGTGGTTTTACTGTTTCGAGCACTTAGCAGGAGTTGTCCCCAAAGCATTGCCATTGGATGCATGGGAGATCAGGGTAACATTCCCCTTCCCATCGAACACCCAACCTGTAGCGGGGACAATTTCCACAGCATCACCTTTAGATGGTGGTTTAGCTGCGCTTCCTTGTGAACGTTGCTGTTGTGATGTAGTACCTGCTAATCGAGTGTCTAACCAGAGGACATCAGTGCTGAGGGGTTCGTAGGGGCTGGGAGGCAAACCACCGCGTCCGGTGATAGTAAATTTGCTTTTATCGGTGTCAGCATCTGTGCTAGCAATGGCATCACAGCTAGTGTCTGCTATTAGGTTTGTTGTCTCTGCTAACACTATCGGTAGTTCGAGTAATCCTTTGCTTGGGTCAACATCCGGTGTATTGATAGTGACCTCACCGCTTAAATTTTGGTTGCTTAGGGAAAATGCTGTGATGTCGTTGGTTTGTAAATCCCGCGAGTTGAGTTGATTTGGGTTATCAGTTCCCAACTCGCGCACCAAGTCTTCCCGACTACGCTGAGTAAAGTTAAAAATGCCTAAGGAGTTGATATTGATTTTCCCACCAGTGCCATTGAAAGCATTGGCGGTAATGTCGCTGTTTTCATTAGGGACACCAACAATAAAGCCCGACGGAGCATTGATAGTGATGTTGCCGCCATCGCCACCCTGCTGTGCAGTACCCGCACTGGCAGTGATTTGACTTCTACCGCGTAGCAGCAGCAAGTTTCCTACTCGTAGTGTGATATTACCGCCATTACCTAATGCTGATTGAGCGCTAAGCACGCCCTGGTTGTCCAAACGAATAGAGCGAGCATTGACCTCAAGATTGCCTGCAGCGCCTGTTCCGGCACGTCCCACAAATACTGCAGCCCTATCCCGCACAATCAACTGTTGGGTGTCAATTTTTAAGGAACCCGCCGTCCCGCTTGCGTTAGTGCCAGTCGCCAAGTTGCTAGGAGATGCCTCACCATTGGCAGATGTATCAAAACCACTGATTTCCACTTTGTCTGTGGCATTGACAGTCAAATTCCCACCCTTGCCTGCACCCGATGTGAACGTAGTAACCAGAGAGCCGTCCCGCACTATGAATTCTTTGGTATCAATTTTCAACTCTCCCGCATCCCCAGTTGCGGCAGTACCAGTCCCCAAGCTGCTAGGAGATGCCTCACCATTGGCAGATGTACGAAAACCACTGATTTCCACTTTCTCAGTGGCATTGACAGTCAAATTCCCCCCCTTGCCTTCACCCGATGTGAACGTAGTAACCACAGCCCCGTCCCGCACTATGAATTCTTTGGTATCAATTTTCAACTCTCCCGCATCCCCGGTTGCGGTTGCGCCAGTCACCAACGTGCTAGGAGATGCCTCACCATTGGCAGATGTACGAAAACCACTGATTTCCACTTTCTCAGTGGCATTGACAGTCAAATTCCCGCCCTTGCCTGCACCGATTGTGGTTGTACTAACTAGTGCCCCGTCCCGCACTATGAATTCTTTGGTATCAATTTTCAAGTCTCCCGCATCTCCGGTTGCGGTAGCGCCAGTCAGCAACGTGCTAGGAGGTGCCTGACCATTGCCAGATGTACGAAAACCGCCGATTTCCACTTTCTCAGTGGCATTGACAGTCAAATTCCCGCCCTTGCCTGCACCGATTGTGGTTGTACTAACTCCTGCCCCGTCGCGCACGAGCAATTCACGAGTGTCAATCTTCAAGTTTCCTGCATCCCCTTGTCCATAGGTACTGGTATCGACTAGAGCACCATCAGTTAAGGAAACTGAGCCTGATGTGACATTAATGTTTCCCGCTTTACCAATCGCGCTACTACCTGCAATACTGACAATGCGTGCATTAGAGACAAAAAGCCCATCAGATGCTTGTATAAAAATATCGCCACCATTTCCTTGACCAGCAGAATTTGCATACACTGTTGCAAGATTTTTGACATTTAAATTCCTAGTTTCTACTTTTAACTCTCCAGCATTGCCAGAACTGCCAAAACTAGTTCCTGTATATAAGCCACTCTCAAATCTGCCGCTAGCTAATAATTCCACTGAATCAGAAGCTTTAACTGTCAGATTTCCACCATCACCTAAAGATGTAATAAAAGTTGATACGTATGCTCCATCAGTAGCAGTTAACTTTCTTGTATTAATTGTCAAATTACCGGAAGAACCTGCACCCTGAGATTCTGTTAGTAAGCTACTAGCATAGTTTCCATCTGAGGATTCTCCAACCAGTTCTACTGACTCAGTTGCATTAACAGTAAAATCTCCTCCAGGTTTTGATCCAGAGGTAATAGACAAAATTGATGAACCATCCTTTACGGAAAGTTGCCTGCTTTGCACTTGGATGGAACCTCCGCCCTCTCCACTTGCATCAACTGAAGCTTTTTGAGAAAGCAGGATATTACCAAAATTCTCAATACCTGAGTATCCTAAAGTAAAACCAGAATCATTTTGAGTGAGGCTAACTAAGCCGGGTGAAGCAACACTTCCTAATTCAATCCTTCCTGATTCTGCTCTGAGATTACCACCCTCTAGAACGATATCTCCACCAACAAGCGCTAAGGTTCTCCCTGGTTGCACTTGTAGTCCCGGAACATCACCCCGAATCGTTCCAGATGTAAATTCGTCGTAAGTTAAATTATGACCTGAACCTTGTACGGTTATTTTTCCTGGATTCTGTCCAAATTGCAAACCCAATGGAACACTGATAGTCAGCAATGGTGTTGTTTGGGTACCGTCTGTTCTAAACTCTGTGCCATCAGCAAATTTCAGACTACTAGCCGTACTTGCAAAGAAAGAGCCGCCAATGTTTAATTGGGCATTGGGACCAAATACAATTCCATTGGGATTAATCAAAAACAGGTTAGCCGTACCTAGGGTGCGAATCAACCCATCAATATTAGATATCGACCCACCCGTGACGCGACTAATGATGTTCCCAATGTCAACAGTATTGTTAAAAAAAGCTCCCCCACCAGTGGGAACAGAAAACTGTTGGAAGCTGTGGAATAAATTACCGCCTGCTTGCGTTCCCCCTGTGATATTGAAGGTGTTGCCATTTATGTTGACGATGGAATTATTGGGTAAAGTGGCATCAGGGGTAATTTGAGCTTGAGTGCAATGTCCAGAGAAAGTATAGACACCACCAATAGCAATTCCTAAGAAAGCGCGCCAACGAGTACTTATGGTAGACATTGCACTTACCAGCTTTTTTAGTGTTTACATTATTACTTAGTAAACCACAACACTCAAGTTTTATGATGCAAACAGGACAACTCACCGAAATGCACCCCACCCCCTAACCCCCTCCCCGCAAGCGAGCTATGCATTACCCGGATCTTTCTTAACAATCCCAGAACTGTTATAGGGATTTGGTTTTATGAATAGACAAAAAGGGTGAACTTGACCTGACGGACAGTTTTTGTATAAG
>JAHHIB010000112.1 GCA_019359075.1 Kalymmatonema hyalinum WJT4-NPBG1
CAACTGTTTAGAGCTAATGACAATAAGTACCGAAAAAATACGACTTTGGGATAGCGACATAGTAAGCGATCGCATCCGCCAAAGAGATAACGGGAAAAGTCAGGCTGTTTTTCTTGCGCTTACCCTGTTTGAGATAGCGGATAATCTCTCAGACTGGAAGTCAGGAAGTATACAAGAGAAGCCTTCCTATGCGGGCTACATAGTATAAATAGTAGGTTGGATTGAGCAACAGCGAAACCCAGTAAATATCTTAGTATTTTTGAGTTTTATTTGCTTAAACAAAGCTACGCGCTTTCTGTGATTAAGTGCCAATCACCGACAACGATTGTGCAATAGGGAATGCGATCGCACCTTATCTAATATACATATATAAGGGCATTTCTTGTTGATGCCCTTCATTGATGTTAATTAGAAAGGTACTTCAGGGAACTTGTAAACGTGACAAGCAATTTCCCTGACATTTTTTAGAGGAACGGGCAAGCCAATTGTGCAAAAACCTTGATTTTGTACGGTTTTCTTTTCCAGTGTTGTTAGATGTTCTAAAACTAAGCACCGAAACTTCCCTGGTTCAACAACCAAAATTTCCTGTTTTGGAATGAAAAAAATCCAAAAATCCGCTTGGGAAGTGTGTCCCCAACCAGGAATATTGCGATGGGCAACTGATACTGTCTCGAAAAATAGGTTGCCAGTTTGCTTTGCTTTTAAATCAGTTTTGTACTCAGCCTTGATTGTAGTACCATCTAGTCGTGTTAATAGACGGTCAA
This sequence comes from Kalymmatonema hyalinum WJT4-NPBG1, assembly GCA_019359075.1. Lineage (GTDB taxonomy): Bacteria > Cyanobacteriota > Cyanobacteriia > Cyanobacteriales > Nostocaceae > Kalymmatonema > Kalymmatonema hyalinum. The sequence continues at coordinate 765 of JAHHIB010000112.1, forward strand.
TCCCTGCCTTTTGATACTCAGGCAATTCTGAGACATCCTCAATGTTATAGCCAAGAAACTTTAGCCAATGATCTATAGCTGTCTCTCCTGCCTTTCCCACTTTCTTTTGGTGGGAAAAGTCGTATCTCAGTTTTTGGGCAAACGGAAGTGAAGGCTGAAAAAGTTTAGCCTCATTGTGCTGATTCTGATGCATCATTAGCTCCTTATTATTCTGAAAAGCGGGTTTTAACTTGAAGTCGGATAAATTTCAAGGGATTTGAACTGCTTCTTACAGGAGATTAATCTGGAGCTAATAGCCTGTACAAACTTTGGAAAAGCTATTTACATAACTTTACATTTTTAAATTTGTTTTTCAAAACCCTTTTTCTTTCGTTTCCCCAAACGTGAACCAGGTAGATTGGCAGTTGATTGAGTATTGATGAGGTCTCCCGAAGGTGTTAGACGAACTGAATGTAGATTTGGGTTACCAGCGGCACGAGCATGGCACTTTACAGCGCTACCATACTTTCTGTAGACTCCTTCTCGGAACTTGCAATCCACTTTTGCCAAGTAAGTCGCTGTGAGGATTAACATATACAAAGGAGAAGCAAACTTAGTAGGTGTTCCAGATTTTTGTCCTGGATATATTTCCCGTTTTATAGGATTTCCTAGTATTCCAGTTGTTTCTGCTCGGTCGCCTCTGCCCTGTTTACCCCAATACTTAGTCATATTGGCTTTGTACTTGTCTTTAGTGACTTCTAGTGGTACACCTATCAAGCCAGAGTTCTCCAATCCCAACAAGCATTTTTCATATTCACAGCTAAACCAAAGTCCAGCAGGAGAGCCAAAGAAGTCTGTAGCCCATCCTGGATAGCGGTATGCCTCTTCGCACAGTCGATACAGTGCCACAGACAGTTTTGCATGGCTCTTGAAGTACTTTCCATTTGTAGATTCTAGCTGGGACTTAATTTGATCTTGATTTAGCAGGTCGCAAGATAGCCAGAGTTTTGTCCAGTAATAAATTTCTCTAATTCCTTCAATTAATTCCTTTTCATTCTCTGACCCAGGAAGAATTTGGTTCTCTGCAAGTACGCGATTAGGCAAATCCGAAAAAGCTTTCACGCACTCACCTAAATCACTCATGGCTTTTATACTATCTGGCACAAAGTTAGGGTCTAGCGTACAGTACATATAGGTATTGTTACTCACCAGATTTGACTCCAAACTTAAATAACAATAGCCAAATCATAAAACAGTGAAAACAAGAACATTATGTCGGTCAGTAGAACTGAAGTAAAACGTTGGATGAGGAACAAAAGCGCGATCGCGCGGAGCGCACTGCCCGTTCGCGTAGCGTGTCCCTTCGGGACTCAGCGCACTGAGTGGTAAGTTTGGTAATAGCAATGAGTCTTTGGTCTAGAGACTGAATGATAGGTAATCAGGTGGCTGATCCTATTCCTGCACTAGCCGACGCAAGCGCATAGGTCAGGGGTCGCAACCTGATTACCCCCCTTATATATCATCACTGGCTCGGAGTACCGAGTACAGTGGGAGGCTTACGGCAAAACAGCTAAATAAAAGAAACTGGGTTTCTATCAAATTGCAAGATTTTTATGAAGCATTTTGCATTTGAGCAGTGCGTACTGATAGCTGTTGTGTCCGGTTACCCCTCTGCACTTTTAACTGCAATTCCTGACCAACACGGCTAGCTTCCACAATATCAAGCAACTGTGCGCCCTTAGTGATGCGTTGTCCATCAACCTGAACAATCACATCTCCCGGACGTATACCTGCTGCTGCTGCTGGTGAGTTGGGTACCACTTGCCTGACCAAAACACCATTAATTTCTGGTAACTCAATAGGAGAATTAGGGTTAGAGTTGAATTGTTTTGCCAGTTCGGGCGTTAGCTCTTCCATTTGCACACCGATGAATGGATGAGCGATTCTTTCTCCTCGTTCTAGTTGGGCTGCGACTGTTTTAGCTTTATCTATGGGAATGGCAAACCCAATACCCATCGCGTCGCCACGAATGGCTGTGTTAATTCCAATGACTTCACCTTGACCGTTCAAGAGTGGTCCACCAGAGTTACCGGGGTTGATAGCGGCGTCGGTTTGAATGAACTCTAAGCGCTTGTCGGGAATACGAACTTCAGCGCTAGAACGTCTGAGGGTGCTGACAATTCCTAGGGTGACGGTGTTATCTAATCCTAAAGGGTTACCGACTGCGATCGCCCAGTCACCCACCTGTACATTATTTGAAGAACCCAAGGGCGCAACTGGTAAATCACCACCAGCATTAATTTTGACCACTGCCAAATCCGTCACTTCATCCGCGCCTTGTACCTTTCCTTCAAAGCTGCGTCCATCCTTGAGGCGGACTGTCACCTTATCAGCCTTGTCCACCACATGGGCATTGGTCAGAATTAACCCACTCTTATCAATAATAAACCCAGAACCAAGACCGCGTAATTGTTCAGGAGGCAACTGCCCCTGGAAACCGTTACCAAAAAACCGCCGGAAAACGGGGTCGTCAAAGAACGGATCAGAGCCACGTCGGGTAATTGTGCGTTCAGTATCTATCCTGACGACTGCTGAACCAACGCGATTGACTGCTGCTGTAACAAAGCTACTACTACCAATAGCACCAGTCGCTGGTGATTGCCTCTGGGCAACGAGTTGTGGAGATTCAGCCGTCACGGAACTTGGCGCAGGTTCTGCTTGGGAGGGTGAGACTCGCAAAGTGCCAACAGTTAGCAAAACTCCCAAAATTATGGCTAACACATGAGTACTTAGTTGGCGGATTGATCGGGGTAGTTTGGATCGCATAACCACAACCTAATGTTTCAGCCTAATTGTTGTTTAATGGTGAAAAATCTTTCTATAGCTATTTTTGCAGGTTCGATGACAACTACTGTGCATTGACGTTCAGCTATTGCTCTAGGTTTCGCTTTCTCTCCCTAATCCTCCAAATCTAGTATTACGTAGGTTATTTATCATTAGATTTCTTAAATTATCAGACGATATTAGTTATTTTCCCCCACTCCACTGACTTCCCCTACTCCCCATCCCCCCCATCCCCTCCTCTCTTCTCTAGGCTAGGATCTTATTTACTGGCAGCACCTCTGTAAAAACCTATGACTGGATCGAACCGATTAACAAAACAGTCCTTACCTACTTCTAAACAGGATAAGGATTTACTCTTTAACGATACAGATAAACACAATACACAGCATATTCATAACCATGAATTGGTTCATTCTCACGTTCATAGCGAAGAGTCTTTGCGGCGAATAGTCAATCGGCTGTCACGTATAGAAGGGCACGTTCGCGGCATCAAAACAATGGTGCAGCAAAGTAGTCCTTGTCCTGATGTATTACTCCAAATTGCCGCAGTGCGGGGAGCGCTGGATCGGGTGGCGCGAATTGTCCTAGATGAACATTTAACAGAGTGTATTGCCAGAGCTGCAAAAGAGGGCGATATTGAAGTTGAATTGGAACAACTTAAAGCAGCCTTGGATAGATTTTTACCTTAGAGCGGTTTTTATAAAGATGTCTTGGCGATTTCCAATCGCCAGGGCTAGTGGTATGAGCAAGTCAACGGGTTTTGTTTGTGTGCAAGATGAACCGCGTTTGCGTAGCCTCTGCAAAGCGCAAATTATATTCGCCTAGACAATGTGTGTGATCAAGTAGGCTAAAATATGACGCTTGCAAACTATCAATTTCACTATTATTTCAGTGGTAATCCAGATAAGCGACTGATTCTTTTTTTACACGGCTTCATGGGTAACAGCCATGAATTTGATCAAGCTATCTCATTACTGTCTCATGAATTTTACTGTCTGACAGTTGACCTTCCTGGACATGGAGAAACCAAAGTTTTAGGTGGTGATGAGTGTTATACAATGCCAAACACTGCCCATGCCATAATCAATTTACTAGATGATTTAAAAATTACCAAATGCTTTTTGGTTGGTTATTCGATGGGAGGGAGATTAGCTTTATACCTCACCCTACATTTTCCAGAACGTTTTTCTAAAGTTATTTTAGAATCAGCTTCTCCTGGTTTGTCAACTGAAGCAGAACGAGTAGAACGAGTTAAACGTGATGAGCAAATAGCCAGGAAATTAGAAAGAAGTGTTAATAAGAATGATTTTGCTGTTTTTCTATCCAACTGGTACACTCAGCCTATTTTTGGGTCTATCAAAAACCATTCCCAATTTCAGCACCTTATAGAAGTTCGTTTGCAAAATAATCCAATTGAGTTGGCAAAATCTTTACGGTTGATGGGTACTGGATATCAACCTTCTTTGTGGGAAAAACTGAAAGAGAATACAAATCCTTTGCTTTTACTCGTTGGTGAAGATGATGAAAAGTTTATAGATATTAATCAGAAAATAGCTAAAACATGGAAATGTCAGCTAAAAATAGTTAGTTATTCAGGACATAATATACATTTTGTAAATACCATGGTATTTGTAAAAAGTGTTAGAGAATTTTTGATTGAGGCAGAGCCTTAAGATTTGCATTACGAAGAACGCTCTATTCTAATAGAGCCTACGTTTACCAAACAACTATGCATCCAGCAACAACAAATTCAGCTTTAGGGACGCTTGTGTTTGATAGAGCACACAAAGACGAGTTGAACGTTGTTATGGAAATACTAGATGAGGCTGCAGTTTGGTTGAGCGCAAAAGGCATCCGTCAGTGGCTCTCTCCGCCACCTAAAAGTTTGTGGGATTTTGTTGAAAGAGAAATTGAGAAGGATCAGGTGTTCTTAGTCCGCACACAGCCAGACAATTATGCAGTGGCAACATTCCGCCTAGCGTGGACAGACTCAAAGTTGTGGAATGATGCCAAAGAAGCTGGATATGTCTATAGCTTGGCAACACGCACTCGTGTAAAAGGTTATGGCGTTGGCGGAATCATATTAAATTGGGTAAAGGCTTACATCAAGAGCAATAACAGAAAGTACCTGCGCCTGGACTGCATGGCAACAAACCCAGCTATCCGTCAGTATTACGAAAATTTGGGATTTGTATATCGTGGGCAGGTAAAACACGATAGCTACTCTTTAGCCTTGTATGAACTGCCATTGTGAAGTACCCACCACCAAAACGGAGTACCGTTTATGGTGGGGGCTTCCAGTTTCATTGGTCAGTGCCACGTTAGGTATACCCGAAGGTATTCGTCACTCAAGACGATGATGGTCTTACCTGTCCTCCGGAGGTTTGGGACTCGCCCCTTACTCCCGTACACCCGTGTGTACCCTGGTAGCCGCCCGCCTCCCGCAGGCAGTTAATTTCTTTTCCGTACATCCTTGTGTGGCTTATCTTTTACCGCAGAGCGTAATCATACGAACCAGTGACCAGGATCTTTCCCCTTTTCTCTCGCTAGTTACTTTCGCCGCGCATCCTTTCTGCTACTTCGTGTTGTGGTCAGCCGAGTGGGTGGGTCGCAACCAATAATAGTATACCACTCAAAATAGACGGATTCCGGACAAAATTTAGAAATACTTGGTGATTCTTCGGACATCCCACTCCCGCGCTCACTTACAGTCAGCATAGGTCGGGGATGCCCTCATCATCAGCCGCCTTATATCCCACCACTGAACGGAGTACCGTTACAGTGGGGGCTTTACGGCGAATTTTGGTAAAAATTTATTAAACTGATTTTCCAGCCGCCTTTAATTCCTCTTGCAAAATTTTCTGATAAATCTGTGGTAAAGATCGAGTCACAGAATTAGTTTCAATACCATATCCCAAACTTGTCCAAGTAGGAGACAGCCGCCGCAAAACTTCTTGTAACTTTCCTTGGCGCAGCTGTTGAGAAATATCAGTTCCCCAGAATTGGCGATCGCTCAGCCAGCGGTAAACCACTGCGTCTTGATACTCTGCTTCAAAACTATAAGAAACCCAAAACATAAATTGTCCTGGCTTTGGGTGATAGCGAGGAGCTAGATTATACCAGGTAGTATTAATCATTTGATACCTGCCAGCAGCTGTAGAACAATTTCCCTTGTTGGGACCTGTGACAATGGTGACGCATACCTGAGGATGGCGGCTGAGGTTGTCAACGTGCCGTCCACCATATAACACTGAATAAGGACGAAAGCTACTTGCTTCACTCGCTGAGATAGTTCGCATTAAAGCGCGGATATAAGGGTCGCCCCCTTTCATAACTAAGGGGGGCTGTTTGTTGCCAAAGGTGGGATCAGAATGCGATCGCAAATCTCCAAAGACATACCACTGCAACAAACATACGAAGCCAAGAAGCGCGGCTATTGGTCCTATGAGTTGTTCAACGCCGCCTTTGCGTTCTAAGCCTTTTTTCAGAGTCCGACTCCTTACAGTTACCTGCTATTGTCATCAAAATATAACAACAGTGTTCGACGCACTCATTCAGGAAATTTTCACAAAATTAGTCAAAAGTCAATAGTTATTATACTATTAACTTTTGACTCAGTACCCGGCACTTAACTTAGACGACATTCGCAAAAAGTTCTCCAAAGCTTTTCGCGGGAGTGTTTTCCTTAGCAACAATCTCTACAATTTTATTTTTGGCTGCTGGCTCAAACAATGCCTCAACACAAACCTGGGCGACTTTTTGCCGGGGAATGCTGCCGTCAAACAATGTATCAGCATTTTGCATCACAATTGAGTTGGAGTTATCTTCATTTTTTAAACCACCAGGTCGCACAATCGTATAGTTCAGACCGCTTTTCTGGAGGTATTCCTCACCTTGCTTTTTCCAAACCAAAATCAGCCAGAACAAGTTCAGTGGATGGAACAATTGAGAAGCAGCCAAAGAAGAAACAAAGACAAAATGCTCAATTCCCTTTGCTTTTGCTGCATCTACCAAATTTTTAGTTCCTTCATAATCCACTTTATAAGGTCCGGTTGGATCAAAGCTTGGTTTTGCGCCGGTAGCACACAGTAGTACTGTGCTATCTCCCAAAGCAGCAGTTAAGCTTTCTGGTTTTAACACATCACCCTGCACCAACTCGGCGTCCGGTGGCAAAATACTCCTTGCTTGCTGTACATCCCGCACTAAGGCACGAACGGGAATATTCCGCGCTATCAGCTCTTGTACTATCCGGCGACCTGTCTCACCTGTTGCCCCTGCTACTAATGCTTTCATGATAATAAACGCTATCCTAGAAAACTAGTATCTGTTGAGACCAGTCCTGTTGGCGGAGCCTGCCCAAAGGGCTTAGGCGGGTTTCCCGCCGTAGGGAACTGGCGTGCAACGCCGTCAGGCGTGCCGAAGGCATACCCGAAGGGTTTTCAGTTCTCTATTGTAGAGATTATGTAGAGATTAGATGAACTATATGACAGATGATTGAGATTTCCGCCAAAATGGAGATTTAGTGCGAAACTTTGTCCCTCCGAGGGGAATTCTTAATTTAGACAAACGCTCTCACTATAGAAGAACCCTTTTATGATTTCAAAAAACCAGGATTATCAATCGTTTGAAACAACTGAAGCAGTCTTGTCCGTGACATCGAATCTAGAAGAAGCACCTGACGGAACCCAAGAGAAAGCTGTAGGGACACCAACAAGGTTTTACGGTCGTTATAGCGACTGTATGGAAATGTACGCTGCACCTGGAAGCGTTGCAGAATATCTCGATAGTCACGCTTCATGGTTTTCGCGCTGTGCTGAACCCATGAAAGTGGAACCTCTCGGGGAAAATGGCTATGCTTTAGTCATTGGTCGCTTTGGCGCTTTTGGTTATGAAGTAGAGCCAAAAATTGGTTTGGAACTATTACCGCCAGAGGAAGGGGTCTACCGTACCCGTACGATCGCCGTTCCTGACTATCAGCCTCCTGGTTATGATGTAGACTACCGCTCATCGCTACGATTAGTAGAAAACGTGACAAACGATGCTTCAATCGGCTTTGGTGAAATGACACGAGTAGAATGGGAATTGGATTTGACAGTTGATATTCACTTTCCCAAGTTTATTGAGCGATTACCCAAATCTTTAATTGAATCTACAGGCGATCGCCTACTTAACCAAATTGTCCGCCAAGTTTCTCGCCGCTTGACTCGCAAAGTACAGGAAGATTTTCACCAATCATGTGGTATTTCTTTTCCCATCAATTCCAATAAAAAGCGCTAAGTCAAAAGTCAATAGTCAGGAAAACCCTCTTGACTATTGACTTTTGACTAATGACTAATAACTAATTACTATGCTTGAGTGAGAATTCTTTGAACAATTTCTACCCCGCTGAGAGCCTGCCAAGCAAAAAGACCTAAAAGTGCAAAATTCAATAAAATATGAGTCAGACGCGCCCAATTCGCTCCTTTTTGCATAAAAGGCGATAGGGAAGCAGAGAAGGCAATCAGACTTGTCATACCAAGCCCTGCTAGTAGGTGAGGTCCAACAAACAACTTACCGTTGTTGATATAGGTGACAGCCATACCACCGATAGCGCCTGTAACCATCAAAGCCAGGAGTACAGAGCCGATTTGGTAGTGTTTGACGTTGTATTTACCTTTGACTAATTCTTTCTTTTGTTCACCCTCAGCATTTCTGGTACGTTGGACTTGCAGTCCTAGGTACGCCGCATATAACGAAAGTAGTAAGAGCGCCCACATTAAGACTGGGTGAAAGAAATTTGACCAGTATTTTACTGATGGTGAAAGTTCCAGATTCATAGCTGTTCCCCTTATCCTTAAATCTTCATAAAAATTAGCATAACCTAATTGGGAATAGGTAGATGGGAAGATGAAATGGACAGATGACAGAGATCGCAAAAACTCCACCAGTTGTGATCTGTGCCTTCCAACTCCCAATTAATGACTAATGATTAAAAATAACGATTTGCTGCTGTCGGCTGCTAAAAATGGTGATATCAAGCAGGTGCATTCACTGCTGAGTGCTAATACTGTTGTAGACACGGGCGATCGCGATGGCACTACGCCCTTAATGTTTGCGGCTCATTTAGGCTACACCGAAATTGTGCGATCGCTTCTGGATGCAGGTGCCAACATCAACTTGAAAAGAAAGCGCTATGGGTTGACGGCTTTGATGTTAGCAGCGAGTGCCAACAGTCTTGACATTGTAAAGCTTTTACTCTCTAGAGGTGCGGATGTCAATGCCACGAATGAAGATGGCAGCACTGCCTTGATGATAGCCGCCCTCAAAGGACACGCGGATGTAGTGCAAGTCTTGCTTGCTGCTGGTGCCAAGGTAGATGTCAAAGATAAAGATGAGGACACGGCTTTTGAGGTGGCAGTACGCGCTGGACATACCGCAGTTGTACAAGCATTACTACAAAATAATGCAGATGTCAATGCCCAAGATGAAGAGGGAGAAACTGCATTGATGGTGGCGGCAGACTTGGGATATTTGGAAGTTGTGGAAGCACTGTTAGCAGCAGGGGCTAATGTAAAGGTGCGAAACCTTGATGGGAGTACGGCTTTATCAGCAGCAGCAGCAGCGGGACATAGTGCAGCCGCCGCAGCAATACTTGCTCACGGTGCTGATGTCAATCTTCAAGATAAAGATGGTGAAACAGCCCTGCACCTTGCTGTGGTAGAAGGTTATACCGATGTGGTAGCAGTCTTACTCAGCCAAAATGCTAATGTGCAAATCAGGAACCATTTAGGAGATACACCGCTACTTTTAGCCGCTTTGCAGGGACACAGTCAAATTGTTGAAGCACTGCTGCGTCAAGGAGCGAATGTAAACGAAAAAAACTTGGGTGAGTTTCCGTTGACATTAGCAGCAACGCAGGGACACACTGAAATCGTGAAGTCTTTACTAGATTATGGTGCTGATGTCAATACTCGAGCCGATGATGGAAAAAGCGCTTTGATTAAGGCAGCAGAACGCAACCATATACGCGTGATCCACCAGCTTGTGGCAAAGCAAGCAGATGTGAATTTGCAAGACTCAGCAGGGGCGACAGCGTTGATGTGGGTAGCTTCACGAGGTTATGGCGAGGCGGTGCAATTGTTGCTACAGGCTGGGGCAGACGTGAATGTCAAAAATCAGGGTGGTTATACAGCTTTGATGCTCGCAGAGTTTAATGACTATCCCGGTGTCGTGCGGAGTCTGCGCGTAGCGGGCGCACAGGAGTAAGAATATTTGTCCGGGTTGCCTCCAGGTGGTTGAGTCGTCATGCAGTTGAAACGGAACTTCCCCCGGTACAAATGTACTTAAATGTCTGGAATGGTCGAAGCAGTGGTGAATAAAATTATTCTTGTAGGGGCTTGTTCTGCGATCGATGTAGGCGACCATAGCGGCGACGCAGATAGACTAAACCAGCTCCTGCAAGTATGGTACCGCCTGTTGTTAACGGTTCTGGCACTGGTGTGGATGATTTAGGAGTTAGTAAATAAGTACGATGCTCATATGAACTTACCCTGCTATTAGCGACAATCTGACCTTTGTTATTAATAGCTGTTGCTGTATCCAGCCTTATCCCAGGGTCAATTAGGGTGTTAAGCTCAACCATACCTGTGTCGCTGCTCCATAAAAAGGCGCGACGACCGTTGAAGGTGCTATCTGAACTCCCCACCACCTGTCCTAAATCATTGATATCATTGGCAGAACTAGAGTCAGAATCGGAAGCAGGATATCGACCTGGCGGCAGACCGAGGTCAACCATGCCAGTACTGCTGCTCCACAAAAAGGCGCGACGACCGTTGAAGGTGCTACCTGAATTCCCCACCACCTGACCTGCATTATTGATAGCGGAGGCAGAACTGGAATTCTTGTTTGGGAGGGTGCCGAGGTCGGTCATACCAGTGCTGCTGTTCCATAAAAAGGCGTGAGATGTGCCATCGCTGGTACTGGATGTCCCCACCACCTGGCTATTATCATTTATGTCAGAGGCGCGACTGGAAGACCCACCTGGGAGGGTACCAAGATCAGTACTACCGGTGCTGCTGCTCCATAAAAAAGCGCGGTTCTCCCCACCCACCACCTGTCCTGCATTATTGATGGCATTGGCACCACTGGTACCAAGGGCAGTCATACCAGTGCTACGGGTCCACAAAAAGCCCTGGCCATCTGAAGACCCCACCACCTGTCCTGCATTATTGATGCCATAGGCGTAACTGTCCCTCCCTCCTGGAAGGGTGCCGAGGTCAGTCATGCCAGTGCTGCTGTTCCACAAAAAGGCGCGGTTAGGAACAAAACCTGAACTACCTACCACCTGACCTGCATCATTAATGCCATAGCTGAAGTCGAAACTGAGACGTTGAGCTAGATCACCTAAGTCGGTGACATCGTACATTGTTGCTGCGATTGCTGAGGCGTTCATGCCCAATGCCATCACAGCAGCACTGCCAAATAATACTGTTAGCTTTTTGACTTTGGTTTTAACTTTTGTCTTTAAGCTTGTGATTGATGTCATGCAACTATGCTCCTGCAGGTGAACTGTGTATTTGGAAATGAGATATAAAAAGACTTACGCCACTTACTCTGAGGGCGTTTTTCTGCTCTATTTCCGTAGTCATTTGCCACACTGGTGTTTTTTGTTGAATTTACAACGAGTGATAGATACACCTGTGTTGACTATTTCACCCTGGCTAAACGTGAAATGTATTTACTTGCGGTAGATTCTTGGAATCAAAGTCTGTATCAAGCTGCTTCAATTTTTCCTAATTATATGGGCTTACGTATGAGTGGCAAAAGTATTGATGGTATTAATACTGTATTTCTTTGCAAAAAAATTACTCAAACTTTATAATTTTAAGATTTTAAGTAAGTATAAATTAAAGAGGCAAATGATGGAAGTAGCAAGCAGCCATCGGGTTTTGTGGGTGGGAATTGGATGTGTCAGGGGAACTTCACGACAATTGATCGAAAGGGCAATTCAGCAAGTTTTTAGAGAAAATCAACTGGCAGAAAGCGCGATCGCAGGTATTGCCACCATTGATATTAAATCTCATGAAACTGGTTTAGTAGAACTTTGCCAGCAGCGCAATTTGCCTTTGAAAACCTTTCCCTCTGATGTTCTGAGCAAAGTCTCAGTCCCCAACCCATCTAAACTTGTCGCCAAAGAAGTGGGAAGCCCTAGCGTGGCGGAAGCTGCTGCTTTGTGTGCAGCCTCTGAGTTCACCCCCCTAGAGTCTCCCCAGAGTGAGGGAACAACAGAAAAGTTAGGGGAGTTACTCGTTGCTAAACAAATTTTCCGTTTAGACGGGCAACCAGGAGCGGTAACGGTAGCTGTTGCTCAAATGTTACCAAACTAATTGAGAATAGACCTTTTGCGCTCATTCAATTTTTTGGATATGAAACCACAGATCAACTAACTATCTGCGTCCATCTGCGGTTCCCAATAGCCCTAAACCAAATTCTTACAACAAATCTCATAAACACTTCCTATAATGATATCTTTCAATCAATCCTTCTTAAAAAATAATTAATAATACTAGAAACTATTGCTAGCACAATTGAACCTAACAAAGCAGCCCCAAAACCACTAATTTCAAAAAGCTCACGGGGGGTAAGGGCGCTTGCTATCAATAAAGTCAGAGCATTAATGACAAATGTAAATAACCCAAAAGTGAGCAAGGTAATAGGAAATGTCAAAATGCTTAAAAAAGGTCTAATTATTGCATTTACTAACCCGATAATTATCGCAGCAACAAGAGCAGCAACAAAATTCTTTATAGAGAATCCAGGAACAATATGAGCTGTAATGAGCAACGCTACTGCAGTGCCTAGCCAAGTTAATAAAAAGTGTCTCATAAGTTTTTTTTTAAAATCTTCTTAGTTTTTATTTTTTCTTAAAAAAATAGAGTTTTTAGGCACTGATATTTAATGATACCTTGTTGTTGGGGGTATCTTTATCGTATTACAACGGTTGGTTTCAATTCAACTTTGCAACGGTTTCTATCAAAAGATAGTGGGAGCGCGAGAACCCCTGTGTTTTTAACCAGGGGATGAAGCGCGAACGGCAGGTGCTACAACGGGGGGAACCCCCGCAACGCACTGCCTCCTCAACAGGTTTTAACAATCATGTTTCTCTAGTACAATTCTGAAAGGTACTGGGTGGCGACCCATACAGGATATCCATAACAGGACTCCGAGGGTAGAAACGTAGTCTTTGGACTGTACCATAGTCTGCGGTGGGGCGCGTCGTGGACTCTAAATAAAATTGCCTGCGGAGACGGTAGTAGCGGGGATTGGCAACAATCTAGTTAAGAGTCTAAGAAACAGGAATTAAGCTGGAAATGTATGGCTTTAGCCTACATTGGAACATCTTTTAACAGTTACCAGTTATCAGTTATCAGTTTCATCCGCAGGGTTTAAGTCCCCCACCAATTGGACCGAAAGCGTTGGTGGCGGGTTTAAATCCCCCACCATACGCCTGGTTACTGTTTACTGTTCACTGTTCACTGTTTTAAGAATCCCCTCGCATGACCGCAGGGGAGTACGTCAAAAAAATATAGAGCCAATTTTCCAAAAGCTAAAATTTAGCTACTTGGCTAAGATTCCCGACTTCTTCAAGAAGTCGGGAATCTTGTTGTTCACCAATAATTTAGGATTGCTATATTTTAAATTTTGAATTGTTTATCCTCCGCGCCGTCGCATGAGAATCTCCCAAGTTCCTCCACCAACGACACCGTCAGCATCCAAACCATAGCGCTTTTGTAAAGCTATCACCGCAGCCTCAGTTGCTGCGCCAAAATTGCCATCAATATCGCCTTGATTCAAGAAACCGAGCCTTTGCAGTCGTCTTTGCAACTTAGTAACCTCAGAACCGCGCGCTCCTAGACGTAAAATCGCTAATCCTTCTGAGGTGTATTGAATTGAAGAGATTTGCTGAGTACGAGTCGTTGAACTAGGACGAGTGGTTTGTTGAGTACGAGTAGATGTTGATTGTCGTGTGTACGTCCTTTGTGAACTAGCAGTTCTATTCCGTGTTGCAGGTTTTGGTTCAGGGTTGGAATTCTCAGCTCTAGTTCTGGTCGCTGTATTCCGTGTTACAGGTTTTGGTTCCGGTTTGGAATTCTCAGCTCTAGTGCTGGTCGCTGTATTCCGTGTTGCAGGTTTTGGTTCCGGTTTGGAATTCTCTGTTCTGGTGGTGGTCGCTGTATTCCGTGTTGCAGGTTTTGGTTCCGGTTTGGAATTCTCTGCTCTAGTCCTGGTCGCTGTATTCCGTGTTACAGGTTTTGGTTCCGGGTTGGAATTCTCTGTTCTGATGCTAGTGGTTGTCGTTGAAGTTGTAGATCTTGGCTCAGGGTTGGAAGTAGCAACTGTGGTGTCGGTAGTTGCAGTTGATGTTGTAGGTCTTGAATCTGAAGTCGGAACAACAACCCTATTGGTGTTAGCAGTCCCAGACGGAACAGGAAACCTGCTTGTATTGGGTGACGACCCAGAAGACGCCACCGTTGGATCGTTTGGAAAGAGCCTTTGCCAAGTCGTTGCGTCAACAACACCATCTGCTTTCAAACCTGCAGCTTCCTGAAAGCGGGAAACAGCGAGGACGGTACTTTCGTTATAAACTCCATCTACTGTCCCTGTGTAGTAGCCCAAAAGTTTTAAAGCTGCTTGAAGTTCCGTGACACGCTCTCCTTTGCTACCAACTTGGAGAGTCGGACGGTTGATGGCTTCAGGCGAAGTTGTCTGTGCGATTTGTTGTGGTTGAGCTGCAACCGATACTGTAGCAGAGAAGCCAAGGAGCCCAGACACAGCACAATACAGCAGTATTTCAACCCCCAACAAAGATTTATACCTCTGCTCCCTTTTTATTGCACAGCAATTTACAGACGGGTTGAGAAACCCTAAGCCACTCAAGATACTTATTTTCATGCTGCCTTTCATGGAAATTGCCCCTGGGTAATCTCACGCTAATACACTTATCGGTAATTGGTGTATAATGCAACTATTATAGTTGCCGTATTCTAAATCTTTATTAAGAATTAAAATATACAATTGCACTATTCACCGCTTCCTCTTGACCGACTAATGACACATAAGGTTCCCGTAAATATCGGGAAGCAGCCGTCATTGCATCAAGAGCAGTGACTGAGGCAATTGTTTCCTGAAAGTTGCGATCAAAATCAATTCCTAGCCCCAAAATTTCATACCAGCCATACATTTGGGCAATTTGGGCGTTGGTTTGTTTGCCCAAGGCGTATTGCCCTAGTATTTTGTTTTTAGCTGCTTGGAGTGCATCTTCCTCTAGCTGGGCTGTGGAGAGTAAGTCAACTTCTGTCTGCAAACCAAAAAGGGCTAGCTGAGTATTTTCGGGTGCTGTACCCATGTAAACAACAAATGATGCTGGAAAGAGCCGTGTTGGGTAAAATGCAGATACCTCGTAAGCCAAGCCGCGTTTTTCGCGCAATTCCACAAACAAGCGACTGGAAAGACCATTTCCTAAGTAAGTAGAGAGCAACTTCAATGCAGCGTAGTCAGCAGATAGCACAGATGGTCCCAAGTAACCTAACATCACGATGGACTGCTGTGTGTGTTGGGGCTTAATTTTGATTTGGGGTTTAACGTTGAGTTCTGGTAAATCTAGTTTTTCCAACGGCTGAGTTGCGTGTTGCCAATCTCCAAAAATTCCTTCCACAAGAGCGATCGCATTTTCTGGTGTGATTCGTCCAGCAATACTAATCACGACATGATCTGGACGGAAATAAGTCTGATGATACTGCACTAAGTCTTTCCGAGTTAAGCGGCTCATTGTGGCTTCACTTCCCAATACCGACCTTGCATAAGGATGATTTTGATACATTACATCCCGCAATTGGTCAAAGGCAATGGTAAAAGGTTGCTCTTGTTGCGAGCGAATATCTTGTAGAGCAATACGCCGTTCTAGTTCTACCTGTGTTTCTGGAAATGTCGGCGATCGCAAAATGCGTCCCGCCAAACTCAAAATTTCTGCAAAATCAGATGTAACTGTCTTCAACGACAGCAAAAAATAATCAGTAGCGGTATCTGCGCCCAAACTCGCCCCGACAGACTCCACTTGTTCTGCAATCTCCAAACTCGAAAGTCCCTCGCAGCCTTTCGTAAGTACCGCTGATAGCAAATGTGCTAACCCAGCTTGCTCCTGGTTTTCATAACAACTCCCAGCCCGGATAAAAATCCGTGCTGCAATAATATCCGCAGCCGGATTTTCTGTCACCAGCACCACAATGCCATTGTTCAATACAGTGCGATGAATATGCGATTTTTGCACAGATGTTGTCATTTGTCATTTGTCCTTTGTCATTTGTTATTTGTCCTACCCTTTCCTTGTCCCGTCGGAGACGCTACGCGCAATTCATAGCCTGTCCGCAGGGTTTACGGTTCCCCTACGGGCGTCTATGTCTTTTGTCATTTGTTTTTGATACTAATAACTCATGACGAATGACTCATGACTAACAGGGTTTGAGTACTGTAACCGCGTAATGATTGGGTGAAAGATACTCTTGTGCTAATTCTTGCAGTTTTTTTGCACTATAAGATTGAATTTGCCAGGGATAAGTCACTGCTAATTCAGCTTGGGCGATGGTGTTATAGTATCCATAAAGCCCTGCAAGTTGATTTGGTGTTTCGGTTGAGAACGCATAATCGTTGGACAGCAACCGTTGAGAGCGTGTTAGTTCCTGCTGACTTATTGGGTTGGATATCAAATCATTCAAGTGAAGGCGAATTAACGATTCCACCCGTTCTAGATTTTCTGGTTCTAACCAGGCTGTAATGGTAAATAAACTTGCGTCTCGTTGCAGTGAAAAATTACTGCAAATACCCTGCACCAATTGCTGCTCTTCCCGCAAATCGCGCACTAAACGAGAAGTCCGCCCTTCCGCCAGTAATACAGACAGTAGATCTAAACCATAGGAAGTTCTCAGTTCTTCCACTCCTGGTGCAGTCCACGCCATTAACAACCGCGCCTGTTCTAAACGAGGTAAATGAAGTTCTTGACGGCGAATTCCAGCTATGACTGGCTTTGTCACCTCTTTTTTTTCCGGACAATCACAGCAGGGTTCGGCAAAATCAACAAATGTCCGGCTCACTAATTTCATAGCAGATTCTTCGGGTATTCCGCCGACAATCACCACCGTCATGTTTTCTGGTTGGTAGTGATTGCGGTGAAAACAGCGCATGAGTTCTGGAGATTGCTGCATTAATTCTTGCTCACTACCCAGCACAGAACGTCCATAAGGATGATGTTGGTAGACACTAGAGATCAGAGCGTGAAATCCTATCCAATCTGGATCATCATGTGCTTGACGAATTTCTTCTAGCACAACATCCCGTTCGCGGCTAAATTCATCCTCTGGTATTGCCGCATTGAGTAGCAACTCTCCCAAATGGGGCAAAGTATCTTCTAGATGCACCGCAGCTGTGGTGAGAGAGTAATGGGCGTAATCGTGGCTTGTCGCCGCATTAGTTACTCCACCTCGATTTTCAATCTTCTGATCAAATACCCCTGGCGCTAGCGTCGGAGTTCCTTTAAAAATCATGTGTTCCAAAAAGTGAGCCATACCGAAGCACGGTTCTTTTTCTAAGTGCGCACCTGCACGTACCCAAACATCTGCCACAACTACAGGGGTAGTAGGAATTTCTTGATGAATCAAAGTTAAACCGTTGTCTAGTTTGAAAACCGAGGCTGGAAACGCGGCATTCATCAGGTTTTTTAACAATTTTTTAGAGCTTTAACCAAAATTTCGCTTATTTGTTGCGATTTTAACTCTTATTGGTATCTTGATTAGGATGACTTTACACAGATTTTCCTTGACAAGATCGGAACATTATTTATAAATTATGAACTCTAAAAGAAGCTTATGAGTGTGTAGAGTTGCACAAATGCGTATAAAGTTTGTTTACGTATCACATTTTTAATTTTTTAATTTAATAATTAAAGCTCCCATGTTCTAATTGACCAAGGGAGCTCTATGTTTTAGTCCACCGCGACGCCGTTTTACCTAAGTTTATGACCTGGATAAACCAGGTGGGTACCGATGTCTCTCGTTTAAAGTTTCCGGGTACTTAGCCCGGTCTACTGCCACGAGAATAGTTTGGTTCCCTTTTCTTTTCGGACATAGATCAAAAAACTTTATGGCAGTCACCAACGTTGCAGTGCAACAAAACTATTATAGCTTTCAAAAATCTGTTGTGTGTGCCCAGATGAAAATTTTTGGCATATTTAATTCCGATACCAGATAGATTCTATATTTCTGGCGATGCTCGCCATAGCCTGCTCCCGATTGTGACTATCGAGTAAAACGGTGACGTGTCCTAGCTTGCGCCCAGGACGCGATTGAGTTTTCCCGTACCAGTGAACGTGTGCTTGAGGAATTTGCTCTATTTGCTGGCGCTTGCTCATATAATCACTCTGGGAAATTTCATACCCCAAGAGGTTAACCATAACAGCACTAGGGCAAATCATGGCAGTGTTACCTAACTCCATACCACAAACTGCTCGTAGATGCTGCTCAAATTGAGAAGTCACGCAGGCATCCATAGAGAAATGCCCTGAGTTGTGAGTGCGCGGTGCAACTTCGTTGACCAGCACCTTGTCATCTGCCGTAAGAAATAACTCTATGCCAAAAACTCCCACAGTTTGGAGACTATTGAGTAAAGTGCGGGCAATCTTTTCTATTTCAACAGCTACCTTTGGTGAAATGTCAGCGGGTGCAATCACTCGGCGACACACCTGTTCTTCCTGCTGGGTTTCTACAACTGGGTAAATGACAACTTCGCCACGAAAAGAACGCGCCGCAATGACTGCTAATTCCCGTTCAAAAGGAATATATTCTTCTAGAAGAAAATTATCTTGACTTTCGACAGTTTTTATGTGATCGAATTCTAATTTTTGCTTTAAACTTTCTATTTCCTTGATTATAAAAGTCCCCTGACCGTCATAACCGTGGCGTCGGGTTTTGAGAACTACAGGAAAGCCCAGTTGGCTGAAAGTGACATCATCTTCAGCAAAAGCCAAGTCTAAGGCGACAAATCGAGGAACGGGTAAACCCAAATCGCGTAAATAGCAGCGTTGGTGATATTTATCTAAAAGGGGAGTCAAAGCTTCGAGTTGAGGGCGGAAGCAAACGTCTTGTGCCAACTTTGATAAAGCTTCTATGTCAACAAACTCGTTTTCAAAGGTGATGACATCGCATTTCTTAGCGAGTTCAGCCGTAGCGTTAGCATCATCCACTGGGGCAAAAATGTTGTCTACTGATATGGATACAGCTGGATCGTTGATGCTAGGAGTTTGTACCACCAATTCTACTCCCAACTTCTTTGCGGCATCTCCCATCATCCATGCCAATTGTCCGCCACCAATGACACCAACACGCTTCATCGACACCCCAAGGAATTACGAGTTTCCACATTCGTTTTAGAGTTCACGCCACTTGCTTTTTGGCACAGTTGTTGAATTTGCGCTTCATCTAAAATTGCATCAGTAAAATTTGCACCACGAATATTCACATTATTAAATATAGCGCGGAGCCGGAAAAATAAAGTTAAGTTGTGTGCCTCCTAACGGAGGAGCTACGCTAACAAAGCTGCGTCTGGTGACAGGAGAGGGCTGTCATTAGTAAGAGTGCGCGAGTTTGAGGCGTTATGACTTTCGCTGTTGTTCTTGTGTGTTTGTTCCTACCTAGAGCCAAGGCTTTAGAGTGATAGAATCACAACGCGATCGCCCCACACAGGCGGGTGCAAAGCGGCATCGTCCTTTGGGCGGTTCGCTTCAGAAGCATCGCCCCCTAGGATCGGAACAAAAGCGCGATCGCCATGCAGGGTGGCTTGTAGAGGAAGCATCGCCATGCAGGGCGGCTTCTAGAGGAAGCATCGCCATGCAGGGTGGCTTCTAGAGGGAGCATCGCCCCCCAGGATCGGGACAAAAGCGCGATGGGCTACGCCCCGCAATCATGCGATCGCATTCTTCCTGCTTTGCCTGATCAACAGATGAGTCGGCTATTGTCAGGAGATCGGATGCAGATAATTTGGCAGAAGGAATGACACTTACAACTCCTATACTAAGCGTGACGAATTTACTGACTGTTGAAGCAGCATGGACTATGCCTAGGGCTTTTACAGAAGCTTGAATTGTTTCTGCTACCAGCCAAGCTTCTTCTGCATCAGTTTTTGGCAAAATGATCGCGAATTTCTCACGCTCATAGCGGGCTATCATATCCGTTGCTCGCCGCTTGCAGTTGCTAATCGTGTAAGCAATTTGGCAAAGACATTCATCTCCAGCTTGAGATCCATACTGGTCGTTGTAAGCTGGGAAAAAATCAA
This sequence comes from Kalymmatonema hyalinum WJT4-NPBG1, assembly GCA_019359075.1. Taxonomy (GTDB): domain Bacteria; phylum Cyanobacteriota; class Cyanobacteriia; order Cyanobacteriales; family Nostocaceae; genus Kalymmatonema; species Kalymmatonema hyalinum. The sequence continues at coordinate 20,946 of JAHHIB010000112.1, forward strand.
TTTCACACAAAATCAAAGAAAGAGGTAATTGGACTTTTTCCAATCGTTTCCATTCGCGCTGTAAATATTCATCAAAGTAGCGACGATTCGCAAGCCCAGTGAGCTTATCAAAACAAGCAAGGCTTTGCAAGTCCCGGTTTACCACCTCCAGTTGCACTGTGAGTTGGCACTCTCGTTGAATTTTGTGTCGCACTTCCGTCATTGCGCCTTTATATGCTATCAAGCGATGCACTCGTTGACGCAGTACTTCCCAATCAATTGGTTTTGTAATGTAATCCGTTGCGCCTACCTCAAAAGCTCGATGAATCGACTTGTGATCGTGAAGAGAAGTAATCATCAAAACTGGAGGACAATCATCACCCAAAATAGCTCGCATCTTGGCGCAACAAGCAAAGCCATCCATTCCTGGCATCATGGCATCTAATAAAACCATGTCTAGTGGTTGTTGCTGACAAATATCTAAACAGTGTTGTCCGTTGCACGCCTCGACAAATCGATATCCTTCCTTCTCTATAGCCCGCTGCAGCACCAAGCGAAAAGCTTTTTCATTATCTACAACAAGAATCAATGGTGGATTATTCTGAAAGTCGGCATTAGGCATGCTGTCTCCTTGGATGTTGTCATTGCAAAGCAGCTTCTACCTGTTGATACTCTTTCTTAAGCTACTAGCCCAGCGTAGAAACACTGACTTCGGAATGACCGTGATTCTTGTGTTCTAGTTCTTTGCATTGTTGAGCAAAAGATATTGCTCCAAGCGCTGTATAGACGCTCCATTTCTGGTGGGGTTGCTTATGTCACAAATTTTAGCTGTACTTTTCTTTACCTTTCAAGGTATCAGCAGTATATCCCGCTTTTGTAAGCTTATAGGGAGTTGCGTTCAAACATATCAATTGTTGAAGGGACAAGCCAAGACTTCGGGGACAAGGTAACAAGGTAAGATGTATGAACGCAACGCGCGGTTATTAGCCATACTCAAATAACGGACATAGCAACAAGAGTCAATTCCCACAGCGGAAAGCGGCTATTAAGGTTTGATTTATAAAAGTTAATTTTTCAAATTAATTTTTAAGATATGGGTTTGTTCAAGCAGCGTAACGTAACTTTACATATTGAGAGAGCTAAAGGTTTAGAGACTATAGCGGTTCTCAAATGGATGAAGGACACCCAACAAGACCGAGAACTCAGAACTCAGGAATCACGAATCAGAATGCATTCTGTGTTCTGCGTTCTTTCAGAACGTATTGTATGGAATTAAAACCCGCCATATCTTTTTTTAGAGCAATCAATCGCTGGTTTGTTTAGAATTATTGCATTTCAAATTTGCCAGCCAAGTTTATTTTCTTTTAATGCAAGAATAGGGTAGATACTGTTAGCCTGTGAATTGAGGAAAGCAGCAATTGAACTCTATTACAGGTGTTTTAGGTTCTTAACAAAGCTTCACAATTAGTGAATAATCTTTAGTTCTATACCAATTGGTTGACTGGTCAAAAATTACCAAGAAATTTATATTCAGGTTCTAAACATTATGGCAATTCAAGTTCCCAGCCCCAATATGAAGCATTATCGTAATGAATGGATTGAGGAATGGTGCGTAGAAAATGGCTGGACAGATCTCTTTGAGGAGCGGTCTAACAACTACTGGGCATTTCCTCCAGGGGCAGTCATGCCTGAGCCAATTCCGACTCACACTCTCAAATTGATTAAAGCTCAAAAGGGACTCACATCTCAGGAAAAATTCTGGTCGGTCTCAGCAGTTATTGGCACACTTGTAGCTGTGATGTCTACCTATTTGCTCAAATGTCCAATGCCTCTAGTTTTGGCTTTTGCTTTTGATGCAGTGACGGCAGCTCAACTTGAGGTAGAGTAAGCGAAAAGTTGAGTTATTGTAACTAGGGCTTATTCAAGGTTGGTTGACTTTTGGAAGTGCCTGACTGCGGATACGTGCCATTAAATATTTGGGCAAACTGTTCGGCTGTAAAAGACTGTACCAGACTTAAGTTTAATGGTGCTTGGCTAATAAATTTGGCGTAGGATGCGCTCAGATAGGGGCGATATTGCTGTTGATCGATCAAATGAGTTTGGAAGAATACCAAGCTAAGAGCGTTGACATAGGAGTGAGCGATCGCCGGATCTGGACCAATTAAACTCGGGGGAACAGGTAAAACTGCCCTATTAGGATTTATTTTGTCCACAGTAGAGAAATGCGTTCCGTTCTCGATTAAGACAAGGTACTTATTTTGAGTTTGCAGCCAGGTAAACGGACGAATTTGTTCGGGTACAGCTGGCGTAAAAATATCTTGACTAGCTCCAACCAGCATCGCAGGAACTTGAATTTGGCGAAATCCCTCTTGTCCTAAAATCGTACTACCCAAGGGATTGAGTGCCATCACTGCTTTAATCCTTTGGTCTTGTAGGGGATAGTTATCAGCTTGCAGATCACCAGCTCGGCATTGTAAGAAAACTGATAAATTCAAAGAACGATTGGGATAACAATCTTTACGGATTTGCTCAAAATTAATTGTTGCTCCTGCCGAGGTGAGAACAGTATATCCTCCTAAAGAATGACCAATTGCGCCTACCTGTTGCAAATTCAGTTGTCCTTTGAAGGTGGAGTTAGTCTCAGAAAGACGCTGGAGTTCATCCAAGAGAAACGTGACATCCAGTGGACGATTAATTAACTCTGTAGCTTGTGGTGGACCAGCCAAACCAGCAAAGTATTGCTCAAATTTCTTAGCATCACTCCCAGGATGTTCGAGGACAGCAACTGCAAAGCCATAAGAAGCCAAATGCTGAGCCACGTAAGCAAATGTCTCCCGGTCTTCCGCTACGCCGTGAGAAATCACGATCACGGGGAAAGGAGGCTTTTGGGTATTTTGAGTTTTCGTTGCTGTTTGAGGTAGATATAAATCAGCCTCAAAACGCCGACTTCGAGAGTTATCATTGAGAGTCAGGGTTTGTTTTGAGAAGCGAAAAGAACCTGCACGTCGTAAGTCTGGCTGTTTTGAAAAATCCGTGCTTGCCTGATTTGCTGCTTCTGTTTCTGCTATTTGTTTGAGTACAACAACAACTGCATCTCTTTTCTGAAGGAGTTCTGATAAGCTACCGATAATTCCTTGGGTTTCGCTCAAATTCAGCCTGACAGTTGGGCTAGGATACCGACGGAGTACATTCACAACAGTTAAGCCTTCTGAGTCAGCAGCAGCCAAGATGAGCGCAGAACGTAGAGCGAAGAAACCACTTTGTCTAGCTTCTGTAAGTAGCAATTCGCCCAGACGTTTCAGCAAGTTTTCACCAATGGCTGAGTAGGTGAACTGAGAGACTAGGGTGGGGGTAACATTAAACCTTGTCTGGAGGAAGTTTCGCAGTTGTGCCAACTGCTGTGGTGGGACACGATTAGCATAAAAGGAAAATTCTTTAGTAATCTTACCTTCCTTGGCAAACACTTCTAAGGAAGCTGTGGAGATAGAAAACTCACCAAACGGAGCATAGAAGAATTCAATTCCCTCTGCCCCTAGTACCGGAGTTGTCGTGGTAATACTGGAGAGGATTCCGAAGGTGAAAGCACTTAATAATGTTTGTAGCCAACTTTTGCGAGCAGACCAATCTTTTACCACACCTGGTAGGACTTTGGTGTTAAGTTTTGTTTGGCTGTGAGGTATTATCATTTGAAAAATTTTACTTGCCCACGTATAGCGGTTCTCAATTGCATGGAGTACATGCTAGGGGCACAAGGCATTGCTTTGTGCCCCTACTTTAACTGTGTTTAAGCCACTGAAAAATTGCACTTGCGATTTTTGATTAAATTTCTACAATTGTAGAAAAAATATTTTCAATATTATTACTTAATTTTATGGAATCTTTAGTATAAAAACATTACTATTAATTTCCTCAGGTTGATGAAAATTTTAACATACTAAACAGCATGATTTTTGCTGAAACAGCTTGTTTTGATAGCTTCACTTCATATATGCAGGACTAACGGTCATAAAGGTAATACTTTAACTTATCTTTCAATCAGAAGAACTATTTTCGATTTTTTATATATACAAAAATCGCTCAAGTTGATATACTTCTTCTAAAGCAAATACGTCATAGAGCGTACGTATACAGGTTTGCATCCTAACCCCTAGATTTCGCAAGTATCTCATTTTTTTGTGGAGATACTTGTTTCTACTTGCTTAGTTGTGAATAAAGCAAAGTAGCAAACCGCTGACACTGTAGCGGTTCCGATAACTACAAAATACCCTTGCTCGTTTTGCCCACCTGAAAGAAAACTGCAGCAACCAGCACCCATGCAACTGCTACTTTCACCCCTTTTACATGGGGACACCAGACAAAGAAGTCTCCAAAGAGGACAGGCTGTAGCTCACGTACTGCAGATGCGCCCAAGACACGACTTTCTCGTCGCAAGCACGGTTGTTGCAGCTTCGTCACTACCCCTAATTATGTTTGGTATTCTGCCATAGACACTTTCTGTGGTGAGATACGCTTTCACTGTTTACTGACTCCCATCAGGCGTGTAAAATTTCCTATTTTCTCTCCCCGTGCTTCTCCTGCTCCCGAAAGCTGCGATCATGGGTAATCTTTGCGTGCAAAGGGAGTAACGCTCCTCAGGTTTGCTTCTACCAAAAGTTGCAGCAGAATTGTTATCCCTGCTGAATTCATCTGAACAAATCTTTAGGAGGACGGATTCATGGAATCAAACAACGCGACATTTGAACAGCAGGTCTTTGAACTCACTAACCAAGAACGAGCCAAGAATGGTCTTTCACCTTTGAAAGCAAATGCTGAGTTGAACTATGCTGCGGACAAATATGCTGAAGAGATGTCAGAACGTGGTGTCTTGAGTCATACAGGACCAGATGGCTCTAAACCGTGGGATCGAGCAGAGGCAGTTGGCTATGAAGCTCGAATGATGGGAGAGAATTTAGCTGCAGGTCAAAGAACAGCTGAACAGGTTGTTGAAGGTTGGATGGGTAGCCCTGGACATCGAGCTAATATCCTCAAGCCTCAATATACCGATATCGGCGTTGGTTTTTATAACAACTATTGGGTTCAGAACTTTGGTAGTGGTGATAGGAACCCTATTAGCAACATACCAGGCTCTACATCTAACTCAGAGATTGTAGCCCAATCAGCACCTGCTCCGGAATCTACCTCTACGCTTACAACCACATTGGGCAGTATTTTTTCTTTAGATTCTCAACGTACACCTGAATCTGGTTCTAACACCAAAGGAAGTGGTAGTGACATCATAGACAACCAAGCTGATGATTGGCTGCTCAAGGGTGGTGTGGACAACAACACGCTCTCAGCCGCTTCTGGAGGTGATACTTTCATAGTTGGTGAAGGTGCAAACGTTGACTGGATTAAGAACCTTCAACTCAGGGACGACAAAGTTGTTATCGGTCGTCTCGACACAATTTTTAAGACATTACTAGCGCCTCAAATAGCTAACGACACCCCAAGTAAAGATAGCAATACCGGGACATTGTTTGCGCAACAACAAGACGTTAATGCTAATGCTTTGATTGCAGCAGGCTCAATACCGTTCAGTTACAAAGGTTTTGTGTAGGGTAGGCAATGCCTATAATACAATACGGCTCAGTTAAGGATTGTTGGTGATAGCGTATCCCTCACGGGACGCGAACGCGAACGCGAACGGGACACGCGTTCGCGTTCGCGCAGCGTGTCCGTAAGGACTCAGGGACGAGCGCGTGGCACGAATGTGCCATAGATTGTACATATGTAGAGACGTTGCCCTTCGGGTATGCCTATGGCTAACGCCACGGCTATCGCCGTTCGCGCAGCGTCTCCGGAGGAGATACGGCACGCTACGCGTAAGCCTGCGGCACGCTTTGCGCTTACGCCAGTCGCCTGCGGAGGGAAACCGTTCGGAGTTCGGCGAGGCTCACTCGAGCCGCTGAGCGCTCACGGCGAAGCCCTCCCGCAGCGCTGGACTCACATCCAACGTCTCTACATTGACGTCTTCATAACCGTAGCTCATCAACTCAGGGACACTGAGTCATTTTGTCATGCGCTTATCCTAGTAACCCAAGTTGCGGGTTATCTGAGTTCGAGCGCTTCGCAGTCTGAGATTAATGCGATCGCCAATGCCAATTTAGCGGTTGCGCAGAGCGCAACCGTCACTCAGAGTTAGTTCCAATGAAG
>JAHHIB010000113.1 GCA_019359075.1 Kalymmatonema hyalinum WJT4-NPBG1
TGGTATGAATTGCAAAGAAATTTATTCACTTTCGTTGTGCGTGAGTACATTGTGGACAATCTCACCAAGACTTGTGCTGCCTAGTACACATGGATGATGTTTTTTGTCAATGCGTAAGTCCTAGTATATTTGTATTTTTACTTTTCTACAATTTTTTCATCACAATTTCTCTTGATCAAGGAGCAGCTTTCCCTAATAACTACAATGCTTAGGCAGGGTTATGGTTAGCTCTCAAATTGGGATGCTCCCGCAATTTGAGCATTCGCAATACGCAGAACTACTAATTGTCAGCAGAGTGATCATTCGGGAGAGCAATTGACATCAAAAAAATAAATATGCTAATATTATTGACCGTCTGAAAGTATGTAACTTGCAGAACTAGGCTAAAATTGCATAAGCCATACTAATAAGTGTTATTGCCTACATTGAGCCTAGAGGCAGTTTTTTTGTTGTTTATTCATGAGGTGAATATGGCTAAGCGCCGTAATCCAAAAAAAGAAAAGGCGCTACGGAACCAGGCATATGCCCGAAAGTTTCGTAAACGAACCACAACAGGGCGTTTCCAAAGAAGGTTCCAACAACGACCGCCGAAGAGCGAAGAAGATGAGGGCGCAGCAACAATTGATGCTGAATAAGTTACCAGTTGAAATGTTTTTTGCCCTATAGCTCTTTCGGGTGTCAGGGCGTACAAATGTACGCCCTGATTGATTATTCAGCGGTAATTTGAGCGCGAGCGGCAAGAAGTGCTTGCCTGACTTGGGCAAAACCTGTGCCACCGTAGCTATTACGAGCAGCAACGACTTGCCGAGGCGATATCGCCTCATAGATGTCCGCTGCGAATGCTGGATGCAGTTGCTTCCACTCCTCCAAGCTCAGATCTTTAAGGAGTTTCCCGGCAGCAATACTAGTTTTTACCACTTTGCCCACAAGATTATATGCTTCCCGGAAAGGTACACCTCGTGCGGCAAGATAATCTGCTACATCGGTAGCGTTAGAGAAGTCTTCTGTGACTGCTTGTGCTAAGCGCGCTTTACGAAATTCCAAACCTTCTTGGAGTAAGATCGTCATTGCTTGCAAACAAGCTTTAACAGTATTGACACTATCAAATAAGCCTTCCTTGTCTTCTTGCAAATCTTTGTTGTACGCCAAGGGTAGCCCCTTCATCATCACTAACATTGCCTGGAGATGACCAAATACACGTCCAGTTTTCCCCCGCACGAGTTCCGGTACGTCGGGGTTTTTCTTTTGGGGCATAATGCTGGAACCAGTAGCGCAGCTATCCTTGAGGGTGACAAAGCTAAATTCCTCTGACGCCCAAAGAATCACCTCTTCTGAAAGACGGCTGAGGTGAACCATAATTAGGCTGGCAGCACAGAGAAATTCGATGGCAAAATCGCGATCGCTCACTCCGTCGAGGCTGTTTGCATAAACTCCCTCAAAATTCAACAGTTGTGCTGTGTAGTGGCGATCTATCGGGAAAGTTGTTCCAGCCAAAGCACCACACCCCAACGGTGAGATATTGACTCGGCGAGAAACATCTTCTAAACGTTCCCAGTCGCGTTGCGCCATATGAAAGTATGCCAGCAAGTGGTGAGCTAAACTGAGAGGTTGGGCGCGTTGCAGATGCGTATAACCAGGAATCAGCGTTTCAACGTGGTTTTCGGCGATATCTAGTAAAACTTGTTGAAATTCTCGCAGTTGGTTGCGGATTTGTTGAATTTCGTCGCGCAGATAAAGTCTGGTATCAGTACCTACTTGGTCATTGCGGGAACGAGCAGTGTGTAACTTTTTACCTAAATCCCCAACAATTTCCACAAGACGCCGCTCAACGGCAAAATGCACGTCTTCCGCTTCGATACCTGGGTGAAATTTGCCTTGGCGATATTCTTGGCGAATTTGCTCTAAACCCGCAACCAGTTCCTCTCCTTCTGCTTGGGAAATAATACCAGTGTGAGCCAGCATTTTGGCATGAGCTTGAGAGCCTGTGAGGTCATACTCAATTAATTCAATGTCAAAATTCATACTAGCGTTAAACCGAGCTATTGCAGGATGGAGTGCTGATTCAAATCGTTGGCTCCAAGTTTGTTGTTCTGTCATAGTGTGGGAAAATTATGAATGCCAAATGATGAATTATGAAATAATTAACGTTAATCTTCAATGACATCTACCCAAAACCAGTTCTGATTGATTTTGAAAGAATCTAAGAGCCAAACAAAATAAGTTAAATTTTTCACTCCAAAGATGTGATTTTCGATGGATGTCCCAGTATCAAATCTATACATCCAAGCTGTGTAATTTGGTTCTCCTTTAAACTTACCAACACTGGTAAAGAAAACAATTATTTTAGCTTTATTATTTTGATCAGCTACAATATTGATTTCTCCACCTCTTTCACCACTTTTAGAAAGATTTGCATACTGAGGTGGTAATTGCATCTCGTAAACTTTGTATCGAATATGATTATCTAACTTTATTCTTTGGGATTCATTTGGTTGTAAATCCCCAGATTTTATCATGGCAACTACTGCTTCACGCTCTCGTAAATGAGAATAAAAATCTGGTAGGATAATACGATATTGAGCTAACCATAAACTTATAAAAGTAACTAAATTTATCAGTAAAAGAACTATTGCTTTATATTGATTGCGTTGAAAATTTTGTAAAAAATACTGAACGGAAAAAATAGAAATGACGATAAAAAGTATGAATAAGCATAGAAAATAAGCACTTTTATCAGTGAATATACTATGATTTAAACTAATAGATAATAGAGAATACAAGAGTGTATAGTTAAAAGAATGAGGCAAAAATAAACTTCTAACTAAAATCAAAAAAATACTTATAAATAAAGATGAATTTAGAATAATAAGCCGCCGTTTTCGTAAATTGTCTCTAATCATTTAAGTATCCTAAAAATAACTCATAAAACATGACAAAATCTATTTCTTGATTAGCTATGCTTACACTGGTTTTATGGTAGGCATTGCTTACCAATATCTCAAATTTCCATCACATAAGCTTTTCTAAGAGGAACACCCGAACATTTGTGGTCTAATCATAGAAGAAGCGCTGTAAGTGACAAGAAATTTAGTAATTATCTAATCAAACAAACTTTTCAATTAAATTGACTTTTTCATAGGGATTTTGTTCCAAGAGACAAATCTCGTATCTACTTGATGAATAGCTGGAAATCAATCTCAAACTAATAGTTTCTTAAAGTTTGGATAAATAGAGTTTTAGAAAAATGTTTGGCGTGAGTCAGTATGGCTTATCCTCAGTGAATAGTATGGTTGCCAAGCCCTACGCGGATTGATTGCCCTATATATCAACTTACTTTGAAAGCTAATAGGGAGAGGTGAAAATCATGTTTGAGGATAAGCCTAAAACTTCTGATCCCCTAAAGACAGTCGTAGCAGATATCCTACCCAACCAGCCTATTCTTGCGAGTCAGCCGCAAGCATGGAAGGGCATTATCGTAGAACACCATTGTCAGCCGCCGTTTGAAATTCCTGAGCATTGCTTGCCACAACATCTCATTGCCATTCAAAGTGGACCTCCTATTAAGGTAGAAAATGTCGTAAATGGACGCTTCCAAAGCGGGTATTCTGTGAGTGGCGACCTAAGTATTCTGCCTGCTCACCTGCTCAACTGGGAGCGTTGGTATGGAAAAGCCGAATATATAGCTATACGCCTTGAGCCAGAATTGGTTGTAAAAGCCACACAATCGCTCGAAGCCAACCGCATTGAGATTATTCCACACTTAAGAATCCGCGACCCACTTTTGCAACAGATAGGGTTAGCACTGCTAAGAGAAGTCAAAGCCGAGGGAACTATAAGTCGTCTCTACGCTGAATCAATGGCGACTACGCTAGGAGTTCACCTCCTGAAACATTATTCCGCATCTCCACCAACTATTAAAAATTACACCAATGGTCTGCCGCCGTCCAAATTGCGAGAAGTCATTGAGTATATCAATGAACATTTGTCGCAAGATTTGTCCTTGGCTGAACTCGCCGCCGTTGTTAATTTGAGTCCAAATTACTTTGTCACCTTGTTCAAACGCTCAACTGGTTTGTCTCCTCATCAGTACGTGATTCATTGCCGGGTTGAGCGTGCTAAGGCACTACTAGCTGAGAATAAGTTACCTATTATCGAAGTTTGCGATCGCGTGGGATTCCAAAATCCTAGTCACTTCACAGCAGTATTTCGGCGGTTCATGGGAACAACGCCAAAAGCGTATCGGGAAGAAACCAGAAATTAGGCATCCACACCAAAATCTTAGTGATGCATTGCCAAGGTAATTTCGTAAGATTACGACATTCAGCGCAAGAATTGGCAAGACAGCAAGAGCCGGAGTTCTGTATGATTGCTACCGATTGAGGAACCAAGGAGAAATCAGCTGTAGGAAAGCGATGAGCAACACAAAAGATAAGAATCAACAATCAGGAGACAGTAGAAAAAGAAAAAATTCTCCGATGACGCGGCGCGAAATGATTGGCGCAGGTGTCGTAGGACTAGCAGCAACAGCAACAGCTCAAAGTGCTTTTGCCAACACCCAAAAACCAGTAGAACCAGAAAGCGGTAAGGTAAATTCTAACGGCAGATTCAAAGACAAGGTTGTACTGATTACCGGAGCAACATCAGGTATCGGCAAAACTACTGCTTACGCTTTTGCCAAAGAAGGAGCCAAAGTGTTCTTTTGTGGTCGTCGCACGAATCTTGGCGAAGCGAATGCTCGTGAAATTCAAGCCTTTGGCGGTGAAGCCACTTATATGCAAGCGGATGTCAGAAAAGAAAGCGATGTCAAGAATTTCATTAATGGCTGTGTCCAAAAGTACGGTCGCATTGACATTGCCTTTAATAACGCTGGGATAGAGGCTCCACCAAAGGCGATCGCCGAATTGTCCTTAGAGGAGTGGAACAATGTCATAGCAACCAACGCGACAGGCGTTTTTCTTTCCATGAAGTATGAAATTCCTGTGATGCAGCGGCAAGGTGGCGGTATTATTGTGAACACAGCTTCAGTCGGCGGACACCAGGGATTTTCAAACATTGGGCCTTACGGGGCGAGCAAGGCTGGAATCATGTCTCTTACAAGAACTGCAGCTATGGAACTCACGGGTAAAAATATTCGTGTCAACTCCTTTTCTCCCGGTGCGGTTGACACGCCTATGTTGCGTCGAGCGTTGAGTTCTTGGGGTATGACGACCCAAGCCACTGCTAAAGATTATCCCATCAACAGACTGGCAACGGCAGAAGAGATGGCACGAGTTGTCATGTGGCTGTCTTCCGATGATGCTACGATTATGGTCGGTACCGATATCGATGCAACAGGTGGTTATCTCACCAAATAGTGAAAGTGGCAGATTCTTCCACAAATTACAAGGTGGATAGAATTCTAATTCCTTAATTTATAAGCTGTCCGCAAAATTTGCCCCGCCAGTACTGCCGCACCAAAACCATTATCAATATTCACCACTCCCACACCAGCAGCACAAGAGTTGAGCATTGTTAACAGTGGCGCTAAACCCCCAAAACTTGCCCCGTAACCAATGCTGGTAGGAACAGCGACAACAGGACAATCTGCCAAACCTGCAACGACGCTCGGTAAAGCGCCTTCCATCCCCGCCACAACAATCAACACGGATGCTGATTCAATAACATGGCGGTTATTCAGCAAGCGGTGAATTCCTGCAACTCCCACATCCCAAAGGCGTTGCACACGGAAACCAGAAAGTTCTGCGGTGACAGCAGCTTCCTCAGCGACAGCTAAATCAGCAGTACCAGCAGAAAGAATCCCAATTGTGCCAGGATACTGCGGTTCAATGGTAGAGGGTGCGATCGCACAAATTCGCGCCAAGTCGTAATAGTGCAAACCATTAACTTTTGTTTCGAGTGCGGCAAAAACATCTGGTTCTATGCGTGTTGCCATCACCACTGGATTGCGCTGGCGCATAGCTTCCATAATTTGAGCAATTTGCTCTGTAGTTTTGCCTGGTCCCCAAATGACTTCTGGGAAGCCAGTTCTTAAGGCGCGATGATGGTCAATTTTGGCAAACTCGCCGACAGGTTCATAAGCCAAGTTTTTGAGTTTTTCTAATGCTGCATCTGGGGTGATGTTACCATTGGCAACGGTTTCTAAGAGCGATCGCAAAGATTTCTCATCTGTCATTTGTCTATTTTCCTTTGTCGCTTGTTCTTTGTTTAGCAGTCCTTTATTCTTGGTAACAAATGACTAATGACTAATAACTATTGTGCGACTTTAATTTCATACTTGTTCCACAACGCTCCCCTTTGAGAACCAAGAGCAGAGAATTTGACGTTTTGCAGGCGATCGCGTACTGCTGCTAATGATAAAGGATTCACCAAGTAAACGAAAGGTAAATATTCCTGTGCAAGGCGTTGCGTTTCGGCGTAAATTTCTTTACGCTTCTGTTGGTCAAACTCTTGCGCTGCTTTTATATAAAGACGACCAATTTCTGCCTCCCAGTCTGGGACTTCTCTACCAATCAGAGGTTCTCGTCCTGGTAGTGGTTTTTGGTTAAAGACGTGCAATCCACCATCAGGTGTCCAGACATTTGCTCCATCATGTGGTTCTGGTCCTCCAGCAAAGCCTCCTATGTAACTTTCCCAATCGAGGGTATTGGTAAGCTTGTCTGTGAGGGTATTGAAAGTAATCGGGTTAAAATCAACTTGAATACCAATTTTACTTAAATCTTGCTTTATTTGCGCTCCCATTGTAACTCGGGTTTTATTTTCAACATTAGTTAACATAGTGAAGCGTACGCGATTACCATCAGCATCCAACAATTCGTTTCTAGCATTATATTTAAAACCAGCATTTAATAGTAATTCTTTAGCTTTTTCTGGATTGTAATCATAAACTTTCACATCTTTCCTTAGAGGAGTATAAAAGGGGCTTTGAGTCTCAATTGGTGAATCTTGTAGCGTACCAATTCCCCGATATACATTGGTTAGTATTGCTTTTCTATTGATGGCATGAGCAACTGATCGCCAAAATGCCAATGTATTAAACCAACGGGATTTAATCGGGTTAATAAGAGGCTGTCCGTTTCGCCGACCTTTGTTTAAATTGAAGGAAATAAAAAGTGTGCTAAAGTCTGGACCACCATTGTAGATAGTAAATTTTCCTCTTTTTTCTTCCCGCTTCAGTAAGGAAAAATTTTCAGGAGTCACAAGAACTGTATCTAATCCACCAGAGCGAAATTGTAGAATCATCGTATCAGTTGATTCAATAATTTGCCAAACAATTCGCTCAACATAAGGCAATTGATTTCCTTGGCTATCTTTGCGCCAGTAATAAGGATTACGTCGAAATACCACACGCTGACTAGGAGCGTAACTTTCTATTTTATAAGGACCATTAACAATAATTTTTGCTGGGTTAGTACCCGTTCCCCAAGTCGAGATAAATTGAGGATTACCATTTGCATCCTGAGATTTGAGAGATCCTTCTAAAACGTGTTTTGGCAGAATAGCAACCGAATTTGTTGATGCTCCTCCAGTTGTGTAAAGAAAAGGTGAAAAAGGTTCAGGAAAACTAAATTCAACTCGACGGTTATCTATTTTTCTGATTTTTGGAAAAGCTCCACTGGAACCTATTTTGAGTCCATCTTTCCAATCAGTAGGAATCTTTGGATTGAAAATGATATCTTGATAAGTAAAGATGACATCATCAGCAGTTAGTGGCTCGCCATCAGACCATTTCAATCCCTCTCGCAGGGTAAAAATAATCAGCTTTTTATCATCAGAAATTTTCCACGATTCAGCTAAAGCTGGCTCAATTTTGCCCGTCATAGCATTAAGGGTTGTCAGTCCTTCAGCAGTAAACAAAAAAACGTGAGGGTACTCTTGATTGAAGGCGTAGTTAAAGGTTTTTGGGTCGCCTAAAGTAGTAGTGACCCATTGGGAGACTTGTGCCGCATTAGTCTTTAAGTTGGCTGGGTTGCAACTAGTAAAAAATAATTGACAACTCAGCCATAGAGTGAATATCAGTACAATCGAAAGCCAGCGGCGGCGAAAAGGGAAGAGGACAGAAAGCATGGGATAGAAATTCTAATCTTTTCGCATCATACACTTCAGATGTAGATGTGAGTTGGGTTGAGCGACAGATCAACCCAACTTCTATAATTTTGTAGGTTAGTTTTCTGCAACTTTGATTTCATACAAGTTCCAGAATGGACCACCTAGAGCAGTGTATTTGATACCTTGGAAGCGATCGCGCACTGCCTGTAGATTTAACCGTTCCACCAAGTGAATAAACGGCAACTGCTCTGAGGCAATTCGCTGATATTGGTAATATATTTCCTTGCGCTTGTTCTCATCCAACTCTTGTGCACCCTTAACATAAAGTCGGTCAATTTCCTTTTCCCAGTCGGAAGCTTCCCAGCCAATCATCGGAGGATCACCTGGTTGCGGACCCAGATTAAATGCATGGGACGCTCCTTTAATCCTCCAGATATTGCTAGCAGAATGAGGTTCAACGCCGCTGCCACCAAATCCGCCGAGGTAACAATCCCAATTCTGAGATACTTTAAGTTTATCTAGATAAGCGTTGAAACTAAGGATTTGCAAATCAACATGAATTCCAACTCTAGCCAAATCCTGTCTGATTTGCGCTGCCATATCTGCCCTAGTTTTCCTTTCCGCATTCGTTAAGAGCGTAAATCTTACTCGGTTCCCGTCAGCGTCCAAGAGTTGATTTTGAGGATTGTATTTGAAACCAGTTTGTAACAGTAATTTCTTTGCTTTCTCTGGATCGTAATTGTAGACTTTTAACCCTTTTTCTGGTGGGAGGTAGAAGGGACTTTTGACATAAACAAAGGAATTTTGCAGTTCTCCCAGTCCGCGAAAAGCATTTGTTTTTATCGCTTCGCGGTTAATTGCATAAGCTATAGCCTGCCTGAATTCCTTTATATTGAACCAGCTAGACTTGATTGGATCTACAAAAGGCTGTCCTTTAGAATTTTTGGCTTTACTGAGATTGAAGGCAATAAAAGTTGTGCTTGTATCTGGTCCACCGTTGTAAATGTTGAAACCCGCCCGCTTTTCCTCTCGCTTGAGCAAACCAAATCCTTCTGGGGTCACTTCCAAATCATCCAGCTGCCCAGAGCGAAAACTGATCAACTGGTTATCAGTAGATTCAACAATTTGGTAAACAATGCGCTCAATGTAAGGTTGAGGGTTGCCTTGAGTATCTTTGCGCCAGTAGTATGGGTTGCGCCGGAATATCACTCGCTGACTGGGAACATAGCTTTCCATAACATAGGGACCGTTGCCAACAATTTTTTTAGGATCAGTGTCAGTTCTCCACATTGTTAGAAACTTGGGATTGCCCCCAGAATCAGTTGTGCGAACTGACTCCTGTAAAGCATGAGCAGGCAAAATTGTTATACCACCCACCCATCTTAAAAAAGGAGCAAAAGGTTCAGGTATGGTGAATTCAACCCGGCGTTCATCAACTTTTTTCACCTTTGGCGTTGCCCCACTTTCGCCAATTTTCAGAGAATCTTTAACAGGGGCGGGGATTTTTGGGTTCAGGTAAATTTCATTGTAGCTAAAGACGACATCATCAGCAGTCATTCGTTCACCATCTGACCACTTAAGTCCTTCTCGCAGAGTAATGACAATCCTCTGTCCATTGTCAGAAACTTCCCAAGACTCAGCTAAACCAGGCTCTTGCTTATTGGTGAGGGGATTTTCATTGATTAATGAGTCGTAGATGAATCCAAAAACGCTATATGCCGACTCATTCAGTGCTGAGTTAAAAGTTGAAGGCGCACCCAGAGCAGCTGTAACCATTTGCGGTACTTGAGCAGCTGCGGTTTTAAACTGACTGGGATTGCAGCCATTGAGGGCTAACGCTACCCAAATACCCAGTAAAGCCAAAATCCAACTACGTCGAAAAATTTGTTTAAAAATGCCAGTATTCATAAATATTAACTTTATACTTAAGTAACAAGGCTAATATTGTAGCCAATTGAAGTATATTCTAGTGCTGCCAAAGCAGTTTTTCACACCAACGCTGTGTAAATTCATATGCTGTAGACTTAATTGGACTAAGACTGTAGCCAACCAAGCAAGTTTTGGCTCTTATTGAAATACTCTACACCAGTATCTCGTAAAACCTCTGTCACCTCCCGCTTGCCGAATTCCTTAGAATTGCTACTTAAAAATACCTTAATTCCATCAGGATGCAAGCGTGCATGGTGAACTATGCACTGCAAAATTATTTTGTCTATAACGTGTTTTTCCAGAATAGGTCTATTTAAACTTTCCTGAAGGATGCCTGTATTTAATGTAATCATTTCTGCCTTGCTAGAAAGCAGGTTAAATGCTGCATAGAAACGTTCTTCAATTTTATTTATTCGGCTATTAAAACTAATTTTGGATTGTTTGAGTTGGCTAACTAGTAACTGTGCAGCTTCTGAAGTTTTATCTCGCTCTGCTTCATTAATTTGGATGTCTAACCTACGGAGGAAATCTTGATTCTATTTTTCCTCTTGTTCTAATGTTGTTAAAGCTTCTACAAAACAAATGCTGGGCGTTGCTAGGCGGACTGAGTTTGGTGTATTTCGCAGTAAGTCTTCTGCTTGCGGATCTTGCCCTTCAGCAATGCCCATTAAAAAATTTGTTTCCACATAAAGTATCACGCCAATTTTCACCTAAGTTTGAGTATAACCACCTTCTAATTTTTGCAATAAACCGATTTCTACCATCTCTTTTGATGCAGGTGGCATTTTTGACTTCCAATGATAAGAAAAATCACTGATCCAAGCTTCTGTCAGAGTTGTTAGATAAAGACTAAATATCTGTCTGGTGCTGAATTCTGGCTCGTAATGACTAAGCACGTTAGCAGTATTAAGACAGAGAATCCGTTCTGACAAATTCTTTTCGTTCCATTTAAAAATTAGAATGTTCTCCACATCAACCAGCATGACAAAAGGAATCAGATTTTTTGCTAATTCCAAGTAATCAATCAGCCGCAAAATTGCATACTTTTTAGTTTTTTGATCTGTGAAATTAAATGGTAGACCTTTGACTTCAGCTATCAGAATA
Organism: Kalymmatonema hyalinum WJT4-NPBG1; assembly: GCA_019359075.1. Lineage (GTDB taxonomy): Bacteria > Cyanobacteriota > Cyanobacteriia > Cyanobacteriales > Nostocaceae > Kalymmatonema > Kalymmatonema hyalinum. The sequence goes on from JAHHIB010000113.1 coordinate 11,080, forward strand.
ACTTGCCCCTCTTTATCTAAGGCAACAAAATCTGGACTGTCTACATTCTTGTCTAAATCTATGGCTTGCATAGCTATCATTTTCCACTAAGTTATGTTTTTTTTGCTGCTGTCAACCATTGATTTCCATCCTAGCTAATTCATGCTTTACAGTTGTTTGCAATTGCATTCAATCCATCTCTTGTAGGGTGGGCATCTTGCCCGCCCATAGTTTAAGTAATAATGGTGGACACTGCCCACCCTACTTGGAAATTTATTCCTGGGTCAGCAAGACCACAGCGTAAGCACTAATACCTTCTTCGCGTCCAACGGGACCTAATTTTTCGTTGGTGGTTGCTTTGACGCCTACTTGATTCGGCTGTATTTGCAAAACTCCCGCTATCTTGTCTCGCATCTTCTCGATATGCGGTTTCAATTTCGGGCGTTCTGCGACAACCACCGAGTCAATATTGCCGACTTGCCAGCCTTTTTCCCGAACCAACTGATGGACTTGAGTTAATAGCACTAAACTATCTGCTCCTGCCCATTGGGGATCTGTGGGAGGAAAATAATGTCCAATGTCCCCTAAGGAAAGCGCCCCTAGCATAGCGTCCATAATCGCGTGTGTCAGAACATCAGCATCGCTGTGTCCCAGCAAACCCAAGGAGTGGGGAATATTGACTCCGCCCAAAATTAGGGGGCGATCGCTCACCAATCGGTGGATATCGTAGCCGTTACCAATACGAATATTCATTTTTTAGTCATGAGTCATTAGTCATTAGTCATTAGTCATGAGTTGTGGCTCACAAGTCAAGAGTCAGGTAGAGAACGAAGCAAGTATTAGGAGTTGTAATTTTTCCCCTGCTCCCCTGCTCCCCTACTCCCCTGCTCCCCTGCTCCCCTGCTCCCCTGCTTACTCTCCTCCCAACTTTTGAGCAAATCGGGGCGGCGCAGGCGTGTTCTGGTAATTTGTTGTTCGTAGCGCCACTTAGCAATTTCGGCGTGATTGCCAGAAAGCAGGACATCAGGAACTTTCCAGTCGCGAAACACCGCAGGACGGGTATACTGGGGATAGTCCAACAACCCCTCTTCAAAGCTTTCTGCGGTTAGGGACTCAACTTTACTCACAGTTCCCGGTAGGAGGCGCACTACACCATTCATTAATGCCATTGCTGGAATTTCTCCACCAGTGAGAATAAAATCGCCTAACGATACCTCGCGGTCAACTAAATGCAGCACTCGCTCATCCACCCCTTCGTAATGACCACAAATCACAATCAACTGGTCATAATTGGTCGCTAATTCTCGCAACAACGGTTGATTCATCGTTTGACCTTGAGGGCTCATTAAAATCACCTCTGTGCGGCATAAAATCGGCAGCGACTCCACAGCGGCAAAGATAGGTTCTGGCTTCATCAGCATTCCCACACCGCCGCCGTAAGGTTCATCATCGACTTTCCGGTGCTTATCCGTGGTAAAGTCCCGTGGATTAATCAGATGCACAGAGGCAATCTGCTTTGCTAGAGCCTTACTTATCAGCCCGGAATTGAGAACAGAGGTAAAACAGTCAGGAAACAGTGTAACTATATCAAAGCGCACAGTATTTCGTATTGGAGAACACTAATCTGAAATTGGATGATTTAAAAATGATGTTGTGTCACAGACATCTCAACATGATCAAGCGTATCTAAAAGTACCGGAAATATTGAATCTTCCCTGTCAACACAAGTTTTTCTAATTACTTAATTTATGTTTAAATATTGTCACATCTAGATTTAAATTATTAAACTGAACCTTTGTTAACAACTTCCAGGATGCATCAAGCCAGCCTCAGAAGAAAGCGTGTCAACACCTGCTTTTCTCCCTTTTTTCGGGGTGTAGGCGGTACGGGGTGAGGAAAGCCCCCAAAAATAAATTTGGGGGACTCAATAAAGAATCTGGTTGTTTTTCTCCATGAACAAATTCAGAGACTTCAAATCAAATTTTCGCTCGTTACAGGTGTTCATACCCCCCTGTTCCCTGGCAACCGTACAGGTGGCGCATTCTCGCCGCTTCTGTACACCCCAACACTTTCCCCTTTTAGGGGCTTTGGTGAAAAACAAGGTGCCGACGAGTGAGGAACGGCAAAAAACACTCCCCACTTCTGAGCATTTTGTGCGTGAAGCACTGTCCTAATCCGAGGCGAAGCGTAAAAAGAATCAGGCGAAAGCTACCTTGTTTAATTCACCTGAAGTTGTTGACAGGAGAAACACAATGCCGCAATTAAAAGCTAAATCGCTGGAAATGAGGACACCCCAAGCAACTAAAACCGCCGTTCTGGTTATCGGAGGCGCAGAAGACAAAGTACATGGACGCGAAATTTTGCGGACATTTGTCAGTCGCTCTGGTGCCAGCAATGCCCATATTACAATTATTCCCTCTGCCTCGCGCGAACCAAGTATCATAGGTGCCAGGTATGTCCGTATTTTTGAAGAAATGGGTGCTAAGAAAGTTGAAATCTTAGACATTCGAGAACGGGAGCAGTGTGAAGACTCCTACATCCAAGCATCTCTAGAAGGTTGTACGGGAGTATTTTTGACAGGCGGAGACCAATTGCGCCTCTGTGGCGTTTTGTCAGATACGGCAGCAATGAATATTATCCGGCAGCGGGTCAGGGGTGGACAACTCACCTTGGCAGGCACGAGTGCAGGGGCGGCGGTGATGGGGCATCACATGATAGCAGGTGGCGGTAGTGGTGAATCGCCTAATCGCTCCCTAGTGGATATGGCTACCGGTTTGGGATTAATCCCAGAGGTGATCGTAGACCAACACTTCCACAATCGCAATCGCATGGTGCGCTTGGTGAGCGCCCTAGCTGCTCATCCGGATCGCCTTGGTATCGGCATTGATGAAGATACATGTGCCATGTTTGAGCGGGATGGTTGGTTGCAAGTCTTAGGCAAAGGTAGTGTTACGATTGTAGATCCAACCGAAGTCACTCACACTAATGAGCCACACGTAGGAGCAACTGAACCGTTAAATCTTCATAATCTACGGCTGCATATTCTCAGTCACGGCGATCGCTATCACTTGTACCAACGTACAGTATTACCAGCAGTGTACCGAGTCTCCAGCTGACGGCAAACAGTAGCTGAGGTTACACTGGGTTGACCGCTAAATTCTAGATTGCAGCAGAAAAACTGAGAATAATACGATGTAAGCAGAAAAAACTGTTTACGATGAACAGTTAAGCGGTCAATTCCAGTAAGAAACTAGAATTTTGGTTCCGAATCTCCATCTACCTATTTCCCATGAGAATCCTCAAGATCCAGACTTTACGCGGCCCCAACTATTGGAGCATTCGACGCCACAAGCTGATTGTTATGCGCCTCGATTTAGAAAATATTGCCGAGACGCCCACCAACGAAGTTCCCGGCTTTTATGAAGGATTAGTTGAGGCTCTACCCAGTCTGGAAGGTCACTTTTGCTCGCCTGGCTGTCGTGGTGGTTTTTTGATGCGCGTGCGCGAAGGCACCATGATGGGTCATGTTGTGGAACACGTAGCCCTAGAACTGCAAGATTTGGCCGGGATGCACGTAGGCTTTGGTCGGACCCGAGAAACGTCAACATCGGGAGTTTACCAAGTCGTGTTCGAGTATCTGAACGAGGAAGCCGGACGCTACGCTGGTAGAGCAGCAGTACGGCTGTGCCAAAGTATTGTTGATCGCGGTCGCTATCCAAAGGCAGAATTAGAGCAAGATTTGCAAGACCTGAAAGACTTATGGCGTGACGCGGCTTTAGGACCGAGTACGGAAACACTTATCAAAGAAGCAGAAAAAAGAGGCATTCCCTGGATGCAGCTTGGCGCACGCTTTTTGATTCAGTTGGGCTACGGGGTGAATCAAAAGCGTGTACAAGCGACAATGACAGACAACACCGGCATCTTGGGAGTAGAACTCGCCTGCGACAAAGAAGCCACCAAACGCATTCTCGCCAACGCCGGAATTCCTGTACCAAGAGGTACGGTGATCAACTTCTTGGACGATTTAGAAGAAGCCATTGAACAAGTTGGCGGCTACCCCATTGTGATCAAACCTTTGGATGGGAATCACGGACGCGGTATCTCCATCAATATCACTTCCAAGGAAGAAGCAGAAGCTGCATACGATTCTGCAAGACAGGTTTCCCGGTCAATTATTGTTGAGCGGTATTACACGGGGCGCGACCACCGGGTTCTCGTGGTGGATGGCAAACTCGTAGCAGTTGCTGAACGTGTGCCAGCTAATGTGATTGGCGATGGCAAATCCACCATCTTTGAACTGATTGAGGAAACTAACAAAGACCCAAACCGTGGCGAGGGACATGATAACGTCCTCACCAAAATTGAACTAGACCGCACCAGCTACCAACTGATGGAAAAGCAAGGTCGCACGCTTAACACCGTGTTACCTAAAGGCGAAATTTGTTATCTGCGGGCAACGGCAAACTTGAGTACAGGGGGCAGTGCCGTAGACCGTACAGATGAAATCCATCCAGAAAATGTTTGGCTAGCACAACGGATAGTGAAAATCATCGGTTTGGATATTGCCGGAATTGATATTGTGACAGCGGATATTAGCCGTCCCTTGCGAGAAGTGGATGGTGTGATTGTAGAAGTTAACGCTGCTCCCGGATTCCGGATGCACGTCGCTCCCAGCCAAGGTATCCCTCGTAATGTCGGGGGAGCAGTGATGGATATGTTGTTCCCATCTGATAAAACCAGCCGCATACCCATTCTTGCCGTCACAGGCACCAACGGCAAAACCACTACCACCCGGCTATTGGCACACATTTTCAAACAAACCCATAAAGTCGTAGGTTATACAACAACTGATGGGACCTATATCGGAGATTACTTAGTAGAAGTAGGAGACAACACTGGTCCCCAAAGTGCGCAGCTGATTCTACAAGACCCAACTGTGGAAGTAGCGGTACTGGAAACTGCTCGTGGTGGTATTCTTCGCTCTGGACTGGCTTTTGAAAACGCTAATGTGGGTGTAGTCTTAAATGTTACGTCTGACCACCTGGGAATAGGCGACATTGATCATATTGAACAGTTGGCGCATCTCAAGAGTGTCGTCGCTGAAGCGGTGTTCCCTGACGGTTACGCAGTCCTCAATGCTGATGATCCCCGAGTTGCTGCGATGGCAGAAAAAACAAAAGCAAATATTGCTTACTTCACCATGAACCCAGATGCGGAATTGGTGCGAAAGCACATTCAACAGGGAGGAGTCGCCGCAGTTTATGAAAATGGCTATCTATCCATATTAAAAGGCGACTGGACGCACCGGATTGAACGAGCAGAAAATATACCCCTAACAATGGGCGGACGTGCGCCGTTTATGATAGCCAACGCTTTAGCAGCTTCTTTGGCAGCATTCGTGCAAAATGTTTCGATAGAGCAAATTCGTGGTGGTTTGAATACCTTTCGCGCTTCGGTGAGTCAAACACCAGGACGGATGAACTTATTTAATTTGGGAAACTACCACGCGTTGGTAGACTATGCGCACAATCCAGCCAGTTATGCTGCATTAGGGGCTTTCGTCCGCAATTGGACTTCTGGTAAACGTGTTGGGGTGATCGGCGGACCAGGCGATCGCCGCGACGAAGACTTTATCATGTTAGGCAAACTAGCAGCAGAAATTTTTGACTCGATCATCGTCAAAGAAGATGATGACACTAGAGGACGGGTGCGGGGTACAGCTGCTGATTTCATTGTTCGAGGCATTAAGGAAGCCAACCCCAACCGCGAATATGAAACAATTCTCAATGAAACAGAAGCGGTTAATAAAGCCTTGGACACTGCTCCAGATAACAGTTTAGTCGTCATTTTGCCAGAAAGCATCAACCGCGCTATTAAGCTAATTACAGCACGTGGAGTGGTCAAAGAAGAGATAACCCAACAAAATGCCAACTCGCCCACTGTAGATTCCCAAATTGGGGTACCATCTTCAGTGGTAAATACACTATTATGAGTTTTAAAAAAGGAAGAAAGAAGATAGAACTTCATTCTTCAACTTTCTTTCTTCACTCTTGTGTTTTTTCCGGATTAGTATCGTCACTGGGATTCTTCAGTTCCTCCTTAAAACCCCGCAGAGTTTTGCCCAGTGCGCTGCCTAATTCTGGAATTTTTTTTGGTCCAAAAATGATCACAGCCACCAGGGCGATTATCCCGACTTCTGGCCATCCCAATCCAAACATAGGTTTCTCCTATCTACGTAACCAAGCAACAGACCTTCATTAACTATAGACATATGTGCTCACGCTACCACCAATCTCACAGATCTCAAGCCAGAATTTGGGTTTTTTTGGTTGCAGCAGCAGAATGTCTCATACAATTATAAGAAATATTACAAATTGTCAAGATTTGTATATTTTCACAGAACTGGCAAGAAAAAGATTGTAAAAAACAAAGAAAATATTAAAATCCCGGTTTTTGCAATCTGTTTGTTTTAAATCGAACGATATTTACCACTCTTTTTGATAAAAATCACGCTCGGAGTCGTATTTCCATGCAACTACTTCCACGACCTCAGCATAACAACCAACGACGCTTAAAGTTGGAGCTTGAGCCACAGTTGAATGTGCCACAACTTTCCGTTTTTGAGCAACCAGATATTGAAAATGAGAATACCTTAGGACCTTGTCTTTGGAACGATTTACCAAAGAAGAAGCGACACCAACGTGTTGCCATTTTTATTGATGGCGCAAACTTGTTTTACGCAGCGATGCACCTCAATATTGAAATTGATTACACCAAACTGTTACGCTATCTCACAAACGACCGTCAACTGCTTAGGGCTTACTTCTACACAGGTGTGGATTCTGCAAATGAAAAACAGCAAGGCTTTCTCTTGTGGATGCGTCGCAATGGCTATCGTGTGGTGAGCAAAGAACTCATTGAACTGCCAAATGGCTCCAAAAAAGCGGATTTGGATGTAGAAATTGCCGTCGATATGATCACACTCGCAAGGTACTGCGATACTTTGGTTTTGTTGAGTGGAGATGGCGACCTAAGCTATGCGGTTAATGCTATCAGCTACCAAGGAGTTCAAGTGCAAGTTGTTGGTTTAAGTTCAATGACCAATGAAAGTCTGATTAGGGTTGCTGACTCTTATACTGACCTTGAATTGATCAAACAAGACATTCAAAAAAAGAATGTCGGTTGGGTTGAACGGAGTAAAAGCCAACGCCAAGCAAAATGATAGGCGTCTTTAGTTCCAGCAACAGATTGCGTTGCGGTTAACGAATTTGCTTAAAGGCAGGACGCCCTCAGGGGAGGTATAGATTTATCTGTGTTTCATAAGTCTTCCATGAGTATCGATCTGTGGTTGATTATTTTTTTGTGTACCTTATAAGGGTTGCAAACCGCTATAAATGATTTTTTTGTTCAACTGCTACTACGATGGGCTAGAAGCCTACCCCACAAGAATTTAAAAAATTTTAATATCCAACCTTATTTGTGATGCAAGCTTACCTACACCCATAACAATCGTTTATCCATAATCCTTCTTTAAATCAAAAGTCGCTTTGGTAAAGTTACTGTTACCTTAGTTCCTTTTCCCACCTGGCTTTCCAAGGTAATATCGCCGCCATGTAACTCTACACAAGTGTTAGCAATGGCTAGTCCCAATCCAGTTCCAGGGATTGTATCAACGTTACTCCCACGACTGAAAGCTTGAAACAAGTTGTCTTGCTCCTCTATTGGTATACCAATTCCCTGATCTTTGACGGAAAAGATAACTTGTGAGCCATTCCCAATCAGGTGAAACTCTATTTTGCCTCCATCTGGCGAGTACTTAATCGCATTGGATATTAAGTTCACAAAGATTTGCCGCAAAAGTAAGCCATCGCCCCAGAAGTCTTTGTGATTCCCAGTCAACTTATAAATCAATTCATGGCGAGAACTCAATTTTTCTCGCTGCTCTTCTATCAAATCAGAAAAAAAGTGGCACAAATCGAGCGGCTGGGGCTTAAATTGCGCTTTATTCAAGTCAAATTGATAAAACACAAGCAAATCATCAACCAATTTACCCATCTGGCGAGCTTTCTGTTCAATGATTTGCAGCAACCTCTGGTGTTTCGATTCATCCAGCTTATCGCCATGCTGCTTTAGAGTTGATGCTGCAGCGAGGATAGAAGCTAACGGCGTTCGATACTCGTAAGAAACCGTTGTGATAATTTGGGATTTAAATGCGTTAAGTTTCTGTTCTCTCATAAGAGCTGCTTGTGTTTGGGCAAGCAGTTCTGACTGTTGAATAATCAGACGTTGTCTTTCCCTTGTTTGGCTCAGGACACTTTGCAAGTGCGCGTGCTGAATCACGTTGCGGACTGCTAATTGTAGCACATCTGGTTTGAGACGTTGCTTGCTCAGGTAATCTTGGGCACCCCTTTTCATAGCTTGTACGGCGAGATCTTCATCACCTTGTCCTGTCAGCATAATTACGGACGCGGGAACCTCAAATTTCTCCTGCTTGAGCTGATCGAGGATTTCTAGCCCAGTCATATCAGGTAGGGAAAAATCGAGTAAAATCACATCGCACAGTATTTCCTGGAACAAAGCAAGCCCGTCCTTTGCCGAGTCTGCTTCCAAAATTTGGTAGGACTGGTAAGGATCTTTCAAAAGATATCGACGATAGATTCTCCGATCCTCTGGACAATCATCAATGATGAGTAGCGTCCTGGTTTCTGGCATAGAACGATAAGGGAGAATTATTGCACTCCTTGAACAAGGTTCTCACATATCATATAATTTTTAACAAATTTTAAAAAAAATATAAATCAATCTAAAATTTTGATCGGCACTGTTCGTCTTAGCTTTCTAATGAGTCATTAACCAGCATCGGGGGAGTATTTGCCTCTAACCAATAATTTACAAATGCCTGAATTGTCTTTTGCAACTCTTGAGCATTTATTGGCTTGATGAGATACCCATTTGCGCCTTTTTGGTAGCAGAGTTCAATATCCTTTGGGTTAGATGATGTGGTGAAAACAACAATGGGGATTTTCCTAAGGCTGCTATCTTGCTTCAGCCGTTCCAAGATGTCACGACCATCAATACCTGGTAAATTCAAATCTAGCAGAATAACAGAAGGTCGTGGTGCTCTCTCAGGGTCTTGATAATTCCCCTCTTGATAGAGAAACTCTAAAACCTCATCCCCGTTAGTACAGCGATATATAGGGTTTTGGACAGCCATCCGCCGCATCAGGCGTTGCAGCATCCTAAAATCCTCATTGCTGTCCTCAACAACCAGCAGTGGTTCATTGAGTTTTGTTATCATTTGTTGTCTTCAAAGAATGTAATAAAAATACACTTCTTTTAAAAAGATTTTAAACTATTCGAGCGTAAAATAAAATGTTGAGCCAACATCCACGACCGAGTCAAGCCAGATACGACCACCGTGACGCTCAACAATCTTCTTAGAAATGGCAAGCCCTGCACCGGCACCTCCACCATACTTTTCCTGAGAGTGGAGCCGCTTGAAGAGTCGAAAAATACTCTCGTGGTGATGTTCTGGAATACCAATGCCGTTATCTCCTATATAAAAGACAAAGGCTACTGAGGTTTGCCGTTGCTCTTCGGTATTGAGGTAACCAATTTCAACCCATTTTTCTGGCTTGTCATTGTATTTCAACGCATTGATAATCAGGTTACTAAAGACTTCGCCAACGAGAACTGGGTCACATTCAATCGTAGGCAAAGGTCTGGGTATGCGAATATCGAACTGACTTTGCGGACGGCTGGCACGTAAAAGATGAATCACTTGATCGAGTAATTCGTTGAGATCAGTTGCTTGTAGCTGCAGTTTCGCTTGCCCTAACTGGGAGAGTCGCAGCAGGGAATTAATCAGAGTTTCCATCCGTTGAGACAAGGAAACTACTGTCTGTAAGTACTCAATTCCATCCTCATCCAGCAGTTGGGCGTAGTCTTCCAGCAGCACAGTTGAGTAGTTGTGGATGCCACGCAAAGGTTCCTTTAAATCGTGGGAAGCAGCGAAGGCAAAGGAAGCGAGCTCGCGGTTGCTGCGCTCTAACTCCAGATTCATTCTGGCTAACTCATCTGCCTTAGAAAGTACAATCCCCACGATCGCATTCCGAAGAGCAACAGCACTGTCGAGTTCACACGGTTTCCAAGGTAGCGAAGTCAAGCAAACCGTTTGTTGCCAATGTTCAAACGATGCTCGCGGACAAAGGGTAACATTACCATTGGCATCAACCTGAATCGATTCATTTGGATCACCTGCCCAGTTCACCGTTTGGATGACTTCGGGACGAAACCAGAGGATGTAATAACGCCGAACTTTAGAAATCCGCAATAGCAGCAAACCACTTGCCGTATCTTTGAAGGCAACAGCTTCTGGGTAAAGCTTCGGCAGAGAATCAGTGGAAAATAGGTTGTCGCCGTATGAAGTGTCTGCCCAATCAATCAGAAGACGAACTTGCTCAATATTTGGTGTTGCTCCCAAAAGCGTAATCTCATCATCCAGATAAACTGCTGCTCCTTGAGCATCGACCATATCAAGCAAGCTAGGCTGAGGATTGACAAGCGCTTCTTTAAAATTGTCTGCTTGGGAAATGGACTCTATAAAATCAGACTGTAGCGACTGAAGCTTTAGCCTATAGTCCAATTGGGACTGATTGACTTTGTGTTCTAGTTCTCGCGACACAATCTGTCCCAAAAATTCGCAAATTTTGCGCACTTCGTAAGGAATATGCTTATGTGTTTGATGATGGCAGGAAATTAATCCCCAAAGCGTTTGCTCCTTAATGAGCGCTATCACCTGGATGGCTGCTACACCCATGTTTTGATGGTATTCAACACAGCAGGGGTGAGCACTCCTGAGGACGCACAAGCTTAAGTCAATAGGTGTAGAATCCGTTTCGGAATTTTCAACTGAAACGAGTTCGACAGGTTGGGCATTCAAATTGGGAATAAATCGTAGCAAAGTACGCCTGTATAACTCCCTAACTTGCTCAGGGAGATCCGTAGCGGGATAGTGCAGCCCTAAATAAGGTGATAAATCATCCCGTTTGACTTCGGCGACTACGGAACCCGCTCCCACATGGTCAAATTCATAGACCATCACTCTGTCAAAGCCTGTAATTTTTTGTACTTCGGATGCGACAAGTTGCAAAAAATCTGTGAGGTTTGATGTTTTTCGCATTCTGGCGATCGCCTCACCCGCCAAAGCATGGAAGCTCAAAAAGCTGATTTGGTTGACAGAGTCAGTTGGTTCTAGCTCAAGAATTAAAATACTTTCTGTACGATGAGCTATACCGTCAAAGTATTGCTTACCTTTTGAAGTCTGGATAGACAGTTTAAAGGAATTGACACGACCTCTTTCTTGTTGCCAGCATTGCTCAATAGCTTTGACTTGTTCTGAGTCAAGCAAATTGCTGAGGGGTTGACCGAGTAAATCCTCTGGCTTTTTGCCCAATAAGTCCTCGGTATTGTTGCTCACTTGCAAAATGACTAACTGGGGATTAAGCGCCAATAGTACGCCATGAGGCTGGATCGAGATGGAAAATTCAATTGGTTCGTGCTCAATTAGATTTGTAATTTGGGTAGGGCTGACTTCAGATTGGCTCATAGCTCCACTTATCAGAACCAAACTTGTTTTTTACAATACTGTAATTAAATTTTACATTTAGGAAAAATTTCATGAAGAAGTAGCGAGCATGAACTGCGTTCACCATAACAGATGAAAATCTTCCTCCTTTGCTCCCCTAGACTGATCCTGCTCAAAATTGACCTACGACTAACCTATCTACCTACTCATAAAAAACCCGCAAAGGCGCTCGCCTGCTTGAGTAATTTTCGTGCAACCCCTGCACCGGGTGCTATTTTCATTCTTGTATCAGTGATAAACCCAACCAATCGCTTAATTCATGAGCAAGCCATTCAATTTCCGGTTCAGACTTAATCGGACCATAACCACCGCCAAGCTGATACTTGTGCACTCCAGCCCAAATGATCAGTTGAGGGGGAATTTCAAATCTGTTGCCTTCAGAGTCTGTTGTAAACGTTTTCGGCGAGTACACCAATTTAGTGATATCCTGTGTTCGTGCTGAAGCAACACGATTGAATTTTAATCCCAGCAAATCCCAGATAAAGCTAATTTTTTCCCGATTTAAACGAAGTCGAGTCCGTCTAAATAAAGGAAATAGAATCGCAGATAACATCTGAAAACCAGCACCCCAAAAGGGAAGTGAGAATAAAGCAAAGGGTATGTTTGCTGGAAAAGGTGCAGCGATCGCGTTAACTGTCCAAAAAAGAATAAAAGAATTCCAGGCGATCGCAAACAAAACCATGAACGTCATCGACGGTTGAAAACCAGTTGGTGGAATCAGAATATCTAAAGAATCTTCATCTTTCTTAAGTTTGATTTTGCTACCAGCTGGTTGACCCATTTTGATGGTTAAACTACGCCCAGACTGATTTGTGTTGAGCTTTGAAGAGACAATTTGTCTTGGCTGCTCTTGGGTTTTGCTTATCCAATGGTTTCCATCCCAATACCAGTTCTGTTTAATCCAGTCTGAAAAGCACATTTCTTCTGGATGTGGCTGTTGTAACAGTGGATGGTCTAAAGCTGCTAGCGCTTCACGGGCAGAACCCAACCGTCGCTCTAAACTGGGTTCACTCATCCACTTCAACCACTCAGTCAAACCGGGACTGAGAATTGCAGCCTGCTCAAAGTCAATCCTGAAGTCCTTTTGGGGTAAATCCGCAGGTTGCGTCCCTGTGACTAAGTAAATTAAAGTTGCACCCAAGCTGTAGAGATCAGATGCCGGAACTGTGCGTCCACCAAATTGCTCTGGTGGCATATAGCCATAAGTTCCGACTACAGTCATTGTCCCGACTTCACCTGCAGCCACAGTCTGTACTGAGCCAAAATCCACCAAGTAGATTTCACCTACATTATTACCAGAGCGGTTGGTCAGCAAAATATTGCTAGGCTTAATATCGCGATGGATTGTCGGTGGTTTTTGCTCATGTAAGTAAATGAGAATTTTTAAAAGTGCTTTAGCTATCTGTTTGACTTCTGCTTCTGTAAAAGTACGCCCAGCTTTGATGTATTGCTCCAAAGTTTGTGCGCTTATATAAGTCTGTACTAAAGCAAAGCCTTTGAGATTTGGTAAAGTTACCTCAAAATAGTCTAAATAGCGAGGAATAGACGGATGTGCTATTTTTTTTAAAGTTTCGGCTTCTCGCTCAAATAGCTTGAGATCATCCCATTCAAAGTCACTGCTAAAACAGAGTAACTTGACAACCACAAATTCATTTGTCAGGAGATCACGAGCCAATAGCGTCCGTCGCCCAGCCTTTTTACCCAATTCTTGCTGTACTTCGTAGCGATCGCCTAATACTTGACCATTCATTAGGATTACTTATGTTTAAAAATTTCAAACCTTTTTCTTCATTGTATTTTCCTAACTTAGACAAATATATATCTTTAACATAATTGTACGGTTCTTTGCCGTTCCACACTCTCTGTAGCAAAAAAGGGTACTGTTCATCTTTGTCAACCCTTGTTTTTCCAATTTGGCGCTTTTGCTTCGCTTCGTTCAAGGCTACGGCTCTCTATGACGCTTTGCGATTTTGAATGCCTGAATTGCTTATGCCCTCCCAACTTTGGCCTTATATTACTCCTGGTATTCCAGATGATTTGTTCGAGCGTTTGCCAGGAATTCCTCTGAGTAAGCGAGAAATTCGACTGCTGTTACTTGCCCAACTGCGCCTTTTACCTAATACCGTGTTATGGGACATTGGTGCCGGGACGGGAACAATTCCAGTAGAAGCGGGGTTGCTCTCTCCCAGTGGGCAGATCATCGCTGTAGAACGGGATGAAGACGTCGCCAATTTGATCCGGCGCAACTGCGATCGCTTTGAAGTGAAGAATGTCGAAGTCATTGAAGGAAGCGCCCCTGAGTGTTTACAAGACCTAAAGGTTGCTCCTGATCGCGTTTGTATTGAAGGAGGACGTTCCATCCAAGAAATTATGAAGGCAGTGTGGCGTTACTTGGTTCCCTCAGGTCGAGTTGTCGCCACAACTGCCAATCTAGAAGGTCTGTATGCTATTTCTCAAAGCTTTGCCCAGTTGCAAGCTAGAAATATTGAAGTCATCCAGTCCGCTGTGAACCGCTTGGAGACGCGAGGTTCTTCTCAGAGTTTTACTGCTGTCAACCCCATTTTTATCCTCAGTGGTGAGAAACTAGACTAGAAATCAAAGTACGAAGAAAGAAGAAGCAAGAAAGAAGAAGCAAAAGTTTCTTCATTCTTCATTCTTCATTTTTCACTCTTCATTTTTCACTCTTCATTTTTCACTCTTTTGCCCATGCCTTGGTCTCGGATTTTTAGTGGAATTGTTGCAATAGCCCTTGCTTTGACTGCGACCCTTTTGGGTGGGTGGTACTTTACTATTTTGTTTGGGGTTATCGTCTTTCTAGGTCAACTAGAATATTTTGATTTGGTGCGAGCAAAAGGTATCGCTCCTACTGCTAAAACCACCATGTTTGTTAGCCAAATTTTGCTGATCATTTGTACTTTGGATGGCAACTTAGCTGATGCCGTAATGCCCCTGGCTGGCACTTTTATTTGCTTTTACCTGCTGTTTCAGCCAAAAATGGCAACAATCGCGGATATTGCCGCTTCCATTTTGGGGCTATTTTACACTGGGTATCTGCCAAGTTATTGGGTGCGGTTGCGATCGCTTGATGGTGCAGCCATCACCAATCTACCTATTGGTGATTACCTGTCCACAATTTGGACAAATCTTCTGGAACGAAACTTTGCCTCTCTTCCCCAAGGTCTGACAGCAACAGCACTCACCTTCGTTTGTATTTGGGCAACTGACATTGGTGCTTACATCATTGGTAAATTCTTTGGGAAAACTCCTTTATCGGAGATTAGTCCGAAAAAAACAGTCGAAGGAGCTGTATTTGGTGTTGCAGCCAGCGTCTTCGTAGCTGTGCTTGCAGCCTATTACCTCCATTTGCCTAGATTCCCCTTTACTGGTGTCGCACTAGGTTTGCTCATTGGCATTGCTGGTCTTTTGGGCGATCTTACCGAATCTATGCTTAAGCGCGATGCTGGGGTAAAGGATTCAGGGCAATTAATCCCCGGTCACGGAGGTATCTTGGATCGTACGGATAGCTATATTTTTACTGCTCCTTTAGTTTACTATTTTGTCACGCTTCTGTTGCCGTTGCTCGCAAATCAGTAATCGACACTCCCGCCTTTGTTTTACTCGTGGAATTCTTGCTTGATTAGGACTGCTCATGTAGCTTCCCCTCGTCAAGCTTGACTAAGGTGTAGACGTTGTGTATCTACTTCTCTTCAGTTCTTTCTTGGCTTCGTGCGTCTACACTTGGTTTCGTATGCCTTATGCCTTATGCCCTATGCCCAATAGGCAGGCTACGCGTGATTCCTAAGCTCCGAAGCTCCGACTTAGCAATATCCAATACCAACATCGCGTTGCCTAAGTCCTGGTTATGTTGCGATCAGAAAAAGAACTGATATTAACAGGCTATCAAGTTAAGAATATTAAGTATTTATTACTAATCGATCACAACTTTGCTAAATAACAAATATTAAAGATATGTGATGAATTATGAAGCAAGAAATCTGCTGTGATTCATCATTTTTGTTTACATCTAGGACTTACGCATTGACAAATATTTAATATTGTGTCTTCAAAAGAAGGTGGGAGCAATCCACATTTCATTTCTTAAAAAGAGAAAGGATAAAAATTTCCGAAAAGTCGCTACAGTAAGGTTTT
>JAHHIB010000114.1 GCA_019359075.1 Kalymmatonema hyalinum WJT4-NPBG1
ATTGGTATGAATTGCAAAGAAATTTATTCACTTTCGTTGTGCGTGAGTACATTGTGGACAATCTCACCAAGACTTGTGCTGCCTAGTACACATGGATGATGTTTTTTGTCAATGCGTAAGTCCTAATCATGACTTTGGACAGGTTGGGAAACAGGAGACATAAATTCAGGCATCCTCACTACTGGATTAGAATGTAGCGCAAATCCTCTTACTCATAACTGGTAACTGTTCACCCAACGGGAGAGCCAGTTACCTAGGTCGGGCTAACCCCAACGGGAGAGCCAGTTGCCTACGGAGGGAAACCCTCCTGCAGCACTGGTCTCACCTCCTGCAGTACTGGTCTCACTGTTCACTGATTTGGTCAGCCTACCACCTAAGGAGCTAAAAATTACGAGACACACAAGCTATAAAGTAGTCTAGGTGTAACAATTATCCTGTTGAGGCAAATATCCATATGACAAGCTACCAATCCAATCAAGAAACGGTTGCAAACGAATCCACATCAACCGGCGAACTCATCAATGAGATTATCGAAGAAACAAAAGACATCAACTACGTGGAGATAATCGAAAACGTTATCGACACTCTGGAACAAGATGACAGCGCAATGGTGAGTCATCCTTCAGAAGGTGGTAACAGGTGGAAGTTCAAGTACGGCACGGTGGAAGTGTTTGTCCAACTGACTGGACCAACCGATGAAGATACATTAACAGTTTGGTCTGTGGTGCTCAAGTTACCAGCAAAAGATGAACCGAGGTTGACGCGGCAGTTGTTGGAAATGAACGCATCTGGCACCTTTGAAGCGCGTTTTGCCATCGTTGAAAACCAAGTCGTTGTACTCGCAACACGCACTTTAGCAGATTTGTCTGCTAGCGAAGTTTCACGCATAATTACTGTGGTGGCAACGATCGCCGATAACAACGACGAAGCATTAGAATCGGAGTTTGGTGCTGCTTGATTTTTGTGTGGCGACTGATTCCGTTACTAAACGCCTCTGGTAATATGCAGATGGCGATCGACCGCTGGTTGTTACAACAGCACCAGTCGGGACATCCTCCAACTTTGCGGTTTTACACTTGGTCGCCACCTGCCATTTCCTTAGGCTACCATCAACATAAATATCCCGAACATTGGCAGCATCTTGTTTGGCAAGGTGAAAAAGTAGACTTGGTGCGGCGTCCCACAGGGGGACGGGCGGTGTTGCATCAAGGTGATTTAACTTATGCTGTCGTGACATCTGGACTGATTGGGACTCGCGTCCAGGTGTACGAAAAAATTTGCTCCTTTTTGATTCAAGGATGGCGATCGCTTGGCATAGAATTGCACTACGGTAGCGCTGGGCGCGGTTACATCCACAACCCCAACTGTTTTGGCACTGCGACTGGTGCAGATTTGGTTTTGCCAGATGGTACTAAATTCATTGGTAGCGCCCAACTGCGACGGGGTGGGGCAATTTTGCAACATGGTTCCATCCGTTTGCAGCCTGATCCTGAATTGTTTGCTGAGGTATTTGGTACAGAATCTTTTGCGCCTGTGCAACTTCCCCAGAATCTAGATATTGAAAAGATTATTGCAGCTTTAATTGCTGCTGCTGAAGATTGTTTTGATATGCAGATAGAGGTGCAACCACTGTCTGAGTTTGAGTGGGAGGGGATTTTGGCGCAACAGAGTTTGGAGGTTGGTTAACAGTAAACTGGATACAAGTATCAGAGAAAATGATTGCAAAATGACCACAAATCCATCCAAACAAATTGTTGCAATGGGGGGTGGAGGCTTTTCGATGGAACCAGAAACCCCTTTACTGGATAAATACATTCTTGGGCTGTCCCAAAAGGAAAGACCGAAGGTTTGCTTTGTCCCTACAGCAAGTGGTGATTCTGATAAATATATTGTTCGGTTTTATTCAGCATTCGTACAGCTACCCTGCATCCCCTCTCACTTGTCACTTTTTCAACCACCTACCACTGATCTTAGGTCTTTCGTTTTTGAGCAGGACATCATTTATGTGGGAGGCGGAAACACTAAAAACCTAATTGCTTTGTGGAAAGAGTGGGGACTTGACCATGTTTTGAGAGAAGCTTGGGAAAGCGGTATTATTCTTTGTGGCTTGAGTGCTGGCTCTGTTTGTTGGTTTGAACAAGCAGTGACGGACTCTATTCCTGGTTCACTGAGTGTTTTGCAGTGCCTTGGCTTTCTCAAAGGTAGTAACTGTCCCCATTATGATGGGGAAGCCCAACGAAGACCTTCCTACCATCGGCTGTTATCGACAGGACTTATCAGCGAAGGATATGCCGCTGATGATGGCGTAGGTTTGCATTTCATTGGAGACACTCTTGAGAAAATCGTCAGTTCTCGTCCCCATGCGAAAGCCTATCGGCTGGAAATAATAGATGAGACAGTCAAAGAAACGGTTTTAGAACCTACGTACTTGGGAAACAGCTAAGAACTTTCGCCGGGTAGATCTTAAGTAATTACCACAGGAGCCTCTTTTAAATAACCAGCCGCCACACAATCCTCAATGACTTGCTGGACAAACAACCAAAGTTCCGGCGCACCTGTTTCTACAGGAGCCATCCGTTTCATGACCTGATCGCGCGTAATTCCATGAATGAGCCAAGTACCACCACGATTTTGTTGGTTGTGCAGCAAAGGCTGTATCCGGTCTAGGGCTGCTGCAAACTTAGCGGTGGGTGTTTCCTGTGCTTCAAACTCTTCCCAAAGTGAACGCAACTCGCTTGCTTGATCTGCTGGCAAAAGTCCGAATAGCCGCAACGCCGCTTGTGCTTCCCGTTGTGCCTTGCTCTCGTTGCCCTGCACATCGTAGCAAAAGGTGTCACCTGCATCAATTTCCACCAAATCGTGAAGCAGCACCATTTTGATGGCACTTAACAAAGTAACCCCTTGCGGAGCATATTCCGCTAATACTATCACCATCATCGCCAAATGCCAAGAGTGTTCTGCACTGTTTTCTCGGCGTGACCCATCATTGAGCAGGGTTTGGCGTAGCACCTGCTTAAGTTGGTCAATTTCGATGATGAACTGTATTTGTTGAGTGAGTCGGCTGATTGTCACTTTGAATCACGCTCCTACTCTATAGATTTTACAAATCGGTTCTTGCAAGATTCCCGACTTCGCAAAAGTTGTCGGGAATCTGAGCCCAAAAAGCTTTCACACACCTAAATTTCTTTAAACTTCCGAACGAGATTATAAATACCTGGGAGAAATGGAACATTAAAAGTTATCAATTGAAGAAATTTAAGTTGACTTTTTTTGGTAAACTTTAAACCGTAAAGTTTGACGGGCAGATCTAAAAGACTAATAATTTTATCAAATCTCTGTGTATCTTTCTGTTCAATAGTTCTCTTCAGATAATCTAATAGTTTCTGTTGACAGACTGGTCTGAGATGTTCATACTGATTCTGAACCGTTTGATAGTATTTAATGTAAGCCTCCTTACTGCTAGATTTCCAATCAGCAACATCAGAATAAGTAGATGCATTCGATTGATGAATCCGATAGAAGTTTCCTATTATTGGTGTGTGAATGAAAGAAATGCCTTGCATTAAGAGGTCTAGCTCAAATTTACAATCTTCCAGATAACTCAAGTTTGTATCGAAGATTGCTTTTTTGGCAACAGTATTTTTGAAAAGCAAGCCATTACACTGTAAAGCCCAAGGAGTTAACAGCTTATCTATCACGTATTCTTTGGATGAACAATCATATTCATAAAATATTTCACTCCGATTTTCGACTTCATAGACTCGTTCTTGATCGCAATAAAAAACGACACTGTCACCGTCATAATTTTTGATGTAATCTAGTTGAAACCTGATTTTGTCAGGGTGAAGCCAGTCATCTGCGTCTAAAAGTTGAATCCATTCCCCTCTCGCATGTTCTATACCAAAATTGCGAGCTGAGGAAAGTCCACCATTTTCTTTATATAAATATCTGAGTCTTTGGTCTTTGCTCATAAAATACTCACTTAATGCGCGAGTATTATCAGTTGACCCATCATCCACAATCAGGCATTCAAGATTGGAAAATGTTTGTTCTAAAACACTTTGAACAGCCTTTTCAAGGTATTCTTCTCGATTATAAGCAGCAATAATAACTGATACTAAAGGAGAATCAGATAAACTTGCAGAACTCAACAATGAATTTGTCTGAATACTCATGGGACTAATACCATTACTAAAATTTCAATCAAAACTTAGAGGATGTCTCTCGAATTAAAAAAGCTTTCGTAACGGTAGTCTGTCGGTCGTAGTATTCACGAATCGACAATGTTATGAGGGTCACATTTCAATCGTACCCTAGAACAGCGACTCAGTTATACAGCAGTTTTTCATTGGGTAGAATAGAGGTTGACTCTGGGGGGCACAGCAATGCTGTGCCCCTATCATGTGGTTTGTAGTTTCTGCAATTGAGAAGCGCTCTAAAAGTCAGTTAGAGGGAGCTATTAATTTTGTTAAGCCAATCCAAAATTTCTTATTATATAAAATAAGGTGCGTTACGCAGCGTAACGCACCCTAAATTTATTAATATCGTCTAACTCATTCAAAACTTCATGAGTTGGTAACTGATTTCGCTACGACTCCCAATTGCAAACCTGCTGGATAACTCCCTTCTTCTTTAATTCGCTTAATCTCGGCTTCCGTTATCCGCAAATTTAACTTTTGTGCCAATTCCCGTACAATATCCCCTCGGTCAATGACACCAGCAACAGCACCAGCGGGAGAAAGCACGGTGATACGGGCTAATTGTTCTTTTTCGAGTTTGTTAATCACCTCTACCAAGGTAGTTGACTCGGCAACAGTGGGAATTTCTGTTAGGGGATGCACAATACTTTGCACCGTTAGGCTTTCCCATTGACTTCTTTCTACAAGGCGCAAATCGTCGATGGAAACTATGCCCCGGTAACGTCCATCAGACTCGGCAAAATAAACCCCAGGGGCGGTGGTGTCCAAAAGGTATGAGTCGGCAAAAGAACGTAAAGTCTGGTTGGCATCAACAACGCGAAAGTCGCGTGTCATCGTATCGCCAGCAACTAAATTGAGCAAAGTTTCTTGTAATACGGTGACGCGGTCATAGCTGGTGGCGTTACGGATGCCAAACCAACCTAACAGGGCTATCCACAAACCAGTGACGAGTTCGCCAGTAAAATAATCTACTGCCAAACCCAGGGCGATCGCAGCGTAACCCAAAATTTGCCCGGCCTTTGCTGCTAACCGTACAGCTTTAAAGCGGTTGCCTGTTGCTTGCCATAGTGCTGCTTTTAAAACTTGTCCACCATCTAAGGGTAAGCCAGGAATCAGGTTGAAGAGTGCCAAAACTAAATTGATTCTCGCTAAATCTCCAACCATCATGCTAGCAGGGCTGTTAGGCGGCAAAAAATCACCCACCAGTCTGAGGAGTAAAAACAGGGCAACACTCACTGCAGGTCCAGCAATTGCCACCTGAAAGGCTTTTCCTGGGGTTTTGGATTCTTCTTCGATAGAAGCAATGCCACCAAACAAAAACAGGGTAATCGAATTGACTCTAATGCCTTGCGATCGCGCTACTAAGCTGTGACCCAATTCGTGCAATAATACTGAACCAAAGAGCAGCAATGCCATCACCACTCCAGCACTCCAAGCTAGAGTCGTTCCCCATGCTTGGTAGGCGACCCCAAAGTTAAGGGTTGCCAGCCCTAAAATCACAAACCATAGAGGGTCTAAAAACAGGGGAATTCCGAATAAAGACCCGATTTTCCAATTTGTTTGCATTACTTTTTCCTATAACTAAATATTTTCAACCGTCCAGAAATAGGTTTCATATGTTGTTCTTTTTTACACATATATAGTTTTGCCATATCAACAGACCCTGGCTGAAATCTGGAAAATCAGCAATTGCTCGTTGATTAGCTCTAATTTCTAGAATAGACAATTCCTGCCAGCGAGCCAAACTCAAATAGGAACGCAGCAATTTAAAAATTAAAAACAGAGGCGGCAGACCTTACCCTCCAGGATGACCCTTGAAGGAGAAGACCTGCCGCCTGTCGTGATTCAAATGTAGTATGGGTCTAAATTGACACTCCTCGGTCTAAAGACGCGAGGATTCTTGGGCTGAACTTGCCTCCGTTAGGTTTCCCCTATTACAGGTCTTACGGTTCATACTTGTCCGAATCGCAGTTTTTTAGGCTACAACCCACTTATGGACAACTCCCCAAGCGTTTACCCATTTTAGGGTACGTTCCCATGTGCCCCATGGTACGTGGATTACTCCAAATTGCTTTTTCAAAATCATTGACTGTTGTTTGACAGTTACTGCGCTGTTTATAGAGTTTTCGCTGCTCTTGCCCTTACTATTTTCCAATCACACGTGTGGCATACCGTAGCAGAACTCCTTTCGCCGAGCCATATTTGTCGGGCACGTGTTGGCGGTATTTCAACCTGTAGGCTATTTATATTGTCGCACTTCGGTAGCGTTTTTGTTACCAGATATAGAAAGCCGTCCTAGAAAGACGGGGCTTTAGACCCAATTTTTCGATAAAATCTAGATAATGCCGAGATTGGTCAAGCCCAAAACTGCACCAATACCGATAAGGTGACCAGTACTCATCGCGGCAAGGAATGAACCGACACTGGGATTATTGAACAGCGACGGGAAAGGTAGCGGCATCTTAGCACCAACATGGGGGTAGCGAACCACCCGAGGAATAATCAAAAGAGCTAAAATGCTGCTGCCAATGATAATTGCCGATCCGGTCCAGTTAAATTCTACGGCAGAGTTGGGAACAGTAGCTTGGACTGCCAATAACAATGATGAAATCACAGATTTTTCTCCTAGCATGAATACATTCATTTATCTATATAGAGGTACGAAATTCACTTGCTCCCTCAAGAGCAACGCGCTTCTTTGTCTCTACAATCAATGTTTATGCTCCGCCTAATGGAGTAGCTGAATCTTCTTTCTAAAGATAGGTGTTAATCTCCTCCCAAAGGAAGAGCTAGATAGCGTGAGAAAGAATCTGATATCTAAATATATCTAAATATAGAGACGTTGCAATAGAACGTCTCTGTTTGCAACTTAGAGGCTACCGATATTAGTCAGCCCTAAAACGATGCCAACCCCTATCAGATGCCCAAAACACATAGCGCCAATGAATGCCGGAATGCTTACAGGCAATAGAGGTACCTTAGGACCAACTTTGGGCTTCTCAATCTTGAAAGTGAGCAAAAGAGCTACTAAACAGCTGACGCTGATGATGATTGATATATTGGTGTTCCACGCAGGTGTTGCGGGAACAGTTGCGGCAGCTGCTAGTAAGATTGATGAAATCAAGTTTTTCTCTCCTAAATTAAAAATTGACAAGTGGTCAGTAATCTGGAATTAGCAAGCTCAATACTGATTACTTACTGTGTAAACCACAAAGATTATAGAATTACAAAGGAAAAAACTTGCAATTGTTTATACAACTGAAAATTTTTGTAACTATTACTACCACTATCGAAAATATCTATGCGGATTAAAATTTGCGGAATTACTCAACCACAACAGGGGAAGGCGATCGCCTCACTGGGTGCGACAGCATTGGGATTTATTTGTGTCCCAGCTTCACCCCGTTATGTTAAGGTAGACCAAATTCGTGCCGTCGTGGAACAACTGCCCGAAAAAATCGACAAAATTGGAGTTTTTGCCAACTCTACTGCTCTTGAAATTACTCAGACGGTGGTTAATTCTGGTTTGACTGGCGTCCAACTGCACGGAGATGAATCTTCAGAGTTTTGTCAGCAGTTGCGTCAATTGCTACCGAGCGTCGAAATTCTCAAAGCTTTGAGAATACGTAGTGTTGAAGATATCGACAAAGCAGCTACTTATACTGCAACCGCAGATACGCTGTTACTTGATGCTTACGATCCGCAGCAGCTAGGTGGTACAGGTACAACTTTAGACTGGGTGATGTTACAGCAATTCAGCCCTAGTTGTCCTTGGTTTTTGGCTGGAGGTCTCACTCCAGATAATATTGTCGAAGCTTTAACTCAGGTTAACCCCAGTGGCATTGACTTATCCAGTGGTGTAGAACGTGCCCCTGGGGATAAGGATTTAGACAAGGTAGCTAAGTTGTTTGAAAAGCTGCGTTCAAAGTCCTAAATACTCAGTGCTGAGGAGCTTTTCGCCTGCTCTGGTTCACACCACAGTAGGCGAGGGGGGGTTGCTGAGTCTTTTTTTCAATTTCTTCTACTCAGCACTCAGTACTTAGTACTCAGCACTTAAAAGAATGCTGATTGGTGGCGAATCAAGTTAAAGAATTCTTCACGGGTTTTCTGTTCTTCTTGGAAGACACCCAGCATTGCGCTAGTGACAGTCCAGGAACCGGGTTTTTGCACACCCCGCATTACCATGCACATATGGCTAGCTTCGATAACAACGGCAACGCCCTGCGGTTCCAGAACTGTCTGAACGGCTTCAGCAATTTGGCGGGTGAGCCTTTCTTGCACTTGCAAACGGCGGGAATACATCTCGACAATGCGGGCAAGCTTGCTCAATCCCACAACTTTTTGGTTCGGGATGTAGGCAACATGAGCTTTGCCCATAAATGGCAACATATGGTGTTCGCACATGCTAAAGACATTGATATCCCGCACTAACACCATCTCGTTATGACCTTCGTCAAAGATGGCACCGTTAACGATTTCTTCTAAGGATTGGTTGTAGCCACTGGTGAGAAACCGCATTGCCTCTGCTACCCGTTTGGGTGTTTTCAGTAGTCCCTCGCGTTCGGGGTCTTCTCCAACACCCACCAGTAGAGTCCGCACGGCGTCCGTCATCTGCTCCATCTGCTCCTCTGTTTGCGGGTGCAAAGCAGCTTGCCGTCCGTTATGAGTGTTGCGGTCTGGTCTTGGGATGATGGCTTCTGTTAAGTCGGGAATCAGAGGAGATTGAGAGCTATTGGTACCGTTGGAACTAGCAGTAGTCATGATGTCAGTGTTGGTTAGAGTTTCTGTAGTTGAGATCATTTCTGAAGTGCTGAGTCATAAATGCTGAGTTTTGAGTGAGAATGACTCAATACTCATCATTCATGACTCGGCACTTATAAAGCGCCAGCGCTAGGCATGATTGTCAATTCATCAATAACTGCTTGTTGTGGTAGCAAGGCAGCGTAGAGAATTGACTGAGCAACAATTTCTGGAGTTAGCATTTTTGAGCGGTCAAAGTTAGCATTGACGGTTTCTGTATCCCAAAGTTCTGTATTAACCGCACCAGGACAGATAGCAGTCACACGAATACCGTGGGCACGTTCTTCCTGTGCAAGAGTTTGAGAAAGGGCAATCAAACCAGCTTTGCTGACGCTGTAAGCCCCCCAATTGGGAAATGGTTGCTTTGCGGCTATTGAAGTAATGTTGATAATTGTGCCTGTGCCGCGAGTCCGCATTCTGGGCAGAATTCCCATAATACACTGGAACACACTCGTGAGATTTAAGTCTATCACTTGCTGCCAGTCGGACAAGGGAGTTTCAGTCAAAGTGGCGGTATAACCCATGCCAGCATTGTTGACCAGAATATCTATGTCCCCATCAAGGGCTATTGCCTGCATCTTCTCTTGCACTTGAGCGACACAAGCTAAGTCCACTTCGTAAGCTTTCGCTTCCACGCCAGTGTGTGATACAGCATCACACACTGGTGTCAGCTTATCAACTGAACGGCTCACTAGGGCAACATCTATTCCTGCCTTCGCAAATGCTAAAGCTGTTGCTTTGCCAATCCCACTACTTGCCCCAGTAATTAGGGCACGTCGTTTGTGCTCAACACTCATGCTGTCTCCCAATTTTTGAACGGTTTGATAACCGCGTCGCCACCCAATGATTGCACTCTGGTGGTGTAGATAGATTAAACAAACCTAAAAATCCGATTAATTCTCTTTGACAACTGCTATGCTGCATTGTCAAAGAAGATATATTGCTAATACCAGCTCCTCCAAAGGAAGACTATATATCTTTGCCCGAAAAATCTTGTACCACCCTGAGTTTCAATTGGTTAGCCATAAAGGCACAGCATACAGTCTACAATCCATTGTCAAAGTACTAATGACTAATGACTAATGACTAATGACTAATGACTAATGACTAATGACTAAAAACACAAATGCCTATGGCTGAAAAGATTGTTAAAAATCTTTAACTTCCATAGGCAATTATAGCACTGCTACTATACTAATCAAGCATCTCACGTTTTAGGAGTGGGAAACTTCGGTGAAAACACCAATTTTGCGGAATTTTTCGTAACGCATTTGGCGTCGTTCTTGCGGGGTAAAGCGGTTGAGTTCCTCTAAATTGTCCAATAGAGCTTGCTTAAGAGTGGTAGCAGCTTTCAGGGGGTCAGAATGAGCGCCGCCAATCGGTTCAGGTAATATCTGGTCGATAATTCCTAAGTTTTTCAGATCCGGTGCTGTGATTTTTAAAGCAACTGTTGCTTGGGGAGCTTTGCTGGCATCTCTCCATAATATGGCGGCACAAGCTTCAGGTGGGGCAACTGAATAAACTGCGTGTTCAAACATGAGTAGGCGATCGCCCACACCAATACCTAAAGCACCGCCAGAACCACCTTCACCAATCACAGTGCTAATGATCGGGACATCAAAGCAAAACATCTCCCGCAAATTGTAGGCAATTGCTTCCCCAGCACCTTGTTGTTCTGCGATCACCGTAGGCAAAGCGCCTGACGTATCGATAAAAGTTATAATCGGCATCCCAAACCTGTTAGCATGTTCCATCAACCGCAGGGCTTTGCGATAGCCACCAGGAGAAGCCATACCGAAGTTACGGACGATATTGTCTTTAGTGTCACGACCTTTTTGATGACCTAAGAATACCACGGGTTTGCCATCCAAGCGACCCACACCACTTACGATAGCAGGGTCGTCAGAATTGCAGCGATCGCCATGCAACTCCATCCATTCATCACTGATAGCTTGAATATAATCAAGGGTACTAGGGCGGCGGGGATGACGAGCGACTTGCAATCGCTGAGACGGCGATAAACTACTGAAAATTTCCTCACGCAGTTGCATAGCGCGTGCTTCTAGTTGACGAATTTGACCAGTTACATCGACGCCATTTTCTTCTGCTAGTTGCCGAATTTGCTCAATTCGAGTAGCAAGTTCGGCTAGGGGCTTTTCAAAATCCAACAGTAGCGGTTTACGCTCAGTAGTAGCCATTTTTTGATTGAAAAGTGAACAGTGAAGAGCGTTCAAAGAATTAAAAATTAAAAATTTCAAAAGGCTAATTTTTAATTTTTAATTTCTAATTCTTAATTTTTATACCAGCAGTGGTCTAAATCCGTGCTTTTTCGATACGTGACCAATCTGCTCCATTTTTTCTACAGTAATCCGATTCCGCCCCCAAGAGAAGTTAGTGTATAACTTCTCAAATTCCAGTAGCATTGATTCTGCAAAACAAGCAAATAACTGGCGTGCTGGAACATTCATATTGACGATGCTCATAATTTTCCAATCAATATCGAGCGAATGTTCGACAATGCCACCATTAAGGACATACACACCAGGATGCTGAATTTTGGTTGCGAGGTTTTTTGGATAGCCACCATCTATCAGCAAACAAGGTTGCTTTAAAACTGTGGGTTCGATTTCCATACCTTTGGGCATACTGGCAACCCAAACCACAATATCAGCTTGAGGAAGTGCTTCTTCCAAAGACATGATTTTTCCACGTCCTAGTTCGTCTTGCAGCTGTTGCAGGCGTTCTTGGTTACGGGCTATGAGCAAGAGTTCCTTGATATCTGTTTTGGCATCTAACCAACGACAGACGGCGCTCCCAATATCTCCAGTCGCCCCACACACAGCAACAGTTGCTTTTGATAGTTCAATGCCTACTTGTTTCGAGGCTTTTTCTACCTGTTGACAAATGATGTATGCCGTATGAGTGTTTCCTGTAGTAAAGCGTTCAAACTCTAGTTTAATATTGCGGACTTGTTTGAGCTCCTCTAAATTAAAGTTTTCAAAAATGATCGAAGAAAACCCGCCTAAAGCTGTAATATTTATCCCGTGCTTTTGAGCATGAGCCATAGCGTTGAGGATTTTACGTGTTGCAGCTTTGATGCGACGAGTTGCCAGCATTTCTGGCAAAAAGCATGACTCCACATACCGCCCTTCAATTTTTTGCCCGGTAACACTGGTGACGGTGATGTTATCGACAATCTGAGGCGGGGCGCTGCACCAAAAATCTAGCCCTTGATCGGCGTATTCTGGATAGCCCAAATCTCTGGCTACTGCTTGCGCGTGTTCTAAACTAGTAAGGTGTCCGATTAGACCAAACATGAACTATTGTGTTAGCCTTATCCTTTCTCAAAGGGGTGGAATGAGCGGGTCAGAGACAACTAACCCTTAAAAATACTACACAAAAAGTCACGAAAAATGAGGGGCGACTCCTTGAGGACGGGCTGACGCGGGGACATTTTCTTTCTCCGCGCGTCTTGTTGTCTCTCTTATCTATACTGCTGCCAGTCCGTAGGCGGACAGGCGCATAATATCGCGGGTAGAGAAACCAATATTGCTGAGGGCTTCTCCGTACTGAATCATGAAGTCTTCCACCAAAGCTTCCTTTTCCATTGCCAAAGTGTGAGCATCTTCGGCGACAGAGTTAAGCATTCTCCAAACTATGGGAAGGTTTTGGCGATTTGCTTCTTCTAACTCAGCTTTGGATTCTTCAAAGTGTTCTTTCAACCACACTTCTCCAAAGTTAAGATGGCTGTATTCGTCTTTAACTACGCCTTCAGTAATTTTACGAGCAAAATCATCGGCGACTGGGATGTAAATGTTGTATGCGGCGATCGCAAAACATTCAATAATTAAAGACTGAATCAGCAAGCAAGTCACAACCTTACCTTCAGCAGATGCTGTTTGGAAATTTTGATGCAGTGAGCTAAAAAACTCCTTAGCAAATTTCAGATCCGGTGTGACTTCAAGATTGCGCCCACAAGCTTCAAATCCTTTCTTGTGGCGACTTTCCATCTTCGATAGCCGAACCAGTTCATCCTTCTTTTCCGGCAGCAGTTCAGCAAGTTTAATGTAATTCTCGTGAGCCTCTTGTTCTCCTTCTATCACAATCGCATTAACGCGGCTGTAGGCGTCTTTGTATGTTTCGCTGTGAAAGTCAATTTCAGACTGAGCTGCAAGCTGCTGCATGGTACGTTCACTCCTGTGATGTGAATCATTGGATACTAAAATTGCGTTAACCCCAAAAATTGAGGACAACGTTAACTGTGGTTTAATTTAACTTAACAAGTCTCTATGTTCTAGATTAGCTTTTGCTGGCGGCATTAGTTCAAGCTAATTCATACGAGAGTGAGGAAAGCAGGGATAAATGATAAATGACGAATCCAAAATCCAAAACACCAAGCGTCCTGAACGCAGCGAAGGATCTAAATCCAAAATTCCCTGGAGCCTAGGAGTGCTACTACTGGGAGCTGTTATCGTCTTGTTACCTTTGGTTGTGATCTTCTTGACATCCTTTGCACCTCCTGGCGCAACTCCTAGTGTTTTACCAAAAAATGGCTGGTCTTTAACCAATTATCGTGATGCTTGGCACAGAGGTAAATTTTTACTTGCTTTCGCTAATTCTACCTTAGTAGCGATCGCTGTGACCGGCTTTCAAATTATCACTTCGGCACTCGCAGGTTACGCCTTAGCACGGCTGAAATTTCGCGGCAGGCAAGCGCTGCTGCTGATTGTGCTGGCAACACTAGTGATTCCCTTCCAGTTACTAGTGATTCCCGTCTTTTTGGTATTAAAATGGGGACACCTGATAAACACTTATTGGGCGCTGATTTTACCAACAGCTGCCAATGGTTTTGGTATTTTTCTGTTGCGTCAATATTTCCTGACTATTCCTGTAGAGTTGGAAGAAGCAGCCGCCATAGATGGGGCAAACAGATTACAAATTTTATGGCGGGTGATGTTACCTTTAGCCCGTCCTGCTTTAGTGACGCTGTTTCTGTTTACCTTTATCGGGGAATGGAATGATGTGTTTAAACCCTTGGTATTTACAACGCGCCCGGAATTGAGGACGGTGCAGTTAGCGTTGGCAGAGTTTCAGGAGCAATTTACCAACAATTGGCCTTTGATGATGGCAGCGGTAACGATCGCGACTGTACCAGTGATGTTATTATTCCTTGTCGGGCAGCGTCAGTTTATTCGGGGTATTGCGACAACGGGGATGAAGAATTGAGGCTATTTAGGGCGGGCAAGATGCCACTGGTGTCAACAATTACGTTCAAGCCTTTATTATACATTGATTTTACCCCACACGCCAGTCGCTGTGAGTTCGGGAAACAAGGACTGCAGCGCTGGCTCCCCTTAATCCGCTCCCCGCTCGCGGGGTGGGGTTGTACGGCAATTGTGGATGATATAACTTCAATAAAATGGTGTAATGACATTTGTAGCTTAAGTTGACACCAATGGCTGTCCGTCGCACCCCACAAGAGATATAGCCCCCGACACCTCCTAATTAGTCTCCTGAATTTGCAGGCGAATAGTATGTTCAGTCCCACCAATCAGTTGTAATTCCATAACTTCACCACCAAGTGGTTCCAAGCATTCAAGCAGTTCTCGCAAACGTGGCGTACTTGCACCCGTATCTACATAGAGACGGTCTGAGAGATTACCAATTTTCTTCCAAGCCATGTACAATTTGGCTATCATCTGTTCTAGCTGGGATGCTTGATTCACCAAGTCAGCGGCTATGCTCAAACAGCCCACTCTTTGAGCTTCTATGAGTGCTGTTTCGATGTCAACGTCTTGGACAGTCAGCGCTTGGACTTGAGCTGCGGCTTTGAGATATTTTGCTAAGTTACGTGCTTCTGTGGTGACTTGTTTGAGGGTATCCACATCAGGATTTTGGGCTATTTCCTTTTGGATCGCGTTTTGGTGAGACTCTGGTAATTTTTCCATCTCCTTCACCAGTGGTGCAAGGTAACGCGGAGGAAGGGAATTATCTGCTGCTTTTTGCTTGACTGGTTCGGGTAGCAAATCGGAAGACATCGCTGTCCATTCGTCGTTGATTTGACGCACTTCTCGCCTAGTGATGCGATCGCCTTTTTGTGCTGCTTCACCCACCATCTGCTGGACTTCTGGCGCTGCTTTTGCTGTTTCGACAAACGCCCGTTTGCTGAAGTTATTGATAGCTGATGGTTCTAGTCTTCCTTCTTCTAATAGTGTATCAGCACTGTTTGCCAGTTGAATCCAACTATAAGCCTGGCTTTTGCTGATTTCCCGTTCTTTGAGCCAATTGAGAAAGCCGGTTCCCCGTCCATCGCCGCCCTTTTTTTCTCTGTCGCGGATGGCGCGTAATATTCGTCCCCGCCAGATTTCGGTTTGTAAATCAAAGCGATCGCACACCTGCCAAGCTATATCCAGCTGCTGTTGAAATTCCGTCTCTGGAATTCCCTCATCTTCTGGATCGGGCAGTTCAAATGTTAAATCTGCTGGCTGTTGCAAGAGATCAGCCAGTTCATTATCGTTGTATAGCACGATGTATAGCTTAGTAGTGAATGCGCTCGGCTTATTATGCCACAATCTGGGGGAACTCTAACCGATGATTTTTTTAGCGTATACCACTAGCTAAGTACAAAATTTCACAAGTTCGTAACCAATTAATTTCAGAAAGGCTCTGCGTTACTCTGCGCTGACTCTGCGTCCCTCTGCGTTTTAAAACGCTACGAATTAATGCAAAGCTTTACTTAGCCACCATGATCAGCTGACTTCATCGCTTGTATAAGAGCTTCGCCAGCACCAAAAGTGTTGTAGGGAGTTGGCAAGTCATAGGTTTTGAATGGCTCTAAAGGCGAAATATCCTCATTGGTGTCTAGTTCTTCTGCTAAGATGCGGATCAGCTTGAGTTTATCTGGTGCAGAAAGCTGTCGAATGGCAGGAAGCAACTCTGTAAGTGTGATCTTTTGAGCCTCATTCTCCTCTAAATCTATCAACCTAGATGTTAACTGCGATCGCCACATTGAGCATCAAAATTCAAGATCGCTGCTATTCGCAAATATATTCAATACACGTTAGCGTAAAAGAACGTAAGTAAAATTTATACGGCAAGTGAGTCTTTATAACTTGACAAAAATTATATATTCTGCATAAGGGCTATAAAACCGATAAAAATATGAACCAGGTAGATTATCTGCGAATTAGTTTAATAGACCGCTGCAATTTCCGCTGTCAATACTGTATGCCAGAGGGTGCTGAACTAGACTACATCCTCAAGCAGCAGTTGTTGACTGACGCAGAACTGCTGACTCTGATTGAAGAAGTATTTATCCCCGTTGGGTTTACCCGGTTTCGTTTGACTGGAGGAGAACCCCTTCTACGTCCCCGTGTGGTGGAGTTGATTAGAGCGATCGCCTCCCTCCCCCAAACCCAAGACTTGTCAATGACGACCAACGCCTTTTTACTCGCCCCAATGGCGCAAAACCTGTACAATGCTGGGTTGCGACGAATTAATATTAGCTTAGATTCCCTTGATTCCGACATCTTTGACCAAATTATCGGTAATCGTGGGCGATCGCGCTGGCAACAAGTTTGGCAGGGGATTCAAGAAGCATACCGTGTGGGATTTGATCCATTGAAGCTAAATGTGGTGGTGATCCCCGGTGTCAATGACCATGAAGTTCTGGATCTTGCCGCGCTGACGATTGACAAGCAGTGGCACGTCAGATTTATTGAGTTTATGCCAATTGGTAATTCGCATTTGTTTGGCGATCGCGGTTGGGTATCTTCTGAAGAGTTACGCCAACGCATCCGCGATCGTTGGGGATTGACAGAATCGCAAATTCGTGGTAATGGACCTGCTGATGTCTTTCAGATTCCAGGAGCAAAGGGGACGCTGGGATTTATCAGTCAGATGTCAGAGTGTTTTTGCGATCGCTGTAACCGGATGCGCCTAAGTGCGGATGGCTGGTTGCGTCCGTGTTTATTGAATGAAACTGGTCAAATTGACTTAAAAACTGCTTTGCGTGGAGGTGTCACCACTGCCGAATTGCGGGAGCAGCTTAGGCACTTGCTTGCTCTTAAGCCAGAAATTAACTTTAAGCAACGTTATGCGGGTACGACGACTGGTGCCTACACCCGCACCATGTCACAAATTGGTGGATAAAGAGTAGAGACGTGTCATGCCACGTCTCTACAAACGTCTCTAAGCTTGACGTGAGTAGTATTCCACCACAAGCAGTTCGTTAATTTGTAGCGCCACCCATTCGCGATCAATAACGCCGTTGACTTTACCAACCAACTTATTTTTGTCGAATTCCAGATGGCTAGGGAGGTTTGCCAAGCCAGGATATTGCAAGTTAGCTTCCACCAACTTACGTGATCCTTCCCGGTTTCTGACAGCAATTTCCTCTCCAGGACGGCACTGGTAACTGGCAATATTGACAATGCGACCGTTGACGGTGACATGACCATGATTCACCAGCTGACGAGCTGCGGGAATAGTGGGAGCCATACCCATGCGGAAAATGGTATTATCCAAGCGCATTTCTAGCAATTGCAGCAGCACTTGTCCGGTAGAACCGGTCACGCGTCTGGCTTTCCGCACGTAGCGCAGCAATTGCGTTTCAGTCACCCCGTAGTTAAAGCGGAGTTTTTGCTTTTCCTCTAACCGGATGGCATATTCAGAACGCTTTTTGCGGTTTTGACCATGCTGACCTGGTGGATAGGCGCGTCTAGCGCTTTTACGAGTTAATCCTGGTAGGTCGCCTAAGCGACGTACAACTCTAAGACGTGGTCCTCTGTATCGGGACATGAGTTTCCTAAATCTAATCCTGCTTAACTTTACCCAAATATATAATTATAGTTCAAAATTTCATATGTCAATACAGCAATGTTCATTTAGAAAGCAAGCGAAGTTGGGGAAGCTTGGCTGACACAGCAAACACGGGGACAAATCAATTCAAAAGTCAAAATTCGTCTTGAAAAGTTTGCTACGGAGGGAAACCCTCCTGGCAACTTTTCGCAAAATTCAAAATTAGATAGAAGTCTCTGCCTCATCTGCCCATATCTCTGTATTGCACGCATCAAAATGGGCTTCTATCATGAAATAGCATACTCTTGGGTGTTTGGAGAAGGGAAATAATGTTAGGGAACAGAAAAAGCGAAGATAGCCATTGGCTTGGGCGAAAAGCTAGATACACTGCAAAACGTCTTGAAACAAGCGCAGACGGCTTAAGAGCAGTTGTTTGCCGAGTCACCGCAATGGCTAGCGTACCAGTCTTTGCTGTGACTGGATGGTTGGCAATGACTTCATCTACGATGGCTGTCACCGCCACATACAGGAATGATTTTCGTGTTTGTGCTGGACGACTTTTGAGGGCGGGGGTAGCAGCGGAAGCAGCATCACAAGCTTGTGCTGCTGCACTACGTCCTGGTGACTTGTCTGCTTGCGTAACTAGAATTGGGCGGCAAACACAAATTGCAGCACCTGATGCACTGGCAACTTGTAGGCAATCACGCCGTCCTGAAGATTTAGCGAGTTGTGTTGTTGGTATTAGTCGCTACACTCGGGAGGCAGCTAATCCAGCAGTTTTAAATTATTGCGGTCGTAGCTTGTTACCCGTGCGGTTTGCTGAGTGCGTGGTGGGTTTGCGTGCTGAAATTGATATTGCTCCCCCTCAAGCATTGGAGAGTTGTATTGATTCCAGCGACAGGGTTAGCGGCTTTTTGCCTACTTTTATACCCTCAACTGCGCAACCAAGTCAATTCAGACCCACTTATGAGTCTACTCCACTTCCGCCTCAGGCTACCCCAACTCCATCTGGGCCTTCCACAGTTCCACCTGCGACTGATTCAGGTTTATCTGACCCTAATCAAACGCCAGCTCAGCCTAGTCAAACTCCAGCAAATCCCGGCACTAGGTAAGCACTATTAACAGTCACCAGTTAACAGTTAGCAGTAAACAGTTGACTGATAACTGATAACTGATAACTGGTTTTTAGTCTTCTTTTTTCCCAAACACCATTTGTAGAATCATAGGAACTCCTCCGTCTTCGTGATATTTATCTGCCCAAGCGCGGATGACTTCGTCTAATTCTTCCATAGCTTTCTCAAATCGCTCTGGTGGAATATCCAGTTCTTCCAGAACGCGCATTGTGTTTGGTCGTCGTTCTGCCCAATCTTTCATCATGCGGAAATACCGAGCAGTATCTTCCACCATGATGTAAGTACGCTCTTGCTCATCTACAGGAGCGTAAAAAGGACGCGTCAGAGCGTAGAAGGGCATTCCCCAAGGTGAATCGATGCGTGTCACCGTACCAGAGTAGAGCAGACGGCGCTTGATATGCTCCGCCAACGCTTCACTCAATTCCATACGGTTTTCTGGGGGTAAGTCTTCCTGAGAGCGCTTGTGCAGGAATTCAATTAACTCCAGAAACTCAAAAGAGGTGATTAACTGGGCATCGGGCAGATTAGACGGCAGTTTCTGCTCAATTTGTCTTTTCTCTTCTGATGTGAGACTTGTACCCGGAATGCGCGATCGCCCCGGTCGCCAAGGATATCTTTCCATCCAAACATAAGGCAACTGAATCAGATAGCGCGGTTCCTGAGAACCCAGCATCTTCAGCAATTTACCCTCAGTCAGCGCTTGTCTGACTTCCTCAACAATGATTTTTACCCGCTTCGGCTCAAGGTGGTGCAAATGCCCAGTCATTCGCAGGTTTTGCCCCTGCTCCAGATAGGTCATGTAAATCGCACACTTGGCAGCCGTTGCTGCAGCATCTAAAAACGCCCCATGCCTATGCCCGCTCGTCCGCATAGCACTAAAAGCCAGGTATAGCATGATCTGATCCATTGCACTGGGGCCAAGACGTTTGATCAGATCTACGTCGTTACTCATATTACAGAAACTTGAATAGCACGTTTACACAATTGTCAATCAATGGAAAATAAGTAGTATACACCCACCATTTGGTGATGTCTTTACCTCAGATTATCTATTATGCGTTATGTATGAGTATTGATGGTAGTCATAGTTGGCAATTTATCCGTATTTTCAAGCAGAAATCCAAAGCCAGCACTGTTTGTACAGTTGCCTCTATATAAAAGTTGTACAAGCTCTTGTCACCCAATCGCAAGTATCAACACGTACACGCAAAACCAACTACCAACAATTCCACAAGCGCATCTTTCCGACAAGAGGCAAAGAACCGACACAACGGGAAGTCAAATCCAACGAATAAGGCATGATTTCAAGGAGGATGCCTCGTTTGAAGCGATTGTTTCGGTTCAAAAACTAGCTAGTCCGTACGGTTTATGGATAATACCTCTGTCAAAGAAAGATAATTTTCGTACCTTTTCTTGCGAATTCAGGTAGTACTGAGTAGAGCGAGATCATTATGAGCGAGTTACTCCCTTCTCGCATTCAGATAGGGTTGAATATCTTGCCTACTTTTTTAGCCTGCCTAGGTAAAGACTCTCAGGGTAGAATGCAGGTTTGGGTGTTTCACCTGCCCTGGTAACAACATTAGCAGAAAAAGAGGTGGCGCGGCTCTTTGCATGCTGTACTTCTCAAAACTTGCAGTTATGTTTTGGCGGTACAAGCAATCTTTTTTCCGGAAAATCGCTGACCTTACGTTCAAAAGATAATCCAAGGTTCAAACTACCTTTTTGTTTCGACAATTTTTGCTAATTCTATCAACCTGTTTTAGACCGTAATGTTAGAGAAGATACAGAATACAAAACTAGGTTTTTTAAAGTCATTTATCTTAAAAAATTAATTTATACTATTAATTGAAATATATATATTTGTATAAATAAATTTAAGTTACTTTTACACAAATGTTACCAAACAGAGTTAAGTAAACTCAACTTTAACGACTCGTTAACCATTAGTTATAAGCCTCAGAAGCTTTACTCTACAAGGCTTTAAGATTTTATTATTGTTGAGAAATCTAAATCAATGGAAAAGAGGGTGTAGGGTTTCACCCCTCAATTTGAGCAATACAAAATTTACAATTAAACAACTCTATACTGACAAGGGTTTTCCCTAACAGTTGGCAAATTATAGCGCAATACGGTTCAGTTAGAATGAAAAATACAAAAGGGCTTTTGTTGGGGAGGACACTTCTGTGCAGGGGTTTCCCACGCCCTTGGAAAATGCCTGTTTGAAAAACGAAACCCAACTGTATAAGGCATAGGTTCCGTAGAGCTGCCTTCCCTAACAAAAAACATTCTTCTTAACTCAACGGTATTGTATTCTAGCGATTTTCGATTTAATCTGATAAATATGTGAAGTTAAGGCGTTCCCAAAGAATAGAGTACAACCGTACTCTTATTTGAAGCGCTACGCTCTACACGCCTACAATTTGGTGTATTCCATACAAATGAAAAGCACTATAAATATGTAACCAAAAACTTTTGTGTGAATCTTCCGGATTCATAGGTAAAGTCATCGTAGATTCTGAGTTTTTTGAAAAGGAAATTTCTTCCTGTTAATTGGAAGACTTATTATAGGGTTTAGGGGAATTGCGGATTTTTTCAAAACAGAAAATCACCGCTCCGAAAGTCACTAGCAAAACTCCCAAAGCTTGCTCAAGTGGCAAGGTTTCCTGAATAATAAACCCAGCAAAAATGACCGTGAGGGCGGGAATCGTTGCACCGATAATTCCTGCTCGCGAACCACCAATTTTACGAATCCCAAAATTATTTAACAAATAACCCAAGAGCGTCAGGACACCCAGTAGAAAAGCACATAAAACAAGTTCGAGCAAGTGAGCAGGATTGAGTTGCACCTTCCAGTTTGTGGGTAAAGGCAGTATTAAACCGAAGATAGACAACAGCAACATCGTAGCGAAGTTAATCAAGGTAAAAGAAACTGGATGCAGTTTCGCTGCACATTTGCGTGAGACTAGGAGGTAGAAGGCAAAAGCTGTTCCAGAAGCAAGTGCTGCAATGCTGCCCACAGGAAGATTGCCCATGGCAGTTCTGGTGGAACCTCCTAAAACGAGCAACTCACCTAAGCCAATGACAGCGATCGCGCCAGTACTGAACAAAGCCAGGCGATCGCCCTTTGAGCGGTTCCCGGAGGCAGCATCGCGGAATAAAAACCAAGATAGGAGTGCATTGATCACCGGATAGACAAAGAAAAGTGCGATCGCCATCCCAGTGGCAACTTGACCGATGGCAAGGTAGATGAGAACCTGAGATAGAAATAAAAAGCATCCACTAACAATCGACAGTACCAACACCCCCTTTGCAGTCGGATGAGTGGCATTTTTTCGGACTGAGTCACTTAGGTATTGCAAATCTTCCCACACTCGTGAATGCAGCATCGGAGCCAAAAGCAACATCAGCGGTACAACCACCAGCATCCTGAGCATCAAAATTAACAGACAATTCCCCAAAGTCGGCGAGATCAGGCGCTGCACGTCAAACACACCGAAAATTTGGGAACCTGGGAGGAAAATTACCTTAATGGCTACGTTGTACAGCGCTGACACCACTGTTGACAACACAAGCAGGATAATTCCCGTCAGTTGCACCGAAGACATTCTCGTCTGCGGTAGAGGTTGGCTTGGTGTTGGTTGTGGCTCTGGCTTTGACGCGGTGGGCGCAGATGTTACGGGAGTTGGTTCTGGAATTGCACCAGGAGGCTGAGTTGTTTCCCATGGGGAGGCTATGCTTTGGAAAACAGAACCCGGAGTAGGCGTTTCTTCCTGTGACGCACTGCTGGGTAGAACCGTAATTTCTAGCGGAACATCCGTTTGCAACTTCGTTGGAGTTTCCGAGGAAGTTGGCTGTGGCTGTTGAGTTCGTTCAATCTCAGCAGGGGGAACTTGTGCGATTGTGTTGCTCGCATCTCCTGTTGTTCCTTCCAATTCAGAGCGGAGGCGATTCACTAACTCTATTAAAATTGCTTCGCCTTCCCTTTGTTGGACATTCATCCGGGATAACTGTTGAGAAACACTGCTTTGATAGTTTTTTAGCTCCTGTTGCAGTGAGTTAAAGGTGATAGTGAGAGTGTCATCCAAAGAGCCAAGGAGTTTTTCAGCATATTCATTTTCACTCTCTGAGCTTGTGAGTGTTTGAGAAACACGCCCCATAGCTTGAGTCGCTAAAGTTTCCAGAGAAGATTGCAGCTGCGTTGAGATATGATTAGCTAAAACTTGTGACAACTGACGAATCAACGCTTGCTGTTCGTTGATTTGGTGCCCCTGTTGTAGATGTTCTTTTTCCTCTTGCAGCCGTGTAATATCTTTAGTTAAGCGGTCTTTTTCTGCCTGTAGCCTGTGGACATCTTCGTGTAACGACTTCAGCAAATTCCGTTGGAGAATTTGCAATTCCTCAGTAACAGCCCGTAAGGCAGTTTCTGCTGCCCCATAGGGATCGCCTTTTCCTCCCAGGTTATCTGGTTGCTTCTCAAATCGCCCCATTAGTCTTTAACCTCTCACCCTTTGGGCATCAAGCAGTTTACTGTTTACTTGATCGGCGCTTATATTCCTACTATTTCTGTTTTGTGTCAATGGACATATATTCACTTTCAGATAGAAAATGATCCGAAGGCTGAAAAATCAGTATCTTTTAATCTCAGATGAAAGCTGATACGGCAACTACAGTTACTGTTCATATATCTTGACAAATATTATTTTTTAGTGTACTACTACAGTACAAGAAAGCGCTACACAATAAAACCAAGGTTAAAATAATTGCATACAAGATATTCTCTTAAGCCAATCTCCGTACCTAAAGGTACGGAGATTTAGGCGCTTGAGTTGGGGTTAGCTTTTCGTCGTTTTTGACTATCTGGCTTACCTTTCAAACGCTATGTTGGGAACTGCTCTACCGGGATCAGTCACGGGATTTCGGCGTCGCCTACTACACTCGCAGTTTGTCATGCTATAACGCTCCCATGCCCCAATCAAGATCGGCTTCGACCTTGGATACTGACTAGCAGCATCCTCGCATGAAAGCTCACACTGATTAACGAATCTAGCCAGATACGCGCTGAAAATATCACGGTGCATAGTTTCCCCTGTTAACTTGTCTACGTGGACTCTTTGGGACAGGGGTTTTTTGATGCGTTCACCGTTCAAGTGAGTTTGACTCAGCGCAGTTTTCTGAGTAGAAAACTTTGTGAACGAACCGCCAGCTTTTTCAGCTTTACGTTTCAGTTCAGATTGTACAAAACCTGGGGACTTGGCTGCGATAGCTTTTCCATAACGCTTTTGCCAACCCTTGACGGATACGTTCTCCGTTTTAATGTGCTTGCCATGCCTTAAGATTTTATTAACAACGCTGCGATTCTGGGTTTTGGCATAGGCAGTTTTTTTGCGTTCCAGTTCTCGTTTCTTTTTAGCAGTCTTTCTGTAGGTTTTTGATTTATCCCATTTACGTTTACCTTTTTTGACCTTCCCCTTCTTGACAACAGTTCTACGTCCCTTCTTTCCTTTGGAGTCTGATTCGTAATTATCAGGGTTACTTATTCTTAAGGAACGCTGCATTTTACGTTGCAATGTCCCAATTTCACGTTGGAAAGTTGGGACACCTTGAGCAAACGGTAACAGACCAGCATGGTTATCCCCTACATATGCAATATTGCTGATATTAAGGTCTAACCCAATCAAACCATCCGAGACATAATTGTCGGACTTTTGGTAGGGCAGTCCTTCATTAATTAGTTGAGCATACCAGCGTCGCTTACCATTAAGCTCCCGCCACAATACACGGGCATACTTAACACGAGAAGCTAAACCATGCTGAAGAACTCGATTAAATGGGTCAATAATTGCCCGAAGTTTCAGGTTCCCCCAAACTAAGCAATCATCCTTCCATCTGATACCTTGTTTGTTGGACTTGCCTTCCATTGAACGGAATCTGCTAGGTACTTTATAACGCACCTTTTTGGCTAATCCGAACAAAACCCTCTCACTTGCTTTGAACGCACGAGTTGCTATTTTCTGTTGGGTATTGGAGTCGATTTTTTGGGCTATCCACTTTGATTTATTAGCCACAATAGTGGCATATGCCTGCAATTCATACTCTGAATACCTGCAAGCCTTCCTTGCTAACTCGAACGCTTCTGCGCGTTTCTTTTTTTGGTCTTTCGGTACTTTTTTAGCTGCCTTATATAGCTCGGAGTTGCGGACTAATTCCATCCTTACTACAGATTCATTTAATACTGCGTTGTATAGTTGTCTGCCAGTTTCAAACCGAGACAACAACTGTGCTTCTTGTTTGCTATCTACTATCAGTGGTACGTCTGTTATAAAAGATGGGGTCTTGCTCCGAGCCAATTTCATCACCTCCCTTTTGTTTTTAACCTCTTGCTATATACAATAAACTGGACTCAGATGCTTGTCAATAGGTTCCCGCTATATACAAAAAAAAGATGAAACTTTCCAGTAGAGAGTACAGACACAACAATCACTCAGTTGGTTGTGCAACTGTTGACCTGGTTTGGATACCCAAGCGTAGGAAACCAGTATTAGTAGGTGATGTAAAGCTTAGACTGAGTCAAATACTCACTGAAGCGGCAAACCAGAAGGGATGGATTATAAAATGCTTAGAAATAGCTCCTGACCACGTTCACGTTTTGGTGGAGTACGACCCAAGCACACCTATCAATTCAATCGTAAAGCTATTTAAAGGTACGTCATCACCAATACTTAGACAAGAGTTTCCGCACTTACTTAAACTGCCAACCCTGTGGACTCATGCTTATTTTTATGACACTACGGGGAAAGTAAGTTCTGCAATTATCGAAGCTTACATCAATGATCCACATCATTACAAATAGCAAATAGCACGGCGGTTAAAACCGCTCGTGTCGCCTTTGCGCCCCGATTTAAAAAAC
Organism: Kalymmatonema hyalinum WJT4-NPBG1; assembly: GCA_019359075.1. GTDB lineage: Bacteria > Cyanobacteriota > Cyanobacteriia > Cyanobacteriales > Nostocaceae > Kalymmatonema > Kalymmatonema hyalinum. The sequence goes on from JAHHIB010000114.1 coordinate 25,839, forward strand.
ATTCAACCTCAGCCGGATTCGGCTTGAGGTTTCATTTCGGGGCTACCAGGCATCCCGCATAACCAGGTGTCAATTATAGCAACCGCCAGGTTGGTTAGGACGCTAAACTTAGGGCATACTCCATGGCTTCTGGCAGTGTTTCAAAATGCTCTAGTTGCTTGCGAATGCGGCTTTTTAGCCACGACCAGCATTTTTCAATCCGGTTCAAGTCTAGTGAATAGGGTGGTAAGTACGCAACTACGAGCCTGCAGCCCGAACTAGTTGCGAGGGGGCGTCCGCCTTTATGAAAGGTGGCATTGTCAATCACCAGTTTTTGCCCAGGTGTCAGGGTGGGAATCAAGCACGTTTCTAACCAAGTCAGGACTTACGCAACTGGCACAGCGCGATCGCAATTTTATAGTATTTACGTACTATGTCAAAGTGGCGTACCCAGAGGGCATTGCTGAAATTAATAACAGTAATTGGCTGTGTTAAGTATTTTTC
>JAHHIB010000146.1 GCA_019359075.1 Kalymmatonema hyalinum WJT4-NPBG1
CGGGGCTGGCAAGCACCCTGGAGTATGAACTTTAACGCTTCCCAACAACGTAGCCCTATTCAGGCTAAGACTGGCTATCCAGTTTTGTACACAATGTCCAGCATTGTCCACTTATCAGCGGATAGCTAAAATATCTTTAGCTTCAAGCAAACGTTCGATAGTGTCGAGACGTTCTCGCAGCACAGACACCTCACCGATAAGAGCCATAACTATTGCTAGCACCTTATCGGTCTGAGGATCCTCAAAGTAAACAGGTCGTTTTCCCTTTGCCGTTTTACTCATCTTAGAAATCCCTGCCTACTTGATTGCTGCGATAATAAACCAACTACCTCGACTACTTAACCTACCATTTTGAGAATTATTGTTGGACACTTTTGCTTGCCATGCACCATTAGGGACAAACTTCTGAATCACCTTATCGGTTGCAAAACCAGCCTCAGTTACTAACGCTCCCAAATCCAAATCCCGCATAGCACTCCAGAAGGGTTCATTGTTGTTAGCAGTTTCCCAATCGTACACGAAAGCTTTATAAGCATCCATATGGCTGTATAAAGGTGCTTCGACATGAATCATCATCCCTCCGGGAGCTAGCAGACGATAACACTCATGCATCACATTCCGGATGGCTGGTTTAGGAATTTCATGTAGCAAAATGTGCGAGACTACAAGGTCAAACGACTCATCAGCAAAATTGGTATGTTCAGCATTTTGTTGCGAGAAGTATACCCGTTTACCCAAAGCTTCCGCACGAGCATGAGCGTAACGCAACATCGGCGCACCGATATCTAGGGCGTAGACTTCTGCCTCAGGGTAAGCATCGACGTATGGTAGGGTACTGTGACCTACAGAACAACCCATGTCAAGAATTTTTTTCGGTTGAAAGTTGGGATATTCTGGCTTGAGGTAGTTCTCAACAATAGACAGACCCATGTCATCGTTCAAAGGTCCTAGCCAACCGATACCATAAACATAAGTTCCGCGATCATAAATTGCACCAGCAGCAACATCGTTCTGAGCAAATTCACTGTGATATCCACCAGGCATACAGTGAATGTCTACCGCACTTTGGTAAGCAGGAATTTGGAAATTAGGCTCAACTGTTAATGTACCGAGTTCGCCACCCTTGTCTTTAGCTCGTTCTATCAGCTCTGGTAGCTGTCTCTCAACGCTAGCGTTTACCGCATCCCATAACATCTCTTGGTTAAGACGCTTCAGCGCACCCCACCAACGATATTGCGGTTCTTGCTGCATAACCTTCCGGATTTCATGACGGTTCTGGGGAGGACGCTGATGTTCCCGCTCAAATCTTGGCTTTGCTACTGTTTCATAAATGACCTTATTGCCAGGAGCGATATTCTGAAAAATGTGCTTTTTCAGACTTTGAACAAAGTTTTGCCGTGCCAGTTCGTCGTGTGTGGCTTGCGGCAGCATCGGGTGTATGAATTGTTTGTCCATCAAAGTTTCCCTCCTACATAGAACTTATCCAGGGTACGGGAGTAGTAGTCATGGACAAGCTAGAATGACATAACGACCATAATTATATATAACTCTCTCTCCCTTTAGTTCTCAGCGTTTCTTGTGCTTCGTTAAATTAAATTTATGTCTTCATCCAATCCCAAATCCTCTGAAAACCGTCTTGTCTACCGGGAATTTGGCAACGATAAGTCCGCCGCCCTACAAAGACCAACATCTCCTGCCCTAGAAAGAGCAATACAAGAACTACCGCCTCAACAGCAAAATGTGCGCGTGCAAGCGACTCGCAGCGGACGCAAAGGGAAAACTGTAACTGTGATTACTGGCTTTCAAGCCAAACCAGAAACCTTGCAAGCGTTACTCAAGCAGTTGAAAACTCAGTGCGGTACAGGTGGTACAGTTAAAGACAACGAAATTGAAATTCAAGGCGACCAAAAGCAGAAAATACTAGAGATTTTGCTCAAGCTAGGTTATAAAGCAAAAATTAGTGGTGGTTAGGGAGTGGAGTTTACCGAACTCCAGAAATCTGCTGATCAAGAACATAAATGTTATCTTTGATAAGTACAGAAATCCTGCTCGTTTTGATATTCATAGGAGGGAGCGATGGATTTAGTTAGAATAATTTGTGCTATTTTTCTACCACCTTTAGGAGTATTTTTGCAAGTTGGTATTGGTATAGACTTTTGGATTAATATACTTTTGACACTTTTTGGTTATATTCCTGGCATTGTTCATGCAATCTGGGTAATTTCTAGAAAGTGAATGTATAGTTAAGAAACTGAAAAAAGTAAAAGAAGCAAGAAAAGCGAAGAAAAAAGCCAATTTATTTGGCATTGAATATTGAAAATAGGGTGGGCATTGCCCACCTTTTTTGCAATTTAAATGATTTGTGAACAAACAAGATCCCCGACTTCTTTAAGAAGTCGGGGATCTGAAGAAGAGTTTCTCACTGTGATCGCTTCACAGCTGCCAAAATAAATGCGATCGCTTCTTCTGTGTGTTCCTCAATCATTTCTGGACTAAGGCGATCAATATCAGGTGTTAACTGTTTCCAGTTTTCATGCACTGTGAAGTAAAACAGACAAACGCTCAAAATATGAGTCAATGCCAAAAATGGCTTGAGGGGACGAAAACATCCTTCTGCCATGCCTCTCTCCAAAACCTTAAGTAGGTGTTTGTGAAGATTTAAAACATTGCATTCCCTAAAATAAGCTCCTTGATTTTGACTAGCTTCTTGAAACCAGAGCATTTGGCGCTGAGGGTTTTTAGCTTCATTTGAAATTGCGATGCGAATAATCTGCTTAAGAGCTTCTTCTGAGGAAAAAGTATCAAAGTTTAATTGCCCAAGGATAGCTTGCACTTCATCGACTGGGCGCTGCAAGACTGCTTTATACAAGTTCTCTTTGTTCTCAAAATAGTAGTGAAGCGTTGCAGTTGTCACCTTGGCGTGCTCAGCGATCGCACAGAGGCGCGCACCTTTTAAGCCATGTCGTGAAAATTCTTGCTCTGCGGCATTCAATATTTGTTGCTGCGTCACTTCAGCATCTCGAAACGGGCGGACTGATTTAGCAACTCGTTTACTTGATCGAACCACAGTATCTTGATTCATAGTTTGTCTTTCTATCGTACCAAAAAGCTACCATTACTGAAGAGGTTCAATATGATGGATTGACGCAGCAGTAGCTCATTGATAAACTTACTAATTAATTAGTAAGTTATATTAAGCAATTATGAAGCAATTGCAAGGTGCACCGTGGCTTTTGACACATCGTTCAATGCTAAAGCCCAATAAACCCATGAAAATTTCTCTATTGGGCAATGATTACGTTCTTTGGCAAAACAGTGATGGTGCGATTAGTGCCTTGCCCAACGCTTGCCCTCACATGGGCGCAATGCTGTCAGAGGGATGGTGTGTGACAAAACCCGATGGCAGTAGCGCGATCGCCTGCCCTTTTCATGCGTTGGAATTTGACCATTCGGGTTGCACAGTCCTGCCTGGTTCTAACAAACAAACTAAATCGTTAATGCAGCCGCTAGAGTTAATCATCCAAGGTGACTTTATTTGGTCTTATGGAGGGTATGAACCGAAGATATCAATTCCAAACATCATGAATGAGATTGCAGCAGAGTATGAGTTCATCGGGGTTACGGGCGAGTGCAGCATTGCGACTGATATTCTCAGCTTGCTGCTGAATATGCACGACTACAACCATCAAAATGGTACGCATCGAGAATTATTTGAGATTGAACAAGTCCAGGTGAAGCAGTTCATCGACGAAGGGTTACATTCTCATGCCTACTTGTCGCAACCCAGGAAAAAACCTACATTTCGTGACATTTTGAAAAATCCCGGTCTGCTGGCGATGCCAAAAGTGTTGGAAGCTCATCTAGAAAACTTCTTTCCATTCATGGGATTGATGCACGGTGAGAATAAGCTGCTGAACCTGAAAGAATGTCACTTCTATCTTCCAGAAGCTGATCATCAATCTCGTGTGTTTGTGTTGATGTACATGAAGGCGCATTCTCCGATTGCACACTTGATCAAAGGCAATCTCCTGAAGTTGATTAATGTGGTTGTGGAGCAAGACGCAAAGATTTTAGGTAAGATTTACGCCAATACACCGCAGCGAATTAAGTTAAACAATGAAGTGGGAATGGACTGGGTACGGCGAAATTTTGAAAGCTTTCCAGGTGTTGCCGAACCAAATCTATCCTGGTAGTTGCCAGCAACATAATAATTCCGGGCAATGTATTGATAAGTAATAACCGTGTTAAAGTCGCCCCGCAGTCTGAGCATAAACGCTGAAGAAGCCAAGAGAAGAGAGAATTTCACAATGGTTTAGAATTGCTATAAAATTGGTGCAAGATGATGGCAACTTCTCCCTTAAGAAAAGACCTTCACGAAGAAAACCGTTTGTCTTGGAATGAAGCTACCAAGGCACACAATAGCCATAAGGGTGATCAGGCGAAGTTTTTTCGTTTGGGAGGAAGTACTCTGTTTCCTGAAGAGAAAGAACTTTTAGGAGATATTGCTGGCTTATCTTTGGTTCATCTTCAGTGCAACGCTGGGCAAGATACTCTAAGTTTGGCGGAACTTGGCGCTGTCGTGAGTGGTGTGGATATCAGTGATGAAGCGATCGCCTTTGCTCAAAAACTCTTAGAAGAATCTGGAATTCCTGCGTCCTTTTATCGTGCAGATGTGTTTGATTGGCTCCAAGAGACAGCAAAGCAAGGCAAGCAATTTGATATTGCTTTCTCGTCTTATGGTGCAGTTTGTTGGATATCTAATTTAAACATTTGGGCTAAGGGAATTGCAGACGTTCTCAAGTCTGGTGGACGCTTTGTTGTGGTAGACTTCCACCCTGTGGCTATGATGTTTGATACTGATTATAGCCACAAGTTTTCTTATTTCAGTGAAGGAAAGCACCTGACTTGGGAAGATGGTATAAGCGATTATGTGGCAGAATCTGGTACAAGCTTGGCTCCTTGGGGCTATGAAGCTGGTATTGAGAATTTTCGCAATCCCCACCGTTCCCATGAGTTTCAATGGGGTATTGGTGATATAGTCACGGCGCTGTTACAAGCTGGACTGACTCTGGAGGTTTTGAAAGAGTACCCTTACGCCAATGGCTGCAAGCTGTTTGAACGGATGCGGGAAACACCCGAACGCCGCATGTTTCCGCCTGACGATGTGCCGAATTTGCCATTGATGTATGGGATTGTAGCTAGGAAAGCGTAATAACCGTGTTAAAATCGCCCCGCAGTCTGAGCATAAACTTTGAATCATGGATATGCGTCGCTTTTTTGCCAACACCTCCATATTGTTTTTACTAGCTGCTGCTTTTGGCACTTCTAGCTATGCTAAAGCTGAAAATAGCCACAGGCAAATTGTGGATCAAGCTTGGCAGATAATTAACCAGAAATTTGTTGGTACAAATTTTAACAGTCAAAATTGGCTGCAAACGCGACGAGAGGTTTTGTCTAAAGACTATACAACCAAGCAAGCAGCCTATGACACTATTCGTGCCATGCTGAGAAAACTTAACGACCCTGAAACCCGCCTTTTAGATGCCAAGCAGCTTGCCAGTGTTGAGATGGAAAGCAGTGGAAAGTTCATTGGGGTTGGTCTGATAGATTTTTCAGTGGACAGCGATGAAAAAACCAAAGAACTAAGGGTAGTGACTGCCATAGCGGACACTCCAGCTGCTAGAGCAGGTCTGCAACCCAAGGATATTATTCAGGCAATTGATGGTGTACCCACCAAAACTCTGAGTCATGATCAGGCGATGATGCGGCTGCGGGGTCAAGCAGGTACTCAGGTAGTTTTAACTGTACGCCGTCATGGCAAGACCTTTGATGTACCGCTCTTACGTGAAGCTATCTCTGTGCAACCAGTACGTACCTCGCTCAAGCAGGAGGGAGGCAAAATTATTGGTTATATTGCCTTGACGCAGTTTACACCTAATGCATCTCAGGAAATGCGTAATGCTGTCAAAGAGCTACTGAATAAAAATGTAGACGGTTTTTTAATTGACTTACGCAACAATCCTGGTGGCTTGCTTCAGCCTAGCACGGAGATTGCCAGTCTTTTCTTGAATAAAGAACGGGTTGCATCCATTCGAGATCGTACAGGAAGCTTAGAAGAAATTCGCACAAGTGGGTCCAAGCTCACCAATAAACCTGTAGTAGTCCTGGTGAATGATGGTACTGCTAGCGCCAGCGAAGTCTTAGCGGGAGCGCTTCAGGACAACCGCCGCGCGCTCTTAGTCGGAACCTCCACCTTTGGTCGAGGACGGGTTCATGGTGGAGAGCAATTGTCTGACAACTCTGTTATTTTGGTCTCCGTCGGCAACTTGTTGACTCCTGGAGGACGTGACATTAGCCGCTTTGGCATAAAGCCAGATTACGTGGTTGAAATTCCACAAGCAGTGCTTGAGAAATGGACGCCAGCGAATATTGCTACGCAGAAAGATACTCAGTACACCCAAGCACTCGTAGTTCTGATGCAACGCATTTCAAGATTGAAATAGTTAAGATTTTGACCAAGCTAGGTTACAAAGCTAACATCAGCAGTGATTAAGGTAGTTTACGAGCTGCCAAATACTCGTACATCTGCCAACGAGCATCGACATCGGCTTGCGCTTCTTCTAACAGGCGCTTGGCAAGAGGGGGTTTGCTCTTGGTGAGCATTTTGAAGCGATTTTCTTGGTACATCGACTGTTCTACTGGTTGCTTAGGCGATCGCATATCCAACTGCAAAGGATTTTTACCCTCTTTTTGTAACTCAGGATTATACCGATACAGCAGCCAACGACCTGAATCTACCAAAGCTTTCTGGTGACTCATCGCTGTAGTCATGTTGATACCGTGAGCAATGCAATGGCTGTAGGCAATAATCAGCGATGGTCCGTCGTAAGCCTCTGCTTCTAGAAATGCCTTAAGGGTATGTTCATCTCGTGCGCCAAGCGCTACACTCGCCACGTAGATATTACCGTAAGTCATGGCAATTAGCCCTAAGTCTTTCTTGCCTGCTGGCTTGCCACTGGCGGCAAATTTAGCAACTGCTGCCCGTGGGGTAGCTTTGGAAGATTGTCCGCCTGTGTTAGAATATACCTCTGTGTCCATGACCAAGATGTTGACATTGCGACCGCTGGCAAGTACATGGTCGAGTCCGCCAAAGTCAATGTCATAAGCCCAGCCGTCACCGCCGACAATCCAGACACTTTTCTTAACTAGGTAATCAGCGATTGATTTAAAATTTTGGATTTTAGATTTTAGATTGTCACGTTGTAGAGACGTTGCATCCGAAAGTTCTACATCAGCGAGGATTTTATCTAATCGGTGTTTTAACAGCTCAATCCGTTCGCGTTGCTCATAGATATCTGCTTCAGTTTTTTGCTCTTGCTTGAGGATAGACTCAACAAGGTTATCATCTCCGATTTCAGCGCTTAATTTTTGCAGGAGTTCAGCGGCAAATTCAGCTTGCTTATCTAAGGAGAGGCGGAAACCAAAACCAAATTCGGCGTTATCTTCAAATAAACTATTAGACCATGCGGGACCTTTTCCTTGGGCGTTTGTTGTCCAAGGGGTTGTCGGTAGGTTTCCACCGTAGATTGAAGAACAACCTGTGGCGTTGGCAATAATTGCGCGATCGCCAAACAATTGTGTGAGCAATTTTAGATATGGTGTCTCACCACAACCACCACAAGCACCGGAGAATTCAAACAAAGGTTCTTGCAGCTGTTGTTGGCGAATTTGATTAATTTTAAGCCCCTGACGGTCAGGATTTGGCAAACTTAAGAAAAAATTCCAGTTTTCGCGCTCTAGGTCCCGCAATGGCAACTGTGGTTCCATGTTAATTGCCTTGCGTTCTGGCTGGGATTTATTCTTGGCAGGGCAAACATCTACACAGATACCGCATCCTGTGCAGTCTTCTGGGGCAACTTGAATGGTAAATTTCTGTTCGGCAAAGTCTTTATCTTTAGGGCTGACTGACTTAAAAGTTGCTGGGGCGTTAGCTAATTCACCCACTTGATAAACCTTACTACGGATGGCTGCGTGAGGGCAAACCATGACACACTTGTTGCACTGTACGCAGACATCAGCCTCCCAAACAGGAATTTCTTGTGCGACATTGCGTTTTTCCCACTTGGCAGTCCCTGTAGGAAAAGTACCATCTGCAGGTAACGCACTGACGGGCAATTCATCCCCTTGCCATGACATGATTTTGCCTAGGACTTCCCGGACGAATTCGGGCGCACTTACGGGGAATGAGGAATGGGGGGATGAGGGGGATGAAGAAGTTATCTGCCTTATCTGCCTTATCTCGCTTATCTTCCTTGTCTCCCTTGTCTGTACCTCGACTTTATGCAAATTTTCCAAAGTTCTGTCTACAGCTTCCAAGTTCTTGCGGACGACTTCCGCCCCTTTTTTGCCGTAGGTTTTTTCGATTGCTTGTTTGATTTTGGCGATCGCTTCTTCTTGTGGCAAGACACCTGCTAATGCAAAAAAGCAGACTTGCATTATCGTGTTAATCCTGTTACCCATGCCACTTTCGCGAGCAACCTGATTAGCATCGATGACGTAAAACTTGAGTTGCTTGTTAATAATTTGCTTCTGCACTTCCACTGGGAGATATTCCCAAACAGTTTCAGCATTGTAAGGACTGTTGAGCAGAAATGTTGCCCCAACAACAGCAGCTTTCAATACATCTATGCGTTCTAAGAATACCCACTGATGACAACCAATAAAGTTTGCTTGGTCAATTAGGTAAGTTGAACGAATTGGTTGTGAACCGAAGCGCAGGTGCGAAACGGTTATCGAACCAGATTTTTTGGAGTCGTAGACAAAGTAGCCTTGGGCGTAGTTGTCGGTTTCTTCACCAATAATCTTGATTGAGTTTTTGTTTGCACCAACTGTACCATCGGAACCTAACCCGTAGAACATTGCCCGTACAACGTTATCCGGTTCTATGGAGAAGTTGGGATTAAATGCCAGGGAAGTGTGACTAACGTCGTCATTGATGCCGATGGTAAAGTGATTTTTTGGTTTTGCCTGAGCAAGGTTTGCAAAAACCGCCTGCACCATTGCTGGGGTAAATTCTTTGGAGGAAAGACCGTAACGACCACTGATGACTTTAGGAAAGGGTGAAATTCTACCACTACCTCTACCATCCGAAAATTCGTGGAGAGCAGTAACTATATCCAAATATAGGGGTTCACCTACGCTACCAGGTTCTTTGGTGCGGTCAAGGACAGCTATTGCTTTCACTGTGGCTGGTAGAACTTCCACAAACCTTTTGACATCAAAAGGACGGAAGAGTCTAACTTTGACAACACCAACTTTTTCTCCACGGGTGTTGAGGTAATCTACTGTTTCATGCACTGTCTCACACCCGGAACCCATGAGTACGATAACCCGTTCTGCATCAGGGACTCCATGGTATTCAAAGATGTGGTAATGTCGTCCTGTGCGTTCGCCGAATTGATCCATAACCTGTTGGACAATGTCGGGACAAGCGTTGTAATAGGGATTAATGCTTTCGCGTTCCTGGAAATAGACATCAGGGTTTTGGGCGGTTCCCCGTAACACTGGATGGTCTGGGGTTAAAGCGCGATCGCGGTGGGCAAATACCAGTTCATCATCAATGAGCGATCGCAAGTCGCTATCTTCCAGTAGTTGAACTTTCTGAATTTCGTGAGAGGTGCGGAAGCCATCAAAAAAGTGCATAAATGGCACTCGCGCCTTAAGAGTGGCTGCTTGAGCAATCAGGGCGAAGTCATGGCTCTCCTGCACTGAAGCGGAACACAACAAGGCAAAGCCAGTTGCACGGGCTGCCATGACATCACTATGATCGCCAAAAATAGACAGGGCGTGAGTCGCGAGTGTGCGAGCTGCAACGTGAATAACGGCACTGGTGAGTTCACCTGCGATTTTGTACAGGTTGGGAATCATCAACAGCAATCCTTGGGATGATGTGAAAGTCGTGGTGAGACAACCTGTTTGCAATGCCCCATGCACCGCCGCCGCTGCTCCGCCTTCACTTTGCATTTCAACCACACTTGGAACGGTACCCCAAATGTTGGGACTACTGCAAGATGACCAAGTATCTGACCATTCACTCATTGACGATGAGGGGGTGATGGGATAAATGGCAATCACTTCATTTAGGCGGTAAGCAACACGGGCAACAGCCTCATTCCCATCTATCGTTGCAAAGGTTTTGTTCATCATTCCTCCTGTTAGTTTCCCCAGATGCCAAAATATCTACATTGCTAATTGCTAATAGCTCATAGATAATTCCCTAAGCTTTTTAGCCCTGGGTAATCTTCAAATTTGATATCAAATGAAAGTACTGCCCCACTCCGACTTGCAGCTTGCACATTTTGGCAATCTCATTTTTTATCAATTAAGTATTCCTTTAGACTGCATAAAGGAAACTATGAATAAAATAATTAGAAATAGCCAATGCAACGGAACTTGGTAGACTCAAATCAATGAAGCGAAATATTAAATCAATATTTCTCTGTAGCTTGGTGTCTCATTTTGCTTAAACGTACAGACAACTTGCGACTTTGAGTCTAACTCTAAATTAATCTTTCATACAATTCAGTATCTCACGCTATCAATTGCATTGATTTGTGTGAATTAATAATGTACTCAAGAAGAGAAAGGACCAATTATTAAGACTTTCAGAAAAGGTAAAAGTTTTTTTGGGGTAGAGGTGCGGGAATTTTTAGCTTACAGGAAACCGATATTTCAATAAGTTTATGAAAATACTATTATTTGTATTTCCAGTTTTAAAATATTATGGTCTTCTGTTTATGTCAGTAGCTCAGTAGCACCGTTAAAATTTTGGTACTTTATCCCTTGTGATACTAAGTTGCGGCTCAATTAGCTCACCCCGCCCTCCGGCCACCCCTCTCCAAGGCATCGGAGAGGGGCGATGGTTTTTTATTCTGAAGTACTGAGTTCTTTCTTAACTCAGATTAAAGTTAATTGAGACATTCTCGCATTTAAGAATTATTGAAGACTTTTGTCAATTTATAGTGGAAAATTGACAAACTGTTCATAGCTATCGCAGTCTTAAATGATTTGTCAACAAACAAGATCCCCGACTTCTTTAAGAAGTCGGGGATCTGAAGAAGGTCAATACATTGTCACCAATGGTGAAAAGTCAGACAGTTGGTTCCTGGTATTTGACTCCTCGTTTTTCGTGACGGTTATTAGCAACGATAGGATAAACAATGCTGCGTAACCGATTGATGGCACCAACAGGACGGTGCACTGCTAGACCATTCCCAGGAGAAAAACTGAGATCTTCCCCAAAGTCATTTTCTTTGGGAGAATAAATTTTTTGATGCTTAACTGTCAGACGACCAACTGTAAAGAAGGGTGATTCCTCTTCATTCCAAGCAATGGTAGCATCATCAATGGACATTTCTGGGCTAGTTTGAAATTGGATTTGAAAGTCCCAACAATATTGAGCATCAGGCTTTGCTAAAGCTTGAATGATATCCTCTCGGTAGTAGTTGTCCTCTGAACCTGAGGCTTTGGCACGCTGAAGCTCACTTTCTGATCTGGACTCTAAAGGAAGCGGTTGATGAGGTGGTTGACTGGAAACAGGAGTAAATGCATATTTAATCACAGCCGGATATTCCACAGGAACTCGACCTGGTTGGGATGGGTCAAAATCAGATTTAAGTCCCAAAGAATACGCTGAAGCACTCCAATAGCGTTCTGTGAGCAAACTCTTGGGAAACCGTTTGAAACTAGTTTTGAGAAGTGAGGATTCGTAGGGATGCAACTTTAGCCATAAAAGCACCAACAGCTTAAGAACCGGAGACAGCCCTGCTCGATAAATCGCCGTAAAAAAGCTGTGGAAGTCTTTGATCGTTCTAATAAAAAAGAGTTCGGTATTGTGGACAATAATATCTTGGGTTTTTAACTCGTGACTTTGCGGTAGTCGTTCTCCTTCTACCCCTATCACTTTTACCGCCATGGAGCGCGTATCTCCTTCATAATCATTCTTTACTGAAAACGCACCACTAGCAAATCGTAGCCAAACCGGATATTGTTTCGGTTTTGCAAATAAACCTTGTTTTAGGGAAATGGCATTAAGTTGAGCTTCAGCTAATGGGGTGCGTTTGCTCAATTCCTGCTTAATTGCTGCTTCATCAAAGTCAAAGATTTCTAGAGTTCCTTGAACAGCTGCGTGGGTTTTAGAGTGGGTATCTCTCTTTGCAATTTTTTTCTTCTCACCTCCGTAAAGATTGTCCATGTTCTTTTTAACTAGCTCGCTCATGAGAGCGCAATATTTGGTTTCGTCTTTTTCTGGGTATTCGGTAAATAGTTTCATTTTTTTTTAAGAAAGGAGGATTAATAATCAGGTGAATTCGTCAAGCAAGAAGAAAGAATGTAAAAATCTCCCCTTTGAGAGTAAGAGGAGTATTGTTTAGAGCGATCGCCCTTGATTGACGCACTAAAAACAATGCAATTTCTCAAAGGTCAAAACTAACTTTGTACTTTTTATCTGATGCTGGAACATTGCGATTAACTAAATCTGAGACAGTTTTGGTATTTTGAATTATTTCCCAACCCACAGGAGAAAAAGTGTCTTTATTGAAGATAGTGGGTGATAGTAAAGGATTATTCAGCGCCTCAGAAAAGGCATCAATTCCAATTAAGCGTGCTACTAGGGGAGGAATAGTTGAATTTTTCCGTATCTCCTCAGCGTAGAGTCCCACATAAAACTCAATATTATCAACATGACCATATAATTCTTTGAGTTTCTCTTGAGCAAATTCATCACCAGTAATTTGCTCAAACTTGGTCACTCTGGGGAAACCACACATTTCTCGATAATCGTTGTAGCTTGCCAATTGCAGCTGTCGTCCCAATCTGATTGAAGCTACCTCAGTTGACTCAACCAATATATCAGGGGTGTTGAATAAACCAATTCTTGTACCTGGTTGGGAACAAGTTTCCTCCATCAATGCTCCCAAACCTTTATCAATAAACATCTTGTTGTTCCACAAAGATGTAGCAAGTTTAGTTGGTTTGCCGTCATAGATAAAGGTTTCGGGAATTGCACTATGCCAGCGATAAACAAAATCAAACTCAATTGTCATCCAATTAGGACGATACCAACTTTCCTTCACAAAAGCTTCCGGATCGGCAAACAACTTAAAGTGATAGGGAGTTATGTGGTTAATGTACTCTTCCATGATGATTTTTAGAATAATCGTTATGAGAATATTTCTTGATGTTTGGAAGAGCCGTTCATCATCCCAATCTGGATAATTGCTTGCTAATTCATCACAAAGACGATTATGTTCACGGATACATAGAGTATTGAGCATGACATAGCCAATTTGCACATTTGCTCGTTCTACTCCCATCGCAAACAGATATTGTTTTTTATCTACAGGCTGTCTTTTTTCATCATTGATGGGTTCATAAAGACCGTCAAATTGAGGGTCAACTATACCCTGCGCTGGGTCGGCATAATAAAACAAGGGATATTCTTCTTCTACACCATCTTGGCGCTTGAGTTTCTGAGTTTTGAATTTACCTCCTTGAAAGGTTCTTAAAAGATGTGTTCGTTTTCTGTTTAAACCATAAACATTACACAAATCAATTTCATGGTTGGAAGTATTTCTTAATTTCTTCGGCTGAGTGTGATCAATGCGGAGAAAACTATCGGTAAACCACTGCACCCAATAGGGAAACAGCATAGTTGATTTAGGAGAATCAATCGTTTTACCATCTTTTTTACGGAATAAAATCGCCAGATCTTCAACTTTTGGTAGATTGCCCTCAGAGTTGAACTTTGGATCGGGTGGTAAATGTCGTCCAATATAAGTGCGATCAATAAGTGATTCCCAGGAAGTGTAAGTATCAGTTTTCTTAGGAATTGTAGTATCAGGAATATACTCATCCAGAGTCATCATACTGTAGGGATTAGGACGAGTAGGAATTTTGTAGATGAGACTATTGATTAAAGTTTTATTAACTTTGCGTTTTAGAGATTCATTACTTTGGACAATTTCCCAAATCCCTTTAAAATTTGTTAAAAGGAATGTCTGAAGTATATTATCAAACCCGTCTTTAGATCTATCTCTTTTCCCAGCCATAATTGTTTTTACCTTTCTTTTTTCAAATTATGTATTACAGCGTTTTTCGCTCTGATTAGACCACAAATTGTAGGGTGGGCATTGCCTCTAAAGCTTGCGTAATGGACATTTGAGATATTGGTGAGTAATGCCCACCTTACTGATTAGACCACAAATTGTAGGGTGGGCATTGCCTCTAAAGCTTGCGTAATGGACATTTGAGATATTGGTGAGTAATGCCCACCTTACAGGAAAGCGCTGTAAGTGTGGTTCAACCTAGAATCTCCCGCTATTGCTAAAAGCGAGCCAATGTCAAGAGATCGCATTAATTCAGTTTGTCGAGAATTTTTTGGAGATTCTTGGGTCGATAGTCCTTACGGCTTTTCAAACGGTGAATTGCGCTTTCATGCAGATCCTCAATAACATCGCTGACCTCACGAAACTTGATTCCTGCCAATTTAAAGAATCCAACATCGTTCTTAAAGTCACATTCATAATCGGGGTTGATGCCTGTGGGAATCACACTTGGATCTAAGTCAAGCCCCAATTTTAGGTTACCGATGGAATCAATCATCCACTGTAAGGCAGCATCTGATAACCCGCTGTGTTCTTCGGTTCCACCGCCAACGCAGCCGTGTCCACCTGGAAACCATTTTTGAATCACCCGCTGATTTTCAGCTTCAGGATGCTTTTTCATGGGAGTGACGTCAAAGATTTCGCGGATTTCGTCGATCGCTACAGCGTGCAATGCATTCTCAATACATTTATTTAAAGTAGTGTCATGAAATCTGTAGCGCTTATTGAGCTGCTCGTACAACTTTCTGAAGGCGGGTACCCCAGGAATACCAAGGGCACCGACGGTGTCAAAACAACCGAGCAAGGTGATCGGGACGCGACCGCCGTGAGTTTCACGGTATTCTACTGCTGTCTTATCCTTGGGTTTAATACCTCGCTGACGATAAAGCTCGTAAGCTTCATGTGTTTTGGTGACATAAGGTCGCTTTAGGAGTCCGGAACAATAGATCATCCCCGCTAGACTCCTAACTGTGTAAGCACCGCGACTGAAGCCGAACAGATAGATTTCGTCATCAGGAACATAGTTGAGGCTGAGAAATCGGTAGCCATCTTCAATATTTCTATCGATTCCTAGTCCCATAGCTCCGCCTAAAACCTTTTGACTCTCGGTTCCAATGCCCTCGTCATAGAACACAATCTGTGGAACCCCATCACTGGCGATTGGTTTCACGGATTGAGCCAGCTTAACCACATTGCTTGGGTAAGGGCTTGCTAACTGTTGCCAGGTTCCATCACAGCAAACTACAAGACGTTTTCCGGGTTTTTTCATAGTTCTATTTCAAAGCCTTTGAGTAATTCAATCAACTCTTTATCAAAATGTCAGGTCGGCTGTTACTTCAATTACATTGCCTTGCTCGTTGTTCCGCATAGTTATGAACCAGCAATCTGCTCTTGCTGCTTGTGATCTATCAAGATAGGTCTGAACCGCTCGAAGTTGTTGATGTCTACGCAGGGCGTACAATCGAGCTTGGTTTTCAGTTCAGCACTGAAGGAAATGAGCTGATCGGCAAGAACCTCACGGTCGGTTAAGCAGCCTTTGATTGCTATGAGTTCTCCCAGAGTCCACTCATACAGATGTCTGTCTGCATTGTTCATTATTACAATCAGTTCGTTCTTGGTTCTCATGATTTGGTTGAGAAGCTCATCTAGCTTGGCACTGATCAAATTCGCAATCAGGATGTTAAATGTCTCTTTGCCACCTATTATATGGATCAGTTCATCAACATACTGCCCAACCAGAATTAAAAATGTCTGATTCCACTCGCTGCGGATACTCGAAATCTTGATGTCAATATCTCTGTATACTTTATTAATCTTATTGTTAATTGCAGTACTGTTAGCAACGAAGTTTACAATCTCATTGTTAATGAGAGCGTTGTTCATGACACCGTAGTGTAAGCGCTGGTCAATGTAGTGCTGTAATTCCTCATTATCATTCACAATGTAGTGAGTCATTAATGGGATGTTATTTCTTATCTTCTGCTCAAAGGTTTGGTCGATTTGCTGAGCTATATACTGGTCGATGTAATCCTTGAATTCCTGCTTATCCCCAATCTTGCTGATAATAAATCCGATGTTGTTATTTATCTTTTGCTCAAAGATTTGGTCAACGAACTTGTTGACCTGCTGCTGACGACGACGTCTCCGGAACCACCAAAAAGGCAAACCTAGCAGTCCCATCAAGAGCAACCACGGCAGCGATGCAAATGGATTTCTATAAAGGGAGTTCAAGGTATTTTTTACAGGCGAGGGTATCCGATCCTCTGAGTCAACTTTTCTTTCCGAAGGCGATGTATTGTTTTCGCCAGTTATGGGTAAGGGCTGACTTACCTGTCCTGTTCCAGAAGGCTCTCCAGAAGGTTTATTTGTAGGATTTTGTGTAGCTTCAATTTTTCTTCCTGAAGGCGATGTATTGTTTCCGCCAGGTATGGGCAAGGGCTGACTCCTCTGTCCTGTTCCAGAAGATCCTCCAGAGGGTTTATTTGTAGGATTTTGTGTAGCTTCATTAGTCAACACTCCAGATGATGGCTTGTTTGTTCCTGCTGGTTTTGACCCTCCTTCAGTACCTCCACCTGAAACACTATTTTTCTTAGATGAGGGATCATTGATGCCTTGTACTTGATTAGGTTTTTTATTAGAGGATTCCTGAGGCTGTCCTCCTATCCCTTCTGTAGAGTTTTTTTCACTCTCCAAATTCCTGAACGGTTGTTTAATTAAATGAGGTGGTGCATCAGAAAAAACGGGGGTTGGGATCAACAGAGCCAAGAAAAGTGATACCCCAACATATGAATATCTTTTTTTTGCCATAAGTAGTATTTCCGACCCTCGCAAAGTAATTTTTTATTGACCAGAGGTGCAGATTGAAATATGTTTAGGAAGTATTTTGTAGTTAATAATTCCTGTAATAATTCAGACAGTTGGTTCCTGGTATTTGACTCTTCGTTTTTTATGACGGTACTCAGCAACGATCTTGTTAAACTATGCTGCGTAACCGATTGATTGCACCGAGATAGTCAGGAAAAAAATCAAAGAGCTATTCCGTAAATCATTTTTCTTGTCATTTTTCTCACCTTTGTTTTGTTGAAGTAGGGTGCGTTAAAGCAATGCAGTAACGCAACCTCTACACCATCAAATTTGAGTTAACTCAGCTTTAAGGGCTGAAGTCTAGTTATTTGCTTCCTGGTAATTGCTGCGATTGCTGCTTCTGATCTATCGAGATAGGTTTGAACGGCTTGAATGTGTTGATGTCCACGCAGGGGGTTCCATCTAGCTTGGTTCTGAGTTGAGCGCTGAAGGTGACTAGCGTCTCGACAAGAACCTCACGGTCAGTTAAGCAGCCTTTGATTGCCATGAGTTCTCCCAGAGTCCACTCATAGAGTTGTCTGTCTGCATTGTTTATGAGCACAGTCAGTTCGTTCTTGGTCCTGATGATTTGGTTGAGAAGCTCATCCACCTTGATGTTGATGATATTCGCGACCTGGGTGTTGAATGTGTCTCTGTCGCCTATTATGTTGATCACTTCATCAACGTACTGTCTCACCAGATTTAAGAATGTCTGATTCCACTCGTTGCGGACGCTGTCAATCTTGATGTCAATATCTCTGTAGACGTTATTAATCTTGTTGTTAATTTCCGTACTGTTGACAACCAAGTTGACAATTTCGTTGTTAATTTCAACGTTGTTGGTTACATTTTGCTGTAAGCGTCGGTCGATGTACTGATTTAATCCCTCATTGTTATTCACAATGTTCTGGGTAATTACTGGAATGTAATTTCGTACCTTTTGCTCATAAGTGTTGTCAATTTGCTGGCTGACGTACTGGTTCAGTTCAATATTGTTATTGACAAGCTTCTGAGTAATGACTCTGTTGAATGTCTCTGTGCCACCTATGATGTTGCTCAGTTCATCGACGTGCTGTGTAGCCAGATTGATGAATGTCCGATTCCACTCGTTGCGCAGGTTTGAAATCTTGTTGTTAATTTCAGTGCTGTTGGCAACGAAGTTCACAATCTGGTTGTTCACTTCAGTGTTGTTGTTTACAGTGTGCTGTAAGCGCTGGTCGATGTAGTGGTTGAATTCCTCATTGTTATTGACAAGCTTCTGAATAATGAGTCTGTTGAATGTCTCTGTACCGCCGATGATGTTGCTCAGTTCATCCACGTGCTGTGTAGCCAGATTGATGAATGTCTGATTCCACTCGTTGCGCAGGTTGGAAATCTTGTTGTTAATTTCAGTGCTCTTGGCAACTAAGTTGACAATGTTGTTGTTCACTTCAGTGTTGTTGGTGACACTGTGCTGTAAGCGCTGGTCGAAGTACTGATTTAACTCCTCATTGTTATTCACAATGTTGTGAGTAATCGCAGAGATGTGATTTTGTACTTTTTGCTCAAAAGTGTTGTCAATTTGCTGGCTGACGTACTGGTCAAGGTCAGTATTATCATTGACAAGCTTCTGAATAATGAGTTTGTTGAATGTCTCTGTACCGCCGATGATGTTGCTCAGTTCATCCACGTGCTGTGTAGCCAGATTGGTGAATGTTTGATTCCACTCGTTGCGCAGGTTGGAAATCTTGTTGTTAATCTCAGTACTGTTGGCAACTAAGTTGACAATCTGGTTGTTCACTTCAGTGTTGTTGGTGACACTGTGCTGTAAGCGCTGGTCGAAGTACTGGTTTAATCCCTCATTGTTATTCACAATGTTCTGGGTAATCACAGAGATGTGATTTTGTACCTTTTGCTCAAAAGTGTTGTCAATTTGCTGGCTGACGTACTGGTTCAGTTCAATATTGTTATTGACAAGCTTCTGAGTAATGACTCTGTTGAATGTCTCTGTGCCACCGATGATGTTGCTCAGTTCATCGACGTGCTGTGTAGCCAGATTGATGAATGTCTGATTCCACTCGTTGCGCAGGTTTGAAATCTTATTGTTAATTTCAGTACTGTTGGCTACTAAGTTCACAATCTGATTGTTCACTTCAGTGTTGTTGGTGACACTGTGCTGTAAGCGCTGGTCGAAGTACTGGTTTAATCCCTCATTGTTATTCACAATGTTCTGGGTAATCACAGAGATGTGATTTTGTACCTTTTGCTCAA
>JAHHIB010000116.1 GCA_019359075.1 Kalymmatonema hyalinum WJT4-NPBG1
TCTTCATTGGAACTAACTCTGAGTGACGGTTGCGCTCTGCGCAACCGCTAAATTGGCATTGGCGATCGCATTAATCTCAGACTGCGAAGCGCTCGAACTCAGATAACCCGCAACTTGGGTTAATAGATCGCGACTGAATGACAAAATGAAAAGGTCGGAGGGAAAGCGAACTCCCCATCCAGCAGGATTAAGCCAAATCCAATCTGCTGCCACGTCCATCAGTTGAGCACCAGCAGCAATCATTTCCTCGCGCAATCCAGGGAAAAGTTTTTCGAGAATGAACTGACCTTGCAGCAAAAGTACATGTATGTGGCGAGACTGAGGAGTTCCCTTGCGCGGGATAGCTTCCTCAGGAAATTGATCTCGTTCAATAAGTGTGACTGCAAGGAAGCGATCGCTCAAAATCCGAGCCACGACTAACCCAGCCATACTACCGCCGATCACAATCGCATGATTGTTTGTCATTTTTATTGTATAAATTTCTTTTTTCTTAAGCTTAAGCTAACCTGCTGTTGTAAAAGATCAGCTCAAAGCCAGTCAAAAATTGCCAAAGCTGCTGATTGTGTAGAATCGTGTTTTTTCAACTTCTCAAATGATTGCAATGAAGCTTTAAATTTGACTAAATTTCTTAATAAAAAAATGGCTGCTATAGCGTTTCTCGTTTCAATGAAAGACAAATTAGGCGATGGAAAAACCTAAACCCGTGCTAACTCCCTATGAAAGTTTGATTTTTGAAAGCAAAGCGATTGTATCTTCATCCCGATTAGGCAATGAAAAGAATAGTAAGCTGTTCCACAGAAAAGTTGCATTGCTTTATGTGTAGACCGTTCACTGTTAAATGTTGACTGTCAACAGTTAGCGGGCAACGATTCTAATAAATCATTGTGCAATTTAAATGTGTTTTAGCTTATGAGTCTTGGGAGCTTGGTGGTTTTACTGTTGTTGTCTAGTTCTTGTCTGGTTCTTGTCTGACTGTTATTGGTTTGTTTGCTGTGTCTGTTCTGTCTACTGCGAATCCTCTTCGTCGACTTTCTGGGTATTACCTGCTTTCACCCAACCTTCTTGTTCGCCATCTTCCAAGCGAATCTTTTGCCAGACATTATCTTCGCTTTGTTGGACAACGATCACTCTTGAATTATAACCAACCCCACCAATACGTTCAGCATCCAGGTTTGGTTCTGCTCGCAAAATCAAGCCTTGATTCCAAGTGACACGCGCTTGATAAGCTCCTGGTGGTAATGACTTGGGCGATTCGCTAGCCTTTGGAGTGGGGGTTGGCTTAGGAGAAGCTTCACCCTTCGCTTCAGGCTTAGACGCTGCTTTTGCTGCTTTAGGTACAGTCGCTTTTGGCTTTTCCCCTCTGACAGCCGGGCTATCATTGGCAAAAATGGGTTTGGTGGGAGGTGCTGAGGTTCGATTCATAAAATACAAAGCAGCAGCGACTCCACCGCCAGCTAAGATAGCAAGCGCCAAGAAAATCCCAAGTGTATACTTCAGTATGTTAATCATAGTGACAACTTCACCTTACAAATTTATGAATTATAAATTATGAATTATGAAAAATTTTAGCCTTCATAATTCATAATTTTTGACTGATTATTGCAACTGGCGTTGAATGCGATCGCTCAAAGGATTGTGTTTGGAAGCCAGACGCGCTCTACCAGCCGCCGCCCATTCTTGCAGTTTCTGAATTTGCTCGATGGCGGTTCGTGCTAGCGGTATGATCTGACTAGCAGATTCTAAAATGTCATCGGTATTGAAGTCCCTGTTTTGGCTAAACCCGATGTGCATTGCTTCAATCAAAGTTTGCTCAATTTCTGCCCCAGAAAAATCAGGCGTTTCGTAAGCTAACCTGTCAATATCGTAATCTTTTAAATTATGGGCACGCAGTCGAGATAAATGCACGGTAAAAATTGCTCTTCTCTCTTCTTGGGTAGGCAAACCAACAAAGAAAATTTCATCAAACCGCCCTTTTCGCAGCATTTCTGGCGGTAGCGCTTGGATATCGTTAGCGGTGGAGACAACAAACACAGGTGAGGTTTTTTCGGCTAACCAGGTAATAAATGTACCAAAAACGCGGCTAGTGGTTCCCGCATCACCTTTGCTACCAAGTCCTGAAAATGCCTTATCTATCTCATCTATCCACAACACGCAGGGAGCAAGCGCTTCGGCGACTTGTATCATTTGTCTAGTGCGGGATTCCGACTCGCCCACCAAACCCCCAAACAATCGTCCCACATCGAGACGCAGCAAAGGTAAGTGCCAGTGATGGGCGATCGCCTTTGCAGTTAACGATTTCCCAGTTCCCTGAATTCCCACCAACATTAAACCACGAGGGTGCGGTAATCCGTATTGTCGCGCTTTTTCTGTAAATGCTCCACCTCGGCGCAGGAGCCAGTCTTTGAGGTTATCTAGTCCGCCGATATCAGAAATTTGCTCAGTGGCGGGGTAAAAGTCGAGAATTTGAGTTTGGCGAATGGTTTGGCGCTTTTCTTCCAAAACCAAGTCTACATCTTCTGGTTGCAGTTCGCCGTGGGTAGCTATTGCTCGTGCCAAAACCCGACGAATGCGTTCCATCGATAACCCTTGACAGGAGCGCACCAAGTCATCTAAAACTCTACCAGGAAGAGAGTGACCAGTCGCGGCTATCAAACGTTCCACTTCCGCTTTAATTTCGGCGGCGGCTGGTAAGGGGAACTCGAGAACTGTAAAAACTTCGGTTAAGTCGTCAGGAATAGCAATTTTCGGCGACAGCAACACGATATTTTTCGGTTGGGACTTGAGGAGTCGGGCGAAGTTGCGGAGTTTGCGGGCGATCGCCACATCTTCTAAAAACCGATGGTAATCTCGGAGAATAAACACCGCAGGCGCAGTAGCTGGGAGTTTTTCTACAAATTCCAAAGCTTGTAAGGGGTTACGCCGACCAAACCCCGCATCATTGACATTGCCTTGATAACCATCCACAAAATCCCAAGTATACACTGGACGATTACCCTGGTTCGCTGCTTCTTCGCGGATAGCGGCTTCAACCCGTTCCTCTTCGTAAGTAGGAATGTAGATTAAGGGGTAGCGGGCGCGTAATAGGAGTTTAAACTCGTCACGGAAGCTCATAAGTAGATGTTAGGAGTGAGTTGTTAGTTCTTTTCTCATTGTTCAGGTTTGTTATGCTTCTAACAACTCATTCACCAATCTTACCTGCTGCTAAAACTTGTTCTACCGAAACAGTCAACTCTGGGAAAGTGCGAGAGGCGATGCACTGCTTACCTGTAAAAACAGATTCTTCATACAGTCCTTCTTCCAACAACAGGACTGTCACTTTTCCTTCTAGCGGATCTACTATCCAGTACTCTGGAATTTCCAAAGCAGCATATTCAGAACGCTTATAGCGATAGTCGCGTTTGATAGACTCTGGGCTGATAATCTCCACACTCAGCAGTGGTGGCGTTTGACAAACAGCAGATTCATCCAGCATATCTGTCACTTGTTCCGCAGCCACGACACAAACGTCCGCTAGTCTCGACTTGCGCCATCCTGTTCTAATCCCAGCCTCCCGAAAGCACAGCCAAGGTAAGCCAAGACGGCGAATTTCTCCATCCAACTGTCCTTCAATAAACTTAGCAATTAAGATATGCCTGAACGTTGGTGGATTCATCAGTTCTAACTTACCATCCACCAGTTCATACCGATTATCAGTGCCATCGTTATAAGCGAGATATTCCTCAAAGGTGAGCAAATGCTGGGTAGTAGTGGATGTCATCAGACAACCTCTGTCATACTTTCTCCAATTTTTGCATTTATCAGGTTCAGATTCCCGACTTCTTTAAGAAGTCGGGAATCTTGTTGTTGTAGGCGACAAGGTATGATCATCGAAGCATCGCAGGAAGCACGGAATATGGACAAATCTTTGCTGGGAAAGTTTCGCAAAGTGTATCAGGATCTGAAACTATCAAAAGTCTGTTGAAAGTCGCTCACTTTCTTTAAGGTTTAATCCCTTCAATAATACTGAGTGGACATTGGGTTGGGATGATTTGACTCAGTTGGAATCCTGCTGCATTGAGGACTTTCTCAAATTCTGCGGCAGTTCGCTCTCGCCCAGTCGTCGTCACTAGTAGCATTTCCAAATCCGTAAACTTTCCTTGAGACGACTCATTGCCGATTGGAAGGACGTTTTGCACGAGGAGGACTTTTCCGCCGGATGGCATCGCATGATAGCAGTTTTGCAGAATTTTAATGCCGTTCTCATCATCCCAATTACTCATGGTGTTTTTCATGATGTAGGCATCGCCGCCGCTGGGAACAGATTCCAAGAAGCTACCACCTACTGCTTGGCATCGTTGAGTGAGATTCACTTTTTCAAGGTACTGCGTTGCACCCGCTATCACTGGAGGAAGGTCGTAAACAATTCCCTTGAGATGGGGATTGGCTTGAAGGATGGCAGCCAAGAATGCACCGTATCCGCCACCAATATCCACAAGTGTTGTGATCCCAGAAAAGTCGTAGGCAGCAACGATTGCAGGGTTATACATCGAAGAAGCGCTGCTCATTGCCCCATTAAAGATAGCCGCAAATTCGGGATTTTGACTCATATAGGCAAAAATGGGCATTCCTGTGACTTGCTCAAATGCAGGCTGACCCGTTTTCACACTATCGACCAGCCGTCCCCAAGTTTGCCAATGGGCTGGTTCAATTCCTGTCCAAATCGCTAACGCCCGAATTGAGTTTGGTACGTCGCTGCGAAGGTAGTTTGCCATTGGGGTTAGCTGGAAATATTGATGCTCGATTTCAGCAAAAATTCCAACACTAGCTAATGCTCTTAGAAGGTGATAGAGGGCTTGCGCGTTAACTTGAAGGGATTGCGCCAAAGCATCAACACTTTTGTCACCCTCAATGAGTTGGTCTGCCACGCCAAGTTGGGCCGCAACCGCGATTGTTTGCGTTAGCCACATACCGTTCATCATCTCAAGCATTGACTTGAGTGTATCGCTTTGCAAACTAGCATTGGTTTGAAAGAATGCGGAATTCGCGGACATTTTAAAAAGTCTCCTAAAGTCAATTAGTTATGGCAAAGTATCTTCAATACTGCACTTGCACCTTGTACAGTGATGGATTAGCTCCAGCCATCGACTGAATCTGTTTCCACCGCTAAAATAATTAATCGGTTAGTTAATTTATATCCTTACCCTTTGTACCTGTCAATGCCTGAAATTCCTTCTAAAATCGGTCGTCCGCCTAAATCTGATCGCAACCCGGACGAGGTAAAGACAGAAATTCTTGCTGCTGCGGTAGAGGAATTCTCTCAACACGGGCTTTCAGGCACCACTACCGAGGCGATCGCCCATCGGGCAAGGGTGACTAAAGCGATGATCCACTACTACTTCAAGACCAAAGAAGGAGTGTATCGCGCCGCTTTGGAGAATCTATTTAGCGGCTTAGTAACCCCGGTGCAGCAGGAAGAGTTTACGCACATCTCACCTGAACAAGCGCTCGCTAGCTTTATTCAACAGGTGTTACAAAGCGCATCTAGCCAGCCCTGTATTCACGCTCTCTTGGCTTTGGAAGCGATTCAAAACCAGGGGAAGTATTACAAAGAACTAGAGGTTGGACAGTTAGTGTATGGAACGCTCTCGTGCATTTTAGAGCGCGGTGTAGAGGCGGGTGTGTTTCGCCCACTGAATCCACAACATATGGCTGTGAATATTTTGGGCACCTGTGTCTTTTACTTCGTTTCTCAAGGCAACTTACAGCACTTCTTTCAGGAGCGAGCAATGGCTAGTCCAGACATGATGGAACAACATACTACTGAAGCGATCGCATTCATTATGGCAGGAGTTTTGCGCTAAATCGTTATACTCTTCCAACTGTTAGATATGCCCAAGAGATTTTTTTGTTGACTCTAATAAACTAGCGTCAGAAGCAAACACCTTAAGAGCGATTGGCGATGTTTTGCAGTTCCTCGACCGTACCAGCGAAGCTTTAGAACGTTACGAACAAGCATTGGCATTCTACCGCGATATTGGCGCACGCTTGGGTGAAGCTAACACCTTAATAGCGATTGGCGATGTTTTGCAGTTCCTCGACCGTCGCAGCGAAGCTTTAGAACGTTACGAACAAGCATTGGCATTCTACCGCGATATTGGCTATCGCTTGGGTGAAGCAAACACCTTAAAAGCGATTGGCAATGTTTTGCAGTTCCTCAAACGTAGCAGCGAAGCTTTGGAACGTTACGAACAAGCATTGGCATTCTACCGCGAAATTGGTTCTCGCTTAGGTGAAGCTAACGTACTGCAAGAGTTTGGCAAATTACAAGATGACCCAGTTCAAGGGCTAGAATATCTCCAACAAGCTCAAAACCTTTACCTTGAAATTGGCGATATCTATAGCCAAAGCCTCAATCTGCTATTTATCACCGATGTACAATTAAACATGGAACAGCGAGACGCCGCTGTTGACTCTTTGCATCAAGCTGCTGAACTCGCCACCTCTATTAATCATGAACCGTTTATTAAATATGCTCAATCTAAAATAGCCGAAATTACCTCTACTCCCTTGGGAACCAGCAAATAAAAGCTGGGGGTGAGGTTTCAGCCAGGTTGGGCAAAGTTTGCTTTATTGTTTATTTTTGCTTTATTTGTCTTTTTCTGCCTTTGGTTTTTACTCCACCCCTGATACTGTGGCGACTATTGCGGAGCTTATTCCAGCATCGATATTAATAACTGCAATTCTTGAAAGGTTGAGCTTATCTGCGCACACCTTTTCCATCATATATATGATATCTTGTCAACTCGTCCAAAGTCAACCCTAAAATGAAAACATCCTCATTCCACGTAGACTTATAGCAGTTTTCAATTGGGTGAATGACAGGTTTTTTGTAGGGGCTGTTCTGTGCCCATTGGTGTCAACTTAACCCAAAACCCTTCTAAAATCTCGGGCGCGGTGGTTCCACCTGGAAATGCCCTTGAAGCGGCAGAGCCGCTGTTAAGCAAGGCAGGGCCTTCCAGTAGGGATTCCCAGCCTGAGGCTGGGAACGAGGCAACAATTCTCGCTCCACTCCACCCCGCTTTTGTCTTACGCCAAAACCTCCCCTCCCCAAGGCATCGGGGAGGGGATTAAGGGGAGCCAGCGCTGCAGGAGGGTTTCCCTCCGCAGGCGACTGGCGTGTGGGGTAAAATCAACGTGGAATAAACGCTTAAACCTCAACTTAACACCAATGGCTGTGAGGTTGCTGTACCGCTGATACTATGGCGACTACTGCGGGGTTTCATCCAGCGTTAGTATTTTAGCTAATACAATTCTTGAAAGGTTGACTTTATCTGCGCACAGCTTTTCCATTATATATATGATATCTTGTCAACTCGTCAAAAGTCAACCCTAATTTGTAGTAAGCGCTTTAGCTAAGACAGCGCTTACTACCAACTTATCAAACTACGCTCCTGGTAATTGGTTTTTCAAAGATTCCAAAGAAGACCAACGCCTGTCAACAGAATTATTGAACTTGCTCTCAGCGCTTGCTTGAATCCCCTGACAATTGGCATCACACAACTGTCGCTGGGGCAATTCCAAACACATTTGCTCGTACAGCCATTGATCAGGATAAAAATATCCTTCTGGTGAGACTGTTTCGATTAAATCATCAAAAGCGACTTCCCGTTCTAAAGGCAGGTCATCTGTTTCGTTAGCTGCTTCGTCTAACCAAATGATTTCCTTGGGCTCAACCGTCAAACGATGATTATAGTTTTGCAAGCACCGATTGCAGGTACAAGTAATAATTGTTTCTGCCTGACCTAACACTTGTAAATAATTACCGTGATGCTGCACACGGATGAGACCGCGAATTGGTGTCAAAGTTTCTAAACCGGGCAGAAACTCATTCACTTCCATTTCTTCTGTCCGTTCCGGCGCTTTAGTAAGCTGCGGAATATAAATTGCGTCCATAGGACTTGTGAGATATCCTCACTACAAATTGTGCGTAACTACAAATTATGCGTATCATCAGCGATGCAGCTGTTAATACATATTTAAGTTTAGCTTTTCTACAAATTAGTTTTATAACGACTAAATTCGGATTTCCGAAACTTTTTATAGAAAAATTTCTATAAAAGTAATGAGTGATGAGTGATGAGTTATGAGTTATCAATCTTTGTGTTAACTCTTGACTCCTCACTCTTGACTCTTGACTGTTGGCTGTTGACTCCTAAGCGTTCAGTTATTCGATTGATGCAAGGCGTACAACAAGCTGACGAAACGGTTCTTTCCCTCGGCTGAAGGTTTCTAAGTCACTAAACTCCTTAAATAAGGTGTGAACTTGACGACGTTCAGCTGAACTGAGTGACTTAATTTCTACTTCTTGACCAGAGGAGCGCACTTGCTCAGCGGCTGCTTCAGCTAGAGCGCGAATTTCTGCAAATCTCTTAATACGGTAGCCATTCAACTCAACAGTGTATGAGGCTTGCTCCTCCTGTGGTTGATTCAAGTTGAGAATAGAATTTGCTAGATACTGAATCGCATCTAGCACTGAACCATCGGGACCAGTTAAAATCTCGATTTGCTCCGGCGTTAGGTTTGTTTCATCAATCGTCAACCAGTAACTATCAGGTTCTGGAGATTCCTCGTCCTGACTAACGATGTCCTGACTAACGATTGTTTCTATCTCACCTTCAATATCAACAGATAGCCCATTAAGTTGCAGCAGTGTTTTCAACCACTCCTGACCACGTTCCATTCGACTGTCTGTCATCATTACCCTGTAGTCTTTTTCTTAGAACTTTTTGGCTCAAACGGCAGCGATTTTTGTTGTCCGCTTTCTTCTTCTTTTTTCTGAGTCTCTACCATTTTTTGTAGTTCCTCAGGCAGAGGTTCGCGCGTGAGAATATAGGTTTGCAGTGTCTGGAAAATATTACCAATCACCATATACATCAGCACCCCAGCTGGTAGGGGGAAGAACAAAAACATCCCAGAAAAGATGACGGGAGTGATTTTGTTTACCGTGTCCTGCTGCGGGTTAGCATTTGTGCTATTTTGCCCAGAAAGGATTTGGCTGACGTAGAGGGTAATACCAAACAGGACTATCATGGCGACGATATCCCAGTGAACGGTGCCGTCTGGATCAGTTGCACCAACCCGACCTAAGGCATCAATAAAGAGAAATCCTTGACTTGCTGCGAGTCCCGGAATTGTTCCCTGGATTGTGACATCCCCTGGCTGTAAGGCTTCTATGTTACCCTCAGCATCAATTTTTACCCGTTCCTCCCCTTTAGTCACTGACCATTGGGGGATTAACTGAGTGTTTGGGTGTTCTGCTAAAAGTGCCTGGAATGGTTTGCCCTCAGGGGTTTGATATTCTATCTTTGTATGTTCTCCCACCGCCAATTTGCTGCCTGCGGGAAGGATGGCAGATACCTTAAGGTGTTCCCCTTCAGCAACATAGATGTTTTGTGGGGGAGTGGCAAAGGCTTGCGGTTGAATTCGTTCGATTTGTTCAGTAGGCAAGATTTGCAAGTTAACACTATAGTTCACACCAGAAAAAGGTGAACCCCGCAAAGTCGCAAATAGTGCTAGTAAAACTGGCATTTGCAGCAGCAGTGGCAAACAACCTGCAAGCGGGTTGCCAAACTCTTTTTGGACGTTCATCATTTCTTCCTGCTGCTTTTGCGGATCGTCCTTATACCGCTCCTTGATTTCTTGCATCTTCTTGTTCATCAGAGGTTGCACAATCCGCATCCGTCGCATATTGCGAATTGAGCCAGCACTCAGGGGATAGAGCGCGAAACGAATGATCAATGTCAATGCTACGATCGCCAATCCATAGCTAGGCACAATGCTATAGAACAAGTCTATGATTGGCAGCATCACGTTGTTCGAGAGAAACCCGATACCAAAATCCATTATTCTGAATTCAACCTGAGATACTGTAAATTGACTTAATCTAATTTATCTAAATCATCATTTCCATGTGACGAGCTTCGTACTACGGATAGCCGCACATTATTATATGAAATCGGGGAGTGGAGGGTAGAGAGCGAAGCGAGTATTGGGGGAGATGTAGAAATTTTCCCTTATCTCCCTTGTCCTTCTTTTCCTCCTTGTCTCCCTCATCCTCCTTATCCTCCTCATCACTTTTTAGCGCCCACATAGTTAGGGTTTTTGGCGATGACTCTTTCTTCAATGTAGTCATAAATTTCCCGAAACTTGGGAATAGCCCGTATTTCCAGACGACTACCATCTCTAAGAGTGATAACCATATCCCCCCAAGCTCCTATACCACGGGGAACTTTGACAATTTTCGCAACTTCTGAGTAAATCACATCGGTGCGATCGCGCCCCCTCCAACCACCAGTCACAGAAACCCTGCGATCGCTGATACGGTAGCGCAGCCACAATGCCCTAACAATCGCCCCGACTGTCAATGGTAGTCCAACAACTGTTAGCCCAATGAATATGTTCGTAATTAAATCCCCAATATGGGGACCACCCTCAAAATAAACTTCTTCACGAATGCCCATTGAACACCTCTGTTTGTGCCAACAACTGCTCTAATTCTTGCAGAAATTGTTGGCTTACGCACTTCATATCTGCTGCTGTTGGTTTGACAACAACCACAATCCGCCATCCTGGTAATATCCTTGGCAACAACTTATACAATGCAGCTGCTATTTGCCGTTTCAGGCGGTTGCGAACGACTGCTCGTTTGCTGACTTTTGTGCTGATCGAAATGCCTATTTGGGCTGGAGCCAAATTTGCTTTGTCGTTTGTTTCCATTTCACAAGCAGCATCCGCAGAAGGTTTGCAGGAAGGTGAGGGTCGCAAGGCTCTTAATGTTAAATGTAAACCATGACGACGAATTCCTTCCCGGAAAACTGCCTGGAAATCTCTGTGAGATTTTAGCCGATTTGCTTTAGGCAATGCCACAACTGCTATGAATCGCTTTGGGATGCCCTATACGCTCAAACGATGGCGTCCCTTCTTTCTTCTAGCCTTGATGACGTTCCTACCGTCTGGAGTTCGCATCCTCGCGCGAAAACCAGAGGTTCTTTTTCTCTTACGGTTAGTGCCTTCCAGCGTTCTCTTCATGTTTTTATCCTCTTAGACAATTTTTATAAAAAAAGTCACAATTTACAATTTTATCACTTAATATCTAAAAAATGTGATTATCACTCAAAGAGTCCATAGCCCAATCACTCTTGACTATGGACTCTTAACTTAACTAATGCTGATAATCCATGTTCCGACGTAGCGCGATAGCGGCACATCGCCAGGAGACTGAATTGAGCAGTTAAAATAGAAAACTCCACCAAAAGCTGGGTTTTTCACGTTAGAGAGAACCAACTCAACATTGTTACCTGCTGGTATTGCTTCTTGGGGATAAATTTGAATGACGCGATTTTCTTTATCCCACTTCACCTCTGATAGTGCAATCTTTTTGTCCCTAACCCTAACCTCAATCTCTTTGGGGTCAAAGGTTCCTTTGTAGTAATCAGGATAAGAAATGACAAAATAAGCAACTGCTGTTTTCAGCTTTTTGTTAGAAATTCTCAGCCTGTACCTATCCCAGCCATTGCTTTGTCCGCCAAAATCTAACCGGAATGGTAGCTGATTTTCACTTTTGACACCGCTAAATAGTGTAAACCCTGGCAAACTCTGTGCCCAGCTTATGGCTGGTATTCCAGCCAGCAAACAGCTAGTCACGGCTAAAGTTGAAAGTAAACGTCGCATGGTTAAGCTCCTGAGGCAGAAATAAGTCTTTTGTCTAAACAACTGGGACTAAAGGTTCGTAACTAAACTTTACTACTAGAAATTTAGATATTGGTATTGGACGTAAAATGCCAACAAAAGTGCCTTGTTCAGTATATTTACATATACTTTACTTTTAAAGTATTATATTCTACAATAGAAAGCTGTTTTTTAAGGATTTCTTGATTTAAACTCAATGAAAACACGTTGAGATTTGATTGTGTTGCTAAATATGTATAACTGTATCTAAATTTAAGACATTTGTTATAAAAATTGAGTAATGTAATAGTGACATGAGTAGTGAAGTTGGACTAAATTGGCTAAAATAAGTTGTACTCAAAGCAGGATTTATTAAGATTATTTGGGGAGAGCTTTTGAGAACTTTATCAATATTGCAGAATGTAAAAAAATCGGAACCAAATTTTTCAATCCCTAAAAGAAGTTAAAGACAAAGAAGGAAAATTTGGGGATTGACATAGGATGTGCAATAGATAGCCTTTGCATACAAATACATGGGAATCTTTAAATCCTGCGAGAAAAAAATTGAGGCTTTGGGTAGGTAATTGTAAAGTGTGACAAAGGTTAAGTTGACTGGGCAAACCAACTGCCTTCTTCTGCTGTCCATGTACTATACGTGTACTTGCCTCACCCTGAAAAATTTCACAGCTTGGAGAAAATAGGTACTTATTTTAAGGAGATTGCATGAGAATAGCAGTTGCCAAAGAAATTGAAGTTTGTGAGCGTCGAGTTGCCTTGATTCCTGACACCGTTGCCCGATTGGTAAAACAAGGTTTGGAAGTGTGGGTAGAGACGGGCGCAGGTGAGCGGGCTTTTTTTGCTGATGCAGCCTATGAAGCAGCAGGAGCTAAAATTATCACTGATACCGCTACATTATGGAGTGAAGCAGATATTCTGCTTAAAGTCAGCCCTCCCCAAGAACGAGAAGATGGACGCTCAGAAATTGACTTGCTTCATGATGGAGCTGTGCTCATTAGCTTTCTCAATCCTTTGGGGAATCCATTTGTAGCGCAGCAACTAGCAGAACGCAAGGTAACTGCTCTCAGTATGGAGATGATCCCGCGTACGACTCGGGCGCAAAGCATGGATGCGTTATCTTCGCAAGCGTCAATAGCGGGTTACAAGGCGGTACTGATTGGTGCAGCAGCATTACCAAAATATTTCCCCATGTTGACAACAGCAGCTGGCACAATAGCTCCAGCGAAAGTGTTTATCATGGGCGCTGGTGTGGCTGGCTTGCAAGCGATCGCCACCGCCAGACGGTTGGGAGCAATCGTAGAAGCCTTTGATATTCGCCCCGCTGTCAAAGAAGAAGTCCAAAGTTTAGGGGCAAAATTTGTCGAAGTCAAACTAGAGGAAGAAACCGTCGCCGCCGGAGGCTACGCCAAAGAAATTTCTGAGGCGAGCAAACAGCGCACTCAGGAAGTGGTTACCGAACACGTAAAAAATGCTGATGTCGTGATCACCACCGCCCAAGTTCCTGGTAGAAAAGCACCACTTTTGGTAACTGAAGAGATGGTGGCACAAATGAAACCAGGTTCGGTGATTGTGGATCTCGCCGCCGAACAAGGTGGGAACTGCGCCTGCACCGATCCCGGCAAGGATATTGTGTGGAACGGCGTCACCATCATTGGTCCTATCAACTTACCATCATCGATGCCAGTCCACGCCAGCCAATTGTATTCCAAGAACGTGACATCGTTGATGCAGCTTTTGATTAAAGACAAAGCGTTGCAAGTGAACTTTGCCGACGACATCATCGACGCCGCTTGCATTACCCACGGTGGCGAAATTCGCAACCAGCGGGTGAAGGATGCCGTACAAGCTTTGAGCGGCGTGGCAGGGTAACAGGTTTGTACTAAGGGCTAAAGTGCTTACTACAAGCCAATCAGCAATGACCAAAAGGAGTTTTTTTATCGATGACAGAAGCATTAATTGCCGCTTTATTTGTGTTTGTTTTGGCATCCTTTATCGGTTTTGAAGTCATCAACAAAGTCCCACCAACGCTCCACACCCCCTTAATGTCAGGCTCCAACGCAATTTCTGGGATTGCCGTACTTGGGGCAATAGTGGCTTCTGGTGCCAGAGAGACGAATCTCTCAGTCATTTTAGGTTTGATTGCCGTGGTACTAGCAACAGTCAACGTCGTGGCTGGTTTCCTAGTCACAGACAGAATGCTGCAAATGTTCAAGAAAAAGGAGATTAAGGCGTGAGCGACTTTTTACCAACTGGAATTCAGCTGACGTACTTAGTCGCTGCATCCTTATTCATTCTAGGTTTGAAAAAGCTGGGATCACCCGCGACAGCCCGACAAGGTAACGTTGTCGCAGCTGTGGGGATGCTGTTAGCAATTGTGGCAACACTGCTGGATCAGCACGTGTTGAACTACGAGATGATTTTGGTGGGGTTGGCAATTGGATCTTTGATTGGGGCGATCGCCGCCTACAAAGTCCAAATGACTGAAATGCCCCAGATGGTGGGTTTGCTCAACGGTTTGGGTGGTGCAGCTTCCGCACTTGTAGCAGTAGCTGAATTTTGGCGGTTGCTGGGAAATGGTGAGCCAATACCCCTTGATGTCAACATCTCGATGCTGCTGGATGTGTTAATTGGGGGTGTCACCTTCACGGGTAGTATGCTTGCCTTTGCCAAGTTGCAAGGTTTAATCAGCGGTTCGCCGATTACATTTCCTTTCCAACAACCAATCAACGCCTTTCTCCTGATTGCATATCTGGCAGGCAGTGCCTATTTAATCATCACACCGAACAGCCTACCCGTGTTCTTGGCAGTCGTTGCTGTCTCGTTGCTGCTGGGTGTGATGTTTGTGATCCCCATTGGCGGCGGTGATATGCCGGTGGTGATTTCGTTGTTGAACTCCTTGTCAGGTATAGCCGCTGCAGCCGCTGGTTTTGTGGTGATGAACAATATGTTGATCATCGCTGGTGCTTTGGTGGGAGCATCTGGCTTAATCCTTACCGAGATTATGTGTAAGGCGATGAACCGCTCTTTATTCAGTGTGCTGTTCAGTGCTTTTGGCTCATCTGGCGCATCTGGTGGTGCTGCGGCTGGTGGGACAACTGATCAAACCGTCCGCAGCATCGATCCGGAAGAAGGCGCGATGATGTTGGGTTATGCCCGTTCCGTGGTGATTGTTCCTGGTTACGGAATGGCAGTGGCACAGGCGCAGCATAGCGTACGCGAGTTGGCAGATCAGCTCGAACGTATGGGCGTTGATGTGAAGTATGCAATTCACCCTGTTGCTGGTAGAATGCCTGGACATATGAACGTGTTGCTGGCTGAAGCGAATGTGCCTTACGAGCAACTGCATGATATGGATGATATCAATCCCCAGTTTGATCAGACAGATGTGGCTTTGGTGATTGGGGCGAATGATGTGGTGAATCCGGCGGCGCGGAGTGATGCAAATAGCCCGATTTATGGTATGCCCATTTTGGAAGTGGATCGGGCAAAGCAGACAATTGTGATTAAGCGCGGTATGAGTACGGGTTTTGCTGGTGTAGATAATGAGTTGTTCTACAAGAATAAAACCACGATGCTCTTTGGTAGCGCTAAGGATATGGTGGCGAAGTTGGTTTCTGAGGTGAAGCAGCTTTAAGAGAAAGGAACCGCAAAGGCGCAAAGGGCGCAAAGGAAAAAAAGAGTTAGAGAGTTGGCTTGCTTTAAGGGTTTGATGCTCTTGAGGCAAGCTTTTTACCTAGGATTGCTCCTTGCAACTCAAACACAGGCAAAGCTATTGTGAGCGCAATCGAGATGGGACTTCCTGCCAGAAGAGGGGAATTGCTATTAAACCAGAAATCAACTGAATGCCGCCAAAAGTGGCAAGAGACGCTCCAAATCCAAAGTGCAGTAGCTCTCCAAAGATGAGGCTACCAACGCCAAATCCAGTGAACAGGGTAAACACTTTGAGTCCCATGGTTTGACCTAAACTATTGGCATCCCCCAAGTCGGTCACGATACCCACAAACAAAGGTTGTGTCAGGTCGTACCCCACAGACAACACCAGAACCGCTATCGTCGTTACATTTGCCGGAATATCAAAAATCATAGCAATCCCAGCTAGGGCTGCCATAATTAGTCCTGACGGAATTAGCCAACGACGTCCCCAACGATCCACAGCTCGACCAATCAGGGAACTCAGCAGTAATCCAGGAATGCCGTAGCCAAGAATGGTGAAACCAATGCTTAAGGCATCCATGTTGTAACGTTGCGACAAGTACAACCCTAGCCAGGTATATACACCAGAGTGGTAGATGCCGTTCCACAATACATACGCATAAGTTCGTTGTCCTCGAAAACTAGTTAATATCTGGCTGTACCCCCTAAATACCTGGCGAATGGTAGGTAGTTTTTCTATTTTAGGTGTATCGAATAGAGCGCCATAACGATGAAGCCGCCAAAGTACCAAAGCAGCAAGAACAGCCGTACCCATAAATAGCGATCGCCAACCCAAAAATGGTTCAAGAATTGCACCACCCGCAGAACCCGCTGCCATTCCCCCTTCCATGGCTGCGAACACCAGCCCTAACTTGCTACCTCGCTGATCAAACGGGAATAAATCACCAATCAATGCAAAGGTGAGTGGAATAACTCCACTAGCTCCAATTCCAGTCAGCAGTCGCCAAGCCGCCATTTGCGATGCTGTCTGAGCTGTTGCGGTCAAGGCTGTGCAGACGACAAAAATTGCCAGCGAGATGCGAATTATAGACCATCGTCCGAACCGATCTGACAGCACGCCGTAGAACAATGCCATCAGCGCATAGGATAACATGTAGGCTGGAACGATAAATCCGATTTCCTGAACTGGAACGTTAAACACTTCAGCCAAACGCGGAATCAGGGGAGCGATCATATATCCCTGAAGAAAAATGAGACCAGCAGCAATCGAAAGTAAGACAAACAGGCGTTCATGCTGCTTTAGGCGAATCGTGTGATCGGCTGCTTCAGCATGAGATAGATGCTCAAGATGTTTTTTACGGTTTGGCATGGATTTTGGGTCTCCCAACTCACTTCCCACCCTACAGGTGTGAAGGCTAAAAACTTAGAAACTAGGCTTAAACAGCTAACGCCAAAAACTGGCAGAGCAAAGACTTCACAAAAGTCAAAGTTTCATAACAATAATGTTAACATTGATTGCTTTCGCACTAAAGTTGTTATTTAGTTTTAAAAAAATAATGTGACAGATAAATTTTGTAGTGAAAGTGCAATGCACTTTCACTACAGATGGATGTGTTGCAAAATCTTCTCTGTGGCTGGAGCAAAAATGGCGACAACTACCGATATCTAGCAATAAGAGGGAATAAAGCTGAAGCCAAAATGGATTTATCCGATTTGAAATTTTTGATTTTAAATTTTGAATGATGAGGCGAAAAACACTGCTACGTAATTTTGTACCCTTCAAAAGATGATCTCACGCTCTATACACAAAGACGCCAAGAAACACTCTGTATCTTAGCGTCTTTGCATCAGATTGAAGGAAAATTATTTCCGCTTCTTAGAAGCAGCGTTCTTAGAATCAGTCTTCTTAGAAGCAGTTTTCTTAGGAGTGGTGCGTTGTGTTTCGCGTTTTTCTTATGCTCGCAAACGGCGATCGCCTAATTCTAATTTTTTTATAATTCCTTGATAGCTTTAAACCACAAACCCATTAATGGCATCTCTAGCAACACTATCCCAAGTAGCAATTTCAGCCTGATACTCTCGGTCTTCAGCATCCTGCTTGAGAACTGCAATCATTTCTGCTTCCAAAATCCTACACCAGTGTTTTGTCAGCAGTGCATTAATATAGCCACTGCGATCTGCCGTTCGCGTAGCGTGCGCTTTGCGCTTAGGCAGCAGCGAAGCTATCGCCTTGGCTGATCTATAAACGGGAGAATGTCTTCTTCTAAGGTAATTGTGATTTTGACCATCAGTATTACCTTGTAGTCTTACGAAATAATGATACTACAAAATGTCTCTGCACTTTTTCCATGTGGCAGAGAAACGAAGCAAAAAGACGCAAACACGCAAAGACGCGTGTTAAACTTTGCGCCTTTGCGCGAGATAAAAAAGCAATTATTTGCGCTTCTTAGCAGTGTTCTTAGCAGCAGCGTTCTTAGAATCAGTCTTCTTAGAAGCAGTGTTCTTAGGAGCGGTGCTTCGTGTTTCGCGTTTTTCTTGTTCTCGCAGACGGCGATCGCGCCAATCTGCCAGCGTCAAATAACCAACACCTCCTGTGACTGCGACAAGCAGCACTGCAGCAACTAAAACTAAAATAGTCAGGAATGGACTTTCCACGATTCTCTTACAGCCCGTTGCGACCCCAAACTACCATTGAAATTGACCAAGTGAAAACAACCAGTAAAGAAACCCAACCCAGTGTCAAAATGTCCATAGTGATACTTTTAAACTTATTTAGCAAACGTCTCTAATATTAATAATACTAGAACCATGTTCTGAACTAAAGTTTGGACTCTGTGAACAAGATTTTCGCTCAGCAACTCATGGCAGAACGCATTGAATCCCTCAAAGCTGGGATACTAGCGGGTTTATGCCTGATAATAGCTTTTTTTCTGACCAATTTGGTAAATAATCTGGTGCTAGCAACAAATTTTGAGCAATTCGCTACTCTAGCAACTGATTTACTCAGTTTGCAATCGTTCCTAAGTGCTGGAATTGTCTGTTTCTGTGGTTTGCTATTTGGTGTTACCTACCGCTATATCATCCGCGCAGATAAAAATCCTCAATTGAAAGCTGGGGGAGTCTTAGCATTTGGCTTAGTGCGAGGTTTGACGCAGCTGGAAGTTGGGCTGTCAGATTCTAGAGGTGTTTTGCCTTTTGTGGTTCTGGGAGTCGAGAGTATTTTGTGCTTTGGGTTGGCAGCATTTTTCCTCGATACTGCTATGCAACTCGGCTGGATTAAGCCTTTTCAAGGCAGTTAATACATAGAATATAAATTTTGTCAATCTTTTAATGAGGAAAAGCTAAACTGGATTCAGGCAAGAGTATGCTCTAATCATCACAATTTGAATGAGTTATTAACATAATTTCATGATGAAAAAGCAGATGAATCTACCCAATCCTGTTAAAACCCCGTCTTTTTTACAAAGAATCCAATGGGTCACTGACCCTGTAGGATATATGGAAAAAGCGGCTCAACAATATCCTGATATTTTTACTGCGAAGGTAGTTGGTTTTGGAGATACCCTGGTATTCGTACAGCATCCCCAGGCAATTCAAGAAATTTTAATTAATGATAGAAAGAAGTTTGCTGCCTTGGGTGGACACAACAGCATTTTGCTACCCATAGTAGGCAATAATTCACTCTTGTTGCTGGAGGGAGAACGTCATAGACGACAACGACAACTATTGATGCCCCCCTTTCATGGAGAAAGAATGCGAGCCTATGGAGAATTAATTCGTCATCTTACGGAAAAAGTCTGGAGTCAGTTACCCCAGAAACAACCCTTCTTTGCTCGTACTGTCATGCAGGAGATATCCCTGCAAGTTATGTTACAGGTTGTTTTTGGCTTATATGAAGGAGAACGTTATCAACAACTCAAGCATCTACTGGGGTTATTTACGGGTTTGTTTGAATCACCGCTCATGTCTGGCTTCCTATTCTTCCCCTTCCTACAAAAAGATTTAGGCGCTTGGAGTCCTTGGGGAAGGTTTTTGCGCCAACGTCAGCAAATTGATGAAATACTCTACGCTGAGATAGCCCAACGACGTGCCCAAACGGATCTAAATCGCGTTGACATCCTCTCGTTACTGATGGCGGCTCGTGATGAAGAAGGTCAGGCAATGACGGATCAAGAGTTACGTGATGAGTTGATAACTCTACTGTTAGCTGGAAATGAAACCACAGCATCGGCAATGGCTTGGGGCTTGTATTGGATTCACCGTTTGCCAGAAGTTCGTGAAAAACTGCTCCAAGAACTGGACTCGCTTGGGGATTCACCAGACCCTATGAGCGTTGTCCGACTACCTTACCTCACAGCAGTTTGTAATGAAACCTTGCGGATTCGTCCTGTTGTAATGTTGACTTTCCCGAGAGTTGTGCAAGAACCAGTTGAACTACTGGGACATCAGTTAGAACCTGATACTATAGTCCTTGGCTGCATGTATCTCACTCATCAACGCGAGGATTTATATCCGCAGCCCAAGCAATTTAAGCCGGAGCGCTTTTTGGAACGCCAATTTTCTCCTTATGAATTTATGCCGTTTGGTGGTGGTGTCCGTCGCTGTATCGGTGAGGCTTTGGCTGTGTTTGAAATGAAGCTAGTCTTGGCAACTATCCTCTCACGCTATCAGCTTGCACTGACTAGTAATCAACCTGAACAACCTCAACGACGAGGAGTGACTCTTGCTCCTAGTGGTAAAGTCAAGATGATTATTACGGGAGAACGGGAGCGTGTAGAGTCTCCAAGAGCTGTCGCAAGTGTTTAGAGTGGGCAAGTATGACTTTGGCACTTGGCATGATTGAAGTTTATGGCGTTCCCGCAGCAGTAGAAGCGGGGGACGCTATGTGTAAAGCTGCTCGCATCACCCTTGTCGGGTATGAAAATACTGATTTAGGGCGAATTACTGTGCTCATCCGGGGGGTAGTGGGTGAGGTCAATGTTGCTGTAGCCGCAGGACTGGAGGCGGTACCGCGAGTGAATGGTGGTGAGGTGCTTTCTCATCACATTATTCCCCGTCCCCATGAAAATCTAGAATATGTTTTGCCGATTCATCGTTCAGCAAATATTGAGCAATTCAATTCTGATATTCGGTTTCTACCGCCATTGTCAGCCTAAAAAGTGTTGAGTGCGTGGGTGTATGCATTTAAAAATAATGCGCCCGTCGTGTTTCCTCCTTAATCTAAAGAGGCAAGGTTTCCACACTCAAGGGAGTTTTTAGATGAGATTAACTTTTGAGAGAAAATTGAATTTAGCTTAAATGTGACATTGCATGGAATCTCTCATCTCTCGCATGACGGCGGTACAGTCGCCTATTATTCCTGTCGTTGGGGAACTGATTAAAAGCTTTCCCGGAACCATTTCTCTTGGACAAGGCGTTGTTTCCTATAGTCCACCGCCCGAAGCCATAGAACTTTTACCGAAATTCCTTGCCGAACCCACTAATCATTTATACAAAGATGTTGAAGGAATTCCCCCATTGCGAACTGCACTAGCAGCAAAATTGCAAGCCTTCAACGGTATTGAAATCAATGAGGAAAACTGCATCGTCGTTACCGCAGGTAGCAATATGGCGTTTATGAACGCTATTCTCGCTTTCACTTGCGTGGGGGATGAAATTATTCTTAATACGCCTTACTATTTCAACCATGAAATGGCAATTAGAATGGCGGGTTGCTGTCCGGTACTGGTGAGATGTGATGAAAATTACCAACTACGTCCAGAGGCGATCGCCTCTGCTATCACCCCAAAAACACGAGCAGTTGTGACGATTTCCCCCAATAATCCTACTGGGGCTGTGTATTCACAAGAGGCGTTGCGCCAAGTGAATCAAATTTGTCGCGATCGCGGTATCTACCACATCAGCGATGAAGCTTATGAATACTTTACCTACGACGAAGCGAAACACGTTTCTCCGGGTGCATTCGCTGGAAGTAACGAGTATACCATTTCCCTGTTTAGCCTTTCCAAAGCTTATGGTTTTGCTAGCTGGCGTATTGGCTACATGGTGATTCCCAAACACCTGCTTATCCCCGTCAAAAAAGTTCAAGATACAATTTTGATTTGTCCGCCTGTGATTTCCCAGTATGCAGCTTTGGGAGCGTTGCAGGCAAAAGAGGACTATTTGAAGAATCATATTGGGGCGATCGCCCAAGTTAGGCAAGTGGTACTTAATCTCAACAGCTTACAAGACTTGTGTACAATTGCCCCTGCTAATGGCGCTTTCTATTTTTTCCTGAAAGTTCATACTACAATGAACGCCTTTGAGCTAGTTGAACGACTCATCCGCGAATATAGAGTAGCTGTCATTCCAGGGACAACTTTTGGGATGGATGACGGATGCTATCTGCGCGTCGCTTACGGTGCGCTACAAAAAGAGACTGCAAAAGAAGGAATTGAGCGATTAGTGCGCGGTTTGCAAGGGATAATTTGTAAGGTGGGTTAACGCAGTGTAATGAACAACAAGATTCCCGACTTCTTGAAGAAGTCGGGAATCTGAGCCTTTTGAAATACCCACCTTACAACTTTCTAAATAAAAAACACAAACTTGACAATATGCCAATTATTAATAAATTAATTGAAATCGAAACACAACCAAAAATTAATATTCATAATATTACACCACAAATTCAAGATTTGATAGCATCAACCTCAATTATCAATGGTCAAATTTTAGTTTTTTCTCGCCATACAACTACAGCATTAGCTATCAATGAATATGAAGAAAGATTGTTAGAAGATATCAAAGCCTATTTGCAGAAGTTAGCACCGGAATCAGACCGCTATTTACACAATGACTTGCACTTAAGAGAAAATATTCCACCAGATGAACCAATGAATGCCCATTCTCACTTAATGGCAATGACTTTAAGTACGAGTGAAGTGATTCCTATTGTGGATGGAAAATTAGCTTTGGGAACTTATCAATCTGTGTTGTTTTTTGAGTTAGATGGACCACGCAAAAGGACAGTGTTTTGCCAGATTTCTGGTGAGTGAGTTATTAGCAAAAGTACTTGGCGACACAAAGTATCTCAGTTTTACAAATATATTTGGCGATTAGAAATCGCAGCTACACAAACGAAGTCCGCCTGCGCGGACTCAATGAATTTGAAACCCGCGTAGGCGGGTTTTGTCTGTATAGCCCAATACGGTTCAGATAAGACCAAAACCCTGACCACGACCGCGATGTAGAGACGTAGCATGCTACGTCTCTACATATCACCAAATTTCACCAAAAATCCTTAACTGAACCGTATTGCTGTATAGCCGCGAATTTTATTCGCCCGGACTAAGCAGCTACTCAATGAATTTGAAACCCGCGTAGGCGGGTTTTGTCTGTATAGCCGCGAATTTTATTCGCCGGGACTAAGCATATTTTTACAAAAGTGAGATGCAGCAGATTGACTATGCCAGACAAGCACAAGATTGAACAAAATCGTCACATTTTTTATCTGGATGCCATTGCATCTCGTAATGAG
The DNA here is from genome assembly GCA_019359075.1 of Kalymmatonema hyalinum WJT4-NPBG1. GTDB lineage: Bacteria > Cyanobacteriota > Cyanobacteriia > Cyanobacteriales > Nostocaceae > Kalymmatonema > Kalymmatonema hyalinum. The sequence goes on from JAHHIB010000116.1 coordinate 22,895, forward strand.
CGCTTAAGCGCTTACTACAAACTTTTATTAATTTTACGCACACAGCAGCAGTTGATAATAAAAATCAAACCAATAATTATGGTTTACTAAACACTGGTTAGCTATTGCTGTCTGGAGGAGTGCAATGTCCAAAATGGCTACTCGTTGGGACGCTTTATTAGGAATTGCGATTGGTGGTGTATGTACTTTGAGTGCAAATTGTGTTCAGGCTCAAATTACACCGGATGTCACTCTCCCCAATAATTCCATCGTCAACATCAATGGCAACACCTTCAATATCACTGGTGGAACACAAGCAGGAACCAACTTGTTCCACAGCTTCCAAGAGTTTTCTGTTCGTACTGGTAGCGGAGCTTTCTTTAATAATACTGTTGACATTCAAAATATCATTAGCCGCGTGACGGGTGGGTCAATATCTAATATTGATGGTTTGATCCGCGCTAACGGTACGGCTAACCTGTTTTTGATTAATCCCAGTGGAATTGTCTTTGGACCAAATGCCCAATTAAACATTGGCGGGTCTTTCTTCGCAAGTACGGCTAGTAGTCTGAAATTTGCTGATGGCTTTGAGTTTAGGACAGACGCTCCCCAAACAACACCTCTTTTAACTATCAGTGTTCCATTGGGTCTGCAATTTGGGGCGAACCCAGGAAAAATTCAAGTACAGGGTTCAAGTCATAATTTAACTTACGACGAATTTACATATGGAACGATTCGGGGTGATGTTCCGGGACTGCAAGTGCAACCAGGGAGAACCTTAGCGCTTGTTGGTGGAGATGTCGTTCTAGAGGGTGCTAATCTCAGAGCAGAATCAGGAAGAATTGAATTAGGAAGTGTTGCTTTACCCGGCTTAGTTAGCCTCACTCAGAAAGATTCTGGTTTTACTTTAGGATACTCAGGTATTGAGAATTTTGGTAATATCCTGCTTTCTCAAAAAGCTTCAGTTGATGCAAGCGGAGAGGGCGGAGGTTCCATCCAAGTGCAAAGCAGGCAACTTTCTGTAAAAGATGGTTCATCAATTTTGTCTATTACCTCTGGCTCAAAACCTGGAGGAGATTTTACTGTTAATGCAACTGAGTCAGTAGAACTGATTGGAGAATCCGCAGATCGAAAGTATGCTAGTAGTTTACTGACAGAATCTCAAGGTGCAGGCTCCTCTGGGGATTTGCTCATTAACACAAGAAAGTTAACCACTACTGATGGAGCATACGTATCAACTTATATTATATCTTCAGGTAATGGTGGAAATCTGACAGTTAAGGCTTCTGATTCAGTGGAATTATTAGGTATAGATATCAGAGTGGCTTATATACAGGAACTAGTTTTGGCAGTTCTGGTAATGCTGGAAACATAAATGTCACATCAGGTTCAGTTTCCTTAACTGATGGTGCTGTACTGTCTGGCAATACCTATGGAAAAGGGGATGCAGGAAAGATTCAAATTAACGCTACAGATTATGTGAGTGTTTCTGGAATCAGTTCAATCCCAGATTTTGAAACAGACACTGGCTTGTTTGTTCGTTCTCAAAGTTCAGGAGCAGCAGGAGACATTGAAGTTACCGCACCTCAAATTCGTTTGGGCAAAGCGGCGAGGTTCAACGCTGAATCTGCATCAGGTAACGGCGGCAATATCAACCTGCGAGTCGGAGATTTATTACTGCTACGCCGTGGAAGTCTCATCTGTGCTACTGCGGGTACTACACAACAAGGGGGCGATGGCGGTAACATCACTATCAATGCTCAGTCGGGCTTTATCGTCAGCGCTCCAAATGAAAACAGCGACATTACCGCTAATGCTTTCAATGGCACTGGTGGGAAAATCAATCTTAACTCCTTAAGTATTTTTAACTTCACTCAGCGTAGTCGAGAAGACTTGGTGCGCGAGTTGAGAACTGATAACCCAAATGAACTCAACCCGCAACAGTTACAAACCAACGACATCACAGCATTTTCCCTAACCAACCCAACTTTAGGCGGTCAGGTCACTATCAATACACCGGATGCTGACCAAAGCCTGGGATTAGTCGAACTCCCCACAGTGTTAGCAGAGACATCAAACCTAATAGCAGACACTGGCTGTGATGCCATTGCTAGCACAGATTCTGACACAGATAAAAGCAAATTTACGATCACTGGACGCGGTGGTTTACCTCCCAGCCCTTACGAACCCCTCACTACTGATGTCGTCTGGTTAGACACTCGATTGTCAGCTATCACAACACAACAGCAACGTTCACAAGGAAGCACAGCTAAACCACCATCTAAAGCTGATGTTGTGGAAATTGTGCCTGCTACAGGTTGGGTGTTCGACGGCAAGGGGCATGTTACCCTCATTTCTAATGCATCCAAAGCCAATAGTTTGGGGTCTACTCCTGCTCTTTCAAGGGTAGGTATTTAAGAAAGTCGCCAAATGAAGGTATGATAGCGATCTGAGGCTTTTAGGTAGAAATCACAAATTCCGAGGGTGCGATCGTTAGCTTTCAGGGGGGTTTTCTTTGGATGCA
>JAHHIB010000117.1 GCA_019359075.1 Kalymmatonema hyalinum WJT4-NPBG1
AAGTCGTCAATGATAGCATAGACAGCAATTGTTTCATTTAACATAATTCCCCTCCGTTTTTCTTACTGGAGGGGATTTTATTATCTTTGCGATCGCCTTCTCAAATAACTAGCAACTTGGGTTATTTCTACATAAATTTGCGCCGACATCTCTTATATGTTGCTCACTTCGATAAGTGTTAGCACAAATTTCTGTGTAAGTCTGACCTTCCCATATACCTAAAAAGAGAATTTCTTCCAATTCATTTAATACTCCCTTCTTTGCTTGCATAAGAAGAGAATTAATGAATTCCAACGCTTCTTTTGAATCCATTGGGCGTAATTAAATTGACAGAGTAAAATTAACAACGAGTCATTCATGTCATACTTTACCCTACAAACCTACATTAGGCTACTTTCGCCTACATAAATTGTAGCCGTCTAACTCCCTACGTTTGTCTACCTAAAGCATATGTCTCTAAAGCCATTATGGTCTTATCAGCAAAACACTTAGAGACAAGGAGACGAATTTATGCAACTTTCCAGCGAAAAAATCATTGTTCCTATTATAGTTGCCCTCATAGGTGCCGCTGCCACTGTAGGAGCTGCCGTTATTGGGCAAAGCAATAAAACTCCTTCAGTAGCCAACCCTCCTGCTAGTCCTACTAGTCTAACTTCTGACAAGAATTCTGAATTAGAGTGCAATAAAACTGTAGTCAAGAAAATTTGTGTCGCTAATGTCACTGTGCAAATTAATAGCGATGAACCCAAGCAAGTGAAAAATCACGAACGTGTTCCTCTACAAGCTGGAGATACACTGAGAGTAGTAAACCTACGCTATTGCATACCTCCGGAAGTGACAGTTAATAAGGTAGAAGTAAAAGCATATCTGTTTCAAAAAGGACTTGAGAATTACAAATATGGTCTTTTCACTTCCAGTGGTTTTCCAACTTATACTGGTTGTCACAATATTGGAAACTTTGAAAAAACCTGGAAGCTAGAACCAGGACAACACCGAGTTAGCATACCCATCATCAACTATGATGGCAGCAACAGAGTAGTTGACAAGAGTTTTTACTTAAACCTAGATGTTGGACAGCGAACTGCATGATTCCTGAGTTCAGGAAAGACAGCTTCTCGCCCTGTAACACTTGCGATTGTGCTTTGGGGCGATCGCCATTGCACAACAAGCTGTCGTTAGGAATGTACAAGTTGTCGTTAAATCACAACAAGCTGTCGTTAGGAATGTACAAGTTGTCTTTAAATCACAACAAGCTGTCGTTAGGAATGTACAAGCTGTCCTTAGATCACAACAAGCTGTCGTAACGACACGATAAAAAGTTAAAAAAATATTAAGTAGAGGTGTTATGGCGAAGCGCAACGCACCATTCATCTCAATACCGTATCTTACAGGGAAATCACCCAACTTATCATTTCATGCCATTTCTAAACTTAATGGAACCTGAAAGTGCAATTCAGTTACTACAAGTTCTCAAAGCTATTTGTAAGCTATAAAACGATGTTATTTATTTTTCAAATGTATTCAGTCAGATGTGGGGTGGAATGAATTCTCTAATCCCTCTACACCCTACACCTAACCTAATACCTAATTCGTGGATCTACATAAGCATTGATAATATCAATCACAATGCTAGCAATGACCACAATTCCCGCAAAAAACACGAGAACTCCCTGCACTAAAGGATAATCCCGCGCATTAATGGCATCATATAACTTATTTGCCAATCCGGGCCAAGAAAATGTGACTTCAGTCAAAATTGCCCCACCTAACAAAGAAGCAAAGGTCAACCCCATAACTGTAATCACGGGAATAAGAGCATTTTTTAAAGCGTGAGAAAATAAAATATTTCTTTCAGCAATACCTCTTGCACGCGCAGCTTCGACATAATCTGCTTGCAAAGTTTGCTTTAAATTCACTCGCACAATTCGCTCAAAAATACCACTCAGCAAAACTCCCAAGGTGATACTAGGAAGCGCTAAATAGTGCAAAGCAGTGAAAAATTGACTGAAATTTGCAGTTAATACACTATCAATTGTATACAAACCAGTGATAGCCTGTGGGGCTGGCATAGTTGTAGGAAAGCGCGTTCCCAAAGGAAACCAATTTAGCTGTACTGCAAAAATCAATTGCAGAATCATCCCAGCCCAAAACATGGGGAGTGAGTAGGTGATAATACCAAATAATCGTCCGCCAACATCTAAATAAGTTCCAGGGCGAGAAGCAGAAAGAATACCAATCCCAATTCCAACTATCAGTGCGATCGCCATACTGCAAACCGCTAATTCCACAGTGGCTGGGAAATATTGCCCAATCACCTCCCAAATAGCTTGTCCACGACTCGCTATAGAAGTTCCTAAGTCCAGACGCAGCAATTGTCCCATGTAATTTAGGTACTGCAGCCATATGGGAAGATTTAAACCCAGTTGTTTTCGCAATTCCTCCTTAGCACTTTCTGGCGCACGTCCACCGAGAATTGCATCTACTGGATCTCCCGGTGTTGCACGTAGTAAGAGAAAAACGGCTGTGGTCACAGTCCATAGCATCAATGGAGCTAAAAGTAAACGGGCAATAATGTAATACTGTAAGGCTTTTGAACGAGACATACTTTAGATGTTGCACCTAATTGAAGACTTATTCACAAATTGAATTGACTTGTAGAGACGTAGCATGCTATGTCTCTACATTCTTGAGGAAATTTATTTCCTTGCTAGTAACTTTTGACTACTTTTTAATTGTTTTGTAAATCAGATTTTGAGTCGGGTCAAGTTGCACACCACTGACTCCGTTACGGGCAAATACATAGTCTTTGTTTTGCCATAAAGGAACATAAGGGACATCGGTGGCTATTTGTGCTTGAATGTTTGCAAAGATTTTATTCCGCGCTTGGGGGTTCTGTTCCTTACGTTGGTCTTCAATCAGCTTGTTCATGGTTTCGCTGTAGTAAAACGAACCTTGTGTCTGACTACCACCCTCTTCGCATCCCTTCGCGTCTGACCCTTTATCGCAACCCAAAAACGGTTGAATATAATTATCTGCGTCCAAAAAATCTGGATACCAATCTAGCAAAGCAGTTGGATAAAAACTCTTAGCGATACCTCCATAGAAGGTAGCACCGTCTACAGTGTTGACTTCAAATTGCAGCATTCCATCCATATATTTCTCGGCATAAGCTTTTAGTATTTGTGCTGCCAAACTGCGAATAGGGGAACTCGCTGGATACCAAATTTGTAGCTTGGCTGGATTTTCTTTCGAGAAGCCAGCAGCCGTTAACAATTGTTTGGCTTTGTCTACATTGCCATCGCCGTATTTATCTTTAAATAATGGCTGGGAAACCTCAAACGTTTTCGGTACCATGCTGTATAAGGGACTAGCTTGACCTAATAACACCCGCTGATTCATCAGTGGACGGTCAACCATTGCAGCTATGGCTTGTCGAACTTCTGGTTTATCTAGAGGTTTTTGATTCCGGTTTAAAACAAAGTTAGTGACTACACTACCTTGAGCTGTAATCGCTTGCCAATCACCTTTTTTAGCGCTTGCTTCTAAGCTGCGAATTTGGTCTGGTTCCAAAGACAGGTAAGCGACATCGACTGCACCCGTACGGAAGGAATTATACAAATTAGCCCCACTGGTGAGAAATTGCAAATTAATGCCTTTATTCGCTGGTTTTTCTCCCCAGTATTTATCAAAGACATCAAATTGTAAGGAATCTGTACCATACCGCGCTAATTTATATGGACCAGTACCAATAAAGATATTTGGCTTAAATTTCCCCTTACCAATTTCATAAGCTTTGGGGGAAACTGGACAAACGCCGGAAAACGCTAGCAACGACGGAAACGCCGCAAATGGTTTTTTCAGTTGTATCGTTAACTCATACTCACCAGTAGCTTTGACTGAAGCTATCACATCTGCTAGTAAGAAAGAAGGTTTACCACCGTTTTTGATAAAGCGTTCCAGACTAAACGCCATCGCTTCGGCGTTAAAAGGAGTTCCATCATGAAAGACCACTCCCTGGCGTACGGGAATTGTGTATGTTAAACCATCTTGACTCACTTTGGGAAAAGCCGTGGCTAACTGAGGTTTAACTTTAGTGCTTCCTGGTTCATAGGTGTAAAGGCGATCGCTCATGTTGTACACTAACCCAAGCGACTGCAATTCATAAGCATCAGCTGGATCAAGGGTACGGGGATTTAGCGTCGTACCTATAGTAATGCGACCATTCCCTGTTAAGGTATTTGCTGAACTAGATGATGTTGTCGTGATCTGTTGGCTTCTTGAGCAACTCACCACCAAAAGCAAACATAAACAAAATAAAGAAAGAAATTTAGTAATTTGACTCCACTGTCTCGCGGACAAGGAAACCCTGGTCATAACATTGATATTTTTAAACTTAGTGGTCAAACATTTTACTATATGTTTGGCAAAAAACCGGAAAAAGAATTCAAAATTTAGGAGAATCCTCTAGTCGTCTTGTGTGCCTTGAGTTTTTTCTTTGTTAAGTTTATTGACTTAAGAGTTAACAATATAACTTTCTGTAGCTCCTACGGGAAAAACAAAGAGTTTTAGACCAAAATATAGAGTTTGATGTTCCTGAATAACGGAAAATTTTTTATTTAATTAAACATATAAATAGTGCCTAAATTTGTTTGAAATTTACACTCTACCAGGGCAAAGATTTGTTAAGCTTTTCCCGTAGCCTAAAAGGTGTACATGAGAGATTTGTCTGTTGTGCATCTCAATCGAGGGAAAAATACTTAGCTCCAGGGTAACCGACTGACACCATCACGACAATTAAGAATAGTAGATTGAAAGTCTAATAGCGAGACGAAAAGTGTGAAATACTTCTTTCTATCTGAGGGTTGGACAATTGGCAGAGTGTGGGCATCTGATGGACTTTGGCAGATAACCGCATGGCGACGCCAACCAGACATTCAGCGAATGAATATCTGTTTAGTAGAACAAAACGAAGTGCTGTGGCTTTATCGGGTTGAAGATGTTGTTTTAACCGTGGAAGTGAAGCCTACAACACAAGTACAAGTCAATAAATCTGGTCAAGCGATCGGTCAAGTCGTACTCAAGCGGTTGATGAGTGCCGAACAGGTTATTGAACGCTTGGGAACGGCATCAGCTAGATGCCAGCTGCAAAACATTGAATCTGTCGTTTAAGTCTAGGGGTGTAAGGCTCAGTTAAGAACTTTAAAGCGCACCTCCACCTCACAACTCCTCCACACCGCCTGGGTTACGTAGCTTGAGAAACTGTCAAGCTACGTAAATCCTTATGTTTACAGGCTTGCAAACAGCTCCATCAAAAGTTACAATTTTTTAAACATTCTCATTTTTTGCTTGGCGATTGTTACTCTACGGGATAATGGTTCCGTAGCTTAGTAAGCCTTGCCAAATTAACCACAGTCTCTGACTCATAAGACAAAGCTGTGGATAAATTCCAGTGGCAATAACAAAAACTGAAAAATTGCTTTGTAAACATAAATCATCGAGGAGGACCGTAGTCGATGGGACTACCCTGGTACCGAGTACATACAGTTGTTCTGAATGACCCGGGGCGGCTAATTTCTGTACACTTGATGCATACAGCGTTGGTGGCAGGCTGGGCTGGTTCGATGGCTTTGTACGAACTGGCTATCTATGACCCCAGCGACCCAGTACTCAACCCGATGTGGCGTCAAGGCATGTTCGTGCTGCCCTTCATGGCACGCTTAGGCGTCACCCAATCGTGGGGCGGTTGGAACGTTACTGGCAGTCCATCAACCGATCCCGGTTTTTGGTCATTTGAAGGCGTCGCCGCTGCTCACATCGTTCTTTCCGGTTTGCTCTTCTTAGCTGCCGTTTGGCACTGGGTTTACTGGGATTTGGAATTGTTCCAAGACCCCCGCACTGGTGAACCCGCCCTTGACTTGCCAAAAATGTTTGGCATTCACCTGTTCTTATCTGGTTTGCTCTGCTTTGGTTTTGGTGCTTTCCACCTGACCGGATTATTTGGACCTGGAATGTGGGTTTCTGATGCCTACGGCATAACGGGTCATGTCCAAGCAGTGGCACCGGAGTGGGGACCAGATGGCTTTAACCCGTTTAACCCGGGTGGTGTCGTAGCTCACCACATTGCTGCTGGTGTCGTAGGTATTATCGCTGGTTTATTCCACCTGACAGTTAGACCCCCCGAAAGGCTCTACAAAGCTCTCAGGATGGGTAACATCGAAACTGTACTATCCAGCAGTATTGCGGCTGTATTCTTCGCAGCATTCGTCGTCGCTGGCACCATGTGGTACGGTAACGCTACCACCCCAATCGAACTGTTTGGTCCTACCCGCTATCAGTGGGATCAGGGTTACTTCAAACAAGAGATTGATCGCCGCGTCCAAGGTAGCCTTGGTGAAGGTGCAAGCCTTTCTCAAGCTTGGTCACAAATTCCAGAAAAACTCGCCTTCTACGATTATGTCGGCAATAGCCCCGCTAAAGGCGGTCTATTCCGTACAGGTCCGATGAATAAGGGTGATGGAATTGCCCAATCTTGGCAAGGTCATGCGGTGTTCACAGATGCTGAAGGTCGCGAGTTGGCAGTACGTCGTCTCCCGAACTTCTTTGAAACCTTCCCAGTCCTTTTGACCGACAAAGATGGCATTGTCCGTGCTGACATTCCTTTCCGTCGGGCAGAATCACAGAATAGCTTTGAGCAATCTGGTGTTACCGTTAGCTTCTACGGTGGCGACTTGGATGGTCAAACTTTCAAAGACCCAGCTGATGTGAAGAAGTATGCTCGTAAGGCTCAAGGCGGCGAAGTTTTTGAATTCGACCGGGAAACCTTGAACTCTGATGGTGTGTTCCGCACCAGTACCAGAGGTTGGTTTACCTTTGGACACGCTGTATTTGCGCTGCTGTTCTTCTTTGGTCACATCTGGCACGGGTCTCGGACAATCTACCGAGATGTGTTTGCTGGTGTTGATGCGGATCTCGAAGAACAAGTTGAGTGGGGTCTGTTCCAGAAAGTGGGTGACAAGTCAACCCGCCGGAAGGAAGCTCTCTAAACTTTGTAGCGAAAAGTTAAGAATGGTCTAATCAGAGGAACTAGGTCGTGGCGACTGGGAACAGGAAGAATTCTTCCTCATCCCCAATCCCTAACCCCCCAATTCCCAAGACCATTCTTTCCTGTAGCTTGGTACACTAATACTGGTGGGTAAATCGGCAGGAATTAAAGCTATGGAAAGCATTGCTTACATCTTAATTTTGACTTTGGCAATAGGAACTCTCTTCTTTGCGATCGCCTTCCGCGAACCTCCTCGCATTGAAAAGAAAGAAGAGAAGTAGGACACCAAGTTCGCTCCAGGGATGAGGTGTTAACTAGCACCGGACGTAGGGGCGCAAGACCGCCTTGCGCCCTGACCGTAAAAAGAAAAGTGAATTCAGGAATTATTGATAATTAACTAATATAAAAGTATAAAGAATTTATGGTAGAATGTACGATCTGGAAGGTTCTGTGTTCAGATCAGCTTTTCTGCGCTAGGATGAAAAAGGATGTAGGTGTGGAATGCCCATTCGGCTCTTACATATGCATCGCTAGGAGGCATAACCTTTACGGAGAATAATAACCGGGAAACAATCAGCATGGTCAATCAGAAATTAACCGCTCCTGAAATTGGATTTACACACGACGATTTCGCCGCTCTGCTAGATAAGTACGATTATCATTTTAGCCCAGGTGATATAGTACCAGGTACAGTTTTCAGTATAGAGCCACGCGGCGCTCTGATTGACATAGGTGCTAAAACAGCAGCATACATACCTATACAAGAAATGTCTATCAACCGGGTAGATAGCCCGGAAGAAGTATTACAATCGAACGAAACGCGGGAATTTTTCATCCTCACTGATGAAAACGAAGATGGTCAGCTGACGCTATCGATTCGCCGTATTGAGTATATGAGAGCCTGGGAACGCGTCAGGCAGTTGCAAGCAGAAGATGCAACTGTGCGTTCTGGCGTTTTTGCCACCAATCGAGGTGGAGCTTTGGTGCGGATAGAAGGATTACGTGGCTTTATTCCCGGTTCCCATATCAGCACCCGCAAACCGAAAGAAGAATTGGTAGGCGAAGAACTGCCCTTGAAGTTCTTAGAGGTAGACGAAGAGCGTAACCGTCTTGTTTTATCTCATCGTCGAGCGCTGGTTGAGCGCAAGATGAACCGCTTAGAAGTTGGTGAGGTAGTGATTGGTACTGTGCGCGGTATCAAACCCTACGGTGCCTTTATCGATATTGGCGGCGTCAGTGGTCTACTGCACATCTCAGAAATTTCCCACGAGCATATAGATACCCCTCATAGTGTCTTCAATGTCAATGACGAAGTGAAAGTCATGATCATTGACTTGGATGCAGAACGTGGTCGGATTTCCCTGTCTACCAAACAACTGGAACCCGAACCAGGTGACATGATTAAGAATCGCGATTTGGTATATGACAAGGCAGAGGAAATGGCTGCTAAGTATCGGGAACAGATGTTAGCTAAGCAGCAAGGTGCTATTCCTGTAGCAGCAGCAACTGAAACTACTGAAGAAGTTGTGGCTGAGGACGTACCACCGGCGATTGAAGAGGACGTACCATCAGCGATTGAAGAGGACGTACCATCAGCGATCGAAGAGGACGTACCATCGGCGATTGAAGAGGACGTACCATCAGCGATTGAAGAGCACGTACCATCAGCGATTGAAGAGGACGTACCATCGGCGATCGAAGAGGACGTACCATCGGCGATTGAACAGGACATACCAGCAGCGATTGAACAGGACATACCAGCAGCGATTGAAGAGGAGATACCAGTAGCGATCAAAGAGTAATCCATTCGCCGTTGTGGTTATCTACAGCGGCTGCTCATAAAAAAGTATTAGACCTCTCGGAAAATAAGTTTAAGACCATTATGCTGTTTGATCTAAAATCTAATTTCTAGAGATGTCTATTGCATAAATAAGGGTTACAAGCTGTCGGTTAAGATCTTCCCAAATCTGTACAATGCTTACAGATTAGATAATTATTCAGCCAAGCACTTAATCAATTCATACAGGTCACTCTGCTCTTAACCGTTTCTGCCAATCAGGAACGGTTTTTAGCTTGGATTTCAATAGCATTCAATGGAGTTACTACTGGTTTGACATTGCCGAATTCCGTTATTTTCGGCAATGTTTCAACTAGGACAGTACTCTGGTTCAGAGACATTGCTTTGGTAATAGCGATGTTCAAATGAGGCCTAATTCTTAACCACAGGCGAAGTTTGTCCCCAACCTCCAGTAAATACAAACGTCTGTGTGGGCTTACGCTGGCGTGGAGAAAACTCGCGCTGTTGGTATTGTTCTGGTAATGTTTCGGGATCGCCTGAATACCCAATGGCGATCGCAGCTACTGGCTCATACCTCTGGGGAATGCTGTACAACTCCTTCGCCTTAGCCACGTCAAATCCTGCCATTTGGTGGATAAACAAACCTAGGGAAGTCGCCTGAATTGCTAGATTGCTAGCAGCCGCCCCAACATCATGAAATGCATGACGGTTTTCTACACCATTCTTCTCAAAGTAAAGCTTCGCCACTGAGATCATCAAAACGGGAGCGTTCTTTGCCCACACTTGATTTCCTTCTGCCAAACAACTGAGCAGACGGTTGAATTCCTCTGGATTATCTTTAGTAGCAACGATAAAGTGCCAAGGTTGCTCATTATAAGAAGAAGCAGCCCAACTCGCTGCTTCTAGCAAACTCTCAAGCGTTTCTTTTTCAATAGGTTGGCTGGAAAATGCCAAGGGACTCCAGCGCCGTTTCAGCAAGTCGTGAATTGGAAATTGGGTATCAGCAGGTTTCTCCATCACAGCCTCGGTTAAGTAAAGGTGGCTAAGAGCTATTTGCTCTTGAAATAGATGTTTTTAGACAAAAATACTTAAGCTTACTATTAATTGTTTTTCTAAATTCTGCAATCCTCATTGGGATAATATTTTCACTTGCTTTAATTTTGAGAGTTACACAAGGCATTGCGCCCATTGCACGAATGTGGAATCGGCGTGGTTCTCCCTCTCCTTAATCACTAATGACTGTGTTTCTAGCCCACGAAGCTTTTTGTACATCCAAAACAATTTTTGCCGAGCGATAGGCGTTGCCGCGTCCTTCGGACGATCGCTCTTAAGTGATTACCCTTGAGTCATTAGTCAAAGACCAAGAACAAATGACTGCTGGACTAGTGACTCAGTATTGTTGCTACGCTAGATACAGCTGAAGAAACACAGCAATTTTGATCCAAGTAGAGGGGAACTATGCCGCACACGATTGTTACTGATGTCTGTGAAGGTGTCGCTGATTGCGTAGACGCCTGTCCGGTAGCTTGCATTCATCCTGGTCCTAGCAAAAACGTCAAAGGAACTGATTGGTACTGGATTGACTTTGCCACCTGCATTGACTGTGGCATATGTATCCAAGTTTGTCCAGTATCCGGGGCGATCGTCCCAGAAGAACGACCCGATTTACAAAAAACACCGTAGTATAAACGGTTAACATCCTTTAAAAACAGGCATCTTAAAGATATGCCTGTTTTTACAGTAATACTACTGGATAAAGATATAAAAAAGTAACATTAAATATTTATTGTTCGGAAATTGCTGGTGCAGTAACGTATACGTAAATATAGCTGTCCTACGTAGGTAAACTCATGCAACGCTTAAGCGTACCCCTGATAGGCAATATCTTAACGTTAAGTCTGGCTACTGTAGCAATGACCCTGACGTCTGCTTACAGTGCTACAGCGGGCACACTGGATCTCAATTTTACAAAGCTACAAGGCTTAACAGGTGGTAATTCTGGTATGACTGGTGTCTACCGTGCAGATCTCTCCAATCTTGGCTTCGATATCAGTTCCATTGCTATCACTGATAGCAACAGTGCAATAGGCGGTGCACCTGGGAAATTTACCGCTTTTGATTTCGATGCAATCAAGATTAGCAACGTCTTGGTTAACAATGCCACAGACGCCAAAAACTTATCAGGGTTAAACGTCTTCGATTTTACTTCCTCCGGAACTTTCTTCACCCCAGGAACCCAGCGTTCTCCTGTCGATCCAGAACCTTTATTTGGTGTAAGTGGCGGCGGTATTATTGATAACTCACTCGCCACGCTGCAAAATTTTGATGGCAACTCCACAGCTGACGCCAATGCTTTTGGATTCGTCAGTTTAGGTGATGGTGGAACAGTTGTGTTTAACTTCAAAAATCCCATTTCAACAACCAGTCCACTGTACTTATACATTGGAGAGGCAGGTGATAATGGTGAGGTAGTCAATGGTCGAATTACTGTCTCTGACAAACTACGTCAGGTTCCAGAACCTACAAGCTTAGCAGCTGTATCTTTACTTGGAATCTACTTTGCCGTAAGCCGTAAAAAGAAAACAAAAGCTGCTTAATTTCAAATTTCCTAGCCGTTGAAATTAAAGTTAGGACATAGGTTTTTGATCTATGTCATTTTTTTTATATTGGTGCTGTCTTTGTCTTGGTACACGTAGCACAAGACGGTTGAGCTAGTGATATTCATCCTTAAAGATCCCCGCCAACCCCCATTGACAAACCAGCGTCGTTTCATTCGCTCCCTCGCCCGCCCAGAGTTGAAACTCCCGGCTAATAGCCCAAGTCGATTTTAATCGACTCATACCAATTTTCCATAAAGATGCACTTATAATTTTGAGCAAAATAACTGTATTTTAAAGTAACTATATTTTGAATTTATAATAAAGGACATTATGTCTGATTCGCTCACTCATTCGTCTCCCCTCCTAGAAGTGAAAAATGTCCACGCTGGATACATCAAAGAGGTGGATATTCTGCAAGGTGTGAATTTTCGGGTGGAACAGGGGGAATTGGTAACAGTGATTGGTCCTAATGGTGCTGGTAAATCTACCTTAGCGAAAACCATTTTTGGGCTTTTAACTCCCCATACAGGCTCAATTACCTTCAAAGACGAGAATATCACTGGACTCAAGTCGAATCAAATTGTTCAGCGCGGAATGTGTTATGTACCGCAAATTGCCAATGTCTTCCCTTCCCTCAGCGTAGAAGAAAATTTAGAAATGGGCGCTTTCGTCCGCAATGTTCCCCTGAAACCGCTCAAAGATAAAATATATACTATGTTCCCCAAGCTTGGCGATCGCCGTCAGCAACGCGCTGGAACCCTCTCTGGTGGTGAACGCCAAATGTTAGCAATGGGCAAAGCTTTGATGTTGGAACCCAGCTTACTGCTTTTAGACGAACCTTCAGCGGCTTTGTCTCCCATCCTAGTGACGCAAGTGTTTGAGCAGATAAAACAAATTAACCAAAGTGGTACGGCGATTGTACTAGTAGAGCAAAACGCCCGTAAAGCTTTGGAAATGGCTCATCGAGGATACGTCCTAGAGTCTGGGCGCGATGCAATCTCAGGGCCCGGTTTGGAATTGTTGAATGATCCCAAAGTAGGCGAACTGTACCTGGGAGCAGGTAAAGCGCATTAAAGAAAAGTCAGAAGAAGAATTCAGAATATGCCCTGCGGGCACGCTGCGTGTTGCAGTTCCTCCGTAGGAGGCACAGAACTCAGAACTCAGAATCGAATTAGTGGGGGCGGTGAGTACCCACCACGAGTCACGCAGTCGTACAGAATACACACGCGCTCTCATTGTGACTCCTGACTACTTCTTTGGCCAAAGATTTTTTACTCATAAAGCGTGAAAATTAAATGACTCTTAAACCGTGTCGTTGCTCACTCTTGCATCCTCTTGGAGTTTGAGAAGCTGTTGTCAGGT
The DNA here is from genome assembly GCA_019359075.1 of Kalymmatonema hyalinum WJT4-NPBG1. GTDB lineage: Bacteria > Cyanobacteriota > Cyanobacteriia > Cyanobacteriales > Nostocaceae > Kalymmatonema > Kalymmatonema hyalinum. The sequence goes on from JAHHIB010000117.1 coordinate 12,803, forward strand.
GGGTTCCGTTAACTGAGATAGACTGATGAGTCGAATAAATGGATTTGTAGGGCGTCGTGATTTTTTGAGGCAGTGCGTTGCGGGGGTTCCCCTGAGTGTGTATACTGCCATGAAGTTTGCAGGTGTGGGAGGCTTTGCGATTGGCGGTAGCCTTCTTTGGCAAAAACAGCAAGCTGTTGCTCTACAAGCCGCAGTTGCTGATGCAAGTCCAGCAAATCCCAATCCAGTCAATGGGGACAAAGCTTTAGAACTATTATTCGATGGAAATCAACGATTTTTACACCAAAAGCGAAAATACCCCGACCAATCGTTAGAACGCTTGCGATTGGTTGCTAAAGGTCAATATCCTTTTGCGTCTATACTTGGCTGTGCAGATTCTAGAGTACCAGCGGAAATTATTTTCGACCAGGGACTTGGGGATTTGTTTGTCGTGCGAGTTGCTGGTAATGTCGCCAGTGATATGGTTATAGGTAGCTTGGAATACGCTACAGCAATATTGGGTTCTCAACTGATTGTGGTTTTGGGTCATAGAAAATGTGGTGCTGTAGCAGAGGCGCTTCAAGAACAACCTGTTCCTGGCAGAATAGGCTTTGTTGTTGAAGGGATCAAACCAGCCGTAGAAAGAATCAAGTTGAGAACAGGCGACATCCAAGAGAATGCAGTTATAGCCAACATTCAATATCAGGCAGAAAAATTACAGGAAAGCTCAACGATTTTGGCTAAACTCATCCGCAAAGGTCAACTAAAAATCGTTGGTGCTTGTTACGATATTGAGACTGGTAAAGTGTCTATTCTTACCTAGGACAATTCCAGAGGAGCATTGAAATTACAATATCCATCAGGGGTGAACAGGAAGATTAACGGTAGCTTAAACTTGAGGAGCTACACCCTGAAATTCACATAGGAATAGATTAAGCGTGAGCACGAAGAAAGTGTAGCATTTGACGCAGAGCTAATAAAAGCCGAAGGTCAGAAAAGACTCGCTTAAAAATACGGAAGCTCAAACATGATCAAAGAAGTCCTTGGCTGTAATGACTCCGCTTGAACAAACAGGGTACTTTGGTCGGGGAAAGGTGTCCAATTTTGGTCGGATAACGGTTCAGAGGCAATAGTAACTCGGGTCGGGTGGTTTGCATCATCGCAAGACCAATAAAGAGTAGGGGCTTGTATGCCGTAGGCATACCGACTTGCCGCGATTGCTTGACCATCACTCACAATGACATTGCCACTAAAGCTGGTGTCGTGTTCTTTAGCCAGGTGCGTCAATTTTTGTAGCGTGGCACGTAACGCTGACAACAGGGTGCTGTCTGGAGACGACTGCCAGATTTCCACCAGCAGGGCAAAGATGTGTTCAGAGTCAGTCATGCCCTTAATGAGACGGTATGTGGAATCAGAAAGGCAGTCACGTATCGGTCTATAGAGCGTTTGCTGAAAGTTTGTGATCTCGCCATTATGCACAAACAACAGGTTGCCACTGCGAAATGGCTGACAGTTGCTAATATCGAGCGATTCACCCGTTCCAGTGAGTCGGACATAGCCCAGCGCACAACTAGATTGTACGTACTGGCTCAACTCTTTCAGGTTCGGATCGTTCCACATCGGGATAGTGTTCCGGTAAATGAATGGTTTACCCACTTCATCATACCAACCTACACCGCTCCCGTCTGCACAAACGACTCCTGACTTTAATTCAAGAGGGTTGTAACTTTGGTTGTAGAGGGAATGCTCCTGCTTATAGAGCAACTCATCTAATTGGATGCTATTGCCAAGGTAGCCAACTAATCGACACATAAGAAAAACAGTTCTATTGAGCGGGATACACTCATTACATTAAGGTTCGTACATAAAAGTTTAGCAAACTAAATTTTTTTTGACCTTTGCGACTCTCAATTCGCAGCTAACACAGGAGGTCAACAAGCCTAAATGTATGTCTATTAATCAACTTTGGCAATCCAAAGGTAGAATTTCAACGTATCGTCCCAGATTTATAATTTTATCTGCGTCCATCTACTTCGGCGTCCATCTGCGGTTAAAAATTCTTCATGGTTCTCCAACTCCTCCCAAAACACCTGCAAACCATCTACACCCACGCCGAAACTACCTATCCAGAAGAGTGCTGTGGTATAATACTAGGCAATCTGACAAGCGAGGGCAAAACTGTGGTAGAAGTGATGCCAACAGAAAATGCCTGGAACGCAGAAACAGCGGCAGAGCTTCCAGGAGATGACACATTAGATTACAGTAAAAGGCAAAGGTATGCGATCGCACCTCAAGTCATGTTGCACACACAGAAAGAGGCACGCGATCGCAAACTAAATATCATCGGCATTTATCATTCTCATACTGACCATCCAGCGATACCTTCAGAATATGACCGCCAGCTTGCTTGGCAGGAATACTCTTACATCATTGTTTCTGTACAAAATGGCAAAGCTAGTGACATCAAAAGTTGGACTTTGGATGATACCCACCAGTTTCAGCAAGAAGCAATTGAAAAGTTAGGTTAAGAACAAGTCATACAAAAAGACACAAAGGGTATTGTTTTTCGGTAGGATTAAAAATCCGCTCTTCCTCATCAAACTTGCTATGCTCAATCCTAATCTGGATGAAATCCAGTTAACCAAAGATGATTACGAACGTTACTCCCGCCACCTAATTTTGCCGGAAGTGGGGCTGGAGGGACAAAAACGCCTGAAAGTTGCCAGTGTGCTGTGTATCGGTACGGGTGGACTGGGTTCACCTTTGCTTTTGTATCTGGCGGCGGCGGGTATCGGACGCATCGGTATTGTTGATTTCGATGTTGTCGATACTTCCAACTTGCAACGACAAGTCATTCACGGTACATCTTGGGTGGGTAAACCTAAGATTGAATCTGCAAAGAATCGCATTCTAGAGATTAATCCGCATTGCCAGGTTGATTTGTACGAAACTCGCCTGACTTCGGAAAATGCCCTCGACATTATTAGACCTTATGATATCGTGGTGGATGGTACCGATAACTTCCCCACTCGTTATCTAGTCAACGATGCTTGCGTGTTGCTGAACAAGCCCAACGTCTACGGTTCGATTTTCCGCTTTGAAGGGCAAGCCACAGTATTTAACTACGAGGGTGGACCAAACTATCGTGATCTTTACCCCGAACCACCACCACCAGGAATGGTTCCTTCGTGTGCAGAAGGTGGGGTGCTAGGTGTGCTGTGCGGTATTATTGGCACACTTCAGGCAACGGAAACTGTCAAAATCATTATCGGACAGGGTAACACTTTGAGTGGACGCCTGCTACTGTATGATGCTCTCAATATGAAGTTCCGAGAGTTGAAGCTGCGTCCAAACCCAGTCCGCCCAGTGATTGAAAAGTTGATAGACTACGAACAATTCTGCGGTATCCCACAAGCCAAAGCACAAGAGGAGAAACAGCAGATGGAAATGTCAGAAATGACAGTGCAGGAGTTGAAGCAATTGCTGGATAGTGGTACAGATGATTTTGTGCTGCTAGATGTCCGCAACCCGCACGAGTACGAAATTGCCCAAATTCCTGGTGCAGTCTTGATACCGTTATCAGAACTTGAAAACGGTCAAGGCGTCCTTAAGGTGAAGGAATTGGTCAATGGTCATCGCCTAATTGCCCATTGTAAATCGGGTATGCGTTCTGCAAAAGCCCTCGGTATTCTCAAGGAAGCGGGAGTTGATGGCACGAATGTGAAGGGTGGTATTCTTGCTTGGAGTAAGGAAATCGACCCATCCGTACCAACATATTAGAGAAGGAACCGCATTAGCGTATCCCTGACGGGACGCTTTGCGCTTAGCGTGTCCGTAGGACATAGACGCTAAGGACGCGAAGGTTTATTTGCGTCTTTAGCGTAAATTTTTTATTTGGAAAAGAATTTAGATTATTTGTGTATATCTAGCCTGATTAAGCAGGTTTTCCTTCGATAGATAGTTGTTTTATTTTTATTTTTGAACTAGGTTGTGCTTTGTTAGGTTTTTGCTTGGCAAATCTTTAATCAAAAAGATGTTAGTTGATTAAGAAATTGATGACTTTCAAAGGAAATAATACTAAGGTTAGATTAGCTGAATTTGATGAACAAGTAGAACTCAAATATGCCCACTAGGCAGCTAGTTACCAGCTAGCTCCCAGCAGGACTTCCTCCCAAATTGAGCGTACAACCAAGGAGGCTAATCTTATCGTGTCAAATATTTCCGAAAATCGTCATCCTAATGACGATATAATAAATTTTCAGACCTTAGATGGTTTACGGATAGTTGTAGTAGATGATGATGCTGACAGCCTTGTCTTAACTAGCTTTATTCTTGAAAGCTGTGGTGTTCAAACAGTAACCGCAACGTCTGCGTTGGAAGCCCTTGAGATCATCCAACAATATGTACCGGATGTTTTAATTATTGACATTGCTATGCCGGAAGTGGATGGATATTCCTTAATTCGTAAAGTCCGAACACTTAATTCTCCACAAAATCAGATTCCGGCTATTGCTCTAACAGCTATGGATTCAGAAGAAGGTCGCGACCTTGCTCTCAAATTAGGATTTCAATCTTACTTAATTAAGCCTAGTGACCCTAATGACATAGTAACAGAAATAGTAAATATTCTTACTAAGAAAATTTAATTTTTAGTGTTGACAAAATAAAAGCTTCTAGCCATAGACTGGATAAAAGCTGAAATATTGATCGCAATAATCGGGTAGAATGTAGCGTGTTGATGCCCTTAATCTGGTCTTACTTAGAGAAAGAATAAACTGACCAGTGTATAAGGAGATATCAATGGAATTACAACAGACTCCAATCACAGAAGAAACCCTATGGCAAGCAGTTTTCAACAGAGACTCCAGTTTTGATAAAAAGCTATTCTACGGCGTTCGTTCTACAGGCATCTACTGCCGACCGACTTGTTCTAGTCGAAGACCAAATAGAAACCAAGTTTGTTTCTTTCAGTCGCCACAAAAGGCTGAAAGTGCAGGTTTTCGACCTTGTAAGCGGTGCCTGCCACAATATGAAACAGCGCCAAATTTGACTCAGGCTAAAATCTTGGCAATATGTCGATACATTGAAGAACAAGTTGATCACATCCCCACTCTATCGGAACTCAGTTCTCGGTTTGAGATAAGTCCTAGCTACTTGCCACGAGTCTTTAAACAAATGATGGGCGTATCTCCTTTTGAATATGCAGATGCACTTCGTAGCGATCGCTTTAAGCAGCGTCTTCAACAAGGGGAAGAAATTGCTCATGCGGTTTACGACACAGGATATGGATCGAGTAGCCGACTGTATGAAAAAGCATCCAAGCAACTTGGAATGACACCAAAAACTTATCGGTGCAGTGGTAAGGGAATGCATATTGCCTATACCATCGTTCCATGTTCTCTGGGATATTTGCTTGTGGCAATAACCGAGAAAGGAATCTGTGCCGTTAAATTAGGTGATGAAGTAGATGAGCTAGAACGTATTCTTGTTAGTGAATTCAATCAGGCAGATATCGTGCGTGATGACTATCTACATCGAGACTGGGTACAGACAATCCTCAGCTTCATTGTAGGAGACGCGCTACACCTCGATTTGCCGCTTGATATACGGGGGACAGCATTTCAAAAACAAGTTTGGCAGGCTTTGCAGAAAATCCCGTATGGGGAAACGCGCACCTATGCTGACATCGCCCGTGAAATTGGTAAACCTGAGGCAGTTCGCGCTGTAGGTACTGCTTGTGGTGCCAATCCGGCAGCACTCATCGTACCGTGTCACCGTGTCTTGCGGACTGATGGCACTCTTGGCGGCTATCACTGGGGAATTTCGCGCAAACAAAAACTCTTGGCACAAGAAGGGAAACGGACGGGCAAGATGCCCATCCCACAAGAAAGACAAGAAAAATAAAGTGCAATGGCACGAACATAAGGCAGAAGCAGGAGCAATGCAACTTCGCCTACTTCCCTCACCTCCCCTACTAGCCACTAGAAGCGGCTGCCTGTTTCTCCTGCTTTTTAATGTTTCGCCTTCCCCAAGGCTTCAAGACTGAAATGCCAATGATTACTAAAAGACATGACGTCTGAATAATAGCACCCACAAGTACTGCGTTCTGGTCAAATACATATAGTGGGTTTTGCAGTGCTTGTATTCTTTCGGCAGCAGAGATGGCAGTCATCATATTTGTCCACGGACCAAGCCAAATTGTGCCAGTGACAATGAGTGCTACAGTTGCTATCCACTTGACGATCACCCAGTAGTGTTTGAAAAATCCCCAAATGGTAAGCCAGCAAAGCAATCCACCTGTTATCAGCGATAAGGTGGCAGAGGGGATGATTACAAAGTCATCCAGCAGCTTCATGACTGAGTTGATAGCGTACAGTTCATCACCATTGGGAGTGTTTCGGTTGCTTAAAGCAATTGCAATCATGCATAAAGCAGTACCAAACCAAATTCCTCCAAAGGCGACATGAGAAGCCAGCAACCAGTTTTTTTGCTTGACGCTTAGCTTGTTCATATTAGTTTTTCCAAATTTTAATTAGGCAACTTATAGTTAGGTTCCTAACGAATAGCTTACACTAGGTAGCAATCATCCACAAGCATTTTATTTAGGGGTCAAGCATTGCTGAGGTTCCAGTGCGTACTTTGTTTAAAAGCTTGATAAGTGTCTTTTTTTCGCTGTCAGTGAGATTCGCCATCAAGTCGGTGGTGCGGCAAAAATGGTCTGGAAGCATTTGAGAAAGCAAGTCCCGTCCTTTGTCTGTTAATTGCAAACGCAGCATTCGCCTGTCTTCTGAGTCAGGAAGCCGTCTTACCAATCCATCTCGTTCAAGTCCGTCAAGGAGTCCTGTGATTGTTGCTTTAGTCACATCGGCTCGTTGAGCACATTCAGAAGGTGTTAGCCCTTTCTCGTCCGCCAAATACAATTGCATCAACAAAGTAAATTTCCCCCGCGAAAGACCGTAGCGGGCAAAATGAACATCTAAGGCTTGATAAACATCAGCCGTGGTATGTAGAAAAGCCAAACAAGTTTCTATTGAAGCAACATCTAACTCTGGGTAGCGCTTGGCAAAATTCAGTATTGTCTGTTTATCAACAAAGGGACGCAGTATGACCACAGTTAAAAAGGAATTTGATTAGCTTGCTAATTATAAGGTAGCCTGAAAGTCGAATTTTTATTGTTGTATCTATGTTGATGTCAGAATCACTCACACAAGAAACTCTTAGTTATGCTTTGATGGAGCTAGCCAATCGCGACAGCGATTTTGCCCGAATTTTAGAGACTTTCGGACCCCCGCCTTTGTGGGAAAGAGAAGCGGGTTTCCCAACACTCCTGCGTATCATTTTGGAACAACAAGTATCTTTAGCTGCTGCAAAGGCTGTATTTAACCGTCTGTGTGCAGTGGCGGTACCGCTGACGCCAGAAAATTTTCTTACTCTGGATGATGTTCAATTAAAGACAATTGGGTTTAGTCGGCAAAAGATTGTGTACAGTCGTGCATTGGCGATCGCAATCACAAGCGGTCAGCTTGACCTCACCAACCTAGAGACAATGGACGAAACAGCTATCCGGGCTGAGTTAAAGCGCATCAAAGGTATTGGAGATTGGACAGTGGATATATACTTGCTGATGGCGCTGCTACGCCCTGATGTTTTTCCCAAAGGCGATTTAGGACTGGCGATCGCCACCCAAAAACTCAAGGGATTGACGCTACGTCCAACACCTGAAGAACTGGCAGCAATTGCAGACAACTGGCGTCCTTGGCGTGCCGTTGCTGCCAGAATTTTATGGCACTACTACCTAAACAATCCCAATCGTAAAGGCTTTGAAAAAAGTACCCAATCGCTGACTTAATTCTGCTGAGAAAACTTAATAGGAACACTAGACTCGTTGAGAGCAAAAAATTGGAATGCACCCCTCAACGCGCGTTGACTGATATTGCCTTCTCTAAGCTAGCTACTTTAGTTCGTCGGGAGTTTTTAGCTTCATGAATTAAATCTGTTGGGAAAACCCAAGGGCTTAAATCAGCAGGAAAAATAAAAAATTCTGCCCCATGCAGGAGTCCTTTACGGTGAAGCGAGATAGCTTCTACCAGGCGTAAAAACATAATTGGAGTCCATAAGCATAATCTGCTGCTGTAAAAGTAGACAACGACTCGGCTCGTTGTGTACTCAAACTGCGGGAGTGGATTTTGCAAAGGCGAAATCATACTAAATAACGGTCATCTGTCAAAAGGTAGAAGAGGCTATACCTATCATTTGACGTATTCTTGCGAAGAAGAACAACTAGCTCAAGATAGTTGTTTAGTATTGTTTTTTACGTATGTTCTATTCGCTTTTATATAAAAAGCGATTACGGGCGGGGGTGAGGGCGGATATTAGACTTCTTGCATTCATTCCAAAAAAAAGAATAATTAACCACAGATGGACACAGATGGACACAGATGGAATCAAACAGATGCAATCTTGTCTATTGCTATGTATGAATGCAACTCTGTATGAGAGGATGTCTGAAAACTTTAAGCAAGGTATATTTTGTCATTCTGAGCGTAACGAAGTGGAGCGAAGAATCCCAATTTTTCGTTGTGGTTCGAGATGCTGAGCGCTAAGGCGCACGCTACGCGAACACTACGCTGTCGCTCCGTTCAGCATGACATTTTTGACTTCTCAGACATCCTCTAAGCTCTTGCACTGCCGCAACTTACCTTCTTTCTGCATAAGTCAACTTTAGTTGCGTCTATAACAATATGTAAAACAGTGGAGAAATCTGATCGCTGCGGCTTACTGTAGTGACAAATGGTACGCAGGTGGTGTCTCGCATCACAGAACGCAATCCGGATAAACGTCTGTTGCTGTTTGCAGATCAGTTTGAGGAACTCTACACTCTTTGTCAGGTGAAGGAAGAACAAGAGCGCTTTGCTGATACGTTGCTCGAAGCTATTCATCACAAAAGTTTAACACTGGTTTTCACTTTACGAGCTGACTTTTACGGCTATGTGCTTTCCCACCGTCCGCTTCGGGATGCGTTGCAGGAATTTACACCACAACTGCTAAGTTCCATGAATCAGGAGGAACTACAAGCGGCGATTGAGCAACCGGCACAAAAGCTGGAAGTACAACTAGAGGATGGACTGACTCAACGAATTCTCGATGACGTGGGGCAAGAACCTGGTAACTTGCCATTGTTGGAATTTGCCCTCACCCGACTGTGGGAGAAGCAGGTTCACCGTGTGTTAACTCACCAAGCCTACGATGAAATTGGCGGTGTCAAAAAAGCTTTAGCCAATCATGCTGAACAGATTTATCAACAACTGAGTGAGGCAGAACAGAACCAGGCACAGCGAATTTTTCTGCAATTAGTGCGTCCGGGGGAGGGGACAGAGGATACTCGGCGGCTAGCAACCCGTGCGGAAGTTGGGCAAGATAACTGGGGATTGGTGAGTTATTTAGCAGGATATCAAGCACGTTTGGTTGTGACGGGACGCCATGAACAGGAAGATACGGTAGAGGTGGTGCATGAAGCGCTGATTCGGGAATGGGGAACCCTGCGCGAGTGGATAAATGCTAACCGTCAATTTCGCGTTTGGCAGGAACGGTTAAAAGTAGCAATGCTTGAGTGGAAAAATAATAACCATGACTCAGGGGCGTTGTTGCGAGGTGTGCCGTTAACTGTAGCAGAAGATTGGTTGCACAAACGCGGGGATGAACTGACGCAGGAGGAGCGAGATTTTATTAGGGTTAGCACCCAACAACCGGATAAGGAGAAGCAGCAGCGCGATCGCAGCCGACGACTGGCAATTATCGTATTAGGTAGCTTCTCTGTGATAGCTCTAAGTTTGGCAGGGATCGCTGGCGTGGGCTGGTGGAGTGCGGCAATCAGTCAAATTAATTCTCTTACTAATACTTCAGATGCGCTTTTGAACTCAAATGGGCGAGAAGCCGTAAAAACAAGTTTAAAAGCTGTTGTACAAATGGAAGGTACACCCTGGGTAGGGGCAAATACCCGGACGCAGGTGGAACTAGGATTAATGCATACAGTTCACAACGTCGCAGCCCCAAACACCTTGGGAGGACACGCAAAGCAAGTTTATGGTGTCAGCTTCAGCCCGGATGGCAAGATGCTGGCAACGGCCAGTGCTGACAACACGGTGAAACTGTGGGACACCAGCACCGACAAACAAATCAAAACCCTCAAGGGGCATACAAACTCGGTTAATGGTGTCAGCTTCAGCCCCAATGGCAAGATGCTGGCAACGGCCAGTGGTGACAACACGGTGAAACTGTGGGACACCAGCACCGGCAAACAAATCAAAACCCTCAAGGGGCATACAAACTCGGTTAATGGCGTCAGCTTCAGCCCCAATGGCAAGATGCTGGCAACGGCCAGTGGTGACAACACGGTGAAACTGTGGGACACCAGCACCGGCAAACAAATCAAAACCCTCAAGGGGCATACAAACTCGGTTAATGGCGTCAGCTTCAGCCCCAATGGCAAGATGCTGGCAACGGCCAGTGGTGACTACAGGGTGAGACTGTGGCGGTGGGATTTTGATTATTTACTCAGGGAAGGGTGCGATTTTATCCGCGAGTATTTCAATACCAATCCCCCTGAGGATGAGAGTGACAGGCATATGTGCGACGGCATTGGTAGTGGAAAATGAAAGAGCGTTCCCTTTATAGCCAAAGCCTTTAAACTAACCTTCTTGTTGCTTGGTGGGAGAATCTGCTTCAAATAGATCTTGGCGTTCTAACGTTAAGCTGTTGAGAGAAAACTTTTCGAGCAACTAAATATAGCTTCTTAGCTTAAAAAGAGCAAACACTCAGAAAGCGCCCATCCCAATAATGCCATAACCATCATGCAGAAAAGGATGTACTCCGACATTTTCACACCTCAATTAACACTAAGCCTTGTCAGTAGGTCATAGTTATGAATAAACATTTTCAAATTAAAGATAAAACATCGCCCTACTAACAACTTCTATCAGAAGTCAAAGCGTTCCTTTTCGCAATTCATAACTTTGGGTGAAAATCTACTCCCAGATCTCCTACTTGTTTGGAATTATTTTCTATACCTTAGAGCAGTTTTCAATTGGGTACAATACAGGCTAGCTGTAGGGGCACAGCATTGCTCATTGGTGTTAACTTAAGCTGAAACCCTTGTCATTACGTTAAATTATGCCTGATTATACTCGTCCACAATTCTCGCTCTACCCCACCCCGGTTTTGTCTGACGCCAAAACCTCCCCTCCCCTTGCTAAGGGGAGGGGACGTAAAGCGTAGCTTTACGGGGGTGGGGTAAATCAACGTGGAATAAAGGGTTGAACGTGATTGTTGACACCAATGAGCAAAGCTTCGTGCCCCTACCATGTGGTTTGTAGTTTATGCAATTGAGAAGCGCTGTAAGAAGCTGAGTGTCTGAGAAAACTTTTGAGAAACTGCCAAAGCTATTTCAACTCAAGCGTATACTCGCCGTAAAGAGCAATTTTTTCAAATCCCAATCTTTCATAACAGGATATTGCACCTGTATTGTCAGCTTTGACATTCAAACCAATATAATCCACGCTGTCTAATAATGACTGGCACAATTTTGCACAAACCTTTGTTGCCAAACCTTGTTTACGAAAATCTGGGTGTGTTGTGACATTGCCAAGTGTTGCAACTTTATATTCAGGTGAATATACATGCACACCAGCCACACTTACCAATACCGATCCTTGACGGACACCATAATAATGCCCTGTTTCCAGCATTCTTGGGTCAAACCAGTTTCCTGGATAGCTCAGATGATACAGCGCCTTTAGCTCCTGCAAATCTGATTGAGACATCTGTTCTACAGAAGATGTATCTACTTTGTTTAAATATGAATTTAAATAGAAGAGATTGGTTAAACCCATTTTGTGATAAATTCCATGAGATTGGATTTGATAGTCTTTGGCAAAAATTTCTACTGTATGACTATTTAAATGGGCGTAGAATCGCTTTGGCAGGAGATGCAAGAGAGAGTGCAGCAACTCACTCATCTCTTCTCCAGAACCTTCAGTCAAACCTAGTAAAACAGGAAGTTCTGCACCAACATACAACAGTACGATTTGGCGGATACTATCACTATCCTGAAGTGCGTACCAGTTAGTATATGACCAAAAAAAGTCATCTAAATCTCCAATCTCATACAAATGCAGAAAAGGATGACGGCGCAGAAACGCTTCTATTTTGTCCTTTTCGTGGAGACAAACTGGCTTGATAAATTGCATATTTTAGTAGTTGCTTTCCAGATACGATATATGCACCTGTTGTTTCACGGTTTATGACATATCGTGTTCAACTAGTAGTTCACCACAGAGATTTTGACAGGTGTCCAGGTTACTGAGAAACTAGTTGAAAATCTCGGTATTCACAAATGGCAGAAAAATACATCGTTAACCTCACACAAGAGGAATATTCATCA
>JAHHIB010000118.1 GCA_019359075.1 Kalymmatonema hyalinum WJT4-NPBG1
TTGGTATGAATTGCAAAGAAATTTATTCACTTTCGTTGTGCGTGAGTACATTGTGGACAATCTCACCAAGACTTGTGCTGCCTAGTACACATGGATGATGTTTTTTGTCAATGCGTAAGTCCTAGAATTATTCAAATAATGACAAATGACTATTCTTCATAATCCATGATCACTTGCACCCAGCGTGGAGGGCGAGGTATGGGGTTACCTAGGCGATCCAACAGCAGCCATGCTGCTATGTGTACCGTGAATAGGTAGATAAAGTTGTTGACAAGAATCAAGGCGATCGCCCCGACTTGAATCAAAAATACGCTGGGATTCGCCAAAATGCCTAGTCTGAGGAATATCCACTCGACAAAACCCGTCGCCTGGTTAATGGCGTAAATCCAAAGGTCTTCGTTAGACAGCACCGACGTCAACCATACCCGAAAAAAGACTCCTATGGTGCCTAACAGCGCCCCCAAGGTGATGGAAACAATCCAAGGAACACGGCGATTCCACGTTGCTCCCAAAAGTACGCCCATGAAGGCAAAGGGCATGACAAACAGCAAACTGCGGACTGGTCCCATCAGCACCGAAAGCAGCAACCCGGATGTCACTGCTGCCATCCATGCTGCTCGTTTGCCCCAACGAAGGTACACTAGAGCGATCGGCACGGGGAAAAATATCCGTAACAGAGGTCCTAAAGGAAAGTAAAAATTAATAAACCAGATTAAGCTAGCGGTGCTAGCTAAAAACGCCGTTTCCACGATTCTCAACGGCGCTTCCAGTTTCATTGAGGTCTTGTTAAAGTCTTTTGTTTGCCTAACCATTCATTTACTCGGGGGTTGAAATCAGAAGAACACAGAACTCAGTTATCAGTTATCAATTAACTGTTGACTGTTGCTGTACAGAGTTCTGAGTTCTTTTTTGAGAAGACTGTTAAACTATCATTCTTTCTAAGGCTGACAAATCGGGAATACAAATTACGTCCTGCTCCCGTTTAATCAAGCCTTTTTTTTCCAGCCTTGTCAATACTCGTGTGACTGTTTCTCGTGCCAGTCCACTCAAACTACTCAATTCCCGGTGAGGTAAATTGGGAATTTTGGTTCCCCCTTCCCCTTTCTTTCCCTGTCCCTCGGCTAAAAACAATAACGTGTCTGCTACCCGCGACTGACTGTCAGATTCCCTTAACCGCAATCGCCGATTCACTTGTCGTAACCGACGTGCCATCAGTTGCGCCAATCGGACTCCCGCCATTGGTTCTGTTTGAAGTAACTTGAGAAAATCTTGTGCTGGCATACTACCAATCACTGTGGTAGTCAGGGTAATGACATCGGTGGAACGAGGCACTTCATCAAGAGCTGCCATTTCACCAAACAATTCTCCCTTGCCGAGAATATTTAGCGTTACTTCTTTGCCTTCCAGGTTGTAAGTGCGTATTTTTACCCATCCTTCTACAATAAAATATACGGAACCTCCCCAGTCATTCTCCAACAAAATCACTTGATTAGCTGGGTGAGTGCGGCTTACTAAATGGGTAAGAGCTTGTTCTACAACGGTTTCTGGTAATCCTTGAAAAAAGGGTGCCAAGTGCATCAGAGGATTGGTAGTTGCTTGTACGCTATACCGGTCTTCCATTACGAGATTTTTCTGATATAAGCTGCAATATACACAAAAAATAACAGTACCTTTATCAGCCTAAGCTATTAAAGTACAGCCATTAGAATCTAAAAATAGACTATGTTACACAATAAAGCGAGCCAAGCGTTTTTTATAAAAAGTATTGAGCTACAGCTTAAAATTTGGCAAAACTTTTGCAACAAACGATGTACGGCTTGCAGTTGCGTGGTTGGGGAATAGCACCACTGTGAAAGGAGTTACAATTCAGCTTGGGGCTCCGCCCACGAGGGGATGGAGTTTCACAAATGTTGAAATGTTTGCCTGTCCTTTGGACGCAGTCCGGCTTGTACCACTGATTCATCGGCCCAACGGGAGAACCAGTTACCTACGGCAGGGTTTCCCTCCCGCAGTACTGGTCAACAAGTCGCAAGTTTTTGTCATTCTGACTCCTGACTCCTGAATTCTTCTTAGTAAAGATTACTACTTCAAACTATAGACCAATTAAATAAATAATACTCATAGGAATTAATTTTTGCTAATCTATAATTTTTACCTGTTTTCGGTAAGCCAAGACCGACTATTTCCTGCGGCAAAGACCGTCCACTCCTACGGAAAGCCGCCATGCATTATGTAGATCAACGTTAATTGACAAATATAGCAGTTCTCCTTTGAATGAAGTACAAGTTCGTAGTCATCGCTGTCTTCGATTAAAGAACTAGGGTGTATTGCACTCAATTGCAAATCGCCATAATATTGCTGGACGCCCACATGATGCATAACGAATAGTTGCAACAGTTGAAAAATTTCTATAATCACCTGACTTAAAGTTCTAGATAAGGTAAATTAACGTGACTTCTCGCGCAGCAGAAACTCAACAACTGATCGCAGATATTGACCGCTTAATAACCAACAAGCGCCTGTCTAGGTTTTTCTCTACTCAAGCCTCAGAACCACGACAGCTTTTAGAACGAATTCGCGATTTCTTAGTCAGTTTATCCCAAAGTGATGCCCAAACCGAGCCACAACAATCGTCTCTGGTGGCAAAATTTGTTGAACAGGGTCCTCACCAGTCTTTACCACAGCAGAATGAACTCAAGCAAGAGGAAGGTTCTTATTATGTTGTGGCGGGACAAGAAAGCAACGCATTAGCGGCAGTGCTTGCGCCTTTGCAAGAAGAAATAAAAACACTATTGCAACAACGAACAAATCTTGTAGAGGAAATCAGGCAATTAGAACAAAAGCGGCTGCATAACTACTCTTTAGCACAGCAATTAGCGAATCAGGAGCAGATAATTTCAGAATTTTTGCAGGTTCTCAGCAGTCGTGTTGTGCCTAATTCAACACCAGAAGCTGCGGGAATTACAACAAGTTCTCAAATGCCGCAGTTTTTCAAAATTGATACTGCTCCTTCTTTGTTTGCAAGCCATGAGGATTATACAGAACCTGCAACCTCTTCGACTCCACCCGATCAAATGGAGCATTTGTCAAGACTTGCTAGGGATCTGGATCAAAAGTTACTCGCTCTCGATGGAACTGTGAATGTTGTCTTTGAGGCATTACAGCGCAATATTCACACTTATCACGAGTCTTTGTCTCAAGCACTGGCAAGAATGCACAGCAAAGGAGTGCAAGGCGAACAGTTGTTAGCAAGCTTAATCAGTAATTTGACTTCTCAGTTCCAGCAACCAACTTTGATCAATCAACCATCAAAGAATTTAAAAGATGAAACGCCAGCAGAATCTCAGGAGTTAGCTTCAGAGTTAGCTGAATTTCAACAAGCAGAAGCTTCATCCTCACTCACGCAAAATCAACCTGTAAGCTTGGAAGCACAACAGGAGACTGCTAGTACATCTGATTTGGATGCAGTGTTTCAGCACAGGGAAGACGAGCAAAGTTCTATAGAGACTCCTCCTAATACGAGTGGCATACACCAGCTGAGTTCCCCGTTAATTCGTGATGAAGTAGACCAACTTTACGCCAGTTTGTTTGGTGTTGAAGTAACAGATGCCACGGATAAGTTACCTGCATTTACCAATAATGAAGTTATAAATATAAATGAGTTATTTGAGCCAACAATAACCTCATCTGAGACAGATGTGGCAACAAATGAGGCTACAGATAGATTATCTGCGCCTGTCTCCGCTGAGATCAATGAGTTATTTGAAGAGCCAACGAGAACCCCACCTGCTGTGACAACGGATCAACAGACGGATGTCACAGATAAATTATCTGCGTCTGTCACCAAAGAAGATGAAGTTACAAATATCACAGATGAGTTCTTTGAGGCAACAGTAACCCCGCTGACAACAAATGAGGTTACATATGTAACGGATGTGGCAACAGTAAACCCCGCTGCTGACACTCCACCAGCAACTGCAACTCATCAACCGCCATCAGAGAGTTTCCTGTATGAGGTAACTTTTGAGGCTCCGGAAGTGGCAACGGATGAAGTTACGGATGTTACGGATGAGTTATCTGTAGATGTCACAACTCCTTCTTCGGTGTCGAATCTCTCTGAAACTTCATTAGACGCTGGAACAAATCAACAAAAACCTGTGCTTGCTGCTGTTGAGGTTCCCGATCCTTGGTTGGAGGAACCCCAAGCAGGTCTTTTGGAAGCAAGTCGTAATGACACTAAAGATACACAAAATGTTCCCTTAGCGACACAACAATCCTCCACATCTCAGGAAAATACATTTCCAGAGTTACCGCCTGAGGGCGATGGCGCTTTTCTCCCGCTGAGTCCTTCGGTGCCGCCAGGCTTACGCGATGGGCGAAGCCCCGCCTTCGGCGATCGCTCTCGCCCTCAGGTTGTTTCTTTCGCAAGCAGCACTAGCTCAGTTAGTCCAGCAAGTGAAGATACAATTACAGCCCTGAGTGAGCTACTGCTTGCTATAAGTGATGCCGAACAGTTGCTTGAAATGCCATCCTCTGCTGAAGCACTAATCACAACTCCAGTTACTTCAGAAGTTGTAGAAACTCCTCCACAGACAACTTCACGCGAAACTTCACAAGTCGAGATTCAAAATCCTGATCTAGAGCAGTCTTCAAATAATGACATTCCCGCTTCGCCAGAGGAAAATTTGCTATTTCAAGAAGAACAATCTACAGAAATGGTTGATATTTCCTTGGAAGAAGCGCAGTTGCAGCAATTGGAACAGGATTTAGCGAGTTTTGATGGGGAAATAAATGCTCTGTTGCAGCCTTTAACTCAACCAGAAAATCAAGAAAATCCACCTGAGAGCCTATCTCCCTTACCACAGCAAGCAGAGACTGAGCCAGATCCAAGCGCAACAGAAGCGCAGGTGGCGGAAATTGAAAAAAAAAGTATGGTGAAAGAAACAGTTGATGGTTCTTCTGTTTCAATTTCTCATTCAACCAACGATACAGACGTTCCACAGGAACAGAATACTCGTAAATCTATTTGGTATTTAGGAATTGATTTGGGGACAACTGGAATTTCTGCTGCTCTGTTAAATCGCTCCACAAGTGAGGTGTATCCTCTATATTGGTCAGCCGAAACGCAACCGGAAGCAACTTCTGTAAAAAGGTCGTTTCGTTTGCCAGCAGAAGTTTATTTGCCAACGGCTTCTATGACTGCTGGGGAAATAGAAAGCAAAGAAGCACAAGAGCAAATACCACCAGCGGCTGTGGCTGAAGAAAAAGTCCCTGAGGATATAGCGACGGGTTCTACACTACCTGAGTCGGCTGCGGTTCCAACGCAAAACTTATTTTCGGCGCAGTTGAAGCCTTATCTGCAAGTTGCTCTACCTTACAAGAGCGATCGCTCTTATTGGGAACCAGTTTTGCAATTAAACGAATTTTCCACGGTTCCATTAGTTTGGGTTGTGCGATCGCTCTCGAAATTACTGTTAACATTCATGTCGGATCCCAGTAGCACAACTTTGGGTTTAACTGCTGCTGCTGTTGGTCTAGACCAAGAAACTTTCCAAAGTATTATCAGTAATATTACTGGTGTTATTTGCACTTGTCCATCCAACTGGTCGGAACAATATCGCTTCAATATTCGTGAAGCAATACTCATTAGCAAATTAGTGCAGCATCCGCAACAAGTCTTTTTTGTGGAGGAAGGAATTGCCTGTTTGCTTTGCGAACTCGATGGTGCTGAAGGTGAAATCGTCAAAATCAGAGGTCGTCAAGGTTCTCGTCCTGCAAGAAGTAGCGAACGTCCTTTAGTTGGCAATACCCTCGTGATCAATATTGGTGCTGGTGCAACAGAAATGGCACTGGTTGATTTGCCAGAAAATCTGGAAGATCTCAGCCACACTGATTTCATGCTCCACGGTTTTGCTTATGCTGGCAAGGGATTAGAGCAAGACATTATCTGTCAACTGCTCTTCCCATCAAAATGGCGACAGTCACGTATGCCTATGCAGGAAGATAACAAAACTGTTACCAGTAATCCTTCGTATTGGCAACCAGCAATTCCTGGTTTGGATCAGATGCGCTTTTCTGGTTTGGGGTTGGAAGAATTGAACCTGCCTCGACCTGGGGAAGCTGATATAGTAGAGCGCATTCGTCTACTGCAGCGGTTAGAAAGTTCTCTTTTAGGAAAGGCGGTGATCGATTCAGCGATCGCCCTCAAGCTGATTTTGCAACATCAAGAATCTTTTACCCTAGAACTGGCAGATCAGCGATGGGTGTTGCAGCGACGAGACTTAGAAAGCCAGGTGTTTGTCCCATTTGTGCGCCGCCTCAATCGAGAACTCAACAAGTTACTGGTCGCTAAAGGCATACCCACAGAAGCAATCAATCAAGCTATCCTCACAGGGGGAGTTGCTTCCTTAGGAGCGGTGAGTCGTTGGCTGCGACAAAAACTGCCCAACGCCAAGATTATCCAAGATGTGTATCTCGGTGAAAATGGCTCTCCCTCTTGCAGTCGGGTTGCATATGGTTTAGCGGTGCTACCTCTGCATCCTCAGGTCGTAGAAGTCCCCAGACAACAGTACACCGACTATTTCCTGTTCACGGAATTGCTGCGAATCTTGCCAAGCAGAGCCATATCCTTTGGCGAAGTTATCGAGTTATTTGAGAATCGTGGCATTAACACCCGTAGTTGTCAGCAACGCCTGCTGGCTTTTTTGGAAGGTGAGTTACCCCCTGGTTTAATCCCCACCAGCCTAGATGCCATCAGCCTCACCCAAGCTTCATCTGAAAATTCTGATTATAAGGCAATGAGCGCTGCACCACTTTTTGAAAAACAAGGAAGTCTCACCTATCGCCCTAATGTCGAACAACTGCGAGCTGTTGCTCGTTATCTCGATTGCCTAAAAGCGAGTATTCAGCAATCTCTAGAGGAACCTTATACGGTTAATTTCGCCTTGGGGGTTGTTGATTAAACTTTTGGCAGAAATTGATAAACACTTCAGACTATAGCGGTTTTCGGTTGGGTTCAAGACATTAAAGAATTAAGGAACCGCAGACGGACGCAGATAAATGCAGATGATGCTGTACTCTATCCGGATGAGAATCGCTATACAAGTCTGACGATGACTTGAAAATGAGGAGATTCGTTGTGACTAGGGGCAACTTCCCCGCGACTCCCTTTCTACAAGGATAATCCCAGAGACGCTGCCCCTAGCAATTGATCAAAATGTTGTGTTAAGTTGTGTTAATCGTATTGACTCAGCTTTACTCAGCAGTTGCGAGTTCCGTGCTACCACGTGTGCGGCGCCTTGTGATACTGTTGTACAGCATGACTCCAATAGCTTTAATGAGATTGCCTTCCAATTCTTGGAACATCTTCATGTTCATGCCAAAGGCGGCGTTTGCTTCATCGACAATGCGATCGCTCGTAGCATCATCTATTGGCAGTTCATCCAAAGCCTGACGGTATTTGACTTTAAACGCCTTTTCATCAGCAATCTCATCAAATTCATAGAAGGCGAGACCTTGTCCATCAGAAAGGTTCATCGCAGTTTGAGCAATGCCTTTGAGAATTTGCCCACCAGACAAATCTCCCAGGTATCGCGTGTAGGAATGTGCAACTAACAGGTGGGGTTCTTTTTCAGACACTTCCCGGATGCGCTGTACGTATGCTGCCCCCGCCGCAGAGAGTTTGATTTCCTCCCGCCAGTTTACACCGTAGTAATAACTTAGGTCTTGCTCTAGGCTGTGCTTGCGGTGGAGCTCGGCAAAATTAATTTTTGAAACAATCGGATGATTGCGGTGCTTCTCCATCTCCTCTTCCATCGCTGAATAGGCGAAGTAAAGGTTAGCCACCAGCTTCCGATAAGAGTTTTTTTCTACGACTCCTTTTAAAAAACACTTGACAAAACCAACATTTTCTGCCATTGTATGGGCTTTTTTCGTCCCTACACGCAATTTTGTTGCTAAATTACTGCTCATACTAAATTGCTCGACTTTAAAAGGTCAACTGCTGGAGTTCTAATTTACGAACGGCTACAAAAGCCACTAAAACGTTACAGTAAAACCATTTGATGAGAATTTCTATTAATATTTTTTAAGTTTAGATGACCACATTGGGGGCCGGGGACTGCTGGGCTTTCAATACAGATGTTTTGCAATGATTTATAAGACAACTGAGATGGGAAAGACACAACACAGGAGGAGATGGGGAAGACAAGGAAGCAAATTCCCCCTTGTCCCCCTTGTCTCCCTTCTCACAAGTGGCATACGGCTGGCATTGCTAAGGCGGAGTTGACAATTCACTTTAGTATAAATACGGATTTTACAATATCTTTACAAATGGTTGAAAAGACTTATAAGTAATTTCGCTGAAAGGATAGAAGAATCAGAGTAAGTTGTAGGAAGAAAAAATAGCAAAATGTCCCGATTAAAAGGTACTCAGTAGGAATTGTTCAATAAAGTTTAAAGTGTTATTCTCCAGTTTAATTATGTGGAGCTTTTTTTATTATGGTTTCATATATAATTCCGACTCAAGGTAGTATGCCTGGGAGTTCTGATTCTGAAGTTGAGAAATTGGAAAAGAAAGTAAATGAAGGTAGTTTTGGGTTTAACTTGATATCACTTCCAGCAACACCCCTATTTGGCACAGATGGTATTCGGGGACGAGTAGGAGAATTGCTGAGTGCGCCTTTGGCATTACAAGTGGGCTTTTGGGCAGGTACTGTTTTGCGTAGCCATGTTTCAAACCCAGGACCAGTTATCCTCGGACAAGACTCCAGAAACTCCAGCGATATGCTAGCGATGTCCTTGAGTGCAGGGTTAACAGCAGCCGGGTTAGAAGTTTGGTATTTAGGACTATGCCCTACTCCCTGCGTTGCCTATCTCACCAGCGTCACCGATGCCATCGGCGGAGTCATGATTTCTGCTAGCCACAACCCGCCAGAAGACAACGGCATTAAAATTTTTGGCGCAAATGGGATGAAGCTATCCCAAGGGTTGCAAACAGAAATAGAAGCTGGACTGCGTGGTGTGGCTTCTGCGAACTGTAGTAATTGCGGACGGCATTACTCGCGCTTGGACTTAGTAGAAAATTATGTTGAGGCGTTGAAAAAACCTCTGCATGGTGCCATGAATTTTCAGGGCATGAAAATTGTTTTAGATTTGGCATGGGGAGCAGTCGTTGGTTTAGCACCATCCGTATTTACGGAGATGGGGGCAGAAGTGATCTGCTTGCATAACGAACCGGATGGCGATCGCATCAATGTCAACTGCGGTTCAACTTACCTCGAAATCCTACAAGCAACGGTACAAGAACACAATGCTGACTTGGGCTTTGCCTTTGATGGCGACGCCGACCGCGTTTTAGCTGTAGACAATACCGGCAGGCAAGTTAATGGCGATTACATCCTCTACCTGTGGGGACGCAGCTTGCAGCAAAACCAAGAACTGCCCCATAACCTCATTGTTTCCACTGTCATGGCAAACTTAGGTTTGGAAAGGGCTTGGAAGCAAGTCGGTGGTCAATTTATTCGCACAGCAGTAGGTGATCAGTACGTCCAGGCAGAAATGGTGGGAACTGGAGGAATGCTGGGGGGTGAACAATCTGGTCACATTCTTTGCCGTCACTATGGTATTACTGGAGATGGCTTGTTAACAGCCTTACATTTAGCAGCTTTGGTACAAAGGGCAGGTGTTCCCTTATCAGAATTGGTGGATCAAAGCTTTCAAACGTATCCGCAACTGTTGCGGAATGTGCGAGTCGAAGACAGATGCAAGCGTTTGGGATGGAAAGACTGCCAACCTTTGCAACAGGCGATCGCCCGCGCCGAAGCAGCAATGGGAGATTCTGGCAGAGTTTTAGTTCGTGCCTCTGGGACAGAGCCACTCATCCGAGTTATGGTAGAAGCCGAAGCAGCCGAACTTGTTAATTACTGGACAAATGAATTAGTCACCCAAGTCCAGCAACACATAGCAGCTTAAAAATAATCCCTCGTTAGATATATTTAACTCGTTAATTCTCACTTGCAGTCAACAAACTCTGCAAGACAAGAACTCCAACAAGCCCGCCTGCGCGGGCTTCGTTCTTGTACTGCTGTACTATAGAAAAAATACGGTTGCTCATAAGACAATTTGCAAAAACGATAACTTTTGTAGAGACGTTGTATGCCACATTCGTGTCACGCTATGCCTTGCGGATACCCACGCGCGTTCGATGTCACAAAAAATCCTTAACTGAACCGTATTCGTCTTTCTTACTTTTCAGTCTTATCTTATGTGGAAAAGCTTGCTTGCATTCCTCTGCTGTGCAAGCCCAGAGACTTTGAATTTTCCCCCAACGCTAGTAGGGAAGCGGGCTAGGGGGTTAGGTCACGCCATTATTTTTCCACATAACGTGAAAACTCAGATTTGTCTTTTGGAGATAGATTCTCCTATAAAAAAGCGCAAGTTTTGTAAAATTTATATAAAAATTTTCTAACTTCATTTAAAGTTTTAAGGATAAAATTTTATTAATATGATCATCTACACTGTACAAACGTCATCTTTGCGTCTGTACCGATATCCAGGTTTTAAAAATTTTTCATATTCCTCATCTGCTCAAAAAGTTGTATATTAGCGTAGCGTTTTGATGCTAGTTTTTGTCATACCCCTCAAAAGCCCGCAAGCTTCCAAATCTTGGGAGCTTGTAACCAAGTTATTTGAAAGAACCATTAAATCAATTTGCAATCAGACTTCCTCAGACTATAGGGTGATTGTTGTTTGCAATGAGCGACCACGGCTGGAATTTCATCATCCCTACGTTAGATATATTGAAGTTGATTTTCCCGCAGCAAACGAGCCAGACGCCTTTTCTAGAGGGCATACCGACAAAGGACGAAAAATTCTCAAAGGATTAATTCATGCTCAAGAATTTTCTCCAACTTATACTATGACAGTTGATGCTGATGATTGTGTCAGCAAGTATCTAGCAGAATTTGTCAGTCAAAATAGTAATTGTGATGGTTGGTTTATCAATAAAGGTTATAAGTATCAAGACGGCAGTGATTTTATATATGTTAAAAGAAGAAATTTTTATAAAATTTGCGGAAGTTGCAATATTCTCAGGTATGACTTGAATAATCTACCGAACAATCCAGAGTACAACCGTGGTTATGGTTACTATAGATTCTATGTTGACCACGAGAAAGTCAGAGAAACTTTAGCTAAAAATGGAAATCACCTCCAGCCATTACCATTTCCAGGTGCAGTTTATATTGTTGCCACAGGAGAAAATCTTTATTACGGAACAACCAAGTTAACATTTAATATATTCAATCGTAAAGCCTTAAATCAATCAATTCGCGAAGAATTTAATTTATACCCATTGAATAAAAATTTAGTGAGAACAGAACCACTACATTCAAGATAATCTGTAAAAATAAAGCGATCGCTCACGAGTTAACGGGCATATTTACCGACGAAAGAACTCAGAACTCACCGAATGAGAATGATCACGGAGGTTTAAAATCGAGATCTAATTCTGGTTCCTAGCTGCGTGTATAGCGCCCCTAAATTTAATTAGGGAGGGAGAAAAGAATTCTTTCCTTACTCAATCCCCCAAATTTCTATCTGGGCATATTCTGCGTTCTGCATTCTGTATTCTTCTTAAAGCGCCGCCATGCTGACAGCAAAGCTAAAATCCAAAAAAGCCAAAAAACAGCAGCAAAAGGAAACTCCAACCCTTAGCCTCAAAGAACGTTTAGCCCAGAAGCGCAAATCTGCACAAGCGCGGAAAGAATTCACCAATTTTTTAATCCCCGTTATTGTTGGCGGTATCTTCTTTGGCATTCTCATGGCTTTTGTCGGTGGAATTAAGGCAGCAGTCCCAGGTTTATTGGGAATCATTACTATTGCTTTGTCCTACAAATATCCCCGTCAAGCGCTTTTTGCCTTCCTGATTTACGTGCCCTTTGGCGGTACCATCACCTACTACATTGGCAATAGTCCCATACTTCAAATAGCGAAAGACTCCTTCTACATCCCAGCGCTGATTGCACTTTGGCAAATTTGTCGTAAGCAGCGGCTACCCCTGATTATTCCCCAAGCCATTAAAACTCCACTGTTTATTTTGTTGGGCATATGTCTGCTCACGTTGGTATTTGTAAATGGAGGGCAGCAGTTCAACCCGCCCTCCACTCAACTATCGGATAATTCAGATCTGGAAATACCGATAGGCATGGGAATACTGGGTTTGAAAGTACTTTTGGGCTATGTACCCCTAATCGCTTGCGCTTATTATCTCATTCGCAATAAACGAGATTTCCTATTTTTATCGCGCCTACAGGTTGTCCTCATATTAGTGTGCTGTGTCCTAGGACTTGTTCAATACCTATTATTATCAAGAGGGATATGTCAAGGCACTAGATATTTAGAAGGAGCAGCCCAATTCAGAGCATCAATTGAAGCACGTTGTTTCATTGGTGGTTCTCTCATTTATAGTCCCGAACAAGGGGTAATTCGTCTACCAGGAACCTTTGTTGCGCCTTGGCAGTGGGCATGGTTCTTAATTTCCAGCACGTTTTTTGCCTTTGCCTGCGGCTTTAGTGATCCTTCTAGAATCTGGCGGGTTCTCAGTTTAGGTTCTATGGCATTAGTCTTTATCAATGCAGTTGTCTCCGGGCAGAGAATAGCCTTAGCATTGGTGCCTGTGTGCTTCGTCGCTTTGCTCTTACTAACTGGTGAAATTCGCAACCTCAAACGATTTCTCCCTATAGGGATAGGACTCGTCATTATTTTAGGAATTGCAATGGTAGCTAATCCTGAAATCGTAGGACAGAGGATAGAAAGTTTGAACGCACGCTGGCAAGCTTCACCGCCACAAGAATTTATTGTGCAGCAATTTAATGAGGTCTGGAAAAATTTAGATGGACCCTTAGGAAGTGGTTTAGGACGTGCTACTAACTCTGCCCGTTTACTAGGTCAAACCAAACTGGTGGAAACCTACTATCCCAAAGTACTCTATGAAATTGGACCATTGGGACTACTAGGGTTTATTGCTTTAGTCACAACTTTAACAATTGTGTGCTTCCAAACTTATCGTTCAGTCAAAAACCCTATTTTCCGCAGTTATGCAGGTGCTTTGTGGGTGTTTATATTGTTTATGAGTTACAACACCTACTATTATCCTTTGGACGTTGACCCGGTAGCTGTCTATTACTGGTTTTTTGCTGGAGTCCTTTTGAAATTGCCAGAAATAGATAAGCAAGAAAGACTCGTAGAGGCACAAGCAAAAGGAGTGCGGAGGAAGAAGATGAGGGAGATGAGGAGCCAGCGCCGTGCGGGGGTTCCCCCCGTTGAGGCGACTGGCGTGGAGCAGAGGGAGAACTAATGACTAATGACTATTAATATGAATTTTCCTTTAATTTCTGTGATTATCCCCACCTACTGTCGTGAGGAACCACTACGCGGTAGCATTGCTGATGTCCTGAAACAGGACTACCCAAATTATGAAGTTTTGGTTGTGGATCAAACCCCAAAACATGAGCCAGAAATTGAAGCTTACCTAGAGGAATTAGCCGCAGCCAGTAAAATAAAATGGTTTCGTTTGAATTGGGCAAGTTTGCCAGGGGCGCGGAATTATGCAGTGCGACGGGCAGCAGGTGAGATTATTTTATTTATTGATGATGATGTGGAGTTACCAGATGGATTTTTAGCAGCCCATGCAAAAAACTATTTGGAAAACCCAGAGATGGGGGCTGTCGCTGGACGGGTATTTGACAGAATGAAATTAGGTGATTCTGGGGGAAAATTGCAGATTGAATATCTTCCTCCTCAGGCGATGGACCCAGGAATTGCTTGGTATTATATAGATTTGGTGCATACAATAAAACCCCAAGAAGTGCTAACAGCAAGGGGTTGTAATATGTCCTTTCGCAGCGAAATTTTTACCAAACACAAACTGAGATTTGATGAAAGATTTCGCGGTAGTGCGGTGCGAGAAGAATCTGATTTCTGTTTAAGATTGCGGCAGACTGGATATAAGATTTGGTACGATCCAGACGCACATTTGGTGCATCTTGGAGAAGAAACGGGAGGTTGCCATGATATTAGTATGCGCTCTCTAAAATATCAACTCACCTTTTACCACAACCATTTCTTAATGGGGCTGAAAAACCTCACTGCTACCCAAGCGTTACGCCTCTACGCCCGTTTATTTGACTGTCACGTTCTCGGACGCCCTCCTTGCCACAAAAGCGGTTCTCCCATCAAAATTCTCACTCGCGGCATTTTCTACTCTTTAGGTTTTTTGAAAGCTTTAGGTACTGTCATTCAATCAATTTGGAATGATGGTCAAATTTACACTCACATAGATAAACAAGTTAAAAGTATTTAAACCATAGATAAACACAGATAAATTTACTATGTCTTATCTGTGTTCATCTGTGTCCATCTGTGGTTCAATATTCCAAATTCTCTATTAAAAATAGAAATGAGAATTCTCGTAGCAAGTCATACTTATATAGTAGACCTTAACTGTGAAAAATTGCGCATTTTATCTCAGCTAGAACCTGAAATTCAAGTAAGAGTTGTCGTACCAAAAAAGTGGAAACCTGGCGGTGTTCAAAAGAAAATAATTGAAACTCAATATCGTGATGAAGGCAAATTTCGCATAGTTCCGGTTTCTAACTTTAGTCAGAATCACCAAGGACTGCTGACTTTTGGCGCTGATTTGATACCTTTGCTACGAAAATTTCGCCCTCAAATTATTCAAGTAGAACAAGGGTCTAGGGGACTGGCTTATGCTGAGATGATTACTTTAAATCAGCTATTAGGACTCAAGGCAAAAAATGTATTTTTCACCTGGTGGAATCTGCCCTACAATCTAAAATTCCCAGTTTCTTTATTAGAGAAATATAACCTAACGCACAGCCACGGTATTATTTCAGGTAATCAAGATGGTGCAGAAATTTTACGGCAACGCGGATACAAAGGACAAATAAAAGTTATGCCTCAATTGGGGGTAGATGAAACTTTATTTACTCCCACACCACAGCCCGAATTAGCAACTAAGTTAGGAATTGAACCACACGATTTTGTTGTGGGATTCGTCGGGCGTTTTGTTCAAGAAAAGGGATTACTAACTCTTGTGAATGCCTTAGCTAGTTTGAAGGATAAATCTTGGAAGTTTATGCTTTTGGGGCGTGGTTCGTTGCAATCAGAATTAATGAATCAAGCCGCAGAACATAATATTCAAGACCGGATAATTTTGGTAGAAAGCGTTTCACATGATGAAGTGCCAAAGTATATTAATTTAATGAGTGCTTTAGTCCTACCATCGGAAACAAACAACAAGCTTAAAAATATCACTTCTGTTGGTTGGAAAGAACAATTTGGTCATGTACTAATAGAAGCAATGGCTTGCAAAGTTCCTGTGATTGGTTCAAATTCCGGAGAAATTCCCTATGTGATAGGCGATGCTGGATTAATATTTCCTGAAGCAGATGCCAAAGCACTGGCTGATTGCATAGTTCAATTGATGGAAAAACCAGAATTGGCTAAAAAATTAGGTGAAATGGGTTATCAAAAAGCAATGATTCAATACACAAATAAAGCTTTAGCAAAACAGCAATTAGAGTTTTATAAAGAGCTTATAAATAGTCATTAAGTCTTTTGCAAAAGTCTAGTTCATGAAAATGAAACCACAGATTAACACAGATACAGACAAATGATTTATCTGTGTTAATCTGTGTGCATCTGTGGTTCTAAATTATCATTTTCTGACTTTTGCAAAAAGTTTATTTAGTTATTATAGCAATCTTAAATCATAAGCTCTACGGGCACGCTACTTTGAACGTGAACAACTAGATTCCCGACTTCTTTAAGAAGTCGGGAATCTGAACCAATGAATTTTCAATGACGAATGACGAATGACTAATAACAACTAACAAAATATGCGAGTTCTACAAATTGTTCCCTCAATTTCTTTAATATATGGTGGTCCTAGTCAAATGGTACTAGGACTATCTTCTGCATTGGCACGGCAAGGAGTAGAAGTTACAATTCTGACAACTGACAGTAATGGTGATACTGGTCAAGAACCCTTGGATGTTCCCTTAAATACCCCAATCGAACAGGATGGCTATAAAATAATATACTTTCGTTGTGTCCCTTTTCGTCGCTACAAATTCTCTGTTGACTTACTCAAGTGGTTAAATCTTCACGCCGCTACGTTTAATTTAGCTCATATTCATGCTCTATTCTCCCCTGTTAGCAGTGTTGCTGCAACCATTTGTCGTCGGCAAAATTTCCCGTATATTTTGCGTCCTTTAGGAACTTTAGATCCAGCAGATTTACGCAAAAAAAGGCAGTTAAAACAGCTTTATGCGGCAATTTTAGAACGTGCAAATTTAGCTGGTGCAGCCGGCATTCACTTTACCAGTGTTCAGGAAGCCAAAGTATCAGAAAGATTTGGAGTCTCTACACGAGATTTGGTGATTCCTTTGGGTGTTATCCCCCCTCAGCCCCCCCTTAAAAAGGAGGGAACTGAGGTGCGTCAGCAGTTCGGTATTCCCGTTGATGTGCCGTTGGTGCTGTTTATGTCCCGCATTGATCCAAAAAAAGGTTTGAATTTGCTGCTTCCAGCATTACAGGCGCTTTTACCTGAAGGGTTAAATTTTCACTTTGTGCTAGCTGGGACGAATCCCCAAGACCCAAATTACGAAGAAAAGATAAAATCACAGATACAAACCTCACCACTGCGATCGCATACGACTATCACTGGCTTTGTTACAGGTGAATTAAAATCTGCCCTTCTCCAAGCTGCTGATTTATTCGTTTTGCCGTCGTATTATGAAAACTTTGGTATTGCTGTAGCCGAAGCCATGGTATCAGGGACGCCAGTACTAATATCAGATCAAGTGCATATTTGTCAAGAAGTGCGTGATAGCGAGTCGGGATGGGTGGGTACAACAGATGTGTCAGACTTGACGGAATTACTTCGCATAGCTTTACAAAATCCCTCAGAACGTCAACGACGGGGACTATGTGCCAAAGAATATGCATTGAAAAATTACAGTTGGAATGCGATCGCTCTTCAAACCATTGAAGCGTATAATCAAATTTTGTCCCACTTGGACGTAAAATAATAAGTCTGTTTGTGTAACTTTGCACAAGCTAAAATTTTGTTTCATTGAGCTAAACCCCAATCGACTAACCGGGGTTTTGTGGCATCATGGCAAGATAGAATACATATGCCTTTCTGAACTACAGGGAATCTCACATGGCTCTCCATTTAGGCGATACAGTACCAAACTTTACCCAAGCCTCCTCCACCGGAGACATAGACTTTTACCAATGGGCTGGCGACAGCTGGGTTGTGCTTTTCTCTCACCCCGCAGACTACACACCTGTTTGCACGACAGAGTTAGGACAAGTCGCTAAGCTAAAGCCAGAATTTGACAAGCGCAACGTTAAAGTCATAGCCCTCAGCGTTGATGATGTTGAATCCCACAAAGGATGGATTGGAGACATTGAGGAAACTCAAAACGCTACCCTCAACTATCCAATTTTGGCAGACGCGGATCGCAAGGTTTCTGGCCTTTACGACATGATTCACCCCAACGCCAATGCATCTTTGACTGTGCGTACAGTCTTCATCATCGACCCCAACAAGAAACTGCGTTTGAGCTTAACTTATCCTCCAAGCACCGGACGCAACTTTGATGAAATTTTGCGGGTGATTGATTCGCTGCAGTTGACTGATAACTACAGTGTAGCGACACCAGCCGATTGGAAAGATGGCGATGACACAGTCATCGTTCCTTCGCTAAAAGATCCAGAAGTGCTGAAGGAGAAATTCCCCAAAGGTTATCGGGAAATTAAGCCCTATCTGCGCTTGACTCCTCAACCTAATAAGTAAATCTTGAAATAATTTCGCGCAAGTGCTGTAGAGATGAGAAATTTCCCGTCCCTACAGCATTTTTGCGTAAGAATAAAAAATATAAAGCCAGTCGGGTAGGCAGTTAGAGAAAATAATTATGCTTTCATCTCCTATTTTTTTACGAATGCCGCCAGATTTACAAATGACAGATGAGCAATTTTTTGAATTCTGTCAGGTTAATCAAGATTTACGTATCGAACGTGATAAATTTGGTGAGATATCAATTATGCCTCCCACTGGCTCAGAAACAGGCAACCGTAGCGGTCGTATATTTGGCGAGCTTTATATTTGGGCAAATCAAGACGGAACAGGTATTTGTTTTGATTCCAGTACTGGGTTTAAGCTATCAACAGGTGCAGAAAGGTCGCCTGATGCCTCTTGGATGAAACTGGAACGCTGGAATGCTCTGACATCAGAACAACAGCAAAGGTTTGCCCCAATTTGCCCAGATTTTGTTGTAGAACTGCGATCGCCTTCTGACAATCTCCAACCTTTAAAAGACAAAATGGAAGAATACATGAGGGAGCCAGGAATACAATTAGGTTGGTTGATTGACCGCAAGCACCGCAAAGTTTATATTTATCGTCCTGGAATACCAGAGAAATGTTTAGATAACCCTGCTACTGTCAGTGGTGAACAAGTTTTGCCAGGGTTTGTTTTGAATATGACTAAGATTTGGTAGTGCAAGTCTTAACTGCTGCTAGAATTTTTCTTATTCTCAGGAAACTTACACTTAACTTGAATTTCAAAGTTGCCTTCACTAGAACCTTCAACCAAGATAGGAATGCCAACTTTGCTACCCAGTTTGATACCAAATTTTATTGTGACTTCTTCAGCTTCAGGTAAATTTCTGAATGCCCCAAGAGCCAATTTCGTGTAACCACGAAGCTTCGCGTGAAATTCCTGAATGTTAACTGTGGGGAGAATATCGCCAATACCACGGTATCCTTCTTCCTCGTCGTCTATTTCTGGCACCTCAGCGACAGTTTTTGACTGAATATAAAGCTCGTACTCTTCACCGTCATCTTTAATTATCAGGCGTTGTACTTCTGACATAAGTAGTCTCAAGTTATTACGGATTATATATTTAGTTAGAATACTCTAAAACGCTCCTATGCTTGGTCGGACAGTATGGCTCGATATGCGTTGGTGATTGGCATTGCTAATTATAATAATTTCAGAAAGCAGCTGCCAAAGGCTGTCACCGATGCAGAAAACATAGCACGGGTACTCCGTGAACACGGTGGCTTTGAAGTTCAGCCGTTACCTGCTAAGTTAATCGAGAGTGAAAATCGCTGGTATGTCGCGCCGGACAAAAAGCTGACTGGTAAAGAACTGGGTTCAGCATTGAGGAAGTTTCTGCTGGAGAAGGCAAAAAATCACGAAGCACTGATTTATTTTGCCGGACATGGATTTGAAGCAGCAACCCTGACAGGTCAGCAAAAGGGCTATCTAGCAACATCTGATTGTACCAGTGATGGGCAGAATGCGATCGCCTTTGACGACTTCAATGATTTAATCCGCGAATCTCAGCTTGCTAGTTTAGTGGTACTGCTAGACTGCTGCTACGCTGGTTCTTTTTTAGAAAATAGTTTTCTCAGGTCAAGTTTCCCCGTTTTCAACAGCAAACAGGACTACTGTTTAATTACCGCCTCGCGTGAGTTTGAAAGAGCGCGGGAAGATATCGAAGGAGGCATTTTTACCCAAGCGATTCTCAAAGGATTATCTCACGATAAGGCTGATGAAGCCACTGGTGAAGTGAATGCCACCGACTTGTTTAGCTTTATATCGCGGGAACTTAAGCAGAGTGGGCAAGAACCAATCTACATGGGCGGAGGAAGGTCAATTCCTCTCGTCTGGTATCCGCCAAAGAATCCGGTAGACCTTTCGGTTGTGCGTGAGGAGTGTCCTTATCGAGGTTTGGAAGCTTTTGACAAGCAGCACGCACAATTTTTCTTTGGTCGTAAGAAAGTCGTTGAGGACATTCTACAAAAACTCGCTCAGGCTCAGTTTGTTCCGATAATCGGCGCGTCAGGAAGCGGTAAGTCTTCCGTAGTGCGTGCGGGTTTGATTCCTCAGTTGGAGAATAATGGCTGGCGAATATTAGACCCAATTAAACCAGGAATTGAGCCATTGGGAAAATTGCGAGCAGCTTTTGAGCCATTTTTTCAACGTCCAAAGGAGATTCAGCAGCTTTATGAATTCATCCACAATCACCCGGATGGCTTGCGTTCCGTAATTCAACGTCTCCCAGGTTCAGAACGTTTCTTGTTGGTTGTAGATCAATTTGAAGAAGTGTTTACCCTTTGTCCCAAGGAGGAGGAGAGACGCAGGTTTATTGATTTGTTAACCCAAGTTGTAGAACTTTCGGATGCAACATCTCTACAAAGTTTAAGGTTGGTAGTTGTCACCACAATGCGGGCAGATTTTCTGGAACCCTGTTTGAGCTATCCATCGCTGACTCAAGTGATTCAAAACCAGGCAGTGTATATGCCGCCCTTGGTAGGGGCAGAATTGGAACAGGCGATCGCATTACCAGCAAACCTCCAAGGTTACCGCTTTGAGGATGGTTTACTAGGAGAGATTATCCAAGATGTGGGTAAAGAGCAGGGAAGTTTACCGCTGTTGCAGTTTGCTCTTACAGAACTTTGGGAGAAACGAGACAGCCAAAAGCATCAGCTAACAGTTGAGCAGTATCGAGCGATGAGTGGGGTGCTTGGTGCGCTGGATCGTCACGCAGAAAATATTTATCACAGTTTCACAGAGCAAGAGCAGGAATCGGTTAAGCGGATATTTTTAAAGCTGGTGCGAACAGGAGAGGGAGAAAAGGATACAAGACAGCGCCAACCCAAAGCCAAACTGTTAGCCATCGGTGGTGAAAACGAAATTAGTTTTGTTTTAGATGAGTTGATTCAAGTGCGCTTGTTAGTAACTGGGCAAGAAGATCAGCAAGGAGACGCTTGGGTAGATCTAGCGCATGAAGCCTTGATGGAAGGGTGGCAGCGGTTTGCTCAGTGGCGTCAAAAAAATCGTGAATTGCGACGACTGAGTGATCGGGTGGAAGATGCTTTGCAGGAATGGCAGAAGAATCCGCAGGATGAAAATTTAATGATGGGAGGATTGCTGGTACAAGTGCGAGAGAAATGGCTAGAACTGGAACCAGATTTAGATACCGCAGCTAGGGAGTTTTATCAGCACAGTAATTCTCTTGAACAAGATCGAATCGCTGCTTTAGAGCGAGGACTCATCGAATCCAAGCTACGAGAGCAGGCGGCGAGGGTGCTGAATTTACTGCCTGTGCAAACGCTAGATGGTTTAGTCTTAGCAATTCAATCTATAGGACTGAATTTAGAAAAATTGCCCGAGCAAATTCTTAGCTCAGTTCAGACTAGCCTGCATACAGCGATGAAAATGGGTAGAGAATTTCTGATCCAGGGACATGGAGATCATGTCACTTCAGTCGCCTTTAGCCCAGATGGGCAGATGATTGTTAGTGGCAGTAAAGACAAAACAGTGCGGTTGTGGAACTTACAGGGACATCCCATCGGTCAACCCTTCCGGGGACATGGAGATCATGTCACTTCAGTCGCCTTTAGCCCAGATGGGCAGATGATTGTCAGTGGCAGTAGGGACAAAACAGTGCGGTTGTGGGGCTTGTACGGCAATCTTATCGGTCACCCCTTCCGGGGACATGGAGATCATGTCACTTCAGTCGCTTTTAGCCCAGACGGGCAAATGATTGCCAGTGGTAGTAGGGACAAAACAGTGCGGTTGTGGGATTTGCAGGGCAATCCTATCGGTCACCCCTTCCGGGGACATGAAGATTATGTCACTTCAGTCGCTTTTAGCCCAGACGGGCAAATGATTGCCAGTGGTAGTTGGGACAACACATTACGTTTGTGGGATTTGCAGGGCAATCCTATCGGTAAACCCTTCCAGGGGCATGAAGAAAATTATGTCACTTCAGACTATGGCACGGATGATGAGATAATTGTCTATTCAATTGCCTTTAGCCCGGATGGGCAGATGATTGTTAGTGGGGGTGAGGATAGGACAGTTCGGTTGTGGGACTTACAGGGCAACCCTATCGGTCAACCATTCCGGGGGCATGAAAATGATGTCACTTCAGTCGCTTTTAGCCCAGACGGGCAAATGATTGTTAGTGGCAGTTTTGACAACACAGTGCGCTTGTGGGACTTACAGGGATACCCCATCGGTCAACTCTTTCGAGGTCATGAGAATTCTGTTAGGTCAGTCGCCTTTAGCCCCAATGGACAGGCAATTGTCAGTGGTAGTTGGGACAATACAGTGCGCTTGTGGGATTTACAAGACCACTCTATCGGTCAACCGTTCCGGGGACATAAGGATTATGTAACTTTTGTCGCCTTTAGTCCTAATGGACAAATGATTGCTAGTGGCAGTGTTGACAAGACAGTGCAGTTATCAAACTTACAGGGTTATCCTATCGGTCACCCCTTTCAAGGTCATGAGGATGTTGTCACTTCAGTCGCCTTTAGCCCCAATGGAGAAATGATTGTCAGTGGTAGTTGGGATAATACGGTGCGGTTGTGGGACTTACAGGGCAATCCTATCGCTCAACCCTTTCGAGGTCATGAGAATTCTGTCACTTCAGTCGCCTTTAGCCCTAATGGAGAAACGATTGTCAGTGGTAGTTGGGACAATACCGTGCGTTTGTGGGACTTACAGGGCAATCCTATCGCTCAACCCTTTCGAGGTCATGAGAATTCTGTCACTTCAGTCGCCTTTAGCCCCAATGGAGAAATGATTGTCAGTGGTAGTGTTGATAAGACCGTACGGTTATGGAACCTACAGGGTCACCTCATTGGTCAACCCTTTGAGGGACATGAGGATTCTGTCACTTCAGTCGCCTTTAGCCCAGACGGGCAAATAATTGTTAGTGCAAGTGCTGACAAAACAGTGCGGTTGTCGGACTTACGGGGATACCCCATCGGTCAACCCTTTGAGGGACATGAGGATGTTGTCTATTCAGCGGTAATCAGTCGAGATGGGCAGATGATTGTTAGTGCAAGTGCTGACAAAACAGTACGATTGTGGGACTTAGACGGATACCCGATCGGTCAACCCTTTGAGGGACATGAACATTTTATCAATTCAATTGCCTTTAGCCCAGATGGGCAAATGATTGTCAGTGGCAGTGCCGACAAAACAGTGCGGTTGTGGCGAGTTGGTTGGTGGGCATGCCTCCAAGTTTGCTGCGACAGGTTGCGCTACCATCCCATCTTCAATAACCCGCAAACCGAAGAAGCAAAAGCCGCTTGTGAAACCTGTCGTAAATATGTTTGGGACGCGTAGGGGCTAACAATTGTGTACTTTGACAATGTGAGGGTGCTGCATTGAGTTCTGATACTCATCCACGAGTTCCAAATACTCGTGAGCGAGTTCCAAATACTCGTGAGCGAGTTCCAAATACTCGTGAGCGAGTTCCAAATACTCGTCCACGAGTATCAAACACTCGTCCACGAGTCCCAAACACTCGTGAGCGAGTATCAAACACTCGTGAGCGAGTATCAAACACTCGTCCACGAGTCCCAAACACTCGTCCATGAGTATCAAACACTCGCTCACGAGTCCCAACCACTCGCTCACGAGTCAACAATCTTGTCCCCTCACTGCATTTTCAACGAACGAGATACTCTTGTTCAAACTGCCCAGCCTACAAAAGTGAGCGATGCTTTGGAGGAGCCGCCTTTGGCGATCGCCCTTTCTACGAAACAATGCTGTAAGCGATCGCCCACACTGTAAAGCTATAAACCTTTTATGCTCATACCATTTCAAATTTTACATCAGGGGACACTGGCTCGAAGTGCAATACCATAATCTCATTTGGGCGCAAACCAATTGATTCAAAGGATTGTCAAACCCTCTGTGACTCGTTATCCTTCAGACAGAAACGATTCATTATGGGAAACTTAAATGGCAAGCAATACTTCTTTAGAGGAGCGACTTGCAGCAGTAGAAGCAGCGATCGCTGAGTTGCAGAAGCAAGTTGCGACTCCTCAGGCGACGAATTGGCTGCAACAAATTACAGGATCTTTCAAGGATGAACCTGCTTTTGAGGAGATACTTGCTTACGGACGAGCGATTCGCCAAGGGGATGAGTCTTTCCTCGAAGCGCAAGACGAGGTATGAGATATTTGTTGGATACAGATCATCTGAGTATTCTTCAGCGACAAACAGGGCAAGATTACACTAACCTTTCGACGCGCATGGCTCACTACCCACCGTCAGATTTTGCT
Source organism: Kalymmatonema hyalinum WJT4-NPBG1 (assembly GCA_019359075.1). GTDB lineage: Bacteria > Cyanobacteriota > Cyanobacteriia > Cyanobacteriales > Nostocaceae > Kalymmatonema > Kalymmatonema hyalinum. The sequence continues at coordinate 24,187 of JAHHIB010000118.1, forward strand.
GTATCAACTGTGACGTTCCATGAACAGATGCTTGGCACTCACGCTTATATTAATCGCGCTCGTAATCTGAATGACGTAGTGAAAGGATATGAAATGATGGCGCGGCTCGTCAGTGATTTCAAAGTCTTGCCCCTCGTCTCGTTTGATGCGGGTGCAGCTACGACATTTAATCAATTACAATCACAACGCATTCAACTGGCAAAGATGGATGCCCGGATTGCGGCAATTGCGCTGTTCCGTGGATTGATTTTGTTAACCCGTAATCATCAAGATTTTGGTAAAGTGGCAGGGCTACTGATCGAAGATTGGACAGTTTGAAGCATCAATAGAAATAATCGTGTTGATCGCGGCATAACACAATACGGTTCAACCTGGTAACGAGGGTTTGCAGGCTTCGCCGACTCACTGTTGCAACTCTTGCAAGATCTCAGATAGGCGATCGCCCTTTCTCTAAAAGTATGCTGTAGGCGATCGCCTATACTGCAAAGCTATAAACCTTTTATGCACAACTTTCGCATAACCCCACCCCGATTTTGTCTTGCGCCAAAACCGCCCCTCCCCGCTAGCGGCTATGCATTACCCGGATCTTTCTTAACAATCCCAGAACTGTTATAGGGATTTGGTTTTATGAATAGACAAAAAGGGTGAATTTGACCTGACGGACAGTTTTTGTATAAGAGAAGGATTACAGTAGGCGATCGTTAACAGCAGAGGAAATTTTGGGAATTGGAAGCAAGCAATTTCCAAGTAGCGGCGATGTCGTGTAATCGCCGCATT